>CALROG020000015.1:0-86942 GCA_943369755.1 Ramlibacter sp. 2FC
CAGATCCTGAGCATCTTCAATGTAGCCCGCCTTCCACTGAGCGAGTCTTCTAGTCGCTTCAAGCTCGCCCGATGCTCCAGCATGCAAAAGCTCTACCTCCGCCTGCTTAATCTGGTTGTATAAATTGGCAAGGTAGCTCCACTGGGAGCTGAATCGTGCGTAGAGTGCCGCGTAAGCGGCGCCAACGGCTGCAGCAAACCAGGGCGCGATTTCAATCAACTGCTCCCTTAGTGCCATACCAGAAAAACACCAACTGAGATCGGGATCTAGTATGTTCCTCAGTACCAGCGCTGCCACTGCCGCTTCTAACGCTACGCAAAGCGCCCGCGCGAGCACGATGTCACCACCATTCGGCTGCTTAGGAGTAAGAAACCACTCAAAAGATGCCGCGCGTGCACACGCATGCCAGCAACGCCTCACATACCGTTGTTCTCTTGCCATGGAATGCCCCCCGGATAAAACTCAACAATAGCAACTAAAGCTTTGACAAATGAAGTGCGCATGCGCGTCCGTTTTAGACCGGAAGCCGCCATAGGGGTCGCTCTTCTCGCTGAATTGAGATCCCTGTTGCCCGACGTGAGGCTTAGGAGCCCAGCAATTCGGTGCGACGGGCCGCAGGTAGCATAAAAGCGCTACATCGATACCTGTTTGCAGTTTCGCTGTCCATGCCAATCACCAGGGGGCAGTAGAACAGTAACGAACCGTGGCACGCGCACACCCGGGGCTCTAGTACGAAAAGCGCCGAGCCGACATGAGTGAACGGCTTTATTGCGCAGGAAGAGCTGCCGGCTTTATCAGGCCGTACTCCTTCATCTGGCTGTGCACCTCTTGAATTTCACGATTTAACTGAATGAGGTACTCGTTGGCTACCATCGAGAAAAGGTCGTCGCCGATCTCATCGAGCTGGATGGCGAATTCACCGCGTCTGATCCGCTGTATGAGCTTGTTGAACGCACTTTTCACCGCGTTTGAATCGTCGTCGGAAAGCGGGATGGTGACCGCCCCTTCCTCGACGTAGATCATGAGAAAGTATTTTTCCTCTTTGCATTCCACCGTTGCCTTAAGAGTGACCATAAATCTTTCCTCGCTCTCCAAAAGCGTCCTTCCCACCCTCTAGAGTCCTCATGCTGACATCTTTCCAGTTGTGTAGCATCGTGTGGTCATCCAAATTCACAAGGTTGTTCGTGAACGGGTTTCCTACAAAGGTTCTGTAACCCTCCGGCCCGTACGTGCGATAGATTGAGCAATACGGCAGCGTTCGAACGGCGATATTTGCATCGTGAGTCGAAATGAACACCCGCCGGCCTGACTTCGCCCGCTCCTTGATGAGTGGCACGATCACGTCGTTGATGTACTCGTTCCCGAGGCTCTTTTCTGGCTCATCAAGGATATACACGTCCTTGTCCTCCCCGAGCTCCTTCTGCAACATCACCATCGACGCCTCACCACTAGATGGCCTATAGGGTACCCCGTCCAACGTGAAGTGCCGCTTGAACATCAAGAGCTCATAAACAGTGCTTACTTCTTCCACGTCTTCTATGTCATTCAGGTCTGAAACAAACTTGAATAAGTCATCCTGAAAGGCATGCTTGAGCACATCAAGAAGGGCGATGGCAAATTTCTTCTGCAGACCCTTCTTTACTTTCGTGATACTAGATAGCTCGCCGTCGGTGACATGGCCATCTTGGAAGAGGTACTGAGTTACGAACTTCAACTCGCCCTTGCCTGACCCTAAGTCACCAATCACTTCTTGGTCACTAGCTATTGCCGTCTTCAGACTCTTAAGGATGGCAAGCGCACTGACGGCGACCCGGATGCGATTCATCGCATATTCGCGAAAGCCCGTTGTGGTTGGCTTCGCGGGCGATCCCGTCTTACGCTCAACCTCCTTGCGAAACTTTGCAATTGCGGAGTTGAGGAAAGTTATCTCTTTCCAATCAACGTAGTCTGACCATTCTTTGCTACTGAGGCGTTCGAGTAGCAGCCCCACGAGCCTCTTCAATTCGACAAACTCGTCGGCCAAAAGTTCTTTCTTGATGAGCGGATCGCTTTCAAGCAGTTCCGCGAAATCACCAATTTTCAAGGTCGTCTCGTAGTGCTTCGTGAAACTGCGCTTGGCGTCCCCCGCCTCCTCGGTGTCGATGTCCTTAAGCAATATCTTCTTGGCATTCTTGTTCGACGCCGCCGTCTCGAAAAAGACCTTGAACTTGGTCGTACTAGTGACATCGACCTCCCCCGCTTGTCGCACCACCTGAATTTCATCTTGGCAGTAGCTGATGTCGTATGTATTGAGGTTTAAACTGAGATTTTTACCTCTGACATCAAAAATATCATCGAGCCGGTCGGCGGCCGATTCGAACACCCTCGCATCGATACCGTTCTTGGTGTAATGCTTGGCGATTGCCTCAAGGATCTTCGACTTCCCGGTTCCCTTCGGCCCGAATAGGATGTTGATGTCATCAAACACTTTGATGGAAAGCGTCTTCTTGTCCTCGAAAGGGACCAAGGTCAAGGTCTCGCAAGTCTTACGATGCATTGCCGTGTTGATCGTTGTGGGGTCTTTCTGCAAGAGCAAACAGAAGTGCTCAAAGCTGTCGATGGGCAAACGGAGATCGGGCAACTCACGAGCGGTCTCTGTGTACTTCGTCCAGTCATGGATGTCGGAACCGTAGATCGAAGACCGCCCGTGTGAGATGTGAATGCCGGCCGAAATCGCGTTGCTCACCTCTTTCAGGATGCACCATTTGTTCTTGGCACCTGCTTCAAGAACCGCAAGCATCTCGTCCGAGACACTAGGGCGCTTCTGCTTGTAGTGCGCGACATAGATCGGGCCCATCGAGTCAAACCTAGCGAGTACCTCCGGGATCGTGACCCTGAAGGAGTCGGGTGTATGCCCGTTCGTAAGTGCAATGACCGCGGCCGAGAACTTTCCCGCCAGCCCAGGCGATGTGATTACCAGTAAGTGCCCTTTGGTCTTATCGTCATAGACGTCGAATTCCACGCCAGGCCATACTTGTGCGGCTGTACCGATGCGCGCCCTGATATCTTCGAACTGCGCGAGGTCGAAGACGTTGTGATTCGTGATTGCAACGACTCGCACCTCTGTCGACAAGATCGAGGAACAGAAGTCTTCTGGTGCAATTTCACGCGTAGCTGCATCGCCAGACTTGCACTTCCGGGTATGCGTATGGATGTCGATTTTCACGGTCTCACCTCCCTGGTGCCCATGCGATGCAGAACATGATACGTCTAGCTCAACAATGAATTAAAAAGTCATTGCAGATTGATCGTCAACGCCTCTGCCCGAGCAGGCGGTCCATGTTCCCACTAAGGTGCTATGACTGCTTTTAACCGCAGTAGATTCCAGCCCCTGCCGCTATTGGCGCGTATCGACAGCTTCAGGACCCGCTAGCCGACCGTCTACGATACGGGCGTGATAATTTGCTATCAAATCAGTAGCAGATTACCAAGCGCCGGCGAGGGCTACAGCCTGATTTGCTACTGAATGAAGCCCATGTTCCGTGCCTCGCGGACCTCCGGCTTGATGCGGTGCTCGGCTTCCAGTTGCTCCAGAAACTCCGCCGCGCTGAACTCGGTGGCCAGGATGTCCACTTGCCGCTTCACTGCGGCAAAGTCGCCGGGGCAAAGCTGTTGCAGGCGGGCCAGGCGCTCGCGCAGCTCGGGCGTCATCAGCGCAGCATCCCCCGCCAGGGCTTCGGTAGTGAACATTGCTTCACGCTGCGCTGTAGTCAGCGGCATGAACTTGATCTTGAAGGTAAAGCGGCGCAGCGCTGCCTGGTCTATGCGGTCCAGCAGGTTGGTGGTGCAGACAAAGATGCCGTTAAAGCGCTCCATGCCTTGCAGCATTTCATTGACTTCGGTCACCTCATAAGTGCGCTGGGCGCCGCGGCGGTCTTGTAAAAAGCTGTCGGCCTCGTCCAGCAGCAGCACGGCTTTTTCGTTTTCGGCCTCGCGGAACATGGCGGCCATGTTCTGCTCGGTTTCGCCCACGTACTTGCTCATCAAATCGCTGGCCTGCTTGATGATCAGCGGCCGCTCCAGCGCGCGGGCAATGTGCTCGCCCAGCGCGGTTTTGCCGGTGCCGGGCGCGCCATAAAAGCACAGCGTGCCGTGGCCGCGGCTTTTAAGCGCCTGCACGATGCGCGGCACTTCAAAGCGGGTTTCCACATTCAGCATGGCCAGGTCGTAGGTGGTCACGCTGCGGCGCTCGCCCGCGCCCTGGCTGCGGTTGCCCAGCGCCTGGTCGGCATTGCGTAGCTGGCGTTCTATCAGTGCTTCGGTGGTGGTGTCGCCCGCCTGGGCCAGGCCGGCAAAGCGCACCGCGGTGCGAATTTGCGCCGGGGTCAGGCCTTTGCGTTCGGTGAGCTTGGCCACAAAGGCGTCACTCACAGGCACACCGTCCAGCGTCTTGCGCACCAGGCCTTCGCGCGCGCCGGGGGGCGGGCTCTTCAGCTCCAGGTGGTAGGCAAAGCGCCGGCGAAAGGCCGGGTCAATTTGTTCAATGCGATTGGTCACCCACAGCGTGGGCACGGCGTTGCTCTCCAGGATCTGGTTGACCCAGGCCTTGCCGCTGACGCTGCCGCTGCCCGGTGCCACCACCTGCTCGGCCCGCGCCATCAGTTGCGCGGCCTCGCTGGAAATCGGCGGGAACACGTCTTCCACTTCGTCAAACAGCAGCGCGGCCTGGGCGCTGCCTTTCAAGAACACCTGGGCAATCTGCAATGAGCGGTAGCGGTCGCGCCCGCTGAGCGAGTTGCCATCACGGTCGGCGTATTCCACCTCAAACAGCTCCAGCCCCGAGGCCTGCGCCACCACTTTGGCCAGCTCGGTCTTGCCGGTGCCGGGCGGGCCATACAGCAGCACATTAACGCCCGGCTCCTTACGCTCCACCGCGTTGCGCAGCAGGGCACACAGCACCTGGGCGTCTTCCGCCACAAAGCTGAAGTCGCTCAGGCCCAGTGCGCTTTTGGCGGATGGCCGGGTGAACACGGCCATCAGCTCGTTTTGGTCGCGGTATTCACGCATCAGCACCGGCGGCAGTTTTTCACTGACCTTCATCAGGTCGGCCAGGTCGGTGATGTTGTGTTCAGAGATCAGGTTTTCCACCAGGCCAATACGCTCCAGCCGCGAGCCCACGCGCAGCGCCTCGCCTACCTCGGTGGCATTGACGCCCGCAATTTCGGCAATCGCCGCATAGGCCTCGGGGGCGTTGTTGACCTTGAACTCCACCAGAATGCTGCGCAAATCGCGCTGGTAGCGCGCCAAGGTGCCGTACAGCAGCAGTGCGCGCTCCGCCTGGTTGAGCTGCAGCAGGCCCGACAGCGCGTCGATGTTTTTTTCTACCAGGGTGCTGTGCTTCTTCAACGCATTGGACAGCCACTCGCCGGTGACCGTGAGCACGGCCAGCAGGTCTTTGGGGGCGTCTTTGGCGTATTCGTCCAGGTAGAAGAACAGCGTGCCTTCTTCATAGGGCCCGCGCCAGGCACCGTGGCGGTCCAGAAATTCACGGCTGCCCAGCGCCTCGTGCCCGCGCCAGAACTCGTTGCCATTGCAGCGCCGGGCCAAAAATTCACGCAGGCGCTGCAGCGCGGGTGCGGGCCACACCAGGTGGCGCCCCGCCAGAGAGAGCAAGCCATTAAGGTCGCGCCGCACATTGAACTTGCCGCCCTGCTTGGCGGCCAGCGTCAGCACAAAATGCGAGCACATGAGGTCCAGCACCGGCGCATCTTTGAGCCCGGGTGAGGGTAGTACCTGCAAATCGACCGAACGCTTGACCATCGAAAAGCCTCCAGCACACTGCGCATGCCAATTCCACAATAACGCAGACTGAAGCAACATGGAAGACGCTGATTGTGGGAATACCGCTACTTTGTGCGGGTATTAACCCCGACAATCCGGCCCATGCTGGAACTTGAAGACATTCGCCAGGCGGCGGCCCGCCTGCACGGCCACTTGCTCAACACGCCGTGTGTGGAGTCGCGCACCTTGTCAGACATCGTTGGGGCGCAGGTGTTCCTGAAGTTCGAAAACCTGCAGTTCACCGCCTCATTCAAGGAGCGCGGCGCCTGCAACAAGCTGGCCCAGCTCAATGATGAAGAGAAGCGCCGTGGCGTGATTGCCATGAGCGCGGGCAATCACGCACAGGGTGTGGCCTACCACGCGCAGCGCCTGGGCCTGCGGGCGGTGATAGTCATGCCGCGCTTCACCCCGGGCGTGAAGGTAGAGCGCACCCGCGGCTTTGGTGCCGAGGTGGTGCTGCACGGCGACACCCTGGACGAGGCACGCAGCCACGCGCTGACTTTGGCCGAAGCCCAGGGCCTTACCTTTGTGCACCCGTATGACGACGCAGCCATCGTGGCCGGCCAGGGCACCGTGGGGCTGGAGATGCTGCAAGCCGTGCCCGACCTTGACGCGCTGGTCATTGCAGTGGGCGGCGGTGGGCTGATTGCCGGCATTGCCACCGCAGCCAAGGCGTTGCGCCCCGGCATTGAGGTAATCGGCGTGCAAACCATGCGCTTCCCGGGCATGTTCAATGCCATCAAGCACACCAGCCATCCGCAAGGCAGCAGCAGCATTGCCGAGGGCATTGCAGTTGGCACGCCGGGGCGCATTGCGCAGGCCATCATCGAACAGCGGGTCGATGACCTGGTGCTGGTAGACGAAGGCGACATCGAACAGGCGGTGCTGATGCTGCTGGAGATTGAGAAAACTTTGGTCGAAGGCGCTGGCGCAGCCGGCCTGGCGGCGCTGCTCAAATACCCCGAGCGGGTGCGCGGCAAGCGGGTGGGCCTGGTGCTGTGCGGCGGCAATATTGACCCCTTGCTGCTGGCTGCAATTATTCAGCGCGGCATGGTCCGTGCCGGCCGGCTGGCCCGGGTGCGGGTGAGCGCGCGCGACGTACCCGGCTCGCTGGCCCGCATTACCGCGGTGGTGGGCGAAGCAGGTGCCAACATTGATGAAGTGCACCACCAGCGCGCCTTCACCACACTGGCGGCGCAAAACGTAGAGATTGAACTGGTGATTCAGACCCGGGGCCGCGCCCATGTGGCTGGCGTGCTTGAGGCGCTGCACAATGCGGGCTTTCAAGCCGAGGAACAGAAATGACGGCAGACACCCTGCAGGCCGCGCTGGCCGATTACTTCGCGCCCTGGGTGCAGGCGTTGAGCCTCAAGGTAGAGGCGTTTGACGCAGAAAGCGTGACGCTGCGCCTGCCGCAAAGCGACCAGCTCAGCCGGGTGGGTGGCATGCTGTGCGGCCAGGCCATGATGGCCGCGGCTGACACCGCCATGGTGCTGGCGCTGATCAACCAGTTTGGCGAGTTCCGGCCCTGCACCACGGTGCAGATGAACACCAGCTTTCTGAAACCGCTGTCGGGCCAGGACGCGCTGGTGCAGGCCCGGGTGGTGCGCGCGGGCAAGTCGCTGGCGTTTGGCGAGATCGATATTCGCGGGGCCCAGGACGGCAAAAGTGTTTGCCGGGCCACCACCACGTATGCCTTGCTGTAAGCGCTGCGGGCTTGGCAAGGTAAAATCCGGCCAGTTCTCACGACTTTGAGGTTTAAAGCCATGTCCAGCCACAACACCGACACCCCGCAAGAACCGGTTGATGCCGTAGAAGCCATCGTTCCGGCCATGCCCATCGTGCTGCCCGTCATGGGCGGCGTGCTGATGTTCCTGCTGGCGTTTATTGCCATCGCAATGGCCTGACGCAGGCCCCGAGCCTGCGGCGGCAGCGCCCGCCAGAGCCGATCCAAAAAAAACCCGCACGGTGCCCCTGCGGGTTTTTTTGCGCCTGCTGTTCTGCGACCACTGCGCCCGCCATGCATAACCTCATGCAAGTTTTGCATGGATATTGCCCATGTCGGCAGGCAAGTTACCAAGCGGTTTCATAAAATTGCCATCCCAGCCGACCCGGTGGACTGTGAAACATCCTTCACGCCCTGCAGTTGCCCATCCCGCGACTCCGCCCCGCCGACTGAGCCCAGCCCGATTTCAAAAAGGTGCGTGCTCGTCACTCGTACAGCCCCGGCCCTTTTTGAAATCTGGTTTTCAAACTTAGGAGCTATTGGATGAACTCTCCCGTGATGCAAGGCTTGAATCTCAATGCCCCGCCGTTCGTGAAGAACGCCCGGCTGATTGCCTGGGTGGCCGACATGGCCGCGCTGTGCAAGCCCGACAGCATTTATTGGTGTGATGGCAGCGAAGAGGAATACGCCCGCCTGTGCCAGCAACTGGTGGCCGCAGGCACCTTCAAGGCGCTGGACCCGATCAAGCGGCCCAACTCGTTCCTGGCCTGCTCCGACCCGAGCGACGTGGCCCGGGTGGAAGACCGCACCTACATTTGTTCCGAGAAGAAGGAAGACGCCGGCCCCACCAACAACTGGATGGCCCCGGCCGAAATGCGCGCCACCTTGCAGCCCTTGTTTGACGGTTGCATGAAGGGCCGCACGCTGTATGTGGTGCCGTTCAGCATGGGCCCGCTGGGCTCACCGATTGCCCACATCGGCATTGAGCTGTCAGACAGCCCCTATGTGGCCGTGAACATGAAAATCATGACCCGCATGGGCAAGGCCGTGTACGACGTGCTGGGCGTCAACGGCGAGTTTGTGCCCTGCGTGCACACCGTGGGTGCGCCGCTGCAAGCCGGGCAGGCCGACGTGAAGTGGCCCTGCAACCCCACCAAGTACATCGTGCACTACCCGCAGACGCGCGAGATCTGGAGCTATGGCTCGGGCTACGGCGGCAATGCACTGCTGGGCAAGAAGTGCTTTGCCCTGCGCATAGCATCGACCATGGGCCGCGACGAAGGCTGGCTGGCCGAGCACATGCTCATCCTGGGCGTGACCAACCCCGAGGGCAAGAAGTACCACGTGGCGGCCGCATTCCCCAGCGCCTGCGGCAAGACCAACTTCGCCATGCTGATCCCGCCCAAGGGCTTTGACGGCTGGAAGGTCACCACCATTGGCGACGACATCGCCTGGATCAAGCCGCAAGCCGACGGCACCTTGCGCGCCATCAACCCCGAAGCCGGCTACTTTGGCGTGGCCCCGGGCACCAACACGCTGACCAACCCCAACTGCATGGCCAGCCTGGACAAAAACGTGATCTTCACCAACGTGGCGCTGACCGAAGACGGCGACGTGTGGTGGGAGGGCATGGGCGACGCACCGGCCCACGCCATTGACTGGCAGGGCAAGCCATGGACGCCGCAAATTGCCAAGGAGACTGGTGCCAAAGCGGCCCACCCCAATGCGCGGTTTACCGTGGCCGCCATCAACAACCCGGCGCTGGACAGCGCCTGGGACGATCCGGCTGGCGTGAAGATTGACGCCTTCATCTTCGGCGGCCGCCGCTCTACCACCGTGCCGCTGGTGACCGAGGCCCGCAACTGGACAGAGGGCGTCTACATGGCCGCCACCATGGGCTCCGAGACCACCGCCGCCGCGACCGGCCAGGCCGGTGTGGTGCGCCGCGACCCGTTCGCCATGCTGCCCTTCATGGGCTACAAC
Organism: Ramlibacter sp. 2FC; assembly: GCA_943369755.1. Lineage (GTDB taxonomy): Bacteria > Pseudomonadota > Gammaproteobacteria > Burkholderiales > Burkholderiaceae_C > CALROG01. The sequence continues at coordinate 9,530 of CALROG020000015.1, forward strand.
ATGAGCGACTATTTTCAGCATTGGCTAGACTTGGGCAAGAAGCTCGAGGCCTCGGGCGCCACGCTGCCGCGCATTTACACCGCCAACTGGTTCCGCAAGGGCGAAGACGGCAAGTTCGTCTGGCCCGGCTACGGCGAGAACATGCGCGTGCTGAAGTGGATGATCGACCGCATCGAAGGCAAGGCCGCCGGCACAGAGCATGTTTTTGGCGTCAGCCCGGCGTACGAAGAGCTCAACTGGACCGGGCTGGACTTCACCGCCGAACAGTTCAACACCGTCACCAGCATCGACAAGGCCGCCTGGCAAAAAGAGCTGGCGCTGCACACCGAGCTGTTCCAGCAACTGGCCTACCACCTGCCCAGCGAGCTGAACGAAACCAAGGCGAAGATCGAGCAGCGCCTAGCCGCCTGACGCTGCCCCATTGAAAAAGGCCACCGCATGCGGTGGCCTTTTTCATGGGGCGGGTTGAACGGATTCAGGAAAAGCCGCGCACATCACCGTCGGCGTCGCGGCTCATGGCGCGGCTGATGTCGGCCATTACGCGGGCGTCGGTTTGCGCCAGTGCCCAGAGCTCCTCGTCCTGGGCAGACTGCCGGCGGCGCTCGCGCAGCACCCGCACGGCGGTGCGCAGCACGCTGCCGGCGTTGCGTGCCGGCGCGGCCAGCAGGGCCAGCGCGGTGAAGGCAATCGTCCACATGACGATCCAGGCCATCAGAAGGTGCCCTTCGGTCCAGGTCTCCACCACCTGGTTGGCAACCACCAGCAGCGCCGCGACCACCGCGGCCAGCAGCAACGTCGCAGCACCCCGGGCACCGTCAAACCTGCTGGCCAGGTTCTTCAGGCTGGCGGCGGCCCGCTCTGCGCGCACAACGCCAGGGTGTTCGGTGAAGTATTCGGTGTGTACAAAGCTGGTCATGGTCAATCCCTTTCAAAGCGCTCGCGGCGAAATGGCCGGGTGCGTAGGCAGAATATTAGGGTTAATACTGATATATATCCAATTTAGATTGGTGATGGCTATCATTCACAAATCGTATGGCCAACTTCAACTTCCGAACCCTTGATCTGAACCTGCTTCGGGTCTTTGACCAGGTCATGAACGAGCGCAACCTGACCCGGGCAGCCAGCAATCTGGCCATGACGCAGCCCGCGGTGAGCAATGCCTTGCGCCGCCTGCGCGAGACGCTGGGTGACGAGCTGGTGCGCCGCAAGGGTTATGGCGTGGAGCCAACCCCGCGGGCGCTGGCGCTTTGGCCGGCCATAGGCGACGCGCTTCGCCAGATTGAGGCCTCGCTGGCCCCGGGTGACTTTGTAGCGGCCAGCGCCAACAACACCTTCGTGCTGGCCATGGCCGACGCCACGGCGGCTGAGCTGATGCCCGGTTTGGTGGCAATCATTGAGCAAGATGCCCCGGGGGTGTCGATGCGGGTGTTGCCCCTCACCACGCGCGACCCGCGCCGCCTGCTGGACGACGGCCATATTGATCTGGCGGTGGGGTTCTTCCCGGCGGTACTGGCCGACCTCACGGCGCAGGCCCAGGCCGGCGGCAAAGCGGCTTTTGAACACCAGCGCCTGTACGACGGTGAATACGTGTGTGTGATGCGCAAAGGCCACCAACTGGCCAGTGGCGCATTCACCCTCAAGCGGTTTTGCAGTGCGCACCACCTGCTGGTGAGCTTTTCCGGGCGGCCGTTCGGCTTTGTAGACGAAGCCTTGGCTTCGCTGGGTCAGGCGCGGCGCATTGTGCTCACGGTCAACCAGTTCTTCACCGCCGGGCGCGTCGTGGCGGGCTCAGACTTGCTGACGGTGCTGCCGCGCCACTTTGTAACGGTGACCGGCATGGCCAGCGAGCTCAAGGTGCGCGAGCTGCCGTTTGAGCTCCCGCCGGTGCATGTGGACTCGCTCTGGCACATTCGCCAGGGCCAGCGCAGCGAACACGCCTGGCTGCGCCTGGCAGTGGTGGCTGCGGCGGGCCAGGCGTTTGCGCGCTAAATTGCTATGCTTTTTATAGTGGCTCAGGCAATCTGCACGCGGGCTACAGCCGGTTTTGCCTTGAAACGCCTAGCGTACAACGCTCAGATAGGCGCTGGCGGCGCGGCGCAGTTCACGGGCCTGGCGCGGGTTCAGGCCGGCCCGCGACTCGGCGCGCTCCATGAGCTGGGAGGCAACGCCGTCTTCCCCGGCGACGGGCTCACCAGAACTGCGCAGGGCAGTGGCAGAGCGGCCCCAGAGGCGAAAACGGGTCAATTGGGCAAACAAGGTATACATGGTCTGGGTCACCGCCAAGATGCGGTGAAAAGTTACGACAAACCTAGAATAAGGGTTTTCCCTAGGGTTGCAAGCCTAGCGGGGCGCGATACCCATGCGTTCTCGACATAGTTTGCGCTGCGTCACGAGGCAGTATGCTTGTAACCCATGAACGCGCCGACTTCGCCACAGACTGCCGCAATTCACCGGCTGGGCGAGGAGTGGCTGATCCAGGTGGCCGACAGCATTGATGAAATGCTCTGGGTCTGGGAGCCCGAGACCCAGCGAATCACCTATTCCAACAAGGCGTTCGAGCGCTTCTGGGGTTTTGCCGCAGCCTCCCAGGGGCTGGGCGGGCCACAGGCACTGATGAATCAGGTGCATGCCGATGATCGGGCCCGCCTGAGCCAGTCGCGCCACCTGCTGACCAGCGCTGGCTCGAACGGCTACACCGAAGAGTACCGTGTCACCCAGCCGCCCCGACCGGCGGAGATGGTGAGCCAAAGCCGCACCGCCTGGCTGCGCGAAAGCGCCTTCCCGGTGCGCGCCGCCGGTGGCGAGCTGCTGCGGGTGACGCATATCGCGCGTGACGTGACCTGGCAGCTCGACACCACGGCGCGGCTGCGCGCCGAGATCAGCCGGCGCACCGACGCCGAGCGCAACCTCAGTGACGCCACAACCCGGCTGCAAACCCTGATCGCCACCGCCAACGACGCCGTGGTGACCATTGACGAGCAGAGCCTGATCATTGACTGGAACAACGCCGCCGAACGCATGTTCGGCTGGGCCCGCGTGGACGTGCTGGGCAAGCGGCTAACCGATCTGATCATTCCGCCGCTGCACCGCGAGCACCACACGGCGGGCATTGCCCGCTACCTGCGCGACGGCACGGCCGTGATGTTCAACCGGCGGGTGGAAACCACCGCGCTGCGCCGCAGTGGCGAGGAATTTGACGCCGAGCTGTCGATCTGGCCGGTGCGCAGTGGCGACCAGCACACCTTCAGCTCGTTCATTCGGGACATCTCGCGGCGCAAGGCCGCTGAACGCGCGCTGGCGGATTCCGAGGCCAAGTACCGCAAGGTGGTCGAGAACGTCAACGAGGGCATCCTGGTCACAGCGGCGGGGCGCATTCTGTACGCCAACCCGCGCGCCCTGGCCCTGACCGGGCTGGACGAAGAAACCGCCCTGTCGCGCCCGTTCATCGAGTTCATCCACCCCGATGACCGCGACCTGGTGCTGAGCAACCACATGCGCCGACTGCGCGGTGAGCAGGTCGAGAATCACTACCAGTTTCGCGTGGTACACAAAGACGGCACCATCGTCTGGCTTGAAATCAGCGCGGTGCTGTTTGAGTGGCGCGCAACGCCCGCCACGCTGAACTTTCTGACCGACGTAACGTTGCGCCGCCAGGTCGAGCAGGACATGCGCAACGCGCTGTCACGGGAGCGCGAGCTGTCGGAGCTGAAGTCGCGCTTTGTGGCCGTGGCCTCGCACGAATTCCGCACACCGCTGGCGGCAATTCTCTCGTCGGTGGAGTTGCTGGACGACTACGGCCACCGGCTGCCGCCGGATGAGCGCAAGGAAATGCTGACGCTGATCAAGACCGCCGTGGCCCGAATGAACGACATGGTCGACCAGGTGCTGCTGACCAGCCGGCTGGAGTCAGGCAAGTTCGCCTTCAGCCCCCGGCCGCAGCGCATGCCCGACCTGCTGGTGCAAATTGCCGCTGAAATGGACCGCGCCAACCCCCAGGCCGCACGCATCGCCATGCAATGCGACGGCGTGGACCAGCCACGCCTGATTGACCCGGTGCTGGTGCGCCATGTGCTTGTCAACCTGCTGTCCAACGCGCTGAAGTATTCGCCGCCCGATTCGGCCGTGACCTGCGCGGTCAGTGCCGACAAGGAACGGCTGCACCTGCATGTAACGGACCGCGGCATCGGCATTCCGGCGGCCGACCTGCCAAGGCTGTTCGAGAGCTTTCACCGTGGCACCAATGTTGGCAACATCCAGGGCACCGGCATCGGCCTGCACATCGTCAAGGAATGCGTGGGCCTGCATTGCGGCACCATCGATGTGCAAAGTGCGCCCGGCCAGCAAACCACCTTTCACGTGCACCTGCACGCGCCACTGGCTTAGCCGCCACGATGGCGCGCATCCTGATCGTTGATGACGACCCGGCGCTGCTGCGGCTGTTGTCCCTGCGGCTGCGCCACGAAGGCCATGAGGTCATTGAGGCCGACGGTGGTGAGGCCGCGCTGGCCCGGCTTGACCATGAGCTGCCGGCGCTGCTGATCACCGACCTGCGCATGGCCGGGATGGACGGCCTGCAACTGTTCGCCGCGGTGCACCGCCGCCACCCGCTGCTGCCGGTACTGATGCTGACCGCGCACGGCACTATTCCCGACGCGGTGAAGGCCTTGCAGCGCGGCGTGTTCGGCTACATCACCAAACCCTTTGAAGCGCGCGACCTGATGGCCGAGGTAGAGCGTGCGCTGACCGCGTCGCGTGCCCTGGGGGCCGACATGCCGGGCGACGAACCCGGTGAAGCCTGGCGCGAAGCGATTCTGACGCGCAGCCCGCGCATGGTGCAGCTGCTGAGCGAGGCGCGGCTGCTGGCGCAAAGCGACGCTTCGGTGCTGATCCACGGCGCCAGCGGCACTGGCAAGGAGCTGTTGGCGCGCGCCATTCACGCAGCCAGCCCGCGCGGGCGTGAGCCGCTGGTGGCGGTGAACTGCGGCGCCATCCCTGAGAACCTGGTCGAGTCGGAGCTGTTTGGCCACGTCAAGGGCGCATTCACCGGCGCAGTACGCGACAACCCGGGCCTGTTTGTCAGCGCCCAGCGCGGCACCATTTTTCTGGACGAGATTGCCGACCTGCCACTGGCCATGCAGGTCAAGCTGCTGCGGGTGCTGCAAGAGCGCGAGGTTCGCGCGGTGGGTGCTGCAAAGGCCCAGCGCATCGATGTGCGGGTGATTTCAGCGTCGCACCGCAAACTGGACGAAGAGGTTGCAGCGGGCAGCTTTCGCGAAGACCTGTTCTACCGCCTCAACGTGGTCAGCCTGCACTTGCCGACCCTGGTGGAGCGGCGCGAAGACATTGCGCTGATTGCGCAGAACTTCATGGCCACGCTGGCACAGCGCTACGGCAAGACATTGGCCGGCTTTGCGCCCGGTGCAATGGAGCTGCTGGCCGGCGCACCCTGGCCGGGCAACGTGCGCCAGCTCCAGAACGTGGTGGAGAAGTGTGTGGTGCTGTGCACCACACCACTGATACCGTTGACATTGGTACAGCGCGCCTTGTCCAACCAGGGCAGCGAGATGCTGCCATTTGACGAGGCCCGCCGCCAGTTTGAGCGCGACTACCTGATCCAGCTGCTCAAGCTCACCGGCGGCAACGTCACCCAGGCCGCCAAGCTGGCCCAACGCAACCGCACCGACTTCTACGCCCTGCTCGGGCGCCACCAGATCGAGCCTGCCGCCTTCAAGGCCTGAAAGCGTGCGCTATTCACGGGTGCAGGTGTCGGCCAATGCCGACACGGCAAGTGCCTGATTTCAAACGCAATCGCCTCTGCAACGCCCAAGGCCTGTCGGCAAACACCGACAGGCTACAACCCCGCGCTTCTTGCAAGTTGTTGATTTCATTTGGTTTTCAATCTGGCACAGGAGTTGAGATGTAAAGGCATAGCCAACCAAGCCTGGAGCATCCCGATGAACAACGCAACCGCCTTCAACCCCCGCCTGCGCCGCATGAAGCGCCTGCAACACGCCGTATTGATCACATTGGCCGCCATGGCGCTGGCCGCCTGCGGCGGCGGCGCTGAAGACGAGAGTCTTGCCGCGCCGCAGGCTGGCGCCGCACAGCCGTTGCGCGCGAGCGCTGCGCCCGCCAGCAGTGTGACCATGACCAAGGTGAGCTTCACCAATGCCGAAGGCCAGGCGCTGACCGGCTTTGTCTTCAGCGACCCGACAGCACCGCAGCGCAACGCCGCTGTGGTGATGATGCACGGCTGCGCAGGCGTGTGGTCCAACGGCATCGAGTCGACCGACGCGCAGCCCTCGATCAAGGCGTTGTCGCACATCCACAAGCGTTGGGGCGAGAGCCTTGCCAAGGCCGGCTACACCGGCCTGCTGGTGGACAGCTTTACGCCGCGCCGGCTGTTCAATGAGTGCAACAACGGCAGCGCCGGCCTGAATGAAGCCACCGTACGGCCGAAGGACGCACTGGCCGGCCGAGCCTGGCTGCTCGCCAATGGTCATGTCACAGCCGACCGCATTGCCCTGCTGGGCTGGAGCAACGGTGCCAGCGCCGTGATGGCAACGATGGACACCACCAACGAAGGCAGTGCTGGCAGCAAGCCATTCAGTGAGGCCTTCGCGTTCTACCCGGGCTGCGGGCTCATCAATGAATTTGGCGGCGACGCCAGCACCACAGCCAAGACTACCTGGCTGCCGTACGCCCCGGTCACGATCCACCACGCGGCGACCGACCCGCTCTACACGGCAGGGCGTTGCGACAACCGCGTCTCGGTAGCGCAGACGCTGGGCGCCGGCAGCGCCACGGGCAACGCCGTGGCCATGACGGTGTACAGCAGCGCACGCCACAGCTTCGACCAGGTGGACATCGGCAAGGCCATCGGCGCGCCGTACACGCAGGCCGACAAGGACGCACAGATTGCGGCCGACGCTTCGGTGATGAACCGCCTGAGCGCCATTTTTGGCAACTGACCCCTTTCAACCCGCAACCCGACCCAAGGAGCCTTCCATGACCCCGCAACAAATCGATCTCGTGCAGCAAACCTTTGCCGATGTCAAACCAATTGCCGCCACGGCCGCCGAGCTGTTTTACAACCGCCTGTTCACGCTTGACCCGGCTCTGCGGCCAATGTTCAAGGGCAACATGGGTCAGCAAGGCCAGATGCTGATGAGCATGATCGGCAGCGCCGTGGGCGGCTTGCGCAACCTGGAAAAGCTCGCCCCGGTGGTGCGCCAGCTTGGCGCGCGCCATGTGCGCTACGGCGTGCGCACCGAGCACTACGCCACGGTGGGCAGCGCGTTGCTGTGGACGCTGGAGCAGGGCCTGGGCCCCAAGTTCAGCCCCGAAGTGCGCGAGGCCTGGACCGCAGCCTACAGCCTGCTGTCCGACGTGATGCAGCTTGGCGCGCTGGAAGAAACCGTTGTCGCCGCCTGACCCTGCGCCCGTGCCTGCAACAATGGGCGGGTGAAACTCCAGCTCTTGTCAGACCTGCACCTTGAAGTCCAGCCGGACTTCCTTCCCCGCCCCGCCCGCGACGCCGACCTGCTGGTGCTGGCCGGCGACATCGGCTCCTACCAGTACGGCTCCCGCCTGCCGGGCGCCGACTTCGGGTTGGAGCGTTTCTCGCCCTTGCGCGGCTGGCCGGTGCCGGTGCTCTATGTGCCGGGCAACCACGAGTACGACGCGGTGGAATTCGACGCTACGCATGCACGGCTGCGCGACACCTGCGAACGGCTGGGCATCACCTGGCTGGAACGTGAATCGGTGGTCATGGGCGATGTACGGTTTGTTGGCACCACGCTGTGGAGCGACTTCGACGCCATGGCGCTGCAGGCGCGTCCGGCCCAGCAGCTCAAGGCCCGTGAAAAGGCCTTCCGCGCTGCCAACTGGTACCTGCGCACGACTGGAACCACTCGCCACGGCGCGCCCTGGCTGGCCGACGCAGTGCGCGAACAGGCCCTGGTGTGCCAGCACTGGCTGCGCGAGGCGCTGGCCGTGCCGTTTGCGGGCACCACGGTGGCGGTGACGCATTTCGCCCCCAGCCTGCACAGCGCCGACCCGCGCTACGGCAACGTGCCGGGCACCGCAGGCTTTTGCAACGCGCTGGATGACCTGTTGCCCTTTGCCAAGGTCTGGCTGCATGGTCACCTGCACTGCCCCAGCAACTATGTGCACCGCGGCTGCCGGGTGGTGGCCAACCCGCTGGGCTACGCCGAAAAGGGCGAGCAGCAGGGGTTCAGGGAACGCTTCTGCCTCGAGCTTTAGCGCCGGTTGAGCCCGTCAAAGCAGGTGCTCATGACCAGCTCGACAATCTGCGCGTCGGTGTGCTGGCCGCCCATTTTCAGAAACTCCAGCACCGGGTCGCAGGCCCGGGCAAACAGCGTGTAAAGCACCGCAATCGGGGGCAAAGCCGCGTTGAGCGTGCCCGCTTGCTGGGCCGCCTCGATCCAGCCACCGAGCCGGTCGCTGATTTCCATCAAGCCGTCCATGTAGTCGCGGTTGCTCATCAGCACGGCGCGCAGCGACGAGTTCTGGCTCGGCAACGAGGGCATTTCACCGGCCAGTTGCACCTGCATGGTCCAGCGCGCCACGCTGCGAATTTTTTCCAGCGGGGGCAAATCGGCCGCTACCGTTGCCAAAAAGTCCTGGGCGCGGCGCATCACGCGCACCATTGCCGCGGCGGCCAGGTCTTCTTTGCTCGGGAAATGTTTGTAAAGGCTCGCTTTCGCAATACCGACCGCCGCCGCAACCTCGTCTACCGTCATGGCGTCAAAGCCCTTCTCGGCGAGCAAGCGGTTGACGGTCTGCACGATGGCGTCCTCGCGGGCGCGCAACATTTGCGCCTTGAAGGACACCTTGGCCCCATCAGTTCTGCTGTTCATGTCGCAATTTTAGCCCGTTGCTTTCGAAAAAAAATGGTCGGTTTGTTTTGCAACCGGCCGGTCACAGAACAAACAGCGCGTGTGTCAGCCGACCGGGTGAAGGCAAATCAAGGCGCGGACTGCGGCTGGGAGGCGGGTTGCGAGGCGGGCTCAGAGTCCGCCACGAAGATGTTCTTGCGGTTGTCGGGCGAGGCCCCCTTGAGGATGCCGTCCAGCCGCAAAAGCACGGCCTCAACGCTGTCGCCCTGGGCCGGCACCAGCGCCACGGCCACCTTGGGCCGTACCGTCAGGCCCATGGGCATGCGCGGAAACGGCAAGATCAGCCGGGCCAGCAGCTTGGAGCCCAACGCCCCAGAGCGTTCTGGCGGCACCGGGCCTTCGATCAGCACACCGTAGCGGGCCTCGCCGATGCGAGCCACCGTGTCGACGTCGCGTACCAAAGAAGTCAGCCGGCCGGCCAGGCGCAGCAAAACCTCCAGCACCGCTTTGCGGCCAAATTCTTCGCGCAGCTTGTGCAGGTTGGTGAAGTCCACAAGCACCACTGCGCTCTGGCAGTTAAAGCGCTCGGAGCGTTCAATCAACCCCCGCAGGCGGTGGTTGAACACATCGTCATTGACCAGCCCGGTCATCGGGTCGACCTGGTCCAGCTGGGTGATGCGGCGACGGTAGTCGCGCCGCTCCTGGCTGCGCAGGATCAGCAGCAAAAACACCGTGGGCAGGGTAATGCCCAGGGCCAGCTGCACCGCATGCTGGGACCAGAAGCTCAGCGGCGCGAGTTCAAGCCAGCGCGCAACCGGAAACGGCAGCGCCATCACCATCGGCGCAAAGGCCAGCAGCAGCCAGCGGGCAAACCGGTCACCGTGGTACCAGGCCCAGACCAGGCCGGCAATACCCACCAACGACAAGCCAAGCACCGTGCCCAACAAAAGTTGCAGGCGCAGCGGGCTGGGCAGCAAATACGCCGCCAGCGCCACCCCCACCGAGCCCGCGGCCAGTGCGCAGAACAGCCAGAACACCGGCGCGGAACGGGCCCGCAGCGACGCGGTAAGCGCAACGAACACCAGCAGCGGCGCAAAGCTCAGTGACGGCAGCACGTACTCCGCCGCGTCGGCCCAGTAAGGGTGCTGCGGCCACAGGTGCAGCCCGGCCACGCCGACGCCGGTGGCAACCGACACATTGATGGCCAAGGCATACAGGCTGAACCACAGGTAGGCCTGGTCGCGCATCACCACCGCGCTAATCAAGGCAAAGATGGCCACCATGTTGAGCAAGCCGAAATACACCCCGTGCAACAGCGAGATGCGCTGCTGCTCGGATGACAACCCGCTTTCACTGACAAACTCGATCGGCGTGCTGAAACTGCTGCTGGCCTCAATGCGCAACACATAGCGGCCAATGTCAGCGGCCGACACCTGCAGCGGCAAGATTGGGTAGAGGTTGGGCAGCGGCCAATGCGCCACCGGCACCCGGTCGCCCGCGATCTGGAACGTCCAGCCGCCATCTGCAAGGGTGAAGAGGGTGACCTTGTCGATCGCCGGGTTGGGCAGCTTGAGGTACCAGCGTTCGTGGTCGGGCGCGGGCGGCACCGCGAACCGGATCCACAGCACCTGCCCGGGCCGCAGCGGGTACAGCTTGCCGTCGGCGGTGGGCTGCAGCGCTGTGCCGGGCAGCTTGAGCACCGCGTCAAGAGTTGTCTTGCCGCTGGTGTCGATCCAGTAGTCGCCCCAGTCCATCAACTGCACCGGTTGCTTCTGAACGTCAAGGTCCAGAACGCTGCGCGCGCTGACACCGCCGCCTGAAAACGCAAGCAGCACACTGGCCAATAAGCCAGCCAACCAGCGGGGCGTCAACCATCGATACATCTTGTATCGAATGATTGGATACCTCGCTCAGGTGTTCGTCAAGGCAGCGCGGGCGGCGCTGGTCAGCGCGGTGCTCAGCGCGTCAAGCAAGTCTGATTCAAGGTTCCAGCAATGCCAGTAGAGCTGGATCGGCAGGGCGTGCCCGGGGCAGACGTTGACTAGCTGGCCCTGCTCGAGCAGGCCGCGCACCAGCAGCTCGGGCAGGACGCTTACGCCCCAGCCGGCCAGCACCGCGCGGACCTGGCCTTCGGAGCTGGGAACGAAGAGCTGGCTCAGCGTCACGCGCTTCAGGCCAAACGCCTTGGCCACGAACTCCGCCTGGCCGTCGTCCTTGCGGTTGAAGGCAATGAACGGCACCTCGCGGAAGTTGTGCGGCGACAAGCCCTTGGGCAGGCGCGCTTGCGCCAAGTCGGGCCGGGCCACGGCCACATAGTCCATGGCCCCCAAAGGCACCACCTTGCAGCCGCGCAGCGCCAGCTTGAGGGTGGTAACGCAGCCCAGCACCTGGCCCTCGCGCAGCCAGCCGTGGGTGAAGTCCTGGTCGTCTGTGATGATTTCCAGCGGCAGGCCCTGGCGCGCCAGCTCGCCCAGGGCGCTCAGCGCCCAGGTGGCAATGCTGTCGGCATTGACGGCAATGGAAATCCGTTCTTCTTCCCGTCCACTGCCGGTGGAGCTGGGAGCCAGCTCCTTCAGGTCGCGCTCCAGGTCGGCGCGCAGCAACCGCAACTGCTTGGTGTGCTTGAGCAACAACTGCCCGGCCGAGGTCGGCTTGAGCGGGCGGCTGCGCACGATCAGCACGGTGCCCACCTGCGCCTCCAGGGCACGCAGGCGCTGCGATACGGCCGACTGGGTGATCGACAGGCGTTGCGCCGCCCGTTCAAAACCGCCTTCTTCCACTATCGCGGCAAGGCATTCAAGGGCGTCGGGGTCAAAGGTGCTCATATAAGGTGCGCTGATGTTTTCGCATAGAGTTTAATTTTTCTTTTAATTAGAGACAAGTTCCACCACACTGCGGGCCATGAAAGTTCTTGTTCTCGGGGCCGGGATTATCGGCACCAGCACCGCCTGGCATCTGCTGGAGCGCGGCCACGACGTGACCGTGGTCGACCGCCAGCCTGAAGCCGCCCTTGAAACCAGCTTCGGCAACGCGGCCCAAATTTCGGTGAGCTACTGCGAACCCTGGGCCAACCGCGATGCCCCGGCCAAGTTGCTCAAATGGATGTTCCGCAACGACGCGCCGCTGCTGTTTCGCCCGCAGATCGACTGGCAGCAGTGGCGCTGGGGCCTGCAGTTCCTGAGCCAGTGCAACGACACCGCGTTCGAGCGCAATGTGCAGCAACTGGTGGCGTTGGGGGCTTACAGCCATGCGGCACTGAAAGACGTGGTCCGCGCCACCGGCATAAGCTACCAGCGGCTGGAGCGCGGCATTGCCCACTATTTCACCGACGAAAAGTCTTTCGGGGCCGCCGCGGACGCCGCCCTGCTGATGCAGAAGTACGGAGTGCAGCGCCGTGTCGTCAGCCGCAATGAACTGCTGGACATCGAGCCCGCGTTCAAGTCATTCGGCCACCGCATTGTGGGCGGCACCTTCACCGCCAGCGACGAAAGCGGCGACGCCCGGGTGTTCACCCAGGAACTGGCGCGCCTGAGCGGTGCGCGCGGGGCGCAATTCCTGTTCAACCACGACATCCAGCGGCTTGAGAAAGCCGGTGGCGCGCTGGAGGCAGTGCGGGTGCGTGACCGCCAGACCGGCGAGCGCCGCACCCTCAGCGCCGACGCGGTGGTGGTGGCCTGCGGCAGCTATAGCGCGGCGCTGCTGCGCGGCGTGGGCGTTGACCTGCCGATCTACCCCGGCAAGGGCTACAGCGCAACTTTTCGTCTCAAACAGCCCGAACGCGCACCCTTTGTCAGCACCATCGACGACGAGGTGAAGTGCGCAATGAGCCGCCTGGGCGACGAGCTGCGGGTGGCCGGCACGATCGAACTTGGCGGCTATGACACCTCGCTGGACACCCCGCTGGCGCAAGCGCGCTGCCGCATGCTGGCGCAACGTATTGAGATGGTGTTGCCCGGTGTGTGCGACACCCGCAGCGAAGCCGAGGGCGGCAACCCGCGCTTTTGGACCGGCCTGCGCCCGGCCACCCCCACCAACATCCCCTATATCGGCCAGACCGGGGTGCGCAAACTGTGGGTCAACGCCGGGCACGGCACGTTGGGCTGGACCCACGGCGCCGGCTCGGGCAAGGCACTGGCCGAGCTGATCAGCGGCGAACAGCCCGCGATGGCGTTCAGTTTTTACGGTGCCAGCCGCGGCGGCGCCAAGACGGGGAGTGCGGCTACCATCGCCGCATGAAACAACCCCTAAACCTGCTTTTTCTGGTTGCCTCGGCGCGTGAACCGGGCCACCTGGGCAACACTGAATGGCTGGCGCAAAAGGCCGCCGAAGCGCTGCCCGCCGCCACACCACAGACCTGGCTGCATCTGGCGCAGATGAATCTGCCGCCCTTTGTGGACCAGCGCCACACGGCGGGCACCTATCCGATGCCCGAGGGCGACTTGCGCCGCGTGCTGGACGCCATGCGCGCGGCCAGCCACATCGTGCTGGTGGCCCCGGTGTACTGGTACAGCTTTCCGACTGCGCTCAAAACACTGATGGACCACTGGAGCGCCTGGATCCGCGTGCCGGGCCTGGCGTTCAAGGACGAAATGGCCACCAAGACGTTTCAGCTCATCACCACCAGCGGCGACCGCGCCAAGGCCCAGCCGATGATCGACTCCACCGCGCTTTGTGCCCAGTTTTTTGGCGCGGCCTGGGGCGGCGTGCTGTGGGGCAAGGGCGGGCCGCCCGACGCAGTGCAAACCGACGCCACCGCCCTTGCGCAGTCTGCTACATTTTTAATAGTGGCTCACGCAGTCTAGACGAGGGCTACAGCCGGTTTTGCCATGAACAGAACGCTGGGCATTGACTTTGGCACGTCCAACTCGGCGGCGGCCTGGCGGGTCGGCAACGCCCCGGCGCAAGCCCTGCGGCTGGAAGGCGACAACTTTGCGCTGCCCACCGCCATCTTTTTCAATGCCGAGGACCGGCGCGCCCACTTTGGCCGCGACGCCATGGCGCAGTACCTGAGCGGGGCCGACGGGCGGCTGATGCGTTCGCTCAAAAGCCTGCTGGGCAGTGCGCTGCTGCTGGAAAAAACCGAAGTCAATGGCCAGCCCATGAGCTTTCAGGACATCATCGCGACCTTTCTGAAAGAGGTGGTGGCGCGCGCCCAGGCCCAGACCGGCAGCGCCCCGGACCGGGTGGTGTTGGGCCGCCCGGTGCATTTTGTTGACGACGACCCCGAACGCGACGCGCTGGCGCAGCAAATGCTGCTGGAGGCGGCGCAGGCGGCGGGGCTGCGCAACGTCAGCTTCGAGCTGGAGCCCATTGCCGCAGCCTTTGACTACGAGCAACGCATTGCGCACGAAAGCCTGGTGCTGGTGGCCGACATCGGCGGGGGCACCTCTGACTTCACCGTGGTGCGCCTGGGCCCGCAGCGCGCCGCCCAACACGCCAACCGCGGCGCCGACATTCTGGCCACCCGGGGTGTGCACCTGGGCGGCACCGACTTTGACCAGAAGCTCAGCCTGGAGCACGCCATGCCCTTGCTGGGCTTTCGCCACACCGGGCCGCAGCAGCGTGAAGTGCCTAGCGCGGTGTTCTTTGACCTGGCCACCTGGCACTTGATCCACTGGCGCTATGTGCCGCGGGCGCTGCGCGAAGCCCAGGCCTTGCGGGTGAACTACACCGACCCAAACCTGCACCAAAGGCTGATGACCGTGCTGGACCACCGCCTGGCCCACCACCTGGCCAATGACGTGGAGCAGGCCAAGATTGCCACCAGCCAGACCGGAGGCTGCGCCGCACTGGACCTGCACTACATCGAGCCAGGCCTGCAAGCGGGTTTTGACGCCCACACCATGGCCCGGCACCTGCACGCCTTGTTGCAGCGCGTGGTGCGCTGTGCGCAGGACTGCGTGCACCAAGCCGGCCTCAAGCCACAAGACTTGACCGCCATCTACCTGACGGGTGGGTCGTCGGCACTGATGCCGTTTCAGCACGCGCTGCAAGCCGCGTTTGCCCAAACAGCGCTGGTGCAGGGCGACCTGTTTGGCGGCGTAGCGGCCGGGCTGGTGTACCGGGCGGCGCGCTGAGCCGGGCGATACTGCGGCCATGAGTACTGTGAGCCTGCCCGCCGCCCCGCTGGGCGCGCGCGTGGCGCGCAACTTCCTTACCCACAGCGGCCACGTGCCGCTGGTGGTGCTGATCCTGGAGGCGCTGCTGGCGCAGCCCGGCTACTTTCTGCGCGCCGACCCGTACCTGCTGCTCGCCGCCGGCCTGGGCCAGGCGGTGCTGATGGCATGGCTGGACAGCACCGGGCGGGCGCGGGTGATCCTGGCCAACCTCGCCGGGCCGCTGCTCTACACACTGGTGGAAACCGCTATCGAAGGCCCTGCCTTCTTCCTGCAGTGGCACCACCAGGCCTACTGGGCCTTTGCGCTGGGCTTTGGCTTGCTCCAGTCGGCCCAGCAACGCCACCCGGCGGCGGCGCTGGTACTGGCCGAGAGTGTGCTTCGCTCGGCCATCCCGCTGGTGATGTACGCGCTGTTCGAAGCGCGCATCAAGGGCACGCCGCTGTCGGCCAGCGCATTCTTCGCCGACCGCGCCCATGACTTCCTGGCTGTGGTGCTGCTGCTGCTCGGCGTACTGCTCGGGTTTGCCGACGTCAACCTGCGCCGCTCCATGGCCACCGTGCAGGCGCTGACTGCGCGGTTGCGCCAGTACTCTGAATGGTCGCTGGGCCGCGGCATCCTGGACCGCGCCATTGCCGACGAGCGCACGCTGGCGCTGCAGCGGGTGGCACGGGCCGTGGTGTTCATGGACATCCGCGGCTTCACCGCCTGGAGCGAGCAGCAGCCCCCCGAGGCGGTGGTGGGGTTGCTCAACAGCTGTTACCGCGCGGCCGAAGACGCGCTGGCCGACCACCCGCCGATCAAGCTCAAGTACACGGCCGACGAAGTGATGGCTGTTTTCACCGACGCGGCGGCGGCTGTGAAGGCTGCCCGGCTGCTGCTGCTGGCCACACAACCGCTGCTGGCGGCAGTGGGCCTGGGCGCTGGCGCCGGCGTGCACCAGGGCCCGGTGGTCGAGGGACTGGTCGGCGGTGAAGGCACCCGCGCGTACGACTTCATTGGCGACACCGTGAACACCGCCAAACGCCTGTGCGACGCCGCAAACAGCGGCGAACTGCTGGTCTCTCAGGCCGCGTGCGCGGCCGCAGGCCTGCCCGGGGGCCCGCCGCGTGAAGTCCAGGCCAAGGGCAAGCGCAACCCGCTGCTGGCCCAGGCTTTTACGCTCTAGCCCGCGTCGATCTTGCGCAAGGCGCTACAAGATTCATAGCGCTTACAGGTACTCGATGCCGGTGGCGGCCAACCCCGTCAAGTTGACCTGGCTCTGGTTGGCCGGCGTTTCGGCGGCAATTGCCAACAGGCCGGCCTGGGTGAAGGTGTTGTTCTCAAGCAGGCCGACGTAACTGGCCAGGTTGGTGGCGTCGATCGGCGCGCCCATCACGTTCTGCCAGACCGCGCGCACAAACGAGGTGTTGTCGAGCGCGCTCACCGCGCCGGTAGACAGGCACATCTGCGCGAGCTGCTGCATGGTGGCGCCCGCATCAAAAAAGTTCAGCCCGATGCCCACGTACTGCTTGTTGGTCAGCGTGGCACGGCCAAACGCAGCCCCAATGATCTCGGCCGTCTTGCCCGCGCTGCCGGTGGCAGACAGGTCTAGCGCCACTTTGGTGTTGGCGAACTGCAGGCGCTCCACGCCGCTGAGGGTGTCGACCCCTTCGATGCCTCCCGTATCGCGCACCGTCCAGCTGCCGGAGTTGTCGCGCGACAGGTTGAACGCGCTGCGTGCACCCCAGTAGCGCACGGTGTCGATGCCGGCACCGCCAATGAACACATCGTTGCCGGCGGTGCCGCCCAGAAAGTCGTTGCCAGCCGTGCCCACGATGCTGCCGGGCACCGGCGCGGGCGCGGTGGCGCGCAGGCTGTAGCTGCCGGTGAGCGAGCCGCCGCTGGCGGCCAGAAAGTAGTCGGCGCTGTCGGGCGACAGGTAGTCGATGTACCTGGTCTGAAAGCCCTGGCCCGTGGTCGCCTGGAACACCAGCGCACCCGCCGCGGTGTACAGGCCCAGTTGCGCGTCAAACAGGCCGTTGATGGAACCTGCCTCGATGGTGAAGCGGTATTGCTGGCCCGCCCCCAAGCTGATGCGGAACCAGTCCGCATCGCCCACAGGACTGATCACGCCGTAGTCGATGCCGCCTGGGACCAGCACGCCGGGCGTGCCGGGGTTGGCGGGGTAGTCAAAGTCACTGGTGTCCATGCTGCGTCCTTCAGCCACCAGCGTAGGCGCGGCTGCAAGAGATCGGCTTGCGCCGCATCAAGGACGCCGGGAAAAACGACCACCCGACAATTCGGCACCTGCTTGATGCAGCGCATGCCCGGCATGGGCACGGCACCGCCGGCGCGCTAAACCACCTTCAGCCCTCTGAGCTTGGCGTCTTCCGGCGGGTAGCGCAGCCCCAGCGCCAGCAGCTTGTCGCGCACCAGCGTGGCAATCATCAGGTTGCGATGGGTCTTTGAGTTGGCCGGCACCACGGTCCACGGTGACCAGGGCGTGCTGGTGGCGCCCAGCAGGGCTTCATAGGCCGCCTGATACTGCGCCCACTGCTTGCGAGCCTCCAGGTCACCCAGGCTGAATTTCCAGTGCTTGGCCGGGTCGTCCACCCGCGCCTGCAAGCGGGTGCGCTGCTCGTCCTGACTGATGTGCAGCATGAACTTCATCACCACCGTGCCGGTTTCAACCAGCATGCGTTCGAAGTCGTTGATGTGGGCCATGCGTTGAAGGGTTTGCTGCGGCGTGACCCAGCCATTGACCACCGGCACCAGCACGTCTTCGTAGTGGCTGCGGTTGAAGATCATGACTTCACCCGCGCCCGGCACCTGTTGGTGAATGCGCCACAGATAGTCGTGCGCGCGCTCGGTTTCGGTCGGTGCCTTCCAGCCCACGGTGTGCACCCCCAGAGCACTGGTGCGGCTGAACACGCCGCGAACGGTGCCGTCTTTGCCCGAGGTGTCGGTGCCTTGCAGCACCACCAGCAGCTTGAAGCGACGGTCAGCGTAAAACAGGTCTTGCAGGCCATCGAGTTCAAGCGCAATGGCTTCCACCGCCGCCTTGTCTTGCGCCTTGTCGCCGCTGGAATAAGGTTTGGCGTCAGGCGGGCAAGCTTTCAGCGCAAACGGCTTGCCCTTGCCATCAGTGGGAGGTTGCCAGCTTGAAAGAACCGCCTCGCCCTTGTCTTGCTTGCCGTTGGCCATAGGGACTCCTGTGAATTGGTGTTCAAGGATACCGGGTTGGTACCGGCCTCCGATAATCACTGTGTGCCTGCTACCCCCGTTGTCCCCACCGTTCGCGTGCTTTGCGTCATTCCGCCCATGACGCAGCTCAACACGCCTTACCCGTCAACCGCGTACCTGACGGGCTTTCTGCGCTCGCGCGGCATCGCCGCAACCCAGGAGGACCTGGCGCTGGCGCTGGTGCTGCGCCTGCTGTCGCCAGACGGCCTGCGTGCCGTGGTGACTTGTGTGGACAGGTTGCCAAAGAAAACGCACAGCCCGGCAGTGCAGGCCTTTGCTGCCCAAACGGCGCGCTACCTGGCGACCATTGGCCCGACCATCGCCTTTTTGCAAGGCCGTGATTCAACCCTGGCGCATCGCATTGTGGGCCGCCACTACCTGCCCGAGGGCCCGCGCTTTGCCTCACTGGATGTGTATGTAGACGACGACGGCGCTGACCCCCTGGGCTGGGCCTTTGGGGCCCTGGGCATTCAAGACCGCGCCCGCCACCTGGCCACGCTGTACCTGAACGACCTGGCCGATGTGCTGCGTGACGCAGTTGATCCGCGTTTTGAATTTGTGCGCTATGCCGAGTCGCTGGCGGGCAGTCAGCCCACGTTTGACCCTCTGGCTGACGCACTGGCCGCGCCGCCCAACCTGATGGACGACACCTTGCAGGCCCTGACGCTGGACGCGATTGCGCGCCATGCGCCCACCGTGGTGCTGTTGTCGGTGCCGTTTCCCGGCGCGGTTTATGCGGCGTTCCGGATCGCGCAAACCATCAAGACCCGGCACCCGCACATCACCACCGTGCTGGGTGGCGGCTTTGTCAACACCGAGCTGCGCGAGCTGGCCGAGCCGCGCGTGTTTGACTACTTCGACTATGTGAGCCTGGACGCCGGCGAGCGCCCGCTGCTGGCGCTGCTGGAGCACCTGCAAGGCCAGCGCGGCCGCCAGCGGCTGGTGCGCACCTTCGTGCGCGACGACGGCGCGGTGCGCTACGTGAACATGGCTGAGCCCGACATCGCATTCGCCGAAGTTGGCACCCCCACCTGGGACGGCCTGCCGCTGGACAAATATTTGTCGCTGCTGGACATGCTCAACCCGATGCACCGGTTATGGAGTGACGGGCGCTGGAACAAGCTCACCGTGGCGCATGGCTGCTACTGGAAGAAATGCAGCTTTTGTGACGTGAGTCTGGACTACATCAGCCGTTACGAAGGGGCCAGCGCCACCGAGCTGGCCAACCGCATCGACACGATCGTGCGCGAAACCGGGCAAACCGGCTTTCATTTTGTAGACGAGGCCGCACCGCCCAAGGCCTTGAAGGCACTGGCCACAGAGCTGATTGCGCGCAACACCGGTATCTCTTGGTGGGGCAACATCCGCTTTGAAAAAACCTTCAGCCCTGCGTTGTGCCAGTTGCTGGCCGACAGCGGCTGCATCGCGATTTCGGGCGGGCTGGAGGTGGCGTCGGACCGGCTGCTGGCGCTGATGAAAAAAGGCGTGAGCGTGGACCAGGTAGCGCGCGTGACCCGCGCCTTCAGCGACGCCGGCATTCTGGTGCATGCCTACCTGATGTACGGATTCCCCACCCAGACGGTGCAAGACACGGTGGACGCGCTGGAGCTGGTGCGCCAGCTGTTTGAAAATGGCTGCATCCAGAGCGGCTTTTTCCACCGCTTTGCCTGCACCGTGCATTCACCCGTGGGCAAGAACCCCGAAGACTACGGCGTGACGCTGCAGCCGCTGCCGCCGGGCAGCTTTGCGAAGAACGACATTGGCTTTCACGACCCCACCGGTGTGGACCACGACGCGCTGGGGGGCGCGCTCAAGAAAGCCATCTACAACTACATGCACGGCATCGGACTCGAAGAAGACGTGCGCAGCTGGTTCCCGTTGAAGGTGCCGAAGACGACGGTGGCGCGCAACCGGATTGAGCGGGCGCTACGAGACCGCTAGAATGGCAACCATTATGGTTCCAAATTGGTGGTAAGGGCATGCCCACAACCTTGACGCTCAAAAACATTCCCGATCTGGTCTACCAGCGGCTCAAGGCCTCCGCGGACGTGCACAGGCGCAGCCTGAATAGTGAGGCCATCGTGTGCCTGGAGACCGTGCTGCTGCCCGCGAATGCCACTACCGCCGACCGGTTGGCGCGTGCCCGAGCGCTGCGCGCCAGTTTGTCTGGCACGTTCAATGCGCAAGACATTGACAACCTCAAGCGCGAAGGCCGCCCATGATCGTGGTGGACTCGAACATCCTGGCGTACTTGTACCTGCCGGGTGAATTCACCGCCCGCGCCGAAGCGTTGCTAGAGCAAGACCCTGATTGGGCCGCACCGCTGCTGTGGCGCAGCGAGTTCCGCAACATCCTGGCGGGCTACCTGCGGCGCGGCAACTTGACATTCGATGCCACAGTGGCCATCCAACAAGAGGCTGAAGCGCTGATGCAAGGCGCGGAGTTTGAAGTGGAATCGCGGCAGGTGCTTGAGCTGGTGCATACCAGCAGTTGCTCGGCCTACGACTGCGAGTTTGTGGCGCTGGCGCGGCAGCTTAATGTGAAGCTGGTGACGATGGACAAGAAGGTGCTGCAAGCGTTTTCAAGCGACACCAACTCGCTTACGATTTGAATACGGCACGTCTTATAGAGATCAGGATTCCGCGGATGAAATCAACCGACAAGGACATCGCGCTGCACGCCAAAGCTGTTATCGCACTACGTCACCATTACAAGCACGGGGACGTGGGTGGAATTAATCGGGTCTTGGATGAAATGCCCGAAACCAATCGCAAGGAGGCAATGATTCGTTGGTTTCTTAAATTCAGTGCTGCCAAATGGCAACCGGCACAAAGACACTTCCGCGGCGGGGCGAGCTCGAATCAAGAGCAAGTCTTTATCGCAGAAGAGCAGCCATTCTGGGAACTAAAAGTCCCGCGCTCCTATACACGCCATATATCTGGCAACACTTTCCATCCAGACGAGTTCCTGAATCGGGCTTTGCAGGAAATCGAGAGGAACCTCCTATGTATTCCAAAGCACCGACTATTGAAATTCTTACGGGATATCGAGTCGCTGTACGCAAGCAAATATTCAGGTCCAGGACAAGTGGGAGCTTCTATCAAAGGTCGGCATGACGTCTCAAATTCTTAACGAAATCATTGTTGATGGTCGGCAAGGCATGACGCCGCTGGATCTTGAGGTCTTTCATCATGACATTCAAAGACAGTTGGCAGTTCCACAAGAAGCGCGGCGCCCAGTATCGACCGACAACTGGAAAAACTACATAGTCGTCTGGGAAATATATCAAGGGGCTCTCTACCTGAAAGCACTTGACGGGGGCACGAACATTCCACTGCAGGTGTGCAACGACCCTCTACCTGCCTTCGCCAAATGGCAAACCGGTGAATGCGCGGTCTATTTCGGCAAATGTCTCTACCGCGAAGACGGGCCGTTTGCAGACATCTATGAAGAGGAGCTTCTTGTCACCATTGAGTCAGGGCAAGTTATCTCAACGAAACGCATTCACCGCAACATAAACGAAATACCCCGCTGACGCTGCGCTTTTATCCCGCCAGCATCTCCCACACCTTCACCGCCGTCAACGGCATCTGAATGGTCGGCGCGACAGCGGCCTTGCCAGCACGCGCCAAAGCATCGGCCACCGCGTTCACCACGCTCGGCGTGGCGCCAATGGTGCCGAGTTCGCCCACACCTTTCACGCCCAGCGGGTTGTTCTTGCAGGGGGTGGACTCATCCATCTCGGTGACGAAGTTGCAGGCCATGTTGTCGGCGCGCGGGGCGGTGTAGTCCATCAAACTGCCGGTGACGGGCTGGCCCGTGTCGCGGTCATAGACCATGTGCTCTTGCAACGCCTGGCCGATGCCCTGCACTGCGCCGCCGTCCAGTTGCCCGCGCACGATCATCGGGTTGACCACGCGGCCCACGTCGTTGACGCTGCTGTAGCGCACCACCTGCACCGCGCCGGTGGCGGGGTCAATCTCCACCTCGCTGACGTGGCAGCCGTTGGGCCAGGTCGGGCCGCTGACCGCACTGGTGCTGTCCATGTGGATCACGCCGCCGGCCTGCCTGGCCGCCAGCGCGAACAGGTCAACGCCCAGGTCTGTGCCCTTCACCGTGAAGCGGCCGGCTGCATAGGCGATGTCTTCGGCCGCGGCCTCCAGCTCTTTGGCGGCGAGCTGTTTGGCGTGGTCAATGGTGCGCTCGGAGCCCACCCGCATGGCCGAGCCACCGGTAAAGAGGGAGCGCGAGCCGGCGCTGCCAAAGCCGTCGCCCCGGTCGGTGTCGCCCAGAATCACCTTCACGCGCTCGATCGGCACGCCAAACACGTCCACCACCAATTGCGCCAGCGTGGTGGCAATGCCCTGGCCCATCTGGTTGACGGCAGAGAACACTTCAATCGTGCCGTCTGATTTCACATCGAGCGTGACGCGCTCTTCAAACACGTTGCCGCCGGTCCACTCCAGAAAGGTGGCGATGCCCAAGCCCCGCAGCAGGCCGCCGGCCTTGCTCTGCGCGGCGCGTGCCTCAAAGCCGGCCCAGTCGGCCAGCGCCAGGCCCTGGTCCATGACCTTTTCAAACTGGCCGGTGTCGTAGGTCTGGCCCATCGGGTTTTTGTAGGGCATTTGTTCGGGCGCAATGAAGTTGCGTCGGCGCAGCGCGATGCGGTCCATGCCGATCTGGCGCGCCGCCTCGTCCATCAGCCGCTCCATGATGAAGATCGCCTCGGGTCGGCCGGCACCGCGGTAGGCGCTGGTGGGCGCGGTGTTGGTCAGCACCGCCTTGAAATGGAAGTCGATGGTCTGGATGTCGTACACACTGGTCTGCACCCAGGGGCCGATCATCAGCGTGATGGCCACGCCCGTGGGGATGGCGTAAGCGCCGATGTTGCCCATGGAGCGCAAGCGCAGGCCCAGAATCTTGCCGTCGGCCGCCAGCGCCAGCTCGGCCCGGGTTTGCAGGTCACGGCCATGGGTGGAGGTCAGGAAGTCTTCGCTGCGGTCGGCAATCCACTTCACCGGGCGTTGCAGGGTATGGGCGGCCCAGGCCACGGCGGCGTCTTCGGGGTAGATGCCGGTCTTCATGCCAAAGCCGCCGCCCACGTCGCCCACGGTCACCCGCACCTTGTCGCGCGGCAGGCCAAGAATGTCGTTGCACAGCGCGTTTTTTACGCCGCTGGGCATCTGGCTGCTCATGCGCAGCGTCAGGCGGCCGTCGTCGGCCACCCAGGCCAACACCGCGCGCGGCTCAATGGTGAGCGCCGCCACCCGCTGGTTGTGGATGGCGAGCGTGACCACATGCGCGGCCTTGGCAAATGCCTCGGCGGTGGCGGCTTCGTTGCCGTGGCGCAGCTCGGCGCTGATGTTGTCAGGTGCCTCAAGGCACAGCGCGGGCGCACCGGCGGCAGTGGCATCGTCTGCGCCCACCACATGGGGCAGCTCCTGGTAGTCCACCATCACGGCCTCAGCGGCGTCGCGCGCCTGCTGCATGGTTTCGGCCACCACCAGGGCCACGGCCTCGCCCACGTAGCGCACCCGCTCAAGCGCCAGCACACGGCGCGCCGGCGACACGCCCGGGGCACCGCCAGCACGCTTGAAGTTGGGGCTGTGGGGAATGGGCTTGACGCCTGCGGCCGCCAGTTCCGCCCCGGTAACCACCGCCACTACGCCCGGCATGGTTTTGGCCACCGCCGTGTCTATGCCGCTGATGTCGGCATGCGGGTAGGGCGAGCGCACAAAGCACAAATGCAACTGGCCCGCGGGCACGATGTCGTCGGTGTACTGGCCGGTGCCCTTGAGCAGGGCTTCGTCTTCAAGGCGCTTCACGGCCTGGCCGCTGCCAAAGCGGGCCGGGATGTCCAGGGTGTCGGTGGTCATGGGTATGCTCTCCAGAGCGTGCAAGTCTCGTTGATTTCGCTAACGCGCGCTGGCACCCAGCCGCTCGCTGGTCCAGCGCAAAAGGTCTATCCACATCTGACGGGTCTCGCTGTCCAGCGGGGTGCGCATGGCGTTGGGCAGCTCCACCGTGACCACCGGCACGCCCTTGTGCACGCCGCCGTAGTTGCCCAGCGAGCCGGGAAAGATGCCCACCTGGTCCAGGTACAGGCGGCCCAGCTTGCTGGGTGGCACCGAGGGGCCGTCAAAGTCCAGCACCCCATAGGGGGCGTGGATGCTGACGATCAGGTGCGGCTTGAAGGCCTGCATCTCGGCGTGCACAAACCTGGTTTCGGGCTCCGACATGGCCTTGGGGCCAGGCCAGCGCCGCGGGTCTTTGCGCACCCGCTTTTCCCAATAGATCGGGGCGTCGCGCTCCCAGTTGGGGGTGGGGAAGTTGCGGTTCAGGTCCACCCCATTGGCGTTCATGCGCCGGGGCGGGCGGCTGAGCAGGCCGTCCGGGTTGAGCGCCGGAATAAAGCGCCAGTGCACCGGCTGCGGCATCTGGATCAGGGGGTCTTGTGCCAGGCCAATCCAGTGCAGCGCCACCGAGGCCGACGACAGCTCGTCGCCATGAATCGCGCCGATCACCAGCACCCGCAACTTGGCGTCTGGCGGCTGGATGTCGCGGGTGTACAGCGGCACACCCCGGACTGAGCGGCCCGCGCTGGCCTGCAGCCCGGCGCTGGCGCACAGCTGCGCACTCACATTTGGCAGTTTTCCAACAAAATCGCCGCAAGGCCCTGTGGAATATGCGTGACCCGCTATGAAAAGCATAGCGAAGCCGATGGCCTTTGCCACCCGCGCGGGGAGCGCGCCGGGCCGCTGCGTCATCCCTCGACCGTGAAAGTCAACCCCGCGTTGGCCCGCAGCCGCTCGATCAGAGGCGCGCCCATCGCCGCGCCTGGCGTCCAGATGCCGCCGGGCGTTGCGGTGGCGTCTTGCAACAGGCACACCGCAGATTCGGCAATCATCTTCGAGGTGGAGCCGTAGCCCGGGTCGCGGTCGCCCTTGACGCCCACGCGCAGCGTGCGGCCGTCAGCCGCTTCGCCCAGAAACAGCAGGTCATAGAAGCCGGTTTCGCGCTCTTCTTTTGACGGGCCTTCGCCCGGCTTGGGGCCAGCGTCAGAGGCCAGTGACTTGTCGCTGGCAATCGCGTTGGCCATGGCCTCGCCCTTTTCGCCCGGGCCGGTAATCATCATTTCGTCGTAAACAAAGTCTTTGCCGTAGGCGTGCTTGAGCAAGAAGTTGCTGCGGTGCACATTGCGGGTGTTGATGGCGGCCATAACGAAGGGCGCGACCCAGGCACCCACCTGCTCCTCATACATTGGCTTGTGGCCAGGCGGCTGCTTCGGCCCCTCAAAACCGGGCGTCAGAGAGAACGGGTTTTTCAGCAAGTCCAGCACCCCGGGCTGGGTGGCCGCAGCGGCCATGGTGGCCTTGAGGCTGGCCGCCGTGCCGCCCGAGAAGGTGCCTTTCATGCGGCGCACCCGGCCACGCACCCGCGGCAGCGGCGCCCCAAAGCGCTGGCGCGCTTCGTTTTGCAGCAGCAGCACGCCCAGATCGAACGGAATGGAGTCAAAGCCGCACGAGAAAACAATGCGCGCACCGCTGGCCTGGGCGGCGGCCTGGTGGGCGTCGATCATCTGGCGCATCCAGGCCGGCTCGCCGCACAGGTCCACATAGTCGGTGCCACTGGCGGCACAGGCGGCCACCAGTTCATTGCCATAAAGCTGATAGGGGCCCACGGTGGTGAGCACCAGGCGGGTGCTGTCGGTAAGGGCTTTGAGGCTGGCGGCGCTGGCGCTGTCCGTCACGACCAGCGGCGTGCTGGCCGGGGCACCAAGTTCGTCGCGCACCGCGGCCAGCTTGTCGGCACTGCGCCCGCCCATGGCCCAGCGCAAGCCGCTGCCCTGCGGATAGCGCTGCAATAAATACTCCACCACCAGCCGGCCGGTGAAGCCGGTGGCACCGTGGACAACGATGTCAAAAGGTTTGGTCATGGATCCAGTGTAAAGGCCCAGGCGCGGCAAAAAGCACTGCTGCATCGAGCAAGGCATGCGCATCGGTTGGTGTTGGCTGCACTACTGTTTTGTGGCGCGCGTCAAAAGCTCAACGGCACGGCACGCCTGCGCCGAATTTTTGCGCCAAATCAAGCCAATAGCGGTTTCTTCAAGCCCGATATTGACCGGCAAAATTGCGGTCTGGTGACTGTTTTGCACTGCGGCCGAATGGGCGCAACAGGTCAACAAGTCGGTCTGCGCCACCAAAGAAAGACTGTAAAAGAAAGATGGCGACTCCACCACGGGAACGGGCGGAGAAAGGCCTTGCCGGAAGTACGCATCCGCGACCGCAACGCGGGTGGTGGACTCCACGCTGGGCAGCACCCAGGGCCATGCCAACAAGTCCTCAATGTCCAGGTCAGTTCTCCCCACCAAGGGATGCTGCTTGCTTGCCACCACCGACAAGCTGCTTTGATACAGCACGCGTTGCGCCAGTCCGTCAATGCTGGCGCTGGCAACCGCCTTGGTCGACAAGCGACCCAACATCAGGTCAATTTCACTAGCCCGGAGCATTTCCACCAAGCGGTCGGCACTGTGGTCAAAGATCTGAACCCGCCACGCTGGCGTGGCCCCTATCAAGCTCTTGACGATTCTTGGCAGCAACGTTGTCGTGGTGTGTGGGAATGCGCCGATTCGCAGTAGTGGCAGCCCTTCCTCGCGCAGGGACTGCGCCATCGCGCCCACCTCGCCAAGTACCGTTTGACAGCGTGGCAGTAGCGCTTGCCCCTGTTCGGTCAGTGCCATGCCTCGGCCTTGTCGGCGAAATAGCTTCGCGCCAAAAAGGCTTTCGATTTCCTTGAGCATCATGCTTGCAGCTGAAGGCGTCATTGACAGCTGTTCAGCGGTCGCCGCAAGCGAACCCGCCGAGGCCAGCAGCCCTACAAATTTCAAATGTCGAATCCTCAATTGATCAAGTCGATAGGGCGACATGGCGGGGCTCAAAAGTCAGAAAGACCTGATCATATAGTCAATTTAAGTCACTTATTTCTTGTTTTAGATCCATAAACTCGATCAAAGTCACCAAGTCAGGCGTCCCATGCGAAAACACTTTGCAGATGTTTCTCTCCGTGCGCTGCGCGCCCACAAGGCCCAAACCGGCAAGGACGCCCGCTGGTTGGCGCTTACTGCCGGGACGTTTTTGGCCATCGCCAGCGCGTGCGCCTTGCCTACGGCGACCTACGCACAGTTCGACCCAGCCAAGGTACGGGCCGAGCCCGAGGCGGTGGCGCGTCGGTATCCCGACCCGGTCGTTCCCTACCAAACCCCCGGCCTTTCTCCTGGACGCAGCGGCTTTGCAAGCCACGAAGAAGTGCTTGGTTTTGCACAGAATCTGGCCAGCAAAGACAAGCAGGTATCCCTGCGGCTGATTGGCAAGTCTCAGCAAGGCCGTGATATTCCACTGCTCGTGCTGACATCTGCACGTGGGTTTCAGAACGACAAGCCCACCGTATTGGTTTTGGGCCAACAACACGGCAACGAGCCCGCTGGCGGAGAAGCAGCACTCGCATTGGCCTACCAGTTACGCACCACTGAGGCGCAGATGCTGGAGCAGGTCAACGTGCTCATATTGCCGCGCGCCAACCCCGACGGCGCTGAAAATTTTGTGCGCAGCACGGCCAGTGGCCTGGATGTGAATCGAGACCATTTGCTTTTGCAAACGCCCGAGGGCCGGGCCATTGCAGAGACGGCCCTGCGCTACAGGCCGCAAGTGGTCATGGACCTGCACGAATTCACCGTCGGCGACCGCTGGCTAGACAAGTTCGCAGGCTACGCCAAATACGATGCGCTGCTCCAGGCTTCTACCGTGGGCAATATGGACCCCATCGTGGCCACGCTGGCCCTGAGAGACTTTGTGGGCTCAGCGCGCACGGCGCTGGAGAGTCAGCAACTCACCACCTTTTGGTATCACACGTCGTCAACCGATCCGCTGGACCGGGTGGTCAGCATGGGAGGTGTCCAGCCCGACACCGGACGCAATGTGTTTGGTCTGCGCAATGCCGTGAGCATTCTGATTGAAACCCGAGGGGTGGGAATCGGTCGAGCGCACTTTGCCCGAAGGGTACATACCCACGTCGTGGCGAGCCTGGCGATCATTCGAACCGCCGCGTCACAAGGTCAAGGCCTTGTCCAGGCCATTGAGGCTGCGGGCCAGGCCACCGCTGCAAAGGCCTGCCAAGGCGAGAGCGTTGTCAGGGCGCAGGCCTCACCGACCAAAGAAACATTGCTCTTGGTTGATGCCGTGACCGGGGCAGACCGCGCCGAGCTGGTCGACTGGCGCTCGGCGCTGGTGCTGAACGTCCTGGAGACCCGCAAGCGGCCATGCGGCTATTGGCTGGGACCCAGCCAGGAAGCCGCCATCAAGAAGCTGGAGTCTTTGGGTGTGAAAGTGATGCCACTGGCCCGGGAGCGCCGAGCAATGGTGCATGCGTACCGCGTTTTGTCGGAAAAGGGGGGGCAGCGTCTCGATGCCCGCGGTGCCATCGCCGCGACCCGGGCGATACGCGAAATTTCGGTGGCGCTGGACGCGTCGACGGCGACGTTGCCCGCTGGCGGTTGGTATGTTGGCTTGGACCAGCCGCTGGGCAATCTTGTCGCCGCCGCCCTGGAACCCGATTCCCAGAACAGCTTCGTGGCCAATCATGTCCTCGAATTGAACAGCACGTCTTTGCTGCGCGTCTTGCAGATGCTCGACTGAGCAGGCATCAAGCTCGAAGTAGTTCAGAAAAAACTGACGTTCAGGTCAAAACAACTGCTATTGCCCTTGCTTCACGTATCTAGACTGTTCAATTCCTATTGAGGCAAACCACCATGTCGACCCCTACTTGCCGGCAAACACGCCGCGACTCACTCCTGTCGTTACTCGGTTTGGTCGCGCTGCCGGGGACCTCCATGGCGCAGGAGTGGCCCAGCAAGTCTTTGACTTTTGTCGTTCCCTTCCCTCCCGGCGGTTCGAACGACATCGCCGCTCGTGTGGTGTCGGAGGGCGTGCGTAAACGTCTCAACCAAACGGTGGTGATCGAAAACAAGGCCGGAGCCAACGGATCGCTCGGGGTTGATTCGGTACTGCGTGCGCCAAAAGACCATCACACCTTTCTGGTCGCATCCGACTCGGTCTCGCTGCTACCGCTTTTCCGCCCAACCCCATGGGATTTGACCAAGACGTTCATCCCGGTCGCTGCGCTGTCGTTTCAACCCATTGTTGTTGTGACTGCCCCCGCATCCGGGCTGAAATCAATCAAAGACCTGCGCACTTTGGCAAAGGCCAAGCCCAATCAAGTCTCGTACGCCAGCTCGGGGCAGGGTTCAATCCAGCATCTGGTGGGCGAGCTCTTCGCGCAACAACTGGGCATCGACCTGCTGCACGTACCCTACAAAGGCGGTGGCCAGGCGGTGAATGATGTGCTTGCCGGTCAGGTCATGGTGGCCGTCTTGGGTGCCGCCGCGGTTTTGCCGCACATCAAAGCAGGCCGCTTGGTTCCCCTGGCCGTCAGCACGCGCAGCCGTTCAGCCATGCTGCCAGACGTCCCCACGTTGGCCGAAAGCGGCGCAGCAGATGTCGATGTCGCTCAATGGTCGGCATTGTTTGCACTGGACGGGACCCCCGCACCCGTGCTGGCCAAGCTGAGAAGCAGCGTTGTCGAGACGCTGGCCGACCCGGAGGTCAAGCAACGGTTTGTGAATGCAGCGATGGACATCAGCACCGTATCACCGGAAGCCTTCCGACAGCAAATCATCCAGGACCGTGAACGCTGGGCCAAGCTGATCAAGGATCGCAAGATTTCACTGGAATGATGATCAAAGCGAACCCGTCGCCCAACATCGTTTTGGTGCTGGCCGACAACCTGGGCTGGGGTGAGCTGGGCTGCTACGGCGGCGGCGCGCTTCGCGGCGCGCCCACAGCCCGCATTGACGCGCTGGCGCAGGAGGGCATGCGGTTTTTGAACTTCAATGTCGAAAGTGACTGCGTCCCCACCCGCTCGGCTCTCATGACCGGTCGCCACCCCATCCGAACGGGTGCCCTCCAGTCGGTTCCCGCCGGACTTCCGCAAGGCATTCACCCTTGGGAGCGCACGCTACCCCAGCTCATGAAAGAAGCGGGCTATGCAACCGGCATGTTTGGCAAGTGGCACCTGGGCGACCGGGATGGCCGCCTGCCGCACCAGCGGGGGTTTGACGAGTGGTACGGCATCCCGCGCACCACCAATGAAACGATGTTCACTGAGGCGCCAGGCTTTGACCCTTCAGTCGTCGACCTGCCCTACGTCATGGAAGGTTTTGCGGGCCAACCGGCAAAAAACGTGGCGGTCTACAACCTGCCCAAACGCAGGTTGATCGATAGCGAACTGACGCAAAAGACGATTGACTTCATGCGCCGCCAGGTCGAAGTCCAGCAGCCCTTCTTTGCCTACGTTCCGCTCACACACTTGCACTTTCCGACACTGCCACACCCGGATTTTGCGGGGCGCAGCGCAGTAGGCGACTTTGCTGATTCAATGATGGAGATGGACCACCGTCTGGGCCAGCTCCTGGATGCTGTCGACGCGCTGGGAATTCGGGAAGAAACGCTGTTCATCTTCGCCAGCGACAACGGCCCGGAGTTTCGCAGGCCCTGGCGTGGCACTGCAGGCCCGTGGAGCGGCACCTATCACACCGCAATGGAAGGCGGGTTGCGTGTACCGCTGATCGTGCGCTGGCCCGGGAAGATAACGCCGGGGCGGGTCAGTGATGAAATCATCCACGTAACCGATCTCTATTCGACCATCGCCCGTGCCGGGGACGCAGCCATCCCCACTGACCGCCCCATAGACGGTATCAACCAGCTGGACTGGTGGACCGGGGCAAGCGAGAAGTCAACCCGCGAAGGATTTCTCTTCTACATCAAGAACGAGCTGAGGGCCGTGAAATGGCGGCACTGGAAGCTTCATCTGGCGTTCGAGAGTGAGCCCAACCAAGGGGTCAGGCACCTTGAAACGCCATGGCTTTTCAATATCAAACGCGACCCAAAAGAAGAAACCGATGCGGCCATGGAAGACGGTTGGGTCAGAGGCCCGATGCGAAAAATGATTTTGGCGTTTGACCAGACCCTGCGCGAGTTCAAGCCCATTCCCCCCGGAATTGGTGACGACTACAACCCATCAGCGCAGTTTGAACGCCGCCCATTTCCCCCTCAGTAGAAAGCGACTATGAAAACCTCTTTTTTTCGACCCGGACTGCTGGCCGCTACCTGCGCCCTTGTGGCGAGCATGCCAGTGGCTGCCCAGACCAGCGTGACGACCTACGGTGAGTTACGCCTCACGGTGAATCAGATCAAGACTGGCTCCTCGAACACGGTCATAGAGCTTCGTG
The DNA here is from genome assembly GCA_943369755.1 of Ramlibacter sp. 2FC. Lineage (GTDB taxonomy): Bacteria > Pseudomonadota > Gammaproteobacteria > Burkholderiales > Burkholderiaceae_C > CALROG01. The sequence goes on from CALROG020000015.1 coordinate 41,074, forward strand.
ACAACGCATCTCGCCTTGGCTTTCGCGGCGTCGAAGACCTTGGCGGTGGAATGAAAGCATTGTTCGGGCTGGAAATGGGCTTCGGGGGAGACACCGGAGCCGTAGGAACTCCGGCGTTTCGCAACAGCTATGTCGCGCTACAGGGCGGGTGGGGCACCGTGGCGCTCGGCCGGCTGGATTCGGCCAACCCGACAGGATCTCCCCTCTACTCTCAAATCATCAGCCTGACCAGCTTTGCACCGAACGATGCGGGAGCCACGGCGACCAGTACCTCGATGTTCAACTCCCGCAATCGCACCTCCAACAGCATTGGGTATGCCAGCCCGAGGTTCGGTGGTGCCAGCATGAGGGCCCGCACCTACTTCCGCGGCGCAGAGACAGCTGCTGAGCCCGAAGACTTGGCCAAGGGGGTCGATCTTGGTTTTGACTACGCGCAAGGCCCATGGCGTGCGGCCCTGGGTTGGGGCAGCGACAAGCGCGACGGCGGCCTGAGGGCCAATGAGTTTGACAACAAATGGCAGGCGGGCCTTAACTACAACTTCAAGCCGTTTGACATTTACTTCGTTGGCGGCACCGACCGATTCAAGAACACCGCGACGACCCGCCGGTCTGTGAAATACAGCGTGCTGGGCGGCACTTACACCGAAGGCGTTCACAAGGTGGTGGTCAACATCATGAAGCGCGATGTCCAGACGTCTTTGACTGGCGAACGCGATCGCTATCAGGTGAGCTATCAGCACTTCCTGTCGAAGCGGACCCAGCTTCAGTTCTTCTACGACAACGACGGCATCGACTCAAGCAGAACCAATGTGCGAGTCAAGGCGCTGGGCATGGGCATACGACACAACTTTTGACGTATCCCGCGACCCATTCGCCAATGGGTCCGGGGGGCAGCTCAGCTGATGGCTAAATCGTCTCGTTCGCCGGTCTCATAAAGCGTCTCGCGGCCCATGCGGTCCAGCACCAGCTCGGCCGTCCAGGGCAGCATTAACGAGCCGCAGCGGCTGTCGCGGTAGATGCGCTCCAGCGGCAGGTGCTTCATCATGCTCTGGCCGCCGCAGGTACGGATGGCCAGCCGTGCGATGTCGTTGGCCCCTTCCATCACGCTGTAGTGGGCGGCGTACAGACGCATTTTTTCGTCTTTGCCGGGGTTGGGCCGGGCCTCCAGAATGGCCCGGGTGAACAGGCTGCGCAGGCTCTCCAACTGGATGCGCATTTGCGCCACCGCGATCTGCTTGGTGGGGTACATGCGGCGCTTGACTGGTGGCTCGCCCGGAACCTCGCCGCGCAGGTACTTCACCGTGAAGTCGTAGGCCGCATTGGCCAGGCCCAGGTAGGTAGGCGCGAGCGTGAAGAACATGGCCGGCCAGGTTTGCGCGCCGGTGAAGTAAATGCCGCGCGGCATGAGCTGCTCGTCGTCGCTGACAAACACGTCGTTGAACTGCAGGTTGCGGCTGACGGTGCCGCGCATGCCCAGCGGGTTCCAGTCGCCACTGATGGAGAACCCGGCGGCGCTGGCCGGTACGCTGATGTACAGGGTGTCGCGCGCGTCGGGGTGTTCGTCGCCCTTGTCTTCGGTGCACAAGATGCCGTAGTAGTTGGCCGCGCCCGACAGGCTGGCGAAGATTTTGCGCCCGTTGATCAGCCAGCCCCCGGGTGCCTTCCTGGCCGTGGTGCCGAACGGTGCGCGCCCGGCTGCTGCGGCGCTGCCCTCGCTGAACGGCTGGGCATAGATGGCGCCGTCGTTGACGATGCGGGCAAAGTGCAGCTCGCGCCGCCTGGCGTGTTCGGCGCGCTGGGCGTCGGTCATGGCAATGCCGTCAGCCAGCACGCCGGTCCACATGGTGCTGCAAATGTGCATGTTCCAGGTGAGTGCGGTGGTTCCGCAGTGCCGGCCGATTTCGGCGGCCACCATCATGTAGGTGGCGTAGTCGGCACCCAGCCCGCCATGCGACTCGGGCACGCACAGCCTCAGCAGGCCCGCGTCACGCAGGTCTTCGTAGTTGGCAAACGGGAAGCTGGCGGTCTCGTCCCACTGGGCCGCGCGTGGCGCAAACTTTGTGCGGCCCAGTTCGCTGGCCAGCGTCAGCAGCGCGCGCTGTTTTGGGGTGAACGCCATGTCGCCCACGGCGGGGGTGAAGCTCAGCGCATCCGGCAAGGTACGGGTGTTCATGGCTGTGCCTCCTTCAGTTGCGCTCGGTGCGGCCACCCAGCGAGTCGAGCACGCCCAGCCAGAAGGCGGTGCGTTCGTTGTACGAGTCCGCCTCCTGGGCACCCGCGGCGTTGGCATACACGGCGGTGTGCACCATCACGATGCCCGTGCCTGGCTGCACAAACACCGCCTGTCCGTGCACGCCCTGCATGGCAAAGCTGCGCTCTTTCAGCGGGAATAGCCAGAACTGGTAGCCATAGCCAAAGTACGGCGTGGCCTTGCCCGGCGCAAAGGCGCCCGGCTGGCGCGCCGAGTCGGTGGCGTCCAGCAGGTAGTCGCGCGGCACCAGTTGCTGGTCGCGCACCTTGCCGTCATTGGCCAACAGAAGGCCCAGGCGGCCCCAGTCGCGCAGCGAGGCGTTGAACCCGCCCAAGGCCTGCTCCTGCCGGTCCGCGCCCAGCCGCCAGAAGGCATCGTGCTCGGCACCCATCGGCTGCCAGAGCCAGTCGGCCGTGAGCGCCGTCACGCTGCGGCCCGTGGCACCGGCCAGCACACGACCCAGCACGTCGGTTTCACCACTGGCATAGACAAACTTCTCGCCGCCTGGAGCATGCCGGTCGGTGATGCTGCGCAGCACGCTCACCGGGCTGGGGTTGCCCGTTGCGGAGGCGCGCATGAGGCGGGCCACGTCGTCCTGGCCGTCGTAGCGCTCGGTAAAGCGCAGGCCGGAACTCATGCGCAGCAGGCTGCGGATGGAAGCGTCGCCATAGGGGCTGCCGGCCAGGTCTTTGGCGTACTTGCCGGCCGGGTCGTCCAGCGAGGCGATGGCGCCGCGTTGCAAGGCCATGCCCACCAGCAGCGAGGTGACGCTCTTGGACATGGAAAAACTCAGGAACCGTGCGTCTTCCTTGCGCCCATAGCGGTAGCGCTCGGCCACGATCTCGCCGTTCTTCAGGATCAGCAGGCCGGTGATGCGGCGCCGCTCCAGGTATTCGTCCAGCGTGTAGCCAAGGTTGCGGTAGCGGTACTTGATGGCCGGCGGCTGGCTGGCACGCGGCAGCGCCGCTGGCACGGCCGCCTTGGGCGCTGTGTCGGTGATCACGCCGGGCACCTTGTCAAGCGCCGACCAGGAGCCCACGCGGTAAGGCATGTCGTACCAGTTGGCCAGATTGGTGCCCACCGGGTAGCCCAGTGGCTTGCCCAGCGCGTCTTCGTCCGGCTCGGCCACTGCGGGCAGGGCCGCAAGCGCCAGCGCACAGGCCAGCAGGCGAAGCGAGGTGAGGGGGTTTGACGCCAAGGCAAATCCTTTCAATGCAGCACGCGCGGCAGCGCGAGGAAGTTGAGCAGCGCGCCGTCAAACTCGTCGGGCGCTTCCAGGTTCTGCAGGTGGCCAATGCCTTTCAACTCCAGATAAGTGCTGCCGGCAATGGCGGCGGCCATTTTTTTCATGGCCGCAGGTGGGGCATTGCGGTCGTGCTCGCCGGCCAGCACCAGGGTGGGCACCTGGATCGCGCCCAAGCTGGCGCGCCGGTCAAAGGTGACGATGCATTCCAGCGCCCGCCGGTAGGTGGAGGGGTTGACCTGGCTCATGCAGTGAATGGCCAGCTGCACGCCCTCGGGCAGCGAGCCGGGGCCGATCATCTGGGGCACCAGCACCTGGGCCAACTGGGCCATGCTTTGGCCCGCGTCCAGCGGCGCAGTTCGCTGGGCAATGAATTCACGCTGCCAGTCGCCGTCGGGTTTACCAAACGATGGCGAGGTGCCGCACAGCACCAGCTTGCCCACCAGCTCGGGGCGGCGCGCCACCACTTCTTGCGCCACCATGCCGCCCATGCTGTGCCCCAACAACGTGACCTGCTTGTCGTCCTGCGCCTGCATCAGCGCCTCGATCAGCCGGATGCAAGCTTCTGCCAGCCCCTTGAAGGTGTAGGGCTCGATCGGCGGGCTGTGGCCATAGCCCGGCATGTCCCAGGCCACGGCCCGGTAGCCTGAGGTGGCCAGTGTTTCAACCTGCGGCGCAAACGCCAGATGCCCGCCGCCGATACCGTGCAGCATCAGCACCGTGGGGCCCCGGCCCAGTGTGCTGAAGGTGGGAAGCATGGCGCTGCTCATGCCAGCACCCGGCCTTGTTCGACCACCGGCACGCCGTCCAGCGCAATCGTGCAGTGGCGCAGCGGCAGGTCAAAGTGGCCCGCGGTGTAACGGCCCGCAGTTTCGTTGGCGCCGGTGCTGTAAAGAAAATTGCCCGAGAAGGCGCGCAGCTCGGTGCCGTTGAAGTCGCGCTTGTCGTACAACGCCATGCTGTCCCAGCGGGCAGCGGCGTTCAGGCCATAGCCCACATGGCTGACTGCGTAGGCAGCGCGGTCGCCTTCATGGGTGGCCCAGGCCGCGATGTAGCTGCGCATCAGCTCGGCGTCGACGCCCACGCCTTCGATCCGGGTGACGTAGTCGTTGGCAATGGTCAGCGTGATGGGCCGCTCGATATAGCGCTTGAAGGTGAGGTTGACATCGCCCTCGGCCAGCACCAGCGTGCCATTGACGCTGCCCGCCGCCGGGAATGCCAGCGCCAGCCCGCCAGGCCAGTGCGTCATGGTGCCGGGGCGGGTGGTGTAGCCCCAGTTGCCGCCCACCGCTGCATTGGCCAGGCTGATCTGCAAGTCTGTTCCGGCGCTGGAGGTAACCCGCATGGCTTTGGCCCCACGCAAGCGCTTCACATGGTCTTTGACCAGGGGCTCCAGCGCGGCATCTGGCAGCAGGCGGGCCAGCGCCTCCGGGTGTTCGTTGCTGATGTAGATAACGCGCGCACCGCCTTTCAGAATGGCGGGCAGCTCGGGGGCGTGCATCAGGCCCTCGACCGTGCAGTCCACCACCAGCGTGCTGGCGGCCAGCGCCGCAACCACGGGCGCTATGTTTTTTATAGTGGGTGACGCACCTGTGGAGCGGGCTACGGGCTGTTTTGCCTCAAAAACACTGGGTAAAACCAGGGTGAAGGCCTGCGCACCCAACCGGGCGGCAGCAAGCCGCGCCAAGTCCACCAGCACCGGGCGGCTTTGACTTTCGGCCAGAATGGCCACCGTGTCACCGGGCTGTAGCGCACAGCGGCGCAGCACGGACTCAAAGGCGTCAAGCCAGGCGGGTTCTATCAGTTCTTGCAACATGTCATCTGATCCGTTGGGGACAGCGCTTGCGCAGCGAGCTGCAGTCTTTTCTACAAAGCCCTATTATTCATGAAATTTCATGTAAGTTGCATCCTGTGAATCCACCTCACAAAGCCTCGCCGCCGGCCTTTTCTTCGCCGCAGTTCCGCGCCGCCCTGGGCATGTTTGCCACCGGCGTGACCATCGTCACGGCGCGCAGCGCAACGGGCGAGCTGGTGGGCCTGACGGCCAATTCGTTCAACTCCGTCTCGCTGGCACCGCCACTGGTACTTTGGAGCCTGGCACGGGCCGCCGGGTCGATGGCGGCCTTCAGCACCGGCTCGCACTACGCCATCAATATCCTCGCGGCAGACCAAAAGGCGCTGGCCGAGCGCTTTGCGCTCAAGGGCGCTGACCGGTTTGCCGGGGTGAGTTTTGTCGACGGGGCCGGTGGCGCGCCGCTGCTGGCCGGCGCAGCGGCCACCTTTGAGTGCTTCAACCGCAGCCGCTATGAAGAGGGCGACCATGTCATCTTTGTCGGCGAGGTCGAGCGCTGCAGCCACCGCAAAGGCGCCTCGCCGCTGCTGTTTCATGGCGGCAAGTTCTATACCGAACACCCGCTGTGAATGTGGCCCCCACGCTCGTCACTTCGTGTACTTCGCTGCCCCCCGAGGGGGCCCTCGCGCCTTGGGGCGGCCCGGCGGCGCTCAAGCCATGAAAGACGCGCGATTTGTTGACGGCTACCTCGGCTACCTGCTGGGCCAGGCCAACCACGCGCTGTACAAAGAGTTTGACGCGCAGGTACGCGCCGCCGGGCTGACCAGCATCGAATGGCGGGTGCTGGCCACGCTGCACGACGGCGAGCCGCTCACGGTGAGCCAGCTCGCGCTGGACGTGTTGAGCAAGCAACCCACCGTAACCAAGCTGGTGCAGCGCATGGCAGAGCAAGGCTGGGTGGCGCTACAGGCCTGCCCCAACGACCAGCGCCGCACGCTGGTGGCGGCCACCCCGGCCGGCAAACGCCTGGCCCTGCCCCTGGTTGCAGAGGCAAAACAGCATGAAGCCCGCGTACTGCAGTCGCTGGGCGCTACAGAAAAGATAGCGCTGCGCAAGCTGCTGGAAAAGCTCACTTCACCCCACTGACACCTTGCTCGCGGTAAAACTTCAGCGCCCCCGGGTGAAACGGCACCACGGTGTTGTTGGGCGCATGGGGCCAGTTGCAAGCGGTCGTGAATGACTGCTTCGGGCCATTCAGGTTTCAACTTGGCGCAGTACGCAGTCGATTCGACGTCGTCGTCGCCAGACCAAATGAACCTCAATTCACAGTGCAATCGCTTAGAACAATCCTCTGCTGCCCTGAAGCAATTCCGATCAAAACCACGCCGGGCGAAACGACCTGAATCGGGCCGGTCACCAGAGCCGAGATTGCACACTGCGCGACCTCTTTCAAGGCTTTGCGTTCCCATCCAATGAGTCGAAGCCGACTTCGCGTTGAATCCGGCACCAGCATCCTCAATTGGCCTCCAACAGACACAATTGCCGAAAGATCCAGTTCGGACGAACCAAATACGTGATTTGAGAAGCCTGCAAGTGTTGCGACTTCGATTAACTTCTTGCCATTACGTCGATAGATTCGCAGCGAACCGCCGATATGCGGCGTTGTCACTGCTGCAATTTCGCCGCGTCCATCCCCATCCAGATCAACAACACCAATTGGGTTCATCCAGCGATTGGGCGTGCCGATTGATGGCGACTCAGCACTTAACTCAAGACGGCCATCTTTCAGTCGAAACAAAGCCAAGCGGGAACCTCTATCACGTTGGCTGACGATGGAAAGGATTTCCCTCGGCTCCCCAGCGACCAAGGATACAAGGCGTGGGTTGAGGTCCTCGAATACTTCGTCATCTGGAAGATCCAGTGCAAAGCTTCTCCCTGAGTCAGTCGTCACAATCAATCGCGCGTACTCATGCGGCCGACCCAAGGCGAAATGACTGTAGCGTTCAACCGCAGAGGCGTAATGTGCAGCTGCTATTCCCCCGGCTTTGGCGTGTGCCGGCAAGAATAAAGACAGCACAGCAAACAAGAGCCAACCACTATGTGATTTCATCGTCTATGCGCCTGCCTGGGTCCAGTCCGTGATTCAGACTTCGCCCGTATATTCCCCACGCGCGGGGTAGTCTTTGGAAATTGCAAAGTCAATGGCGCCCAGGAGGTCTTGAAACTGGGGGCGTGCGAAGGGCATGGTTTGGACGGCGCCGTAGTAGAGCGAGCCATCCGGTCTAACAAGAAAAACCCCTGGCTCGCTGAACAGATCCGGCTCCTCTATTCCAATGGAGGTCTTTCCTCGCGACGTGCTGATGTAAAGCCCCCACTGTCTTGCATTCCGAAGGTTCAATCCATATGCGAACTTGACTCCATTGGCCTGAACCTTTTGGGACATTTGCTGTGCGCGTTCCTCAGTATCACTGCTGATTGCGACAACTTGAACACCCCGAGATGCAAACTCTGCAGCGAGCCGCTCGAGTTCAATCAAATACTTCGCACAGATTGGACAGTGCAAGCCCCGATAAAAAACAAGCAGGTCAAATCGCTCACCCACAGAGGCACCGAGTACAAAACGCCCACCAGCAACAAGCGGAACGTTGAGAGAAGGTACCGGAAAGCGTGGCACCAAAGAACTAACAGCCATCGAGGTCTCCTGGTTGATTTTCTGCGGCGCACATGGGGACTTGCCGTCTGATGATGCCAGAATCACAGCGCGTTGTTCTGAAGATACTCCGCATCGTTTGCCCTTGAGGTTGGCCCCATTTCGCGGACACCGTATTGCTCTCGCAGAAGGTGTCAGACGTGTCCAAACCGCACCGTGGTCACACCCGGACGCAACTGGCGCACTGACGGCATGACCAGCACGCAGTTGTCATACGGGGTGCACACCGGCTCGCCCGCGTCGTGGGCAATTGGCGTACCGGCGCGGTGGATGGTTTCACCGCCATGAAAGTTCTGCGTGAACTCAAAGTCCATGGACCGGGCCACCACGCGGTGCGTCACCGTCAGCGGCGCGGGCGCCGGGGCATCGGCCAGCAGCCAGCCAAAAGGCACCTCGCTGCGCTGAAGCGCGCCGGCCGCCACCAGGAAGCGCATCAACACATTGCGTGCCGCATGCAGCGAGGCGCGTTCCCAATGCTGGCCGGCCTCCAGCAGCAGTGCAATGCGCTCCCCCGCCGGGTCGCCAAAGGGGCCGTAGTCGCGCATGCGCACACCGTCGGCATGGCCCTGATCAACCACCACCTGGCCCCCCGAGCCGAGGCTTTGCGCAAACGCAATATTGCGCGGCAGCGTGCCGGTAATCAGCAGTGGCGCGCAGGGCTCGTGCATCGAGTGCAGGTCCAGCAAGTGGCTGGCACGCTGCACCAGCGGGCAGATTTCGCGTGCCCGTTGCAGCTCGCTGCTGTGGTGCGGGCCGCCCAGCTGCTCGGGCGACCAGACGCGGTTGAAGTCCTGGTCTACATAGCGCGAGGCGTCGGGGTTGACCGCATCAAACCGCGCAAAGGCCGCCATGTTGCAGAACACACCGGTGATGCGCCCGCGGCTGGGCCGCAGGCCGCTGCGCAAAAAGGCGTCCAGCGCCAGCGCGCCAGAGTATTCATTGCCGTGCGCCAGCGCGGTGATCAGCACCTCGGGGCCGGGCGCGTCGGCCACGCGTTCATGCGCATACGCCACACCGTTTGCGGACGCAGCCCAGCCCGCCAGGTCTGGCGGCGCGATCTGCACAGGGTGCGGCGCGGGCTGCGCGCTGCTCACGACGCCGCGCCGCTGGCCACAGCCTTGTTCACCACCGCGCGCACCCGCTGGGTTTCAGCCTTGATGAAGGTGCCTAGCGCCTGAGGTGTGCCCCCGTCGTTGGTAATGCCGGCTTTTTGCAGCTTCTGCCACACGTCTTGCTCACGCAGTATTTCGTTGAGCTCCTTGTTCAGGCGCGCCGTCATGGGGGCGGGCATTTTTGCCGGGCCGAACAGGCCGAACCACACATTCATGTCGTAGCCCTTCAGGCGCGGATGGTCACCCAGTGGCGGAATCTGCGGCGCGGCGCGCGAGCGCATTGGCGTGGTCACGCCCAGCGGGATCATCTTGCCGCTCTCGATATGCGGCAAGGCCGACGACAGCACAAACACGCTGAACTCCACGTTGCTGCCCAACAGGTCTTGCACCATTTGCGCCGCACCGCGATACGGAATGTGCTTGAAGGTGGTGCCCGCCATCAGGTTGATGAGCTCGCCCGACACATGCAGCGGCGTGCCCACGCCTGACGACGCAAAGCTCAGGCGGTTGGGCTCGCGCTTGGCGCGGGCCAGGGCTTCGTCGATGGTCTTCACACCGGCCTTGGGGCCGGCCACAAACACCATGGGCGTGACGCCGATCAGACCGATGTGCGTGAGATCGGTCTCGCCGTTGTACTTGACGGCGGTGTTGAACAGCCTTGCGATGGAAATTTCGCTGCCCGAACCCAGCAACAGGGTGTAGCCATCGGGCGCGGCGTTCACCACTTTTTGTGCGCCAATGGTGCCGCCCGCGCCGCCCAGGTTTTCCACCACCACGGGGGTACCCAGGCGCTTGGACAGCGGCTCGGCAATGATGCGCGCCACCAGGTCCACGCTGCCACCGGCGGGATAGCCCACCACCAAAGTGACGGGCTTGGCTGCCGGCCAGGCCTGGGCCAGGGCAGGCGACAGGGGCAGCAGTGCGGCGACGGCCACCGCGCCCAGGCAGGCTGCGGTGCGGCGGTTCAACAATTTCGTCATGGTGACTCCTCAGGTGGTGATGAGGCGAGTCTAGAAATGCCGACCCGCGGCCGTATGCGCAACACGCATAGGCTGATGCGAACCCTCACACGGCCTGGCTGGCCACCCAGATACGCTGCACCTGTTCATTGCGCGGCTGGCGTGGCCGGTACAGACGGATTTCAAAACCCACGCTGGGTTGTTTGGCGTCGGCCAACACCAGCCGGCCGTCGCGCAGGTCATTGCCCACCAGGCCGCGGGGCAGCCAGGCCACGCCCACGCCCTGCAACGCCTGCTCGTGCAGGGACTCGGCAAAGTCTGACTCCGTCACCGTGTGCAAGTGCAGCTCGCGCGGGCTGCGGCTCAGGCCGTCTTGCAAGATCTGGGCGAGCGCCAGCGCCGGTGCGTAGCCCAGCACCGGCACCGGCTTCTTCGGCGTGCCGGGCAGGGGGTGGCGTGGCCTGCCATCGGCGCGCGGCGCGCACACGGCCACCAGTTCGTCGGTGCCAAAGGTCATGCCTTCAAAGCGTTGCTCGTCCAGCACCAGCGGCAAACGAGGGTGGGTGAACGACAACAAGAAGTCTGCGCCGCCTTGCTCCAGCGCGGTCGCGCCTTCGGCAATCGAGCCGGTCAACAGGCGCAGGCGAAAGTCCCCGGTGATTTGCTTGACGCGTGCGAGCCAACCCGGCACCGCGGTGCGCGACAGCGTGCGCCCCGTGGCCAGCGTCACCCAATCGAGCCCGCCCTGCGCGTGGCGGATACGCGCGCGGGCGTCATTCAGGCCGGCCACGGTGCGGCGTGCCACCGGCAACAGCAACTCGCCCGCTGCCGTCAGTGCCAACGGCATGCCCGCACGGTTGACCAGGTCAGCCCCCGCCCAAAGCTCCAGCGCGCGGATGCGGCGCGAGAACTGCGGCTGCGTCACATGGCGCTGCTCGGCCGCGCGCGAGAAGCTGCGCTCGCGCGCCAGCGCAATGAAGTCTTCCAGCCATTTGTGGTCCATGGGGCGCCGTCCTGGTGGTGTAGCACGTTCGTAAGCACACAGCGTAACGCTACCATCAATGCATGCCAGAACGTAAGAACCACCTCGACGCCCTCGCCATTTCCCTGCTGGTGGCCTGCTGCCTGTTCTGGGGCTTTCAGCAACTGCTGATCAAAACCATCGTCGGCGAAGTGCCCCCGCTGTGGCAGGCTTCCCTGCGGTTTGTGGGCGCCACCTTGCTGCTGTGGTTGTGGTGCCAACTGCGCGGCGTGCGGCTGTTCGAGCGCGACGGCACGCTCAAAGCCGGCCTGCTGGCGGGCGGGCTGTTTGCGGCAGAGTTCAGTTGCATTTACCTGGGCCTGCGCGACACCACGGCGTCGCGCCTGACGGTGTTTCTGTATACCTCGCCGTTTGTGGTGGCGTTGTTGCTGCCCCGCCTGGTGCCGACGGAGAAGCTGCGCGCGGTGCAGTGGGCCGGGCTGGTCATGGCGTTCGCCGGTGTTGCGGTTGCTTTCAGTGAGGGGTTTGCGCAAACCACCGCGCGGCAGTTGCGCGGTGACGCACTGGCGCTGGCCGCGGGCACGCTGTGGGGCCTGACCACACTGGTGATCCGCAGCAGCAAGCTGGCAACCGCCAGCGCTGAAAAAACGCTGTTCTATCAGGTCAGCATGACGGCAGCCATCTCGCCGCTGCTGTCACTGGCGCTTGGCGAAAGCTGGTCTTTGAGCTACTCGGCCTGGGCCTGGACGTCGCTGGGCCTGCAAACCGTGATTGGCGCTTTTGCCAGCTACCTCACCTGGATGTGGCTGCTGCGGCACTACCCGGCCACCCAAATGAGCTCGTTCACCTTTCTCACGCCGCTATTTGCGCTGGTGCTGGGGGTGGTGCTGCTGGGCGAGCCGCTCACGCTGCAACTGGTGCTGGCGCTGGCGGGTGTGGCGGTGGGGATTGTGCTGGTGAACCGCAAGGCGGGCGTGGCGGCGTAACGCCGCTCAGGCCCCGGTAGAAGCACGCTGCTTCGCCAGTGCCTCATACCAACCCAGGCAGTCCGGGTTGGCCATGGCGTCCTTGTTCACCACCTTGTCGATCGGCTGGCCCAGCAGCAGCTTTTTGATGGGCAGCTCCTGCTTCTTGCCGCTCAAGGTGCGCGGGATTTCTTCAACCTGAAAGATGTCGTTGGGCACAAAGCGCGGGCTTAAAGCGGTTTTGATGGCGTTGTTGATGCGGCTGCGCAGCGCGTCGTCCAGCGCCAGGCCCGGGCGCAGCACCACAAACAGCGGCATGTAGCTTTCGCGGCCCAGGTATTCCAGGTCCACCACCATCGAGTCGAGCACCTCGGGCAGCGCCTCCACCGCGCTGTAAAGCTCGCTGGTGCCCATGCGCAGGCCGTGGCGGTTGATGGTGGCGTCGCTGCGGCCATAGATGATGCAGCCGCCTGATGGCGTGATCTTGAGCCAGTCGCCATGACGCCAGACGTTGGGGTACATGTCGAAGTAGCTCGACAAATAGCGCTTGTTGCCGTCGTCACCCCAGAAGTACAGCGGCATCGACGGGATCGGCTGGGTGCAGACCAGCTCGCCCACCTCGTTGTTCACCGGCTGGCCCTGTTCGTCCCAGGCCTCGACGGCGCAGCCCAGCAAGCGGCACTGCATCTCGCCCGGCACCAGCGGCAGCTCGCGGTTGCCACCAATGAAAGCGCCGGCGAAATCTGTGCCGCCAGAAATGTTGCACCACCAGATGTCCTTCACGCCCAGTGCATTGAACTGCTGCGTACCCCAGTTCTGCGCTTCCGCCGACAGCGGCGAGCCGGTGGTGCCCAGCGCGCGCACGGTCTTCAGGCCGGGCAGGGCCGTGAGGTCCACGCCCGCCTTCAGGCAGTTGGCGAAGAACGCCGCGCCAGCACCAAAGAAAGTGACGCCCAGCTCCGCGCCAAAGCGCCACAACGTGGCCCAGTCGGGGCGGTCTTTGCTGCCACTGGGGTTGCCGTCGTAGATGCAGCAGGTGGTGCCGTTGAGCAGGCCGCTCATCTGCGCGTTCCACATAACCCAGCCGGTGGAGCTGTACCAGTGAAAGCGCTCGCCGAAGTTGTTGGCGCTGTAGCTGCAGCCAATGTCGTTGTGCAGGGTCTTGAGCGCCAGCGCCACGATGACGGTGCCGCCATGGCCATGCACGATGGGCTTGGGCAGGCCGGTGGTGCCGCTGGAATAGACGATCCACAGCGGATGGTCAAACGCCAGCCAAAGCGGCTCAAACGCCTGTGTTTCATGGTCGTTTTGGGCTGTAGCCCGCGTAAATACTGCGTGAGCCCCTATCAAACTGATAGCAGACGGGCTGGCGCCAAGGTTCTGGTGAACGATCACATGCTGCACGCTGGGCAGTGCGGTGCGCAGCTCGGCCAGCACGCCGGTGCGGTCGAAGTCGCGCCCGCCATAGGTCACGCCGTCACAGCCGATCAGCACTTTGGGCTCGATCTGCTTGAAGCGGTCCAGCACGGCGGCGGTGCCCATGTCGGGGGCGCAAATGCTCCACACGCCGCCCAGGCTCACCACCGCCAGAAAGGCCACCATGGCCTCGGGAATGTTGGGCAGGTAGGCCGCCACCCGGTCGCCCGGCTGCAGGCCCTGGGCCTTCAGGTGCAGCGCCAGTGACGCCACCTGCTGGCGCAGCTCGGGCCAGCCCAGTTCGCGGTGGTTGCCCTTTTCGTTGCGGCTGATGATGGCGCTCAGCCCGGCGGCATGGGCTGCGTCCACATGGCGGAACACCTGGTGCGCGTAGTTGAACTGTGCACCGGGGAACCACTGCGCGCCCGGCATCCTGGGCTCGGCCAGCACCGCGCTGTGCGGCGTGGGCGAGCGCAGCTCAAAGTAGTCCCAGATGCTTTGCCAGAAGGCTGGCAGGTCTTGCACCGACCAGCGCCACAGCGCGTCATAAGAGTCAAAGCTCAGGCCGCGTGTCTCGCGCAGCCAGTTGCGGTACAGGGTGATCTGGGGGATGTTGGGGGCCGTCATGACTAAAGCGTAGCAGGGTGTTCACAGTCTGGCCGTGGCGCTGCTGCACCGCAGCTTGTGCCGCGCCGCCTGTGCCCCTAGCATCGCGGCACTTCAACCAACAGGAGAGAAGCATGGGAATGTTCGACTGGACAGAAAAGCCTGCGGCGGTGCTGGCGCAAGGCGGCGTGATCGGGCCCGACGAGCGCCTGCCCTGGCCGCAGACGGCCGCCATGGGCGTGCAGCACGTGATTGCCATGTTCGGGGCCACGGTGCTGGCACCCATCCTGATGGGCTTTGACCCGAACATCGCCATTTTGATGAGCGGTGTCGGCACGCTGATCTTCTTCTTCATCACCGGCGGCAAAGTGCCCAGCTACCTGGGCTCCAGCTTCGCCTTTATTGGGGTGGTGATTGCCGCCACCGCTTATGCGGGCAAGGGGCCGAACGCCAACATTGGCGTGGCGCTGGGCGGCATCATTGCCTGCGGTGTGCTCTACACCCTGATCGGCGTGGTGGTGCAGGCGGTGGGTACCGGCTGGATCGAGCGCTTCATGCCGCCAGTGGTCACCGGTGCGGTTGTGGCCGTGATTGGCCTGAACCTGGCGGGCATCCCCATCAAGAACATGGCGGCCAGCAACTTTGACAGCTGGATGCAGGTGGTCACCTTCACCAGCATTGGCCTGGTGGCGGTGCTCACCCGTGGCATGGTGCAGCGCCTGCTGATTCTGGTGGGGCTGGTTGTGGCGAGCGTCATTTATGCCGTGCTCACCAACGGCCTGGGGCTGGGCAAGCCGATGGACCTGTCGGGCATTGCCAGCGCCGCCTGGGTGGGCGCGCCAGCCTTTGCCGCGCCGGTGTTCAGCGCCAACGCGATGCTGCTGATCGCGCCAGTGGCCATCATCCTGGTGGCCGAGAACCTGGGCCACATCAAGGCGGTGACCGCCATGACCGGCAAGAACCTGGACGCCTATATGGGCCGCGCCTTCATTGGCGACGGCGTGGCCACCATGGTCAGCGGTGGTGCCGGCGGCACCGGCGTGACCACCTATGCCGAAAACATTGGCGTGATGGCCGCCACCAAGATCTATTCCACCGCCATCTTTGTGGTGGCCGCCGCCATTGCCATCGTGCTGGGCTTCAGCCCCAAGTTTGGCGCGGTGATCCAGGCCATTCCGCTGCCGGTGATGGGCGGCGTGAGCATTGTGGTGTTTGGCCTGATTGCGGTGGCCGGTGCCAAGATCTGGGTCGACAACAAGGTTGATTTTTCAGACAACAAGAACCTGATCGTTGCAGCCATCACCCTGGTGCTGGGCACCGGGGACTTCACGCTCAAGTTTGGCGGGTTTGCGCTGGGGGGCATCGGGACGGCGACGTTTGGGGCCATCCTGCTGTACGCTTTGCTGAACCGGGGGAAGTGAAGAACAAGCGTGTGACGTTTGCTAGCTTACCCAGCCGCACACTTCAGGCCAGCACTTCCCGCACGACCTCAGGGTGCCGCTTTGCGATCCGAAGCAGCGCCTGGGCTGCACCCGACGGCGAACGCCGCCCTTGCTCCCATTCCTGCAAGGTACGCTTGGAAATACTCAACGCTTCGGCAAATTGCGTCTGCGACAGGCCCGTGCCTTGACGCACTTGTGCAACCTCGTTGAGCTCCACCTTGGTGACCCGCGCAGCTTGGCCGGCCTTCATCTCGCGCACGGACTGCAGCAGCTTGAGGCCCAGGGCCTCGCCCGATGAAGTCCGCTTAGGGATTGAGTCCACCCGGGGCGTCTTTGTACTAGCCATTCTCGATTTCCTTTCGCACTGCTTTCAGCATATGGGCTGGAATGTTGTCACGCACTGATTTCGCATAGATCAACAGCAACCAGATCTCGCCAGCAGACAATCTTGTGAAGTAAATGATACGAACACCACCCCGCTTGCCCGTGCCAGCGCGAGACCACCGCACCTTGCGGCAACCACCACTGTCGGGGATGACATCGCCCGCATCAGGGTTTGCTGCCAGCCAGGTGAAGAACTCCAATCGCTCATCACCGGACCACAACTTGTCGGCGTCGGCAACAAATGTGGATGTCTCGGCCAAAGAATACATTGACGTTCAATGTACGTCAAAGACGTACTTTTTGCAAGGCCTGCCTGGTTTTGGGGCCGGCCGATATAGTTGACGCTTCAAGCAATACAAGGAACGACCTCATGGCGATCTGGAAGAAGCCCATTTCCGTTGAGCACCTGACGGCGATCCACCACGACACCGCCGTGCAGCGCCTGGGCATTGAGTTTCTGGAGGTGGGCGACGACTTCATCAGCGCCCGCGTGCCGGTGGACAGCCGCACCAAACAGCCCTATGGCCTGCTGCATGGCGGCGTGAGCGTGGTGCTGGCCGAAACCCTGGGCTCGTGTGGTGCCGCCTATTCATGCCCCGAGGGCTACCGCGCTGTGGGGCTGGACATCAACGCCAACCACATCAAAGGGGCCACCAGCGGCTGGGTCACCGGCATCACGCGCCCGGTACACATCGGCCGCACCACCCAGGTGTGGCAAATCGACATGCGCAACGACGCTGGCGAGCTGACTTGTGTGTCGCGCATCACCATGGCGGTGCTGGCGCCGAAGTAAGCCGCCGCTACGGGTGTTTTAAGGGCAAAACCGGCTGTAGCCCGCATGAATACTGCGTGAGCCACTATCAAAATAGTAGCGGTTACGCCGGGGCCGCTTCCCCCCGCGCCATCCGCTCGCTCTTCCAGTACACGTCGTCGCCGCCGTTCATGCGGTTCAGCACCCGGGCCAGCACAAACAGCAGGTCGCTCAGGCGGTTCAGGTACTGGCGTGGCGTGTCTTTCAGCGCCTCGGCCATGCCCAGCGCCACCACCGCGCGCTCGGCGCGGCGCGCCACGGTGCGGCACACATGGGCCTGCGAGGCAGCGCGGCTGCCGGCGGGCAAGATGAATTCCTGCAGCTTGGGCAGCTGCGCGTTGTAGGTGGCCAGCGCTTCGTCCAGCACCAGCAGGGCCTCGGCCTTGAGCAGCTCAAAACCGGGAATGCTCAGCTCGCCGCCCAGGTTGAAGAGCTGGTGCTGCACCTCTACCAGCAGCAGGCGCACGTCGGCGGGCATTTCCTCGCACAGCAGCACGCCGATGTGGGAGTTGAGCTCGTCCACCTCGCCCATGGCATGCACCCGCAGGCTGTCTTTTGAAACCCGGGTGTTGTCGCCCAGGCCGGTGGTGCCGTTGTCGCCGGTGCGGGTGGCGATCTGTGTCAGTCGGTTGCCCATGTGTGGCCTTTCAAGTCGATGGCCTGAATTGTGCGGCACTGCGGCTAAACCTTTTGCTGTCTTGCCCCTGCGCGCAGCCCGGGCTATCGTGCCCGCGCAGGAGACAAACAACATGCTGGACACAGTGATTCGCGGTGCCACAGTGGTAGACGGCAGCGGCAGCGCGCCGTTCACCGGCGATGTGGGCATCAAAGACGGGCGCATTGCCGCCGTGGGTGGCAAGCTTGGCGCGGCCAAGCGCGAGATTGACGCGGGCGGTGCCATCGTCACGCCCGGCTGGGTGGACGTGCACACCCACTACGACGGCCAGGTCACCTGGGACCCGTACCTTTCACCGTCCACCCAGCACGGCGTCACCACGGCTGTGATGGGCAACTGCGGCGTGGGCTTTGCGCCGGTCAAGCCAGACCGGCGTGAATGGCTTATCAGCGTAATGGAAGGCGTGGAAGACATTCCCGGCACCGTGCTGAGCGAAGGCATTCAGTGGGAATGGGAGAGCTTCCCCGAATACCTGGACGCACTGGCCGCCAAGCCACGTGCGCTGGACGTGGGCGCGCAGGTGCCGCACAGCGCGGTGCGCACCTACGTGATGGGCGAGCGTGGCGTAACGCACGACGAAGCCACGCCAGACGATATTCGCGCCATGTGCGCCATCGTGGCTGAGGGGTTGACGGCCGGGGCGTTGGGCTTTTCCACCAGCCGCACGCTGATTCACAAGTACCAGCAGCACAAGTACCCGCCCGGCACCTTTTCGTCGCCCGAGGAAATACTTGGCATTGCGCGCGCCATGAAAGCCGCCGGCCACGGCGTGTTCCAGATGACGGCCAACCATGTGGGCATGGAGGGCGAGCTGTGGTGGCTGACGCAGATTGCCAAAGACAACAACCTGCCCGTGGCCTTTGCGCTGGTGCAGACCGACCAGACGCCCGACACCTGGCGGCGCCTGCTGGCCCACCTGGACGGCACGCACGCGCAGGGCCTGCCGCTGTACGGCAGCATCAGCGGGCGCGCCACCAGCATGGTGATGGGCTTTGAAGGCTCGCTGCACCCGTTTGTGCTGAACCCGCTGTGGCAGCAGATTGCGCCCTTGCCGTGGGACCAGAAGCTGGCCCGGCTGCGCGAGCCGCAGGTGCGCGCCACGCTCACCAACATGAAGGTGGTGGAGATGGCCGCCCAGGTCAACCAGGAGGCTGCCTTCTTCCTGCGTGGCATGGCCCGGCTGTTTGTGCTGCGCGCCAATGCCCAGGGCAGCGTGGACTACGAGCCGCTGCTGGGCGACAGCGTGGTAGCGCTGGCGCAGAAAACCGGCGCAAACCCGCTGGAAATTGCTTACGACGCGATGCTGGCCAACGAAGGGCCCGACGGTCCGCGCAACGATGGCAAGGGCCTGCTGTACTTCCCGGTCTTCAACTACAGCTATGGCGACTTGTCGCAGATCCACACCGAGCTGCAGCACCCCCGCACGCTGATGAGCCTGGCCGACGGCGGCGCGCATGTGGGCTATGTGTGCGACGTGTCCATGCCCACCTTCATGCTCACCCACTGGGCCCGCGACCGGGGCCGGGGGCCAAAGTTGCCGCTGGAGCTGTTGGTAAAAAAACAGACCCGCGACACCGCACAGGTCTATGGCCTGCACGACCGCGGCTTGCTCGCGCCCGGCATGAAGGCCGACGTCAACATCATCGACTTTGCCCGCCTGCAGCTCGACCTGCCGCACTTTGTGTTTGACCTGCCCGCCGGTGGGCGGCGCCTCACGCAGTCGGCGCAGGGCTACCTTGCCACCCTGGTCAATGGCGTGGCCACCTTTGAACAAGGCCAGCCTACCGGTGCCATGCCGGGCAAGCTGGTGCGCGGGCCGCAACACGCTTAAACTGGCCGATTCCGCTGGAGAAACCCCATGAACGCCCCCACCCAAGTCGCCCACCTTGTGCCCGAAGTCAAGCAGCGCAATGTGCCTGCCGAGCTGATTGACGCACTCAAAGCCCGCTTTGGCCCGAACTGCTCCACCGCCATGGTGGTGCGTGAGCAGCATGGCCGCGACGAGTCTTCGTTTGAAGCGCCGCCGCCGGCTGCCGTGGTGTTTGCCGAAAGCACGGCGGATGTGGCCGACGCGGTAAAGCTGGCCAGCCAGTACAGCGTGCCGGTCATTCCGTTTGGTGTGGGCTCGTCGCTTGAAGGGCATTTGCTGGCGGTGCAAGGCGGCATCAGCATTGACGTGAGCCGCATGAACAAGGTGGTAAGCATCAACGCCGAAGACCTGACGGTCACGGTGCAGGCCGGTGTGACCCGCAAGGCCCTGAATGAAGAGATCAAAAGCACCGGCCTGTTCTTCCCGATCGACCCGGGCGCAGATGCCACCCTGGGTGGCATGAGTGCCACCCGCGCCAGCGGCACCAACGCCGTGCGCTACGGCACCATGCGCGAGAACGTGCTGGGCCTGCAAGTAGTCACCGCCAGCGGCGAAGTGATTCGCACCGGCACCCGCGCCAAAAAGTCTTCAGCCGGCTACGACCTGACGCGCCTGATGGTGGGCAGCGAGGGCACTCTGGGTGTCATTACCGAGGTCACCCTTCGCATCTATCCGCTGCCAGAAGCCATTAGCGCCGCCATCTGCTCGTTCCCCAGCATCGAGGCCGCCGTGCGCACCACCATTCAGGTGATCCAGCTTGGTGTGCCAATTGCGCGGGTTGAGCTGATTGACCACAACACGGTGCGCATGGTCAACGCCCACAGCAAACTGGGCCTGCGCGAAGAGCCGATGCTGTTGATGGAGTTTCACGGCTCGCCCGCAGGCGTGAAGGAGCAGGCCGAAACGGTGCAAGAAATTGCCAGCGAGTTTGGCGGCAACGCATTCGAGTGGGCGGTCACCCCCGAAGAGCGCACCCGGCTGTGGACGGCACGGCACAACGCCTACTTTGCCGCCATTCAGAGCCGCCCCGGTTGCCGCGCCATCAGCACCGACACCTGCGTGCCGATCAGCCGCCTGGCCGACTGCCTGCTGGATTCGGTGAAAGAGGCTGACGCCAGCGGCATCCCGTACTTCCTGGTCGGGCATGTGGGCGACGGCAATTTTCACTTCGGCTATTTGCTCGACCCAGCCATTCCCAAAGAGCGCGAGATTGCCGAGGAACTGAACCACAAGCTGGTGGCCCGCGCGCTCAGCCTGGAGGGCACCTGCACCGGTGAGCACGGCGTCGGCCTGCACAAGATGGACTTTCTGGTAACCGAAGCCGGTGTGGGCGCGGTGGACATGATGCGCACCATCAAGCGTGCGCTGGACCCGAAGAACATCATGAACCCGGGGAAGATTTTCTCGATTTGAGGTTGCGCCTCGCGCGATAAAAAAAAGGGCCGCAAATGCGGCCCCTTTTTTTTGAGTCGATAACCGGCCGCGTCAAATAATTTGGCAGTTCTTGGCGGCGGCCACTTTTTCCAGATGCTTTTGGCGCTCTTTGGCGGCCTCGATGGCGTCTTCGGTGTTCTTGTAGGTGCCGATCATGGCGGGCCAGAAGAACAGCGCGGCCACGACGTTGGTGCCGGTAACGCCGCGTTCTTTGCGGGCCTTGTTCTCAAAGTCTTGCGCCTCTGCGTAGGCTGACTTGAGCTGCGGGCAGGTCATGTCGGAGTCTTTGGACTGTTTGGACACAACCACTTCAGGCGTGGCACAGCCGCTGAGCAGTACTGCGCCCAGGCTCAGGGCGATCATCAGATTTCTCATTCAACTCCTCCTGTAATTCATAAAAAAAGACCACGATTTGTGGCCTTTTGATTGTAACAAAAAGAATTTAATTTCTACCCTTGCTCAGCCACGCAGCCGCTCAATCAACCCATTCAACTCGTCCAGCGAACCGAACTGGATGGCCAGCTCGCCCATCTCTTCGGTGCGGCCATGGCGTTTGACGCGCTTCTTGACGCGTATTTCTACCTCGGCGGTCAATAGGTCTGACAGCTCTTCTTCGACGTGCTTCAAGTCGCGCGACTTCTCTTTTTTGGGTTTGGGCGAGACCAGGTTGAACTCGGCGCTGAGTTTTTTGACCAGGCTTTCGGCCTCGCGCACTGACATTTTTTTGGCCGCAATCTGGGCGGCGGCGGTGATCTGGGTGGTCTTTTCAAGCGCCAGCAAGGCCCGCGCGTGGCCCATGTCCAGGTCGCCGGCCAGCAGCATGGTCTGCACCGGTTCGGCCAGATTCAACAGGCGCAGCAGGTTGCTGGCGGCGCTGCGCGAGCGCCCCACGGCCTGGGCGGCGGTTTCGTGAGTGAGCCCAAACTCTTTGATCAGCCTTTGCAGGCCCTGCGCCTCTTCCAGCGGGTTGAGGTCTTCCCGTTGGATGTTCTCGATCAGCGCCATGGCGGCAGCGGCCTCGTTGGGCACGTCGCGCACCAGCACCGGCACGCTGTCCAGTCCGGCCAGCTTGGCGGCACGGAAGCGCCGCTCGCCGGCAATGATTTCGTATTTGCCGGCGTTGGCACCGTCGGCCAGCTTGCGCACCAGGATCGGCTGCATGATGCCCTGGGCCTTGATGCTTTCAGCCAGCTCGTACAGTGCGCCCTCGTCCATGCGGGTGCGGGGCTGGTACATGCCGGGCACCATGTCGGCGAGCCGCAACGACGCCGGCAGGCCGGGGTTGGGCGGCTGGTTGTCACCCGCCGAGTCATCGACCCTGGGGCCCAGCAAGGCTTCGAGTCCGCGGCCGAGGCCCTTGGGTTTTTTGGTCACCATTCAAATGCTCCGGAATGCAGCGGCGCTAAAGCCGTGTGGGGGGTGGTTCATCTCATCAAGTCCTGCAGCAGCACATGGCCTTCGGGCCAGCTGCCCAGCCCTGACTCGCCGTTGATGTGGCCGCAGTCGCCGTAGTCCATGAACTGCGCGCCCCAGCAGTGCGCGAAAAGCCGGGCCCGTTCCAGGGCGCAATAGGGGTCGTTGCGGCTGGCCAGCAAGACACTGAAAAACGGCAGCGGGCGCAATTCAATGGGGGACCAGCTCGCCAGCAGGGGGCGCATCTCTTCCCGCTCCACGTCGCCGGGTGCTACCAGCAGCGCGCTTTTGACGCGGTGGGTGTTTTTGGAATGGGCCGCCCACGCGGCCGCAAGAATGCAGCCCAGGCTGTGCGCCGCCAGCACCACCGGCTCGTCATGGGACAGCACGACGTCTTCAAGCCGGGCGATCCAGTCGCCACGCAAGGGCCGCTCCCAGTCGTGCTGCTGCACGCGGTGGTAGCCGTGGCGCTGCTCCCACAGGCTTTGCCAGTGCTGCGGCCCGCTGTTTTGCCAGCCGGGCAAGATCAGGACGTTCGAGGGCTTCATTTGCTATTATTTTTATAGTGACTCACGCAATGCTGGTGCGGGCTAGCGGCCTTTTTGCTTGCAAACCACGGCTCTACATGCTTTTGACGCGCTGCACCATCTCGGCGGCAAAGTCGACAAAGGCCTGGCTGCCCTTGGCGGCCGGGTCAAACACCACGCCGGGCAGGCCATAGCTGGGAGCTTCGGCCAGGCGCACGTTGCGCGGGATCACGGTGTCGAACACCTTGTCGCCAAAGTGGGCCTTGAGCTGGTCGCTGACGTTTTGCTGCAAGGTGATGCGCGGGTCAAACATCACCCGCAGCAGGCCGATGATCAGCAGGTCATGGTTCAGGTTGGCGTGAACCTGTTTGATGGTGTTGACCAGATCGGTCAGGCCTTCAAGCGCAAAGTATTCGCACTGCATCGGCACGATCACGCCGTGGGCGGCGCAAAGGCCATTGAGGGTGAGCATGCTCAAGCTGGGCGGGCAGTCAACCAGCACAAAGTCGTAGTCTGCGTTGACCTCGGCCAGCGCGGTCTTCAGGCGCTTTTCGCGCCGCTCCACATCAACCAGCTCGACCTCGGCCCCCGCCAGTTCGCGGTTGGAGCCCAGCACGTGATAGCCACACTTTTCAGAAAACGCCGCCGCCTCTTTGATCGAGGCAGACTCGAGCAACACGTCATACACCGTGAGTTCGAGCTTGCGCTTGTCCACACCCGAGCCCATGGTGGCGTTGCCTTGCGGGTCCAGGTCGATCATCAGCACCCGCTGGCCAACCTTGGCCAGGCCGGCCGCCAGGTTCACTGTGGTGGTGGTCTTGCCAACGCCGCCCTTCTGGTTGGCGATGCAGAATATTTTGGCCATCAGTGTGTTGCCCCCACGGTCGTGCACTTCGTGTCACTCCCTGCCCCCCGCGGGGACCGCGTTTTGCCTTGGGGCGGCCCGGCGGCAAAACCGGTCTGTGCGTTCGAGAGCATGGTTGCCTGCTGATTCATTTGGTAAGGGCCAGCTTGACGCCAAAGCCAATCAGAAAAACACCCGCCAGCTTCTCCAGCACACGGCCCACCACCGGGTTGGCTCGCATGCGTTCTGCCAGAAAGTGCGTCAACAAAGTGGCTCCCAGGCCATAGGCAAAGGTCAGTACCGCAATGGTGACCGCCATGACGCCAAAGGTCAGCAGGCCCTGGTGACGGGCCGGGTCTACAAACAAGGGGAAGAAAGCCATGTAAAACACAATGGCCTTGGGGTTGAGCAAGGTGATGAGCAGCGCCTGCTTGAAGTAATGGCGTGGCTCGATATTGAGCACCGGGGCGGCACCGGGCTTGGCCACCAGCATGCGAAAGCCCAGCCAGGCCAGGTAAGCAGCGCCCACCCACTGCACCGCATGGAAGGCCGCGGGGTAAGCCAGCAGCAAAGCCGCCACGCCGCCCACCGCCATCCACATCAAGACCTGGTCCCCGGCAATCACCCCGAAAGTGGCCCCCAGCCCGCCCGAGATGCCGCCCTTGCTGGTAGAGGTGATGAGCGCCAGATTACCCGGCCCAGGAATGGCCAGAAAAATGATGATGGCGACAACAAATGCGCCGTAGTCTGCAATGCCAAACATGGAGGTCCCCCGGTGAAGCGCAAGGCTTTGAGGGACCGAGTTTACGTTACGCCACCGGTGCCAGCCAGACAATACAGCGCGCAGCATCCAGCCCCGGCACTGAAAGTTGTTCCACGTGAAACACCCTCACCCCCGCGGGCAAGTTGGCCAGCTCGTCCGTCGGGTGCTTGCCCTTCATGGCCAGCCAAACACCCCCGCCACCCAGGGCCTTGGCAGACCAGGCCACAAAGTCGGCGAGTGCTGCAAAGGCGCGGGAACTGACCACGTCAAACGGGCCGCCCAGGTTTTCGACCCGGTCGTGAACACCCTTGAGGTTGGGCAGCCGAAGGCTGGCCGCCACCTGCTGGATGAAGGCGGCCTTCTTGGCCACTGTGTCCACGCAACTCACCTCGATCTCGGGGCAACAAATGGCAACCACCACTCCCGGCAAGCCGGCACCGGAGCCAACGTCAAGCAGGCGAACCGGTCGGCCGCCGGTGTGCTTGCGCAAAGGGGCAATCGCCGCCAGGCTGTCCAATAGATGGTGAGTCAGCATTTCCTGCGGGTCACGCACGGCAGTCAGGTTGTAGACCTTGGTCCATTTGGCAATCAGGTCCAGGTAGTCCAGCAACTGGCCAACCTGCGCATCGGTCAGGTTCAGCGCCAGTTCGCGCAAGCCGTTGCGCAGCGCGGCCTCCAGTGGGCGCTGTTTTTCTGCCGGCTCCATCAGGCGGCGGCCTTGTCCGCGCTGGCTACTGCCGGTTCGTCGAAGCCTTTGAACCGGCTTTTCTTCAGGTGCACCAGCAACAGCGAAATTGCCGCCGGGGTGACGCCTGAGACTCTGGACGCCAGGCCCAAGGTCTCGGGCCGCTGCTTGCTTAGTTTTTGCCGCACCTCAATGCTCAGGGCCGAAACCTGGTGGTAGTCGAGCTCGGGCGGAAGCTTGAGGTTTTCGTAATATGCAGCCCGCTCCACCTCGCCCTTTTGCCGGTCGATGTAGCCAGAGTACTTGGCGGCAATCTCGATCTGCTCCACCACGGGCGCGCTCAGCTCGCCCAGTGTTTCACGTGAAACAGTGTCTGTGGCGTACTTGCCACCGTCCAGGCTCATCAGGGCGGCGTAGCTGATGTCCGGTCGGCGCAAAAGATCCGCCAGGTTGTATTCGTGTTCGATAGCTTTGCCCAGCACCCGCTCGGCCTCCGCCGTTGGCAAATTGCGCGGGTTGACCCAGGTGGCCGCCAGCCGCGCTGTTTCACGTGAAACAGCATCGCGCTTGCGGCTGAAGGCGTCCCACTGCGCGTCGCCTACCAGGCCCAGCATGCGGCCCGCCTCGGTCAGGCGCATGTCGGCATTGTCTTCACGTAGTTGCAAGCGGTACTCGGCCCGGCTGGTAAACATGCGGTAGGGCTCGGTTACGCCCTTGGAAATCAGGTCGTCCACCAGTACGCCCAGGTAGGCTTCGTCGCGCCGCGGCAGCCACGGCGTTTCACCGCGGCATTGCAGCGCGGCATTGATGCCGGCAAACAAGCCTTGCGCCGCCGCCTCTTCATAGCCGGTGGTGCCGTTGATTTGTCCGGCAAAGAACAAGCCGCCGATCTGCCGGGTCTCAAAGCTGCTCTTCAGCGAGCGGGGGTCGAAGTAGTCGTATTCAATGGCGTAGCCCGGCCGCAGGATGTGGGCGTTCTCCAGCCCGGCCATGCTGCGCACCAGTTGGTACTGGATGTCAAACGGCAGGCTGGTGGAAATGCCGTTGGGGTAGTACTCGTTGGTTGTCAGGCCTTCGGGCTCCAGAAAAATCTGGTGGCTGTCCTTGTCGGCAAACCGGTTGATCTTGTCTTCCACGCTCGGGCAGTAGCGCGGCCCTACCCCTTCGATCTTGCCAGTGAACATGGGGCTGCGGTCAAAGCCCGAGCGAATAATGTCGTGGGTACGCTGGTTGGTGTGCGTCACCCAACACGGCATTTGCTGCGGGTGCATCGCCACGTTGCCCATGAAGCTGAACACCGGCACCGCGCCCGGCAGCCCACCGGGCATGCCGTCACCCGGCTGCTCGGCGCACTTGCTGAAGTCGATGGTACGGCCATCCAGCCGCGGCGGGGTGCCAGTTTTCAGGCGCCCTTGCGGCAGCTTGAGCTCTTTCAGGCGCGCACTTAAGGACGCCGCCGGCGGGTCGCCGGCCCGGCCTGCCGCATAGTTGTTGAGCCCCACATGAATCTTGCCGTCCAGAAAAGTGCCGGCCGTCAGCACCACGGTGCGGCCACGAAAGCGGATACCCACCTGCGTCACGGCACCCACCACCCGGTCGCCCTCGACCATCAGGTCATCCACTGCCTGCTGAAACAACGTCAGGTTGGGCTGGTTCTCGATCCGCCGACGGATCGCCGCCTTGTACAAAACCCGGTCGGCCTGGGCCCGGGTGGCGCGCACCGCCGGGCCTTTGGAGCTGTTGAGAATACGAAACTGGATGCCGCCCTCGTCAGTGGCAATAGCCATGGCACCGCCCAGCGCGTCCACCTCTTTCACCAGGTGGCCTTTGCCAATGCCGCCAATGCTCGGGTTGCAGCTCATCTGGCCCAGGGTCTCGATGTTGTGCGTCAGCAGCAGCGTCTTGGCGCCCATGCGGGCGGCAGCCAGTGCGGCCTCGGTTCCGGCATGGCCACCACCGACCACGATCACGTCAAACTCTTGCGGGTACAGCATCACGCCTCCACCATTTCAATCTGCAGCCCGGCGGCCTGGGCGGCCTCGGCCTGACGGCGGTCCGCCGTCACAAACAAGTCCACCTTGGCCGCCTGGGCCGTGGCGATGTGCAGCGCGTCCATCGCGCGCAGCCGGCTGCGCTCCATGGCCGCAATGGCCAGCGCCTCCACCCGGCTGTCCAGCGGCAGCAGGCTGAACGCGGCGAAGTCCTCGTGCACATCGGCCATGATGCCGGCATAGCGTTCGGGGCTGACCAGCCCGTCGTGGCGTTGGCGGTTGATGGCCGACGCAATCTCCACCTTGCAATGCGCCGCCACCACCAACTCGCCCGCCCGCTCGCTGATGGCCTGCACCTGCGCCGTGCCCGGTTCTTCGCTGTAGCGCTTGAACAGGGCCGATGTGTCGAACAGCACTTTCATCACCAGCCACCCTCGCGCTCTTCGATGATGAGCTGCGCGCCGGTCTTGCCATCCGGCCGCACAATGCGCAGCGGGTTGGCAATCGGCCGCTTCCAGCGCGGCAGCTGCGCGGGCTCGTCCGCACGCACGGGCACCAGCTCGGCCACCGGTTTGCCATGGCGCAAAATGCGCACCGACTCGCCCCGCTCGACCAGGTCCAGCATCTCGGAAGCGTGCGCGCGGAACTCACTCAAAGACAGGGTGTGCATATGTGTACAAAATTGTGAATCTGTACATTTTAGCCGATGCCCGGTAACGCCGCAGCAATCCTGCGCCGCCCTGTGTTGCAATCAGGGCCATGAAACTCCTCGTCTTTGCGGGCAGCACCCGCCTCAACTCGTTCAACCGCAAGCTGGCACACGCCAGCGCCGCCCTGGCCACAGCCAGCGGGGCCGAGGTCAGCCACATCGAGCTGGCCGACTTTGACCTGCCCATGTACAACGCCGACCTGGAGGCCCAGGGCACACCGGCCGACGTGATGCGCCTCAAACAACTGATGTTCGAACACCCGGCCTGGATTATTTGCACCCCGGAGTACAACGCCAGCTACCCAGCCCTGCTCAAGAATGCTCTTGACTGGGTCTCCAGCCCGGTGAAAGCCAACCCGGAATGGACCGACGGTTTCAAGTCCACACGCGGCAAAGTCGTGGGCATGTTGAGCGCCTCGCCGGGAGCCATGGGGGGCCTGCGCTCACAAGGCCACCTGGCACCGCTGCTGATCAACCTGGAATGCTGGGTTGCGCCCAAAAGCTTCGCGCTGGGGCGCGCCGGGGAGGCTTTCGACACGCAGGGCTCGCTCAAGGACGAGCGCACACAAGCCAGCGTGCAAGCCGTCATAAATCAAGTCCTTTGGGCCGCAGCCCGCTTGCAGCCTGCCTGAGCCACTACTAAAACCATAGCAAATGGAGTGTCGCCCCGGCTGCGGTGCCTGCTGTATCGCGCCGTCCATCAGCTCACCGATTCCGGGCATGCCGCAGGGCAAGCCTGCGGGAGTGCGCTGCGTGCAGCTCGATGACGCCAACCGCTGCCTTATTTTTGGCCAGCCCGGGAGGCCGGCCGTGTGCAGCGGCTTGCAGCCGTCGCTGGAGATGTGTGGCGAGTCCAGCGGCCACGCGATGGCATGGCTCACGCAGCTGGAAGCGCTAACCCGGGCCGTTCAGAACGGGTAATGCCGCGGCGTTGTCTGCACCGTCACCCAGCGCAGCTCGGTGAATTCGGCAATGCCGGCCTTGCCACCAAAGCGGCCGATGCCGGAACCCTTGACGCCGCCAAACGGCATTTGCGCTTCGTCGTGCACCGTGGGGCCGTTCACATGGCAGATGCCGCTGTCGATCTTGCGCGCCACATTGAAAGCGCGCGCAATGTCTTTGCCAAACACCGCGGCCGAAAGGCCGTACTCGTTGTCGTTGGCGCAGGCAATGGCTTCTTCGGTGTTCTTCACGCGCACGATGCACTTCACGGGGCCAAAGGTTTCCTCGTGGTAGATGCGCATGGCCGGTGTCACATGGTCCAGCACCGTCGCGGGCATCAGGGTACTGTCGGCCTTGCCGCCACACAACAGCTTGGCACCCTTGGCCAGCGCGTCGTCAATCAGTGCGTTGCAATGCTCCACCGTGCTCATGCCGATCACGCTGCCCAGCACCACCGGTTCGGGCTTGCGCGGGTCGCCCAGCGGCAGGTTGCGCGCCTTGTCGGCGAACTTCTTGGCAAACTCATCCGCAACCTTCTGGTCCACGATCAGGCGCTCGGTGCTCATGCAAATCTGGCCACTGTTGGCAAAGCAGCCAAAGGCCGCGCCGTTCACCGCGTCCTCAATGTCGGCGTCGTCCAGCACCACCAGCGGGGCCTTGCCGCCCAGCTCCAGCACCACCGGCTTGAGGTATTTGGCGCAGGTCATGGCGATCAGCTTGCCCACACGGGTGCTGCCGGTGAAGTTGACGCGGCGCACCGCCGGGTGCGCCACCATCGCCTCCACCACCGCACCGGCGTCGGCCGGGGCATTGGTGATGTAGTTCACCACCCCCGCCGGAAAGCCCGCGTCCTGGAAGGCCTCGACGATGAGCTGGTGGGTGCGCGGGCAGTTCTCGCTGCCTTTCAGAATGACGGTGTTGCCGCAGGCCAGCGGCACGCAAATGGCGCGCACGCCCAGAATGATCGGCGCATTCCACGGTGCGATGCCCAGCACCACGCCCGCCGGCTGGCGGATGCCCATGGCCAGGCTGCCGGGCACGTCAGACGGAATCACCTCGCCCGCAATTTGCGTGGTCAGGGACGCGGCCTCGCGGATCATGCCGGCGGCCAGCATCACGTTAAAGCCCGCCCACATGCCAGTGGCACCGGTCTCGGACGCTACCGCGTCGATGAACTGCGGCAACTTGGCCTCCAGCTTGTCTGCGGCTTTGAGCAACAGCGCCCGGCGTTCGCCGGGGCCGGTCTCGCACCAGGTGCGAAAAGCCTCGGCGGCGGCCTCAACCGCCATGACCGCATCAGCCGGTGAGGCGGCGGGCGCGCGGGTCGCCACCGTGCCGTCCAGCGGGTTGCGGCGCTCGAAGGTGGCATTCTTTTCGGCCGTGACTTTCAGGCCGTTGATGAGCATGGACAGGTCAGACATTTCAATTCTCCGGAAATCGGTTAACTCACCCGTTCGGGCTCGGGGCGAACCGCGACCGCGCGTGCGGCGGTGGTTGTTTCACTGCTGGCCGCGCCGAGATACGCCTCGCGCACCACGGTGGATCGGGCCAGCAGCTTTGCCGGGCCACTGGCCACCAACTGGCCGCGCTCCAGCACATAGCCGCGGTCGGCCACGGCCAGCGCCTTCTTGACGTTTTGCTCCACCATCAGCACCGTGGTACCCGCATTCGCAATGCGCCGGGCAATGGCCAGCAGTTCGTCGACCATCTTCGGTGCCAGGCCGAGCGAGGGCTCGTCCAGCATCAGCAGGCGTGGGGCGCACATCATGGCCCGGGCCACCGCCACCATCTGCTGTTCACCTCCGCTCATGGTGCCGGCCAGTTGTTGTGCGCGTTCGCGCAGCTTGGGGAAATCGTTGAAGGCCTGCTCCAGCCGCCGTGCGCGCTCGGCTTTCGGTGCCAGCCAGCCGCCAAGCTCCAGGTTTTCCGTCACCGTCATTTGCGGGAACAGCTGGCGCCCTTCAGCCACCAGGGCCACGCCGGCCTTGACGATTTCGTGTGTCTTCTCGGGCAGGTCGTCGCCATCCAGCAGCACCTCGCCGCCGCGCGGGATCAGCCCATTGAGCGCGCGCAGCAGCGTGGTTTTTCCCGCGCCGTTGGGGCCGAGGATGACCGTCAGGCCCGGCTTCACTTCGAGCGAGATGTCGCGCAGCACCAGCATGGGCCCGTAGCCGGCACTCAGGTTGCGCACGCGAAGCTGGGCCTCGCGGCCACCGCCCAGCACGAACACGGGGCGGTGCCACATCATGTGGGCACCTCGTCCGTCATTTCGTCGCCCAGGTAGGCCTCGACCACCTCGGCGTTGCGCACCACCTCGGCCGGCGTGCCGTCGGCAATCTTGCGGCCCTGGTGCAGCACGATCACGCGCTCCACATGGCGCAGCAGCGTGGTCACGGCGTGCTCGATCCACACCACCGTCAGGTCCAGCTCGTCGCGCAGGCGGCGAATCAGCCGCGCCATCTCTTCAATCTCGGCCTCGGTCAGGCCGGCCGCCACTTCGTCCAGCAGCAGCATGCGCGGCCGCGTGGCCAGCGCCATGCCGATTTCCAGCAGCCGCTGCTGCGACGGCGTCAGCGCCGATGCCGGCAGCGCCGCCTGCTCGCTCAGGCCGATCAGTGTCAGGATGCCCTGCGCATCGCGCAGCGCCCAGGGAACGCCTTGCTCGTCGCCCCAGAGCCAGTACTTGCGGGGCCGGCGCCCGGCAAACTTCAGGCCGAACTCGATGTTGGTGAGTACCGGCATGTCGGCAAAGACTCGCGGCGTCTGGAAGGTGCGCGCCAGGCCCAGCGCCGCAAACCGGTGCGGCCGCTGGCCCGACAGGCTGCGGCCCTCCAGCACCAGTGTGCCGGCCGTGGGCACCTGCACGCCCGAAATGGCGTTGAAAAACGTCGTCTTGCCCGCGCCGTTGGGGCCGATGATGCCCACCAGTTCGCCCGCAGTGAAGCTCGCGCTCACGGCGTCCACGGCCACCAGGCCGCCGAAGCGGACCGTGATGTCTTGGGCGTCCAATAGCGGGGCCACCGCGGAACCGGCTTCGCCGGGCCGCTGGTGGCGCCCCCTTGAGGGGGGGGCGCCGGAGGCGCTTCGGGGGGGAGTCTGGTTAGACAAGGCGGGCCTCCCGCTCGCGCTTTTTGCGGCGCGCCTTGTCACGCGCCTCGTCCCCGCTCAACGTGTAGCGCAGGTCTTTCCACCAAGTGCGCGTGTCGCGCCACCAGCCCTTGAAGGTCTCGGCGCGCAGCGACGCCAGACCGCCCGGCAAGTACAGCACGCTAAGAATCAGCAGCAAGCCCAGCGACATCATGTACACCTGCGGCGCTTTCAGGCGCAGCGTCTCGGCCAGCAGACTGAACACCACCGCCGCAATCAGTGGGCCCCACAGCGTGATGGCACCGCCAATCAAGGCAATCAGCACCGTCTGGAAACCAATGAACGGGTTGAACACCGTGTGCGGGTCAATGTAGGTCCAGCGCACCGACATCGCCGCCCCCACCGCCCCGGCCACGGCGGCCGTCATGGCAAAACCCGCAATCTTGATAAGGCGGGTGTTCACGCCCAGGGTCTGCGCGCGCTGTTCGTCGGCACCAATGCCCATCAGCGCCAAACCAAAGCGGGTGCGCCGCACGGCAATCGACAGCGCCACCGTGCCTACCGCCAGCCCCAGCACCGTGAGGTAAATCGTGTCGCGCTCGGGCACCACGCTCAGCACCCGGCCCACCGTGCCAGTAACCTGCTTTTCAAAGTAGGTGATGGCGTGGCGAATCAGCTCGGTCATGCCAAAGGTCAGCACGGCAAAGTAGGTGCCGCGCAGGTGCAACACTGCCGCACCCATCACAATCGCCACCACCGTGGCCAGGCCCGCCCCCAGTGCGATCGACTGGAGCCAGCCAAACCGCTCCAGTGCCAGCGCGCTGGTGTACGCGCCAATGCCAAAGAACGCCGATGTAGCCAGCGACAAATAGCGTGTGCTGCCGCAAAAGAGCCCCCAGCTGGACGACAGCGCCACATACATCAGGCAGGTCAGCGCCATCGAGACCATGAACTCGCTGCCATAGTAGGGCAGCGACAAGGCCCAACCGGTCAGGCCGAACAGGACCAGCAGGTCCCTGATGAGGATCTGTTTGTCGGTCATTTG
The DNA here is from genome assembly GCA_943369755.1 of Ramlibacter sp. 2FC. GTDB lineage: Bacteria > Pseudomonadota > Gammaproteobacteria > Burkholderiales > Burkholderiaceae_C > CALROG01. The sequence continues at coordinate 73,733 of CALROG020000015.1, forward strand.
TTGTTGTTCTGCTTTTGTTTCGCTCGCGCTTCGCGGCAGACGGTACCCGGCGGGGGCTCACACTGTGGCGGTCTACGCGTCGCTTCGACTGCACTGCGGTGCTCGATTCGGGGTTGCGCCGCAGAACTCACTTCGTGCTGCGCACTCCGTTCCAACAGCCGCGGCGAGCTAGAAACGTAGCGCGCTTCGCGCGCCAACCCCGAATCTGCGCTCCTCGTCGCCACAGAGATTGCCCCCGCCGGCCACCGCCTGCCGCGAAGCCGAGTGTGTGTATGCCACCGCTGCGCGCAAACATTGCCTCTGCAAATGCGTGCGCGGACACCCGGCAACGCGCCTCTAAAGCGCCGAGCAGCGCAGGGCATGCGGCCGCGCGCGCAGCGCGCTTCGTTGACTGACTCACCGCGGCTGTTAGAGCGCAGCGCGAAGCGCGAAGCGAGTTCTGCGGTGGGCCGAATGCGCGAGCAGCGCAGGGCAGTCACCGCAGGCGACCGCTTTAGTGAAGCGTTGACGGGTGTCCGCGCACGCATTTGCCGCGAGGTAACAGCAAAAAAGGAGTTCATGCCTTACGAGTCCTGCGGGCAAACAGCCCCTCGGGCCGCAACAGCAGCACCCCGATGAACACCAGATAAGACAACAAGGCTTTCAGAGAGGGGTTGGTGAAGTGCATGCCCAGCGCCTCCACCACCCCCAGCAGCAAACCGCCCGCCAGTGCCCCGCCCATGCTGCCAAAGCCGCCCAGGGTGATCACAATCAGCGCGGTCACCGTGTAGGGCTCACCCATGGACGGGCTGATGGTGTAGGCCATGGACAGCAAACAACCCGCCACACCCGACAGCCCCAAGCCAATGCCGAACATCAGCGGGTGCAGCCGCTTGGTGTCTATGCCCACCAGCTGCGCCCCCACGGGCGACTGCATCAGCGCGCGAACGCCCTTGCCCAGCAGCGTCATGCGCAGCAACGCAATCAGCGCACCGGCAAACACCAGTGCCAACACAAACACCAGCAGTTTGTTGCCGGCAAACTGGGCGCCGCCCAGCTTCACCGGGTCGGTCAAATAGTCGTAGCCACGCAAGTCACCGCCCCAGACCCAGCTCACCAGGTTTTGCACCAGGAACATCAGGCCAAAGGCCACCATCAGGCCGCGCGCTTCAAAGATGTCCAGGTTGGGCGAGGTGGCCGTGAGCCGGCGAAAACAAAGCCAGTGAATCACCCAGCCCAACACCATCAACATGGCAAACGACACCGGCACCATCAGCAACGGGCTCAGGCCAAACTGCGTCTGAACCATCCAGGTGAGGTAGGCGCCCAGCATCAGGAACTCGCCGTGGGCGATGTTCAGGATGCGCATCAGCCCGTACTGCAGGTTCAGGCCTAGCGCGACGAGCGCGTAAATGCCCCCGGTGATCAGGCCGGAGGCGATCAGTTCAAGCGAGGCACCAAATGACATGAGGGAAAGCCCGTTCGCACTGAGTCTGTCGAAGTGCTCGCGCGGCTTCGACAGGCTCAGCCTGAACGGTGTTGATTACTTCCAGACAGGTTTGGCTGCATTCAGCTTGGCAGTGGCCTGCTTCAGCGGCCAGACCACCTCAAACTCACCGTTCTGCCACTGGCTCACCGTGCCCGGTGTGCCCACGTTTTCGCTGCCCACAAACTTGACGTCACCCATAATGGTCTTGTGCGTGGTGCCGGCCACGTAGTCGCGGATGGCCTTTTTGTCCAGGCCCTGCGCCTTCACCGCATTGGTCAAAATCTCCAGCCCGGCCCAGCAGGCACCGCTGGCCCAGCGGTCCGGCTCCTTGCCGCCAAACTTCTTGGTGTGCGCATCAAAGTAGGCCTTGGCCCCCGCGCTGGTCTTGCTGTTCCACGAACCCATGCCCAGCACGCCCTCGGCACCGGCTGGCGTCATCACGTTCTTGTAGAGCTGGAAGGCGGTGCCCACCGAGGCATAGAAGAACTTCGGGTTCAGGCCCACTTCCTTGGCCTGCTTGCTGGCCAGAATGGTGTCAGGCGGGTAGGTGAAGCCCACGAAGGCATCGGGGTTCTTGTCCTTGATGGAGCGCAGCACCGGCGACAGGTCTTTCACGCCACCGGGGTAGCTCTTGTCCTCCACCATCTGGATGCCGCTGCCCTGCAGCGCCACCTTCAGTGCGGCAAAGTTTTCCAGGCCGAACAGGTCGTCCACATAAATGCAGGCCAGCGTCTTGCAACCATTGGCCTTGAGCATGTCCACCAGCGCATTGGTCATTGGCGCGGGCTGCTGCAACAGCAAAAAGAAGTACGGCAGCTTCATCTCGATCAGCCGCTTGCTCAGCGCCGTCGGTGCCAGGAACGGGTAACCAAAGCGGTTGGCCAGCGGGGCCACCGCAAAGTTGGCGTTGCTGCCCCAGGGCGGCAGCACCAGGTCCACCTTGTCGCTGCCCATCAACTTTTCATAAGTGCGAACCACGGTCTCGGTATCGCTGCGGTCGTCGGAACTGATCAGCTCGATCTGGCGCTTGACGCCCTTCACATCCAGCCCGCCGGCGGCATTTTGCTGTTCGGCCCACAGCAGGTAGTTGGGCTCCTGGCTGACCTGTGCGCCACCGGTCCAGGGGCCGGTGCGGGCAATGGCATAGCCCACGCGCACCGGCGCGGACTGCGCCAGCAGCCCGGGGGCCACCGACATGGCACCCACCGCAGCGGCGGCACCCTGAATGATCTGACGGCGGGTTTTCTGAATAACAGGCTGAACCATGGTTTGTCTCCTTCAGGTGGGCCCACAGCGGGCTTTTTCGAAGCCTGAATTTTAGGAAGCGTCCGGCTGCAGCGCTTTGCTCAGCGCGCACAAAGCACTAGTCTGCGTGTGCAAGCGACATCGGGTTTTCCCTCGGCCCCAGTAGGCGACAGGGCAAACGCCCGCGCCCATAATCAACTCGCCCACCCAGCCCCAGCCCCAAGACTCGCATGGCCTTGTCCACGCTCATGACCACCGACGTCGTCGCCGCACGCGACCGGGCGCCGCAATGGCGCGAGTGGGTTTCGCAACACTTCGGCGGGCTTGAGTCAGACTTTTATGGCGACGCCGGGTTTGACGGCCATATGGCCGCGTCGCGTGCGGGCGATGTTGTCCTTACCAAACTGGAGGCCAACCGCCACCGGGTGCTGCGCACGTCGCAAATGGCGCGCACCAGTGACACCGCCTACCTGAAGATCGTGGCACCGTGGCAGGGCAGCGCCACCGTGCAGCAACAGGGCCGCGAGGCCAGCACCCGCTCGGGCGGCTGGATCATCTACGACACCACCGGCAGCTACGAGATCTCCAACCCCGAGCGGGTGGCCCATTTGATTGTGATGGTGCCCAAAGACGCGCTGGTCGAGCGCAGTCTGCGCCTGGCTGGGGTCATGGCACGCCATCTGGGTGCCAGCGGCATCTCGCGCGTGGCGCTGGAGGCCATGCGCAACACCTACCAGGAGCTGCCCCACATGAGCGAGGCCGCCGCGCAAGGTGCGGGCCAGCTCATCAAACAGTTGGTGCAGTTGTCCTTGCTGGAGTTGGCAGGCCAGGACACCGCCGTCACCCAGCGCGAAGCACTGCGCGACCGCATCCGTGGCTATGTAGCGCAGCACCTGCGCGACCCCCAGCTCAGCGTAGACGCCATCGCGCAGGCACTCAACTGCAGCCGCCGGCACCTGTACAACGCCTTCACCGGCGAGGGCGAGTCAATTGCCGCCTACATTCAGCGCATGCGGCTGCAGGCCTGCGTGCGCGACCTGCAAAGCACCGGCCCCAATGGCCGCCCGATTACCGACGTCGCGCTGTCCTGGGGCTTTGGCAACCTGTCGCACTTCAGCCGCGTGTTCCGCGAACACACCGGTGCCAGCCCCAGCGAATTCCGCAACACGTCACAGACGGGACAGCGCTCGCATTGACAAGTCGTCCGTTCGGGCCGAGCCTGTCGAAGCCTTCTGCGGCCCTTCGACGGGCTCAGGGCGAACGGATTCAAAGGAAAACGCCATGCACATCCCCTCCCTCAAAGAAGTCGTCAGCGCCGAAGAATGGGCGCTGCGCGTTGATCTGGCCGCCGCCTACCGGCTGGTGGCGCTGTACGGCTGGAGCGACCTGGTCTTCACCCACATCAGCGCCCGCATTCCGGGGCCGGAACATCACTTCCTGATCAATCCCTACGGCCTGATGTTTGACGAGATCACCGCCTCCAGCCTGGTCAAGGTAGACCAGGCCTGCAACAAACTCATCGACTCGGCGTTCCCGGTCAACCCGGCCGGCTTCACCATCCACAGCTGCATTCACCAGGTGCGCGAGGACGCCGGCTGTGTGCTGCACACCCACAGCCGCGCCGGCGTGGCCGTCAGCGCGCAGAAATGCGGCGTGCTTCCGATCAGCCAGCAAAGCACCTTTGTGCTGGGCTCGCTGGCCTACCACGGCTACGAAGGCGTGGCCCTGCGCGACGACGAGCGCCCGCGCCTGCAGGCCGACATCGGCAACAAGAACTTTCTGATGCTGCGCAACCATGGCCTGCTGACGGTGGGCAAGACGATTGCCGACGCCTGGTTGAGCATGTACACGTTTGAGAACACCTGCCGCATCCAGATCGACGCGCAGGCCGGTGGCGAGCTGATCAGCGTCAACCCGAAGATTCTTGAGGGCATGGGCGAGGTCATGAAAACCGCCACCGCCGGGCAGGGTGCCAACATCGCCTGGCCGGCGTTGATCCGCAAGCTCGACAAAACCGATCCGTCGTACCGCACCTGAGACTGTTTTCAGGAGAAATCGGGCTGTAGCCCGCATGGGACATGCGCGAGCCACTATGAATTTAATAGCGCCAGCAGAAATTCGCCCAGCCCGTTAGCATCCAGCCTCCCTACAAAACTTTTTGCGCAAACCCCATGAAGCTCTATTACTCACCCGGCGCTTGCTCGCTGTCGCCGCACATCGCCCTGCACGAAGCCGGTCTCGCCTTTGAGGCGGTCAAGGCCCCCACCAAGACCCACAAGCTTGACGACGGCACCGACTACTACAGCATCAACCCGCTGGGCTATGTGCCGCTGCTGGAGCTGGACGACGGCACCCGCCTGCGCGAAGGCCCGGCCATCGTGCAGTACATCGCCGACCAGATGCCGGCCAGGAACCTGGCCCCGGCCAACGGCACGATGGCGCGCTACAAGCTGCAGGAATGGCTGACTTTCATCGGCACTGAAATCCACAAGGGCTTCAGCCCGCTGTTCAACCCCGCCTCGCCTGACGAAGTCAAGGCCGCGGCGCGCGAAAAGCTGGCCGGCCGCCTCAAGTGGGTAGACGGCGAGCTGGCCGGCAAGCAATACCTGATGGGCGACACCTTCAGTGTGGCCGACGGTTACCTGTTCACCACCACCAACTGGGCCAAGCCCACCGGGGTGGACCTGTCGGGCTTTGCCAACCTGCTGGCCTACCGTGAACGGGTCGGTGCCCGCCCGGCTGTGCAAGCCGCGATGCGCGCCGAAGGCCTGCTGAAGTAACCAGGGCCGCCCAGGCTCCTAGCCCAACGGGCGCTGGCGCAACGCCAGCCCCGCGCCCAGCCACAGCGCGCAGGCCGAAAACAGCAGGCCGCGCGCCAAGCCGCCGGGCCCGTCGGCAATCCAGCCAACCACCGTGGGCCCCACAATCTGCCCCGCTGCAAAAACAACCGTGAACGCACTGATGCCCGCCGCCCACTGGGAAGCGGGCAGGTTGTGCCGCACCAGCGCGGTGGTGGACGCCACCACCGACAAAAACACCGCGCCAAACACCAGCCCCGACAGCAGCACCAGCGGCCAGGCTGCGGTGAGTGCAGGCAGCAGCGTGGCGCAGCCCAGCAGCGCGTTCAGCGTGGCCAGCGCGCCGCCGCCCCTGGCGCGGTCCAGCAGGCCGGCCCAAATGCGTGACGAGGCCAGTACCGCCAGACCCAGCAGCGCATAAAACAAAGTGATTGACCCCGGCCCCACGCCATGTTCGCGCAGCAGCGCAATCACAAAGGTCATGTAGCCGATGTAGCCAACGCCAAACATGAAGTAGCCCGCCAGGCCCGGTGCAAAGGCCCGCCAGCGAAAGCGCCGGGGCTCGGCACCACCCGGCACCGCTGCCGGGGGCGGAGCCAGCGCCTGCAGGGCACGTGCGGGCCAAAGCAACACCGCGGTGGCGGCAAAGCAGGCCAGCGCCAGCGCCCACCAGGCCCAGGCCCAGCCGTGCGGCACCGCTGCCGCCGCCTCCAGCATGGCCGGCACCAGCAAGGCCGACAGCACAATGCCCAAGCCAGTGCCACCGTAATACAGGCCCAGCAGCAGGCCCATGCGCTGCGGCTGCAACGCGCCCAGCCGCGCGGCCAGCAGGCCACCGGCAATGAACACCAAGGCGCTGGCCACGCCGGCCAGCAGCCGCTGCACCAGCAGGGCGGTGGCGTCGGTGAAAAAGCCGCTCAGCCCCATGAACACGCTGGCCAGCAGCGAGCCGCCCACCAGCAGCGCCGACGGCCCGTAGCGCGCCATCAGGCGCGGTGTGGCCAGCGCGCCCAGCAAATACCCCAGCGCGTTGGCGGTGTTCATGGCGCCTGCCAGGGTATAGCTCCAGCCCAGGTCGGCGCGCATCGGTGGCAGCAGCAAGCCATAGGCAAACCGGGTTACGCCCAGCGACACTGCCGCCCCAAGCGACAGTGCCACCGCCAGCCCCAACAATGAACGCGCCATTGACCTACCTTAAATCAAGCTTATCTGCAGCCCACCCGGCATTTGATTCCAAGCTACGCTGCACAGCACAAACCCACCCCTACCGGAGTATCGCCCCATGGCTTCCCTGTTCGACCCCCTGCAAGCAGGCGCGCTGCGCCTGCCCAACCGCATCGTGATGGCACCACTCACCCGCAACCGGGCTCCGGGCGCGGTGCCGACGCCGCTGATGGCCAAGTACTACAGCCAGCGCGCCAGCGCCGGCTTGTTGATCACCGAGGCCACCGCCATCAGCCACCAGGGCCAGGGTTACGCCGATGTGCCCGGCCTGTACGCTGCCGAGCAGCTGGACGGCTGGAAACGCGTGACTGACGCGGTGCACGCCGGCAACGGGCGCATCGTGGTGCAGCTATGGCATGTGGGCCGCGTCTCTCATGTGGAATTGCAGCCCGGGGGCGGCAAGCCGGTCGCGCCGTCGGCCATTACGGCCAAGACCAAGACCTACCTCATCAAGGACGGTGTGGGCGGGTTTGTCGACACCTCCGAGCCGCGCGCGCTGGATGCGTCGGAGCTGCCGGGCATCGTGCGCGACTACCAGCATGCCGCACGCCAGGCGGTAACCACCGCAGGCTTTGACGGCGTTGAAGTGCATGGTGCCAACGGCTATCTGCTGGACCAGTTCCTCAAGACCGGTGCCAACCACCGCACCGACAGCTACGGCGGCAGCATTGAAAACCGCGCCCGTCTGCTGCTGGAAGTGATGCGCGCCGTGACACAGGAAATCGGTGGCGAGCGCACCGGCCTGCGCCTGTCACCCGTGACGCCCGCCAACCACGTGACCACGGACGACGCGCAGGCGCTGTTTGAATATGTGGTGAAACAACTCACGCCGCTGAAGCTGGCCTACCTGCACATCATTGAAGGTGCCACTGGCGGCCCGCGCGAAATTGCTGACCGGCCGTTTAACTATGCCGCGCTCAAGGCAGCCTACCGTGGCGCCGGCGGCCAGGCCGCATGGATGGTGAACAACGGCTACGACAAGGCGCTGGCCGAAACAGCCGTGGCGCAGGGCACAGACTTGGTGGCCTTTGGCAAGTTGTACATCGCCAACCCCGACCTGGTACGCCGGCTGCACGACAACGCACCGCTGAACACGCCCGACAAGACCACCTTCTACGGCGGCGCAGAAAAGGGCTACACCGACTACCCGACGCTGGCCTGAGGCGTCAGGCGTCGCCTACGCCGACGGGTGCAGGCGCCTTGAGCACGATGCGCGTGAACAGGCGGTCATAAATCGGGTCGCGCGGGGTGGTGCCGGTCAGCGGGTCGACATGTGCGCTGAAGGCGGCATTGAGTTCGGCCCAGTCGTCCGCGCCTAGCAGGCGCAGCGCCGCGGGCAGGATCTCGACCTCTTCCACCCGCATATGCTCGATGTAAAAGTCCACATAGCGTGTGACCGCTTCCATGAAGCGCGCCCGCCGCGCATCACCCAGCAGCTCCCAGCCCAGCAGCAGGTGCTGCAGCTCGCGCACCGCGCCTTCGCCACGCATGTGGTCCTGTTCCAGCCGCTCTATCACCGGCATCAACTCAGGTGCGCGCCGCGCCAGCCTGGGAAACAACAGGTCGGACTCTTTCGGGTGATGCAACCGCTCCGGGAACTCATCGATATAAAACAGCATCGCGCGCAGCACGTCAAAAAAACGCTCCGGCGCGTCCCCTGGCCCCCGCGCCACCATCAGTTTGAGCGACCGCAGCACCGCAGCCACGGCGCGGTGTTCTTCACAGATGATGCGGATGCCGTCTTGCGTCATGGCCGCCAGCTTCCCACGGACTACGCGGCCTGCGGTTGACGCAGATCAACCCGAACAGCGTCGGGCTTTTACACTAGCGGGATGCGAAAAACACTACTGCTTAGCTGCGCCATTCTGATCGCCACCCCGGCCCTGGCGGGCCGCCCCCTCACGGTAGACGACGCCAGCGTCAATGAAACCGGCAACGGCCATGTTGAAGCCTGGTACGCCCGTCAGCCCGGCCGCCTGCACACATGGACCCTGGCCCCGGCTTACGCCCCCATCGATGGGCTGGAGTTCAGCGCCGCCTTTTCCCGTGACCGCACCACCCCGCAAAGCACCCAGGCGGTGCAAGCCAAGTGGCGCATCACCGCGGTGCAGGACAGTGGTTGCAACCTGGGCGCCGTGCTGGGGCGCAGCCAGACCCGCGGCAGTGGCACCACCCCGTACCTCAATGGCCTGATGACCTGCAACAGCGGCTGGGGCGCTACCCACTTCAACCTGGGGGCCAACCGCGCCCCTGGAGCCAGCACCCTGGGCACCTGGGGCGTGGCGCATGAACATGCATTTGGTGCCATCACCGCCCATGTGGAAGCCTTTGGCCAGCGCCTGGCCAAGCCAACGTTTCAGGTGGGTGCGCGCAGCGAAATCGCCAAGGGCCTGCAGCTCGACGGCACGATTGGCCGCAGCAATCGCGAAACACTGGCCAGCATGGGCTTGAAATACAGCTTCTAGCGCGCCGCTGACTCAGGCGCCTCCGCGCAAAAGCGTCACCAGCAATACCACCGCGCCGAGCCCGAGATTGATCCCCACCCAAACCCGGATCTGTGCCAGCGCAGCATCTCCGGCGGGCCAGTCGGAGGCCGCAACCGCACGCGCAAGTTTCTTGTAAAGCGCGAAACGAATGTGCATGAAGATCGCCACCATCGCGATCCCAAGCACCGCCATCACCGTCCACGCCAGCGGCATCTCGAAGCTGCCGCCGGCCTGCACGATCTGCTTGGCCACCCGGCCCAGCATCCACAGGCCGCTGGCCAGGGTCAGCAAGCTGGCAACCAGCACCGCCCGAAAGAAACGACCAAGCACATCGTGCATCAAGCGCAGCCGCACGGGTGGCCCGAGCGTCCCGAGCGCAGGGCGCAGGAAGAAGTAGGTAAACACCATGCCACCCATCCAGACGATGATGGACAGCAAATGAACCGTCTTGAGTGTCGCGTAAATCATTGTCAAGTCTCCGTTACTTTGCCTGCCGGCGCGGGTTTACAGGTCCACGCCTGAACGCTGTGCCCTGCGGCGTCGCATGACGACGATCAGTCCGCTGAGCACAAAGCCCAGCGCGACCAGCGCAAAGCTGCCGACCGCCCAGATCACCCAGACCACCACAGACAACCCGCCCGCAAGCCCCGGCACCAGACTGACCAGGGTTTCGATCGTCGGCGCCAAAGCCGCCAGCGTTGCCGTCAACGCCGGACCAAACTCTGAGGGTATCCAAAGCATCAGCCAGTCTGGCAGGCGCAGGCCGGCGGCGGCCGAGCCGGCCCCCGCCAACACGCCCGCGTTAGATGCAGTCCACGCCGCGAGAGCGTGGAACGCCCAGGCAGCGAGCGACCAAAGCGCGAAAAGGCACAAAACAGCAAACCAGTTGAGCGCGTGCAACATAAGCGGTTGCTAGCGCAAAAGCCCGGGCGAGGCGAGGTGGAACCTGGTTTTCATGAGCGAGTCTCGGAATGGTTTGAACAAGCTCGAATATGGACGCCATATGAATCTTGAAAAAGGGGAGCTTGTGTGATCTTTGGTTCCGTAAAGCCGGACTGTCGCAGCACCGTCAAAGTTGATCGGGCACTGCCCTTCAATCGCGTGCGCCACGCCAGCGCTTGAGCAGCAACGCATTGGCCATCACGCTGACGCTGGACAGCGCCATTGCCGCACCGGCCACCACCGGGCTCAGGTAGCCTAAAGCGGCCAGCGGTATACCGGCCACGTTGTAGGCAAAAGCCCAGAACAGGTTCTGGCGAATTTTCATGACGGTGCGGTGCGAAATATCCAGCGCAGCGGCCACCAGCCCCACGTCGCCACGCATCAGCGTGATGCCGGCCGCGTGCATGGCCACATCGGTGCCGGTTGCCATCGCCAGCCCGACATCGGCAGCGGCCAGTGCGGGGGCGTCATTCACTCCGTCGCCCACCATTGCCACCGTGTGCCCACCAGCACGCAACGCCAACACGCTGGCGGCCTTGTCGCCGGGCAGCACTTCGGCCCTGATTTCTTCTGCCCCCAGCCCCAGGCGCGCACCCATGGCCAGGGCCGCACCACGGTTGTCCCCGGAAATCATCACCACCCGGATGCCACGCGCACGCAGCACGGCCAGCGCCTCGCGCGCACCGGCCTTGGGCTCGTCGGCAAAGGCCATCAACCCCCGCAACGTCAGCCCGGCCGTGGTGCGCTCCACCAGCGCCGACAGCGTGGCTCCTTCAGCCTGCAGGCGGTCCGCCTCGGCCTGCAAACCACCCAACCCGACCCCCAGCTCGTCCAGCCAGCGCAGGCTTCCAATCAGGTAACTGGCAGCACCCACCTCGCCCTCGGTGCCACGGCCCGGCACCGCGCGCACGCTGTCGGGCACAGGCGGCGTCAGGCCACGGGCTTTGGCGGCGGCCACCACGGCGCGGGCCAGGGGGTGCTCGCTGCCGCTTTGCAAACTGGCCGCAGCGGTCAGGGCCGCCGCCTCTGCGGCTGGCGTATCGGTGGCTGCGTCCGCCGGAACAATGAACGCAACCAGACGGGGCTGCCCCACGGTCAGGGTGCCGGTCTTGTCAAACGCCACGGTGTCCACTTTGTGGGCCAGTTCCAGCGCCTGCGCGTCCTTGATCAAAATGCCCTGGGTCGCTGCCACACCGGTGCCGGCCATGATGGCCGCCGGTGTGGCCAGGCCCAGCGCGCACGGGCAGGCAATCACCAGCACCGCCACGGCATGGATCAACCCGGCCTCCATGCCGGCACCCGCCAGCAGCCAGCCGCCCAGCGTTAGCACCGCAATCACCAGTACCACCGGCACAAAAATGGCGGACACCTGGTCTACCAGCCGCTGGATCGGTGCCTTGGCGGCCTGCGCGTCTTCCACCAGCCGGATGATTTGCGCCAGCACTGTTTCATGGCCCACCGCAGTCACGCGCATCACGATGCGACCCTCGCCGTTGATGCTGCCACCCGTCAGACGAGCCTCGGCCTGCTTGCGCACCGGCAGCGGTTCGCCGGTCAACATCGATTCGTCCACCTGCGTCTCGCCCTGTGCCAGCACGCCGTCCACCGGAATACGCTCGCCCGGGCGCACCACCAGTTGGTCGTTCACCAGCACCTCGGCCACCGGCAGGTCCATTTCACCGCCGGCACGCTGAAGCACATGCGCCACGTCGGGCCGCAGCGAATGCAGCGCCCGGATGGCGGCCGTGGTCTGGCGCTTGGCGCGCGCTTCCAGCCACTTGCCCAGCAGCACCAAGGTAACCACCACGGCCGACGCCTCAAAGTACAGATGCGGCACCATGCCGTGCGCCGCATGCGCCTGGCCTTGGGGTCCGAGCCAAAGCCACATCGACAGGCCCCAACCCGCACTGGTGCCAATGGCCACCAAAAGGTCCATGTTGCCGGTCAACGCCCGCAGTGCGTGCCAGCCGGCCTTGTAGAAACGCGCGCCCAGAATGAACTGCACCGGCGTGGCCAGCGCAAACTGCATCCAGGCCGGCAGCATCCAGTGCTGGCCAAACAAGTCGCCCAGCATTGGCAGCACCAGCGGTGCCGACAGCAGCAGGCCGATGGCCACCGGCGCAAAGCCGGCCCAGGGCGAAACGTCCTGTTCCATCACGGCGTCCGGCGAACGCGGTTCATAGCCCGCATCGCGCACCGCGCGGCGCAACAACGCTTCAGCCTGGGCCGAGGGCGCATAGGTGATGCGCGCCGACTCAGTGGCCAGGTTGACCGTGGCGTCCTGAACGCCGGGCACCTTCTTCAGGGCTTTCTCGACGCGGGACACGCAGGACGCGCAGGTCATGCCGCCGACGCCAAGGTCAAGGGTGGAGGAGGTTGAAGTGTTCATGGACTCAACTGTCAACCTTGCCATGATGGCAAGGTCAAGCCTTGACGCAGATCAACCCCATGCGAACTGGGGCTTTGTGACATGGCCGGTTGACCTTACCATGGTGGCAAGGTTGAGGATGTAGTCCGTCATCCACTGAACCCGAAAGGTGATCACCATGAACCAGACCTTCAACGTACAGGGCATGACCTGTGGCCACTGCGAGCGCGCCGTGACACAGGCTGTCAAGTCCGTGGACCCGGCCGCCGAAGTGAAAATCGACCGCGCAGCCGGCAAGGTGGACGTGCAGTCCGACCAGCCCCATGAAGCGATAGCCAAAGCCATTGCCGAAGAGGGCTACGCCGTCACGGCCTGAGCATGGGCGCCAGCTACCCGGTGAACGTCGGCGAGGCGGCGCGCCTGTCGGGCGTGTCTGCCAAGATGGTGCGGCACTATGAGTCGCTCGGCCTGCTACCGCGCGTGGGACGCACCGACAGCGGCTACCGCCAGTACAGCGAGGCCGAAGTCCACACGCTGCGCTTCATCAAGCGCTCGCGCGAGCTCGGCTTTTCCATGGACGAGATCGCCGAGCTGGTGGGCCTGTGGCAGAACCGCCGGCGCAGCAGCGCAGGCGTCAAGCGGATCGCCCAGAAACATGCCGACGAGCTGGCCCAGCGCA
>CALROG020000016.1:0-78115 GCA_943369755.1 Ramlibacter sp. 2FC
CCGCGCTGAGCGTGGGCAACTACACCAACACGGTGACGGTGCTGCTGCCAGCAGGCACCACCAACAACGGCAGCGCCACGGCGACTGCGCCGGGCACGGTGACCAACGTGGTCAACAGCAGCGTGACCAAGGTCGTGGGTAGCACGACAGTGGCCAGCGGGGCGACCACCAGCTTCACCATCGTGGTGACCAACGCCGGCCCGAGCACCCTGACCGGCAGCCTGAACGACACACTGCCCAGCAACCTCACGACGACGGCGGCGCGCATCACGAGCCAGGTCAATGGCAGCGCGAGCACGGCCAACTTCAGCCTGACGGGCAGTGCGTTCGCCGGCAGCGTGACGATTGCCACGGGCGGCACGGTGACGGTGACGATCCAGGTGACCGCGCTGAGCGTGGGCAACTACACCAACACGGTGACGGTGCTGGTGCCGGCGACCACGACCAACAACGGAAATGGCACGGCGACGGCACCGGGCACGGTGACCAACGTGGTCAACAGCAGCGTGACCAAGGTCGTGGGCAGCACGACAGTGGCCAGCGGGGCGACGACCAGCTTCACCCTGGTACTGACCAACGCCGGGCCCAACACCCTGACCGGCACCGTCAGTGACCTGGTCACCAGCGCCTTCACCGTGACCTCGGTCAGCAGTGCGGTCAACGCCAGTGCCACCACAGCCAACTTCAGCGTCTCGGGAAGCGGGCTGTTTGCCGGTAGCGTGACGATTGCTTCGGGCGGCACGGTGACGGTGACCATCAACGTCACCGCACTGAGCACCGGCAACTACACAAATACAGTGACGTTGGTCGCGCCTTCTGGTACTGGTACGGGGACTGCGACTGCGACTGCACCGGGTACGGTGACCGCTGTATCTGACGTCAGCGTAACGCTGACGGTGCCGGCTAGCGGGACGGCGGGCAACACGGTGACTGGCACAGTGACATTCACCAATAACGGGCCGTCTGCGGCAGCCAACGTCACACGCACCGTGGCACTAGCTGGCGGTACGCTAACTGCGGTTTCCGGAACAGGCACCATCGTTGCCGGTAGCCTCACGGCCACCTTCAACATTGGAAATATGCCTGCCGGCGCTACCGCGACCTTCACATTTACATATGTTTTGCCATCTGCTGGCAGCGTTAGCTTGACTGCTACGATCACCACCACCACGGCGGATTCCACAACCAGCAATAACATCTCTACGGCGACTACGATAGTGGGCAGCCTGGCTGATGTCAGTGCAAGCCTGAGCCTCCCCGCCACGGCGACCGCGAATGCAACTGTTGCGGGCACTGTCACGTTCTATAACGTTGGTGGCACCCAAGCGAACAACGTTACACGCACAGTGGTTCTCTTCGGTGGAACTCTTACGTCAGTTTCTGGCGGCACCATTGCGACAGGCAGTGTGACGGCAACATTCAACGTGGCCAACATGCCGGCCGGGTCCAGCGCGAGCTTTACCTTTACCTACGTGGTGCCCGCCACCGGCAAAGTTAGCGCGACAGCGAGCATTGCCACCAGCACCACTGAAACTGTGACAACGAACAATGTGGCGACCGCTGTCACTTTAGTGGGCACCGCACCGGACTTGTCGGTGTCTTTGTCGGTCAGTCCTAACTTGCTTGTCGCCGGCACTAATACTGTACGCATTACCGTCAGCAACCTGTCTGGAATGGCAACAACCGGCACGTTGACTGTGACGCTACCCGGTGGGGCGACCGTTGGATTCACGATCACGTCGTTGTTGTCTGCAGGACAGACGACTAGTTTCAGTACGATTTATTCGCTGCCGCTATTGACCAGTGCCGCTCAGACCTTCTCTGCAATCGTTACCGCTACATCGGGAGTTGATTCGAATCTGGCGAACAACACCACAACGTTGGTGGCGACGGTAGGGGCAACGTTAAGAGGGATCGCCTGGATAGACTCCAATCGGGATCGGATCTACCAAGCTGGCGAAGCCATATTGCCCAAGCTCCTGGTTCGCCTGTATAACGCCGGTTCAGTGGTCATAGGAACCGCATTTACCGGTTCTGACGGTCGCTACGAAGTCAAGGGTGTTCCGGCGGGTGCTGGCTATCGCGTTGAGTTTGCCAACTGCTCGAATCCGACCGCCCCGTCAGATTGCAGCGCAATCAGTACGACACCTCTAAACCAGACGAACACCACTATCGGTGGAAACCCTTCAACCGGTGTAACGACGGCGACTACTTCGCAGGTGGGCGCAACTGTTGGAGTGGCTATTACCGGCGTCACACTCTATGTTGGTGACAACACGGTCGACCAAAACCTGCCGCTAGACCCCCGCGGTCAAGTGTATGACTCGGTCACACGCCAGCCGATTCTCGGTGCGACTGTTCGGCTTAGCGGACCCGCTGGCTTCAACCCGGCGACGCATCTGATCGACCTGAACGGGGCGGGGCAGGTCAATAATGAGTCCACCACTGATGCGTCTGGGCTATACCAGTTCATATTCATCAATGCCCCGCCTGCCGGTGTCTACACGTTGAGCATGATCAGCGCGCCCGCAGGCTATCTCACCGCGCCAGCCGTGCTCGGTGGCGTCAGCCAGCCCAACATCATCGCGAACGTGGCGACGGCCACGTTCGTAGTGCCCAGCGCCGCGACCAACATGCAAGCAGGGTACGCGTCGCCAGGTACACCACCGGTCGGTGTCAACGGGAGTGCTGCGCTCAATGCGGCAGGTACGCAGTACGTCACGACGATGTCGTTTGCGTTCGGGGGAGGCTATATCGGCGAACTTTTCAATAACAATTGGCCGTTGGACGCAGTTGCCGGCGGCGGCGGCGGCGGTGTTACAGCCATTGACCTCTCGATTGTCAAGAGTGGGCCTGCGCTCATGCTTGCAGGGGGCACGGGCACGTACACCTTGCAAATCATCAATCCGGGTCCGACTGCTGCGGCGAACGCCACGGTGACCGACAATATGCCAACTGGCCTGACGCTGCTCAGCGCGACGGTCTTCCCTGCCAATGCAATGGCGCTAACGGTGACCCCGGCTGGCCTGGTTGCAACAACCTCCAGCTTGGCAGCGGGCATCACCACAATTACCTTGGTGGTGCGCGCCGAGGCATCTGCCGTCGGGACCACCGTCACGAACGTTGCCAGTGTGGCTACCACCACCACAGAGTCAACGACCGTCAACAATACTTCGTCGGCGGCTACGTTCGTTCAGGGCATTGATCTTTCGATTGTGAAGAGCGGCCCCGCCAGCCTGGTTGCGGGCGGCACAGCGAGTTATTTGCTGACCGTAGTCAACCCCGGGCCTAGCGCAGCCGCCAACGTGACTGTGACCGACGTCATGCCGACAGGTCTTAGCCTGCTGTCTGCATCGGTCCTGTCTGGCAGCTTGAGTTTGGTGACCTCTGCGGCCCAGCTTACGGCATCGGCCCTGAGCCTGCCCGCCGGGACGGCCCTGATCGCTCTCACGGTCAGCGTGGACGACAATGTTGTAGGCACTATCACCAACGTGGCCCGAGTTACGAGTACAACGGCCGACCAGCGGCCATCCAACAACATCGGGACGGCTACCGCTGGGGTTCTTGGCGCCGATCTCGGGATCGTGAAAACTGGCGCACCGAGTATCAGCGCGGCGAGCACAGCCACATACACGTTGGTGCTGGTCAATTACGGGCCGAGCTCGGCTGGCAACGTGACCGTCACCGACGTCATGCCCGCGGGTCTGACCTTGTTGAGCGCTGTGGCGGGCGGCACCAGCATGACTCTGGTTATTACACCGCAGCAGCTCGTGGCGACGGCACCTGTCCTGCGTACGGGAAGTACCGTCACCTTTACCTTGACGGTGTTGGTGGATTACACCGCGACCGGCACCATTACCAACATTGCCACTGTGACCAGTACCACGCCAGACCCGACTGCCACCAACAACATTGGATCCGCAACATCGGTGGTCAAGGAAGTTGAGTCGGGTGTCATTCTGGTGAACAAGACAGGCAACAAGACGGTCGCAGAGGTCGGCGACTCTGTGCAATACACGATTCGTATGCGCAATACAGTGGCGGTGCCGGTAACCCGAATACAGCTAGAAGACCTGTTACCAGCGGGATTCCGCTATATCCCAGGAACCTCGCGCCTGAATGGCACGACCACGGCAGACCCGGCAGGCGGCATCGGTCGCCAACTGGTCTACGACATCGGTACGATTCCGGGCAACACGGTGTTCGAGCTGAGCTACTTCGTTCGCCTGGGGGTGGGTTCTCAGCAAGGGGATGGCATCAACAGGGCGACAGCTATCTTCCCTGGTGCTCGCGGCACCCCGGTGCGCTCCAACACGGCCCTGTTCAAGGTGGTTGTCCAGGGTGGCGTCTTCAGCAATGAAGGGTGTATCGTCGGCAAGGTCTACATGGACTGCGATGGCAATAGCACACAGAACAGCGAAGGCGGATCGCGCGAACTTGGCATACCGGGCGTGCGCCTGGTCATGCTGGACGGCAGCTTTATCGTGACCGACAACGAAGGCAAGTACAGCCTGTGTGGGGTCAAGCCGCAGACCCATGTGATCAGGGTGGACCGCGCCACACTGCCGCGGGGCGCGCGTTTGTTGCCGTCGAGCAACCGCAACGCCGGCGTGGGTGACAGCCTGTTTGTTGAAATGAGGGGTGGTGAACTGCATCGCGCTGACTTCATTGAGGGGTCTTGCAGCCCTGAGGTTCTGGAGCAGGTGAAATCACGCCGCGGCCAAAGCGGTGTAATCCTGCCGGAGCCAGACAGAGTGCTGGCGCCGCAAGTGCCTGGCTCATCTAGCGGGTCGGTTGCACCTGCACCGCCTGGAGGCGTGTCACGATGAAAACCGTGAAACCGTCGCACCTGCAAAGTTTGCCCATGGCGCGTCGTGCGCCCGTGGCTGCTGCTGCGCTAGCCTTGCTGCACGGCATTGCCGCTGCCCAGCAGCTACCGGCGCCAAACACCACCAGTGCTGATCTGCCCGAAGCTCGCAGCCTGTTCCAGACTGGTGGTCAAGAGAGCATAGGCCCGCGGCCCTTTACGTCTTTCCTGGAGCGGCTGTCGTCGCCCGTGGACAAGATTGCTTTAAAGGTTGCAGGTGACAATCTGGCTGCTGATGGCATTACCGGCACGCAAGTTCAGGTTCGCCTGCTTGATCGCGAAGGCCAACGAGTTCGGGGCGATGTCGACGTCACCATCGAGGTCGATGGCGGTGCCCGCGTTCTGCTGCCGGGGCGCGTTACCGGTGAAGATGGCACCAGTCGGGGTGACATCGACCGTATCCAGCCCGGCGTTCAATACACCGTCAAGGACGGCGTATTGCAGTTCCAGCTGATTGCGCCCTACAAGCCCGACGCTATCAACCTCAGGGTGTCGGTCAAGGGCGTGGTTGAGAAAGTGGTCGTGCGCTACGTCCCCGACCTGCGTGAAATGATCGTGGTTGGTCTGATCGAGGGCCACCTGCGCTCTGACAAATTTGACCCCAACCAGATTGTTCCGGTGCGTGAAAACGACGGCTTTGACAACGAGTTGCGTCAGTTCACCAAAGAGTTTAATGGCGGCAGTACCCGTTTGGGCGTGCGCGCGGCGGTGTACCTCAAGGGCAAGATTAGCGGCCAGTACCTGCTGACGCTTTCCTACGACTCAGAGAAAGACACCCGCAAGCGGCTGTTCCAGGACATCGATCCCAATGCTTTTTACCCGGTGTATGGTGATTCCAGCTACCGGGGTGTCGATGCGCAGGGCTCGGGAAAGCTTTACGTGCGCCTGGACAAGGGCTTGAGCTATCTGATGTACGGGGACTACACCACGGGTGATAGCAACCCGGCGCGGTCGCTAAGCCAGTACGGTCGTTCGCTGCCGGGCGTACGAGCCCACTACGAAGAGGGCAATGTCATAGCCAACGCCTTTGTGGCGCGCCAGTCGCTGTCGCAGATCGTTGACGAATTCCCTGCGCGCGGGGTGTCTGGTCCGTACTCGGTTTCGCGCTCGGACGGGGTTGCCGGCAGCGAGAAAATTGAAATCCTGGTTCGTGACCGCAATCAGACAACCCAGATCCTGAAGGCCACCCCGCTGACGCGCTCGCTGGACTACGAATTTGAGCCCTTTAACGGCCAGATTCTGTTCCGTGCGCCTGTGCCGAGTGTGGACGATCAGCTCAACCCGGTATCGATCCGGGTTACCTATGAAGTCGACCAGGGCGGCAAAGCATTCACCGTACTGGGTGGCGACGTCCAGCTCAAGATCAGCGACAAGCTCTCAATTGGTGTTGCTGCCGCCAAGGACAACAACCCCGACGCACCTTTCCAGGTGATAGGTGCCAATCTGCACCTCAAGCTCAGCAAGAACACCGAGATCATTGCCGAGATTGCCAAGACTGAAAGCGTGGTCGGCGGTGCCACGGGCAACTTCACGACCAATAACAGCAGCAACTTTGCAGGTACGACCGGAGCTGTTTCCGGCAACGCAGCGCGCGTCGAGATTCGCCATTCTGGCGACACACTTCGTGCCCGCGCCTATGCGGGCACCGCTGACAACGGCTTCAACAATAGCTCGGGGGGCACCACCGGTGGACGCGCCGAGTACGGTGTTTCAGCGGGCTACCAGGTCAACAAGCAACTCTCGATCTCTGCTGAATTCCAGCATTCGGAAGACCGTATTGGGGCCTCTAAAAGTGATTCTGCATCCATAGGTGCCGACCTCAAGCTGTCCGACCGCCTGAGCATTGGAGCCGGTGCGCGCCACGCCCAGCAAAGTTCGGTAAGTCTGGTGTCGTCCATCGGAAGCAACTGCCTCGGTATAGGCAGCGGCACCAGTACCGGTACCAGCCAGGGCTACAACGTTGGCTACGGCATCAA
Source organism: Ramlibacter sp. 2FC (assembly GCA_943369755.1). Taxonomy (GTDB): domain Bacteria; phylum Pseudomonadota; class Gammaproteobacteria; order Burkholderiales; family Burkholderiaceae_C; genus CALROG01. The sequence goes on from CALROG020000016.1 coordinate 6,844, forward strand.
CCAAGTGGGCAACCAGCAAATTGACCCGGCCACGGGCAAACCGGTGGTCTGCAATCCGGTGTTGCTACCCACTGGCCCGGCGACCAGCCTGGACAGCTCTTCCCTGTACGCTCGCGCCACCTGGAAAGCCACCGACACAGTTTCGGTCAATGGTGAAGTTCAACGCGAATTGGGACAAGGCTCCACCACGCTGTACCGTATCGGCGCAGACTGGCAGGTAGCCGACAAGACCCGCCTGTATGGCCGTTACGAGCATTCGCGCCAGTTCACTGGAGCCTACGGCCTGGGTGTGGGCGAAACCGGCACGAACATTGCGCTGGGTATTGATACCCAGTACATGCAAGACGGCACCATCTACAGCGAGTACCGCCTGCGTGACGCCTCGGCTGGCCGCGAAGTGCAGTCAGCCCTGGGCCTGCGCAATGGCTGGCGCATCTCGGAAGGCTTGCGCCTGGTTACCAACGTGGAGCGGGTGAACACCAGCGGTGGTGCTGCCACCGCAGCAGGCGTCGGCGCGGAGTACACCGCAAGCGAGCTCTGGAAGGGCTCTGGCCGGTTCGAATGGCGCCAGGACGCCGGAAACACCAACTACCTGATCACGCTGGGCGCGGCGCGCAAGCTGGATCGCAACTGGACCCTGCTGGCCCGCGACTACCTGAACCTGGTGGACCCGAAGGCGGCGGGCCCGACTCGCCGCCAGAATCAACTGCAGGTGGGCTTTGCCTACCGACCGGTGGACAACAACAAATTTGATGCATTGGGTCTGTACGAACGCAAGTCCGACAATGACCCGGTCGCGCGCAACAGCACCGACATCGTGAGCCTGCGTGCCAACTACCATCCAACGCGGGTTTGGTGGGTCTCGGGCCGATACGCTGCCAAGCGTGTCAATGAGCTGTTGCTCGGCACCATCAACGACAGCTACCATGCTCAACTTTTTGGCACCCGGGTGACGTATGACATTAGCAATCGCTGGTCTGTGGGCGTGCTGGGAACGGTGATGGTGGGCAAGGGTGGGGCACGCCAATTCGCCTATGGTGCTGAAGTGGGGTACGTTGTGGTTGACAACCTCTGGGTGACGCTGGGGTACAACTTCCGCGGCTTCCGTGATGACGAGTTGACGGGCAGCGACTACACCAACCGAGGCTGGGTGCTGGGTGTGCGCTACAAGTTTGACGAGGACCTGTTCCGCAAAAATGACGCCTCGATCAACAAGACCCTCACGCCAGGGACCGCACCTCAGCGCTAAAACAGGCCCTTGGCCTGTCGTATGAACATCCGTAAGCTTTGAACTTGCGTACTTAGGTTCGGCACAAGCTAGAAATTACTGCACATCACAGCCATAAACTGTTGATCTACATTGATTTTTCGCTGAGAATTGTTGTGGATTTACATGCATTGCCCGCATGGCTGTGTATTTCCGCACACAAAACCCTCTGAATTCGGCGTAGAGGTGTAACATCTTTTTACACCCAACACGATTTCTGTAAAATTGTGTATCAGCTCAAAACACACATCAGGAAACATGCTCGCCCGGTTCATTACTGTTGTTGCAGTTGTCGCCCTCACAGGGTGCGCGCAAACCTTGGTCCAGTCAGACGCGCCCGGCCCGGCCGCGCGCTCGACTGGCCTGGTGCCGCAAGCTGAACGCATCACGGACACGCGCATTGCAGCAGACCGCAAGACCATGGACGCCATCCAGAGTCGGCTGCGCCGTCTCAATGAATCCGGGCTGCCGCTGAACAACTATCCCCTTGCCAAGGCCCAGTGCTGGCTCGACACCGCGTGGGGCCAGTACCACGAGAACGACAGAACCGGCTTTGTCGAAGAGTCGCTGGCCGAGTCGATCAGGATTGTGCAGGCGCTGGAAGCTGACAAGACGGTCAAGGCAGGTTACGACACCCCCCTGGTGGCTCGCAGCACCAAGCTGCGCGCCGACCTCTGGGCGCAGCTCAACGCGCTGAAAACGCGAGAATCCACATTGATCTGCAATGCCCGCAGTGTCGCTTGCGGCGAAGTCCGGCTGGTGCGTGCCGGCCATGCCGAGCAGCAAACCGGCTGGCGGCAGGCCACACCTCACGTACAGATGGCTGAGGACGCTGTGAGGCGCGCTTCCATCGAAGCTGCCAGCTGCAACACGCCGACCGCTTCGTCTGAAAAGCAGACCGGCACATCGGCCAAGCAGTAAATTCAGTCCGGCACTACAGCCGTAACTTCTATCTCCACTTTGGCTCGCGCCTCCACCAGGGCGCTTACCTCCACGCAGGTCATGGCCGGGAAGTTGCGGCCCATTACTTCACGGTAGGTGTTGCCCAGTTCTTTGAGCCGATCAAGGTACTCCACGCGGTCCAGCACATACCAGGTCATGCGCACCATGTGCTCGGGGCCGGCACCGGCTTCGTGCAGAACGGCCGCAATGTTGCGCAGCGCCTGCGCGGTCTGGGCAATGAAATCATCAGTCTCAAATTGCTGCTGTGCGTTCCAGCCAATCTGGCCACCCACAAACACCAGGGTGCCGCGTGCGGCAACACCGTTGGCGTAGCCACGCGCGGTTGCCCAGCCGGGCGGTTGCAGTAGTTTCATGGTTGCCTTAGTTTGAATCGCTGGAGCTTGCCGGTTTCGGTGCGTGGCAGGCTGGGGGTGAACTCGATCTCGCGCGGGTACTTGAACGGCGCAATACTGGCCTTGACGTGGTCTTGCAATGCCTTGACCATCACGGCGTCGCCGGTGTGCCCAGGCTTGAGCACGACAAAGGCCTTGACGATCATGCCGCGCTCTTCGTCGGGCTTGCCGACCACCCCGCATTCGGCCACCGCAGCGTGCTTGAGCAAGGCGTCTTCCACCTCGGGCCCGCCGACGTTGTAGCCCGCGGTGATGATCATGTCGTCCGCACGTGCCTGGTAGAAAAAGTACCCGTCATCGTCCTGGGTGAAGGCGTCGCCGGGGTAGTTCCAGCCGGCTTTCACATAGTTCGCCTGGCGCGCGTCATCCAGGTACCTGCAGCCGGTGGGGCCGACCACGGCGAGCTTGCCCATCTGACCATGTGGCAGCTCGTTGCCCGCGTCGTCAACCACCTTGGCGGTGTAGCCCGGCACCACCTTGCCGATGGCCCCGCGCCGCACCTGGTGGCCGGCTGACGAAATGAAAATATGGAACATCTCGGTGGCACCAATGCCATCGAGCATTTCTATTCCGGTGGCGTCCTTCCAGAGTTGACGCGTCGCGTCGGGCAGGCCTTCACCCGCGCTGACGCAAATGCGCAGCGTGGGCAGACCGTGCTGGCGCGCGAACGGTGCCATTTGCCGGTAGAACGTGGGCGCGGTGTAGCAGACGGTGGCTCCCACTTCATTGATGAGCCTGACCATCGCCTCCGGGGTGTAGGCGATGTCCGGGAAGTACACCGAAGCACCCGCCCACATCGGGAACAGCAGCAGCCCACCCAGGCCGAAAGTAAACGCCAGTGGCGGTGAACCCATCACGATGTCGCCGGGCGCAGCCTGCAGCACATGGCGCGGCCAGGCCTCACACGCGGCCAGCACATCGCGGTGGCTGTGCACAGCAGCTTTGGGTTTGCCGGTGGTGCCAGAGGTGAATGCCATCAGCGCGATGTCGTCGGCGGCTGTGGGGCAGGGCGTAAAGTTGCCCTGCTTGGTGGCACACAGTGCGCCCAGGTCTTGCGGGTCGCCGCCAGCCCCATAGTGCAGCACGGTCTTGAGCACCGGGTGGTGCTGGCGCGCCTGCTCCAGTTCGTTCAGCAGTCTGGCATCGCAAATGGCTGCGGCTGGCTGCGCCTTCTCGATGATGTCGCCCAGCTCGCTTGCCCGCAGAAGCGGCATGGTGGCCACCGCCACCAGCCCGGCCTTGACCACGGCCAGCCAGGCCAGCGCCATCCCGATGGAATTGCCGCCGCGCAGCAGCACGCGGTTGCCCGGTACCAGCCCCAGGTCTTGCGTCAACACCTGCGCAATGCGGTCCACCCGTTCCCTGGCGTCTGCGTAGGTCAGCACCATGTTCGCAGAGCGCAGCATCGGCCGCTGGGCGAAACCCTTGGCGTGCGCTTTGTCGAGCAACTCTTCCACCAGGTTGACCGCGTCTGGAATGCGCAGCTCAGGCAGGCTGTAGTGCATCAGCGGCAATTGTTCTGGGCGCGGCAGGCGGTCGTGGACGAAGCGGTCGGTTTGAGCGGTCATATGGCCCCCACGCCCGGCGCGCCTGGGCTGCCCCCCGAGGGGGCGTTCACTTGCTTGAAGCGGTTCTGCGCTGCGCTCATGTGGCCCCCACGCCCGGCGCGCCCGGGCTGCCCCCCGAGGGGGCGTTCGCTTGCTTGAAGCGGTTCTGCGCTACGCTCATGCTGCCTCCTGCAACACAGACTTGCCAATGATCAGTTGCTGCACTTCGGTGGCACCTTCATAGATGCGCAGCGAACGGATGTCGCGGTACAGGCTTTCTACCCGGGTGCCTACTTTCACGCCCAGGCCGCCGTGCATCTGTAGCGCCATGTCAATCACGCGCTGGGCGTTTTCGGTGGCGGTCATCTTGGCCATCGCGGCTTGCGCAGTGACCCGCACGCCGCCGTGTTTTTCGCCCTCGTCGCGCAGCCAGGCAGCCCGGTAAGTCAGCAGTGCTGCGGCGTCTACCAGGGCGGCCATCTCACCCAGCTTTGCCTGCGTGAGCTGGAAGTCGGCCAGGGTCTGGCCGAACATCTTGCGTTGCCTGGCATGGGCCACGGCCTCGGCCAGCGCACGCCGTGCAAAGCCCAGCGCTGCGCCGGCAACCGATGCACGAAAAATGTCCAGCGTCTGCATGGCCAGCTTGAAGCCGCCGTTGACCACGCCCAACCGGGCGCTGGCAGGCACCTGGCAGTGCACAAACTTCAAGGTGGCCAGCGGGTGCGGTGCCATGACCTGGATGTGTTCGGAGCTGTCCAGCCCTGGCGTGTCGGCGTCCACAATGAACGCGCTGATGCCGCGTGTGCCGGCGTCCACGTCGGTCTTGGCAAACACGCAATAAAAGTCGGCAATCCCGCCATTGCTGATCCAGGTCTTCACGCCGTTCAGCGTGTAGTGGCCAATCTGGCCCGCAGCCCGCATGGAATGATCGTCAGCCGCTACCATTTTCATAGCGCCTGCGTCTGACCCGGCGTCCGGTTCGCTCAGCGCGAAGGCGGCGATTTTTTGGCCAGTAGCCACGGCACTCAGGTATTTGGCCTGCTGCGCCGGGGTGCCAGCAAGGGTGATGGCTCCACTGCCCAGGCCCTGCATTGCAAACGCAAAGTCGGCCAAGGGTGAGTGGAAGGCCAAGGTCTCGCGCAGCACCACCAACGCGCGCGAGTCCAGCTTTTGCAGCGCACCGCCATGGGCTGCGGGCACGCAGTAGCGCAACCAGCCCGCTTCACCCAGGCGGCGCACCCAGTCGCGGCACGCTGCACGGTCGTCGCTTTCGTCGAGTGTTTGTGCTTGCGCCCAGGCCACCAGCTTTGGGGCCATCTGGCGGTGTGCGTCGTCAAAAAAAGGCAAGCCCAGATGGGCAATGGAGGGCGTCATGCTCAGTCTCCGCCAAACGCCGGCTTTTGCTTTGCAGCAAACGCTTCATAGGCACGTCTGAAGTCCTGGGTCTGCATGCAGATCGCCTGGGCTTGGGCCTCGGCCTCAATCGCCTGCTCGATGGTCATGGCCCATTCCTGTTGCAGCATGGTCTTTGTCATGCTGTGCGCAAACGTCGGGCCGTCGGCCAGCTCGCGGGCCATGGCGTGGGCTTTGGGGAGCAGTTCGGCGGATTCGTGCAGTGCGTTGAAGAAGCCCCAGGCCAGGCCTTCTTGCGCGCTCATGGCGCGGCCGGTGAAAAGCAGCTCCGACGCGCGGCCCTGCCCGATCACGCGTGGCAAAAGTGCACAGGCTCCCATATCGGCACCGGCCAGGCCGACCCGGGTGAACAGGAACGCGGTTTTTGTGCTGGCGCTTGCATAGCGCAAGTCGCAGGCCAGGGCCATCATGGCACCTGCACCCGCGCAAATGCCGTCGATGGCCCCGATGACGGGCTGCGGGCAGTTGCGCATGGTCTTGACCAGGTCGCCGGTCATGCGGGTGAACTCCAGCAGCTCGGGCATGCTCATCCTGGTCAGGGGGCCAATGATTTCATGCACGTCCCCGCCCGAACAAAAGTTGCCACCGGCGCCGGCAACCACCACCACTTTTATGTCGGTGGCAAACCTGAGCGTGTGGAACAGGTCGCGCAGCTCGGCGTAGGAGTCAAACGTCAACGGGTTCTTGCGCTCGGGCCGGTTCAGCGTGACGGTGCCAACGCCTGCGTCAAACGCCCAGCTGAAATGCCGGGCCTGGTAGTGCGCCTTGGCATCGAACTGCGCGCGCATCGGGTTGCTTTGGCCTATGTAATGTTTCATTGTGGCTCCGTTGCGGCCAGGCTGTGTTCTTTCACTTTGCCCAGCAGTTTGTAAAGCGTTGCTACTTCGCGTTCGCTCAAGCCGTCGAAAGCCGCCACGATCCATTGCTCATGGGCATGGGCCATTTCATGGAACAGCTTGCGCCCCCGCGGGGTCAGCCGCACCCGGTAGGCCCGCCGGTCGCCGGCGACATCAACGCGCTCCACCAGGCCTTCAGTGACCAACTGGTCGGTGATACCGGTAACGTTTCCGCCCGTAACCATCATGCGGCGCGACAGCTCGTTCATCTTCAAGCCGTCAGGCGCGCGTTCGAGCTGAGACATCAGGTCAAAGCGCGGCAAGGTGGTGTCGAACTGCTCACGCAGGCGGCTGCGCACCTGCTTTTCAACCAGTTGGGTGCAGGTCAGCAGCCGTAACCAGAGGCGCAGTGCCTCGGGGTGCTCGCTGTGGGCGCGGGCTTCCAGGTCCATGGTCAGGCGACCTCCTCGTTTGCTATTGTTTTTATAGTGGCTCCTGCAGCATTGGTGCGGGCTACAGCCTGATTTTGCTTCGAAGCGTCCCGGTAGAGCTGGTCTCGCCCGCTCAGGTAGGGGCGCGGCCAGTCGACTGCGCGGCTGCCCAGGCGGGCGGCCTCGTGCAAGGTCCAGGCGGGGTCGGCCAGATGCGGCCGGGCTACGGCGCACAGGTCGGCGCGGCCCGCGCCGATGATGCTGTTGGCATGGTCGGCTTCGCTGATGGCCCCTACGGCAATCGTGCGGATGCCGACCTCATTGCGAATGCGGTCGGCAAAGGGGGTCTGGTACATGCGGCCGTAGACTGGCTTGGCCAGGCGAGTGGTCTGCCCGGACGAGACATCGATGAAATCGACACCCGCCTGCTTGAACAGGCGAGCCATCACCACGGCATCATCGGCGGTGTTGCCGCCGGGCGCCCAGTCGTGTGCAGAGATGCGCACGCTCATGGGCAGGTGCGAAGGCCAGGCGGCACGCATGGCGCTGAACACTTCCAGGGGGTAGCGGCAGCGCGCCTGCAAGCTGCCACCAAACTCGTCGGTGCGCAGATTGGTCAGCGGGCAGATGAAGCTGGACAGCAGGTAGCCATGCGCGCAGTGCAGCTCCAGCCAGTCAAAGCCGGCTGCTGCGGCGCGCTTTGTCGACTCTACAAAGGCGGCCGTTGTGGCGTCCATGTCGGCGCGGGTCATGGCCTGCGGCACCTGGTTTTGTTCCCCATACGGCACGGCGCTGGCCGCCAGCAGCGGCCAGTTGCCAGCCGCCAGAGGCTCGTCCATCTGGTCCCAGCCCAGTTGGGTCGAGCCCTTGGGCCCGCTGTGGCCAAGTTGCAGGCCTATTTTTGCACTGCTTTGGCGATGAAAGAAGTTGGTGATGCGCTCAAACCCCGCCTGTTGCGCGTCATTCCACAAGCCCGGGCAGCCCGGTGTGATTCGGCCCTCAGGCGTAGGGCTGGTCATCTCGACAAACACCAGTGCCGCGCCGCCCAGGGCACGCGCGCCCAGGTGCACCAGGTGAAAGTCTTGCGGCACGCCGTCTACCGCGCTGTAGGTGGCCATGGGGGAGACCACGATACGGTTCTTGAGCTGTACCTCGCGCGCCTTCAGCGGGGTGAGCATGGGAAGCACCGGCGCGCCGCCCGCCAGCCAGGCTTCGTAGCCTTCGAGCCACTGCGCGTCGCGCAGGCGCAGGTTCTCGTGGCTGATGCGCTGGCTGCGCGTAAGCAGCGAGTAGGCAAACTGTTCAACTTCCATGCCGCTGTAGCGCTCCACATTCTCGAACCACTCGGTCGAGTTTCGGGCGGCGTTCTGGATCTTGAGCACCTCCACGCTGCGCCGGGCTTCATAGCCCTGAAGTACCGTGTCCATGTCGTGGCCGCTTGAAAACTCATCCGCCAGATCAATCGCATCTTCCAGCGCCAGCTTGGTGCCGCTGCCAATGGAGAAATGCGCGGTGTGCGCGGCGTCGCCCATCAACACAATCGGTACCGTCTTGCCGTTGATCGCGACACGGTGCACCCAGGTCTTGCAAACCACCCGCGGAAAACGGATCCAGATGGCCGAGCCGCGCAAGTGGGTGGCGTTGCTGATCAGGGCGTTGCCGTCGAGGTACCTGGCAAACAGCCGCTCGCAAAAAGCCACCGCCTGTTCCTGGCTCATGGCGTCCAGGCCGTGGGCCTGCCATACCGCCTCGGGGGTTTCAACGATGAAGGTCGAGGTGTCGTCGTTGAACTTGTAGGCATGGGCCTGAAACCAGCCGTGCTCGGTTTTTTCAAATGCAAAGGTAAAGGCGTCAAACGTCTTGCGCGTACCGAGCCAGACAAAGCGGCACTGGCGCAGGTCCACATCAGGCTCGAAGGTCTGTGCATAGCGGTTGCGGATGCGGCTGTTCAGCCCGTCGCTGGCGATCACCAGGTCGGCGTCGTACTGCGCGGCCAGCACCTGGTCGTCGGCCACATCGGTCTCAAAAACCAGCTCAACGCCCAGTTCCAGGCAACGCTCTTGCAGGATATTGAGCAAGCGCTTGCGGCCAATGCCGCAAAAGCCGTGGCCGCTGGAGCGCACGGACCGGCCTTTGAAGAACACCTCGATGTCGTCCCAGTGATTGAAGGCGTCGCCAATCAGCCGGGCGCTGTGGGCATCAGCGTTGCGCAGGTTCTCCAGCGTCTGGTCTGACAGCACCACCCCCCAGCCAAAAGTGTCAAACGCACGGTTGCGCTCGACCACCACCACCCGATGGTTCGGGTTGCGCTGTTTCATCAGCAACGAAAAGTACAGGCCGGCCGGGCCACCACCGATGCACAGGATATTCATGAAGAAATAGTTTAGGTCTAAACTAAATCCTGTCAACAGGGTTGGCCCCCAAACAGGCTGGCGAAGCGCACAATCGGTACATCGGGCCGTCACGGCCCAGCGACAGGGCGAACCATGATTTACAAATTCAGATCCAAGGCCGCAGGTGACCTCATCATGCTGCAGCCGCAAGGTCGGCGCATGCTGGAAATCATTGGGAAAGACGCCGGGCCCAAAGGCATCATCACGGCCGCGCAACTGGCCGTTGCCGTAGCCGCGCTAGAGGCCGCGGTGGCCCATGAAGATGCGCTGCGCCAGGCGGGCGAACAGCTAACGCCTGAAGAGGGTCAGTTGCCTGCAGAAGAAATCAGCCTGCGCCAGCGTGCCAAGCCGTTTCTGGACATGCTGCGCCGCTGCGACGCGGCCCAGGCAGACGTGGTCTGGGGCGTTTGAGGCGGCGCCTGCCGCCCAAGGCCGCGGACTTAGTCGACCTTTGCGCCCGATGCCTTGACCACCGGGGCCCATTTGGCGATTTCGGCCTCGATCATCTTCGTGAATTCAGCCGGCGTGTTGCCGCCCGGGATGGCCCCTTGGGCAAGCAGCTTTTCCTTGATGGCGGCGGAGGCCAGGGCTTTGGCGGTCTCTAGCTGGATGCGACTCACGATGTCAGCGGGTGTGCCGGCCGGGGCCAGCAGGCCAAACCAGGAGCTGGCCTCAAAGCCCTTGAGGTTGCCGGCTTCTTCCACCGTCGGCAGCTCAGGGGCAGCACCAGAGCGCTGGCCGCTGGTGACCGCAAAGGCCTTGAGCTTGCCGGCCTTGATCTGTGGCAAGGCCGAGGGCAGGTTGTCGAACATCACGTCCACATGGCCGCTGATCATGGCCAGCAGCGCCGGGCCTGAGCCGGTGTAGGGGATGTGTGTCATGAAGATGACGGTGCGCGACTTGAACAGCTCACCGGCAAGATGGATCGACGTCCCGTTCCCGCTGGACGCCATGTTGAGCCGCCCAGGGTTGGCCTTGGCGTAGGTGATGAAGTCGGCCACCGAGTTGATGTTGAGCGCCTTGGCGCGCTCGGCGTTCATCACCATCACGTTGGGAACGCCCGCGACCAGCGTCACCGGCGCGAAGTCTTTTTGCGGGTCGTAGGGCATCTTGCTGTAGAGCGACTTGTTGATGCCGTGCGTGCCCACCGTGCCCATCAGCAGGGTGTAGCCGTCGCCGGGCGATTTGGCGACAACGTCGGCACCCAGGTTGCCGCCGGCCCCGGCGCGGTTCTCAACCACGAAGTTCTGGCCGAACGCGCGAGACAGCTCAGGTGCAATTGCCCGGGCCAGGATGTCAGTGGTGCCCCCAGGTGCGAAGGGCACCACGATGCGCACTGGCTTGTTCGGCCAGGCGGACTGCGCATTTGCCGGGTTTGCTATAAAAAGAATAGTGGCTGCCGCAGCAACGGCGAGGGCTAGACGGCGATTTGGCTTAACTTTTGGGTACATGATGTCTCCTTCAGGGTCGGGTCAGGGATTCAATCACCGGGCGGCAGTGCTGGCCGACCCGCACGCCCAGCGCGCAGGCCAGAGCATTGGCATGACTGATGATGCCATCGCTCAGGGTGCTGCGTGCGTCACCAATGCGCGCGCTGCTGTGGGTCACGGTGCAGGCCGCCAGCCCGTGGTCTTGCAGGAAGGCCAACGCGGCAACGCCGGCCGCATCGCGGCCCACGCCGGCATCGTTGAACACGCTCAGCAGCGGCCGCGCCGCCAGTGCAAAGCGCGCCGAGCTGATGCCGCCGTGCGAGCCGCTTACCGCCACGCAGCCGGCGTCATGCGCGGCCAGTTCGGTGATCGAGTCCACCAGGCGCAACGGTTGCGTTGATGAAACGGTGTTCATGACAAAAAAAGCCGCCCGGAGGCGGCTTTCGTGCGGGGGTTGGCCACGGTATGGATCAGTCGGCGTACTGTTTGGCAGCGTCCACAGCCGTTTTCAGCTTGATGATTTCCGCCGCCACAAACTTCTTGTGTTCTTCAGGTTCCATGCGCTTGTCGGTCACCACGAGGGCACCCAGGCCTTCGTTTTTCTTGACGAAGTCGGCATCCTTGAGAGCCTTTTTCAGCGCGTCGTTAAGCATCTTGGTGATGGCGGGGGGCGTGCCCTTGGGGGCGTACAGGCCGTGCCAGATGGTCAGCTCGAAGTTCTTCAGGCCCATTTCACGCAGTGTGGGGTAGTCCTTGAGCAACTTGTGGCTGGCCATCGGCTTGGCGGTGGTCACAGCAAAGGCCTTCACGCGGCCGGCCTCGATCTGGCCAGTGGTGTTGGTGGTCTGGTCGCACATGACGTCTACCTGGCCGCCGATCAGCGCGGTCATGGCCGGGCCGGTGCCGCCAAACGGAATCGTGGTCAGGGGCTCCTTGGTCTGCAGCGCCGACTGCCACAGCAGGCCGCAGATGTGTGAGGCTGAACCCAGACCCGCGTGGGCCAGGTTGACCTTGCCTGTGTTGGCCCGGATGTAGTTCTCGAAGTCGCGGTAAGTGTTGGCTGGAAGCTGGGGCTTGCCAATCAGCGTCATGGGCACGTCATTGACCATGCCCAGGTACTCGAAGTCGTTGAGTGCGTTGTAAGGCAGGCGGCGGTACAGGGCTGGCGTAGCAGCCATGCCGATATGGAACAGCAGCAGGGTGTGGCCGTCGGGTGCAGCCTTGGCCACCTTGTTGGCACCAATGGTGCCGCCCGCGCCGGCTGCGTTTTCCACCACGAAATTACTACCGGGAATATGCTTGGCCATGGCGATGGCCAGGTCGCGCGCAACCCGGTCAGTTGGGCCACCGGCGGCAAACGGCACCACAATGGAAACAGGCTTTGAGCCGGGATAGGTTTGGGCGTTTGCGGCGAATGCCGAGGCCACGGCGGCTGCGGCGATGAGCAGTTTTTTCACGAAGTCTCCTTGTCTGTCAGTCAGTATGGACGGAGCAATGGTAGCCACGGCGCACGCCAATTTCATCGCGGGAACTACGTAGCGCCGGGCAGGGGAAATCCCTTGGCCGGGTGCTCGTTTTTTTCTACTTGTAGCTGCGTGCGTCCTCGATCACCTTGCCGTCATTGGGCAGACTGCCGGGGCTGAGCAGCTGCACCGCGCCTCGCAGCTTGGTCACGTCGCGTATCGCTTCGCTGATGCGGCTGTCCAGCCCCTGCGCGGCCGAGTCAGTTTCAACCTGCAGCGTCATGGCGTCGTTGGCCATTTCACCGGTCACCACCAGCCGGGCCTTCACCACCTCGGGGAAGCGCCGGGCGATGTCAGCCACCTGCGAGGGATGCACAAACATGCCGCGAATTTTGGTGGTTTGGTCGGCTCGCCCGAGCCAGCCTTTGATGCGGGTTTGGGTCCGCCCGGTGGGGCAGGGGCCTGCAAGAATCGCCGACAGGTCGCCGGTGCCAAAACGCACCAGCGGGTAGTCGGGGTTGAGCACGGTGACCACCAGCTCACCGACTTCGCCTTCAGGTACCGGATCGCCGGTGCCGGGGCGCACCACTTCAACGATCACACCTTCATCCAGCACCAGGCCTTCGCGCGATTCGGTCTCATAGGCCACCAGGCCCAGGTCAGCCGTGGCATAGCTCTGGTATACGGCCATGCCGTGTTCGGTGAACCAGTCGCGCAGGCTGGGTGGAAAGGCCTCGCCGCCTACCAGGCCTTTCTTGAGGCTGCTGATGTCGCTGCCGGCCTCCAGCGCTTTTTCTACCAGGATGCGCAAAAAGCTGGGCGTGCCGGTGTAGGCGTTCGGGCGCAGTTCTGCCACTGCCTGCAGTTGTTGCTCGGTCTGACCGGTGCCGGCCGGGAAGACGGTGCAGCCCAGCGCGTGCGCGCCAGACTCCATGATGAACGCGCCCGGCGTCATGTGATAACTGAAGGCGTTGTGCACCAGGTCGCCTTGACGGAAGCCCGCGGCAAACATGGCGCGGGCGGTGCGCCAATAGTCGGCGCGTGGGCCCTCGGGCTCATAGATCGGGCCGGGCGAGGCATAGATGCGCCTCATCTGCGGCCCACGCACCATGGTGGCAAAGCCGCCAAACACATCGGTTGCCCGCAAGGCCTTTTGCCGGTCGAACAGTTCATGCTTGCGCGTCACCGGCAGGCGAGCCAGGGCGGCGCGCGAATTGACAGCGGCCGCGTCCACTGCGCCCAGGATGTCGGCAAAGGCTGCGGCGTGCGCCTGCGCGTGTGCCACGTGCTGCGGCAACGCCGCCATCAGGGCCACTTCGCGTTGCGCCGCATCGCGCGTCTCCAGCGCATCGAAAAAGTCACTCATAGCAAAGTCCGTTGGTTGGCGGGGTCAGGTTCGGAGCAGCCGCGGAACCGGCTTCGCCGGGCCGCTGGCTGCGCCCCCTTGAGGGGGAGGCGTCGAAGACGCTTCGGGGGTGTTTCCATTTCGTCATGCCAACCAGCGCTTGCGCCGTTTGTAGCTCTTCACATCCTTGAAACTCTTGCGCTCGCCTCCGCCCACGCCCAGGTAGAACTCTTTGACGTCCTCATTGGTCGCCAGGTCGGCGGCCGGGCCGTCCATCACCACGCGGCCGCTTTCCATGATGTAGCCGTAGTCGGAGTACTTCAGCGCCATGTTGGTGTTTTGCTCGGCCAGCAAAAAGGTCACTTTCTCTTTGAGGTTCAGGTCCTTGACGATCTCAAACACCTCTTCCACGATTTGTGGTGCCAGGCCCATTGAGGGCTCGTCCAGCAGCACCATGCTGGGGTTGGCCATCAGTGCACGGCCAATGGCGCACATCTGCTGCTCGCCTCCCGAGGTGTAGGCAGCCTGGCTGGTGCGGCGTGTCTTCAGGCGCGGAAAGTAGGCGTAGACCTTCTCCAGGTTGGCTGCGATTTCGCCCTTGTCCTTGCGGGTGTAGGAGCCGGTGAGCAGGTTTTCCTCAATGGTCAGGTGGGCAAAGCAGTGCCGACCCTCCATCACCTGCACCACGCCGCGCTGCACCAGATCGGCAGGCGAGAGGTTTTCAATGCGCTCGCCACGCAACTCGATGCTGCCCTTGGTGACCGCCCCGCGCTCGCCACTGAGCAGGTTGGACACAGCGCGCAAGGTGGTTGTTTTGCCCGCGCCATTGCCGCCCAGGATGGCGACGATGCCGCGCTCGGGCACCTGCAATGACACGCCCTTGAGCACCAGGATCACATGGTTGTAGATGACCTCGATGCCGTTGACGTTGAGAACGATGTTTGTAGTGCTCATAGGTTGTTTCTTGGCCAAATGAAAGGCCGGGGCCTTTCATTTGGCGGCTCCGGGGAGCCGCGGTTGGTGAGGCTGCACGCAGTGCGCGCAGCCTGGGGGTGTGCCTAGCTCTGGCAATCTACCGGTGTGCGGCGCGCCAGCTTCTTCTCGGCCGCGTACTTGTCGGCGGCGGCCTTGATCATGGGCTTGATGATCTGCTCATCACTTTGCATCCAGTCGGAGGTGAAGTCCCACTTCTTGCCGTCCCAGGTGTGGATGCGGGCCCAGGTGGCACCGCGGTGGTCTGCGCAAGAGGTGCTGATCGGACGCATCACGCCCTTGAAGCCCAGCGCGTCGAGTTTGGCCTGGGTCAGGTTCAGGTTTTCATAGCCCCAGCGCGCTTGCTCGCCGGACATCCATTTGCCTTTGCCAAAACGCTCCTGCGCAGCGCGCACGCCTTCCACCGCCAGCATGGCAGCGACCAGCCCGCGCATGTACAGCACCTGGCCGACTTCGTCCTTCGGCCCGGTGCCCTGGCCCTTTGCATGCACCTTTTCCAGGATTTCCTTGACCACAGCGGCATTTGGCTCGGCACCATGCTGCAGCGCCAGCGCGTTGTAGCCCTTGGCACCGTCGCCCACATCCTTGACATCGGGTTCGGCACCGGCCCACCACACGCCGTACATCTTGTCGCGCGGGTAGCCAGTGGCCTGCGCCTCTTTCAGCGAGGTGGAATTCATCACGCCCCAGCCCCAAAGGAACACGTAGTCAGGGCGGTTCTGACGAATCTGCAGCCAGGTGGCCTTTTGCTCCACCCCCGGGTGCGTCACCGGCAGCAGGCTGAGCTGGAACCCGTTCATTTTGGCGCGCTCTTCCAGCAGCGGGATCGGCTCTTTGCCGTACGGGCTGTCGTGATAGACCAGCGCAATTTTCTTGCCGCGCAGTTTGTCAAAGCCGCCTTCTTTTTTGGCGATGTGCTGCACCAGCACGTCGGCGGCATCCCAGTAGGTTCCCGTCAGCGGAAAGTTCCACTTGAAAACCATGCCGTCGGTGCTCTCGCTGCGGCCATAGCCTGCGGTGATCAGCGGGATTTTGTCGACCGGGGCTTTTTCGGTAAGCGCAAAGGTAATGCCGGTAGACAGCGGCTGGAACACGGTGGCCCCGCCATTCTTGCCCTTCAGGCGTTCGTAGCACTCCACGCCCCGGTCGGTGGCGTAGCCGGTCTCGCATTCCTCAGACGAAACTTTCAGGCCGTTGATGCCGCCGCGCGCATTGACCAGCTTGAGGTAGTCGCCGTAACCGTTGGCAAACGGCACGCCGTTGGGTGCGTAGGCACCGGTGCGGTACACCAGTGACGGGAAGAACTGCTCTTTGGCTTGAGCAAATGCGCTGGTCGTCACCAGTGACGACGCGCCAGCAGCCACCGTGGCCACTGCCAGAACCAGATTGCGGATTTTCATTTCTGTCTCCTTGTAAAAAAGTTAAAGCACTACCAGTAAACCGTCAAATCAATGCGGGAAGGGCCACAGCCGAAGCTTCTGCTTGCCGATGGACCACAGACGCGCCAGGCCATGGGGCTCGACGATCAGGAACCAGACGATCAGGGCACCAAAAATCATGAACTCGGTGTGCGACACCGCCGCGGTGGAAATCTCCACGCCGACAAGATCGCCCATCGCCGGCAGAAACTGGTTCAGGAAAATAGGCAACACCACGATGAAAGCAGCACCGAAGAAGCTGCCCATGATGGAGCCCATGCCGCCAATGATCACCATGAACAGCAGCTGGAACGAGCGGTCAATCGAAAACGCCGCCGGCTCCCACGAACCCAGGTGCACGAAGCCCCACAGGGCACCGGCCACACCCACGATGAATGAGCTCACGGCAAACGCGCTGAGCTTGGCGTACATCGGGCGGATGCCGATCACGGCAGCGGCCACGTCCATGTCGCGGATCGCCATCCACTCACGGCCGATGGCCGAGCGCACCATGTTCTTGGCCAGCAGGGCGAACACCACCAGAAAGCCCAGGCAAAACAGGTACTTCTCGGTGGGTGTGTTGATCACCCAGCCCAGCACCTGAAGGTTGGACACCGACACCGAGCCCGACGCCGTGTTGTTGGTGAACCAGCCCACCCGCAAAAAGGCCCAGTCGCAGAAGAACTGCGCTGCCAGTGTGGCCACCGCAAGGTAAAGCCCCTTGACGCGCAGGCTCGGGATGCCAAAGAACATGCCCACCAGCGTGGCGAAGAATCCTCCGGCCAGCAGCGCCACGATCAGCGGCATGCCGTCGATGCGCACATAAGTGTTGTAGGCCATGTAGGCCCCCACTGCCATGAAAGCGCCCGAGCCCAGGGAAATCTGGCCGCAGTAGCCCACCAGAATGTTCACGCCCAGTGCCGCCAGCGCCAGGATCAGGAATGGGATCAGGATGGCGCGGAACATGTATTCGTCTGCCAACAGCGGCACACCAACAAAGGCAAACGCGACGAGGGCCAGCACCGCCCAGCGGTCTTGCGCGATCGGGAAGATCTGCTGGTCGGCGCGGTAAGTGGTTTTGAACTGACCGTTTTCTCTGTAAAACATAAGTATCTCGATGGTCCTGGGCTTGTCGAAGGATCAGACGCGGTCAATGATCTTTTCGCCGAACAGGCCCTGGGGCCGGAACAGCAGAAAAACGAGTGCCAACATATAGGCGAACCAGATCTCAATGCCGCCACCGACATACGGGCCGAGGTACACCTCAGACAGCTTCTCGCCGACACCGATGATCAGCCCGCCGATGATCGCGCCGGGCACCGAGGTCAGGCCGCCCAGAATGATCACGGGCAGGGCCCGCAGTGCCACCGTGGTCAGCGAGAACTGCACACCCAGCTTGGAGCCCCAGATGATCCCGGCCACCAGCGCGGTGATGCCGGCAACAAACCACACGATGACCCAAATGCGGTTGAGCGGAATGCCGATCGACTGGGCCGCTTGATGGTCGTCCGCCACCGCGCGCAGCGCCCGCCCGGTGCTGGTCTTTTGGAAGAACAGCGACAGCACCGCCACCAGCAAGGCGGCGACGCAGGCGGCATAGACGTCTTCCATATTCACCAGCACGCCACCTTGAAAGGTGCCCTGCAGCAGGAACACAGGCTCCTTGGGCATGCCCACGTCAATCTTGTAGATGTCGCTGCCAAACAGGGTCTGGCCCATGCCGTCCAGAAAGTAGGTGATGCCCAGGGTGGCCATCAGCAGCGTAACGCCTTCCTGGTTGACCAGGTGGCGCAGCACCAGCCGCTCAATCAGCCAGGCCAGTACGAACATGATTGCGGCTGCCAGCGCGAACGCGATCAGGTTGCCCAGGAGCTTGCTCTCCAGCCCGAGCCAGCCCGGCACCCACTCAGAGAAGCGGGCCATGGCCAACGCCGCAAACAGCACCATCGCGCCTTGCGCAAAGTTGAACACGCCCGATGCCTTGAAGATCAGCACAAAGCCCAGCGCGACCAGCGAATACAGCATGCCGGCCATCAAGCCGCCCAGCAGTGTTTCCAGAAAAAATGCCATGTTGTGATGCTCCTCAGTGGCTGGTGCCCAGATAGGCCCGAATCACTTCTTCGTTGTTGCGCACTTCGTCAGGGCTGCCGTCGCCAATCTTCTTGCCGTAGTCCAGCACCACCACGCGGTCGGAGATGTCCATCACCACGCTCATGTCGTGCTCGATCAAGACCACTGTGGTGCCGAATTCGTCGTTCACGTCCAGCACAAAGCGGCACATGTCCTGCTTTTCCTCCACGTTCATGCCGGCCATGGGTTCGTCCAGCAAAAGCACCTGGGGCTCCATGGCCAGGGCGCGGCCCAGGTCTACCCGCTTTTGCAGGCCATACGGCAACTGGCCCACCGGCGTCTTGCGGTAGGCCTGGATTTCCAGGAAGTCGATGACGCGTTCCACGTACTCGCGGTTGGCAATCTCCTCGCGCTCCGCCGGGCCAATGCGCAGTGCCTGCATCAACAGGTTGCTTTTGATGTGCAGGTTGCGCCCGGTCATGATGTTGTCCAGCACACTCATGCCCTTGAACAGCGCCAGGTTTTGAAAGGTGCGGGCGACACCCATCTCGGCGACCTCGCGGCTGTTCATGTGGTCAAAGGTCTTGCCTTTGAAACTGATGGTGCCGTGCTGCGGCGTGTACACGCCGTTGATGCAGTTGAGCATCGAGCTCTTGCCCGCACCGTTGGGGCCAATGATGGCGCGGATCTCATGCTCGCGCACGTCAAACGAAATGTCGGTCAGCGCCTTGACGCCGCCGAACGCGAGGGAGATGTTCTTGACGTCCAGAATGACGTCGCCAATCTTTTTGCTCATATCAGGCCGCCGCCTTTACCGGCGCGAAGGTCTTGGTGTCCATGATGTTGAGCGTGGCGCTTACGCTGCCGGTGCGCCCGTCCTCGAACTTGACCTGGGTTTCAATGTATTGCGTGGCTTTGCCGCCGTACAGCGCGTCTACCAGCGCCAGGTACTTCTCGCCAATGAAGCCACGGCGTACCTTGTTGGTGCGGGTGAGCTCGCCGTCGTCGGCGTCCAGTTCCTTGTGCAACACCAGAAAGCGGCTGACCTGGCTGCCCGCCAGCAGGGTGTCGGCGCTCAGGTCAGCGTTGACCTTCTCCACGCACTCCCGAATCAACTGGTAGACCTCGGGCTTTTGCGCCAGGTCGGTGTAGCCGGCGTAGGACAGGTTGCGCCGCTCGGCCCAGTTGCCCACGGCGTCAAAGTCGATGTTGATCATCACGCAGACTTTTTCGCGCCTGTCCCCCAGCGCCACCACTTCCTTGATGTAGGGGAAGAACTTGAGCTTGTTCTCTACATACTTGGGCGCGAACATCGCACCGTCATTGGCACCGCCCACAATGCGGCCGACGTCCTTGACGCGGTCAATGATCTTCAGGTGCCCGTGTGCGTCCAGAAAGCCGGCGTCGCTGGTGTGGTACCAGCCATCAGCCGTCAGAACCTCGGCGGTGGCGGCGGGGTTCTTGTAGTACTCCTTGAGCAGGCCGGGCGACTTGACCAGAATTTCGCCGTTGTCGGCCACTTTGATTTCCACGCCCGCAATCGGAATGCCCACGGTGTCGGCGCGGGCCTGGTTGTCGGGCTGCAGGCAAACAAACACCGCTGTCTCGGTTGAGCCGTAGAGTTGTTTGAGGTTGATGCCGATGGAGCGGTAGAAGGTGAACAGGTCTGGCCCGATGGCCTCGCCAGCGGTATAGGCCACGCGCACGCGGCTCAGCCCCAGGTTGTTGCGCAGCGGGCCATACACGCACAGGTTGCCCAGTGCGTACTTCAGCCGGTCGAGCCCGCTGACCGGGCTGCCGTCCATCAACGCAGGGCCGACCCGTTTGGCCACATCCATGAAGGCATGGAACATGGCGCGTTTGATGGAACCGGCGTCTTCCATGCGGATCATCACGCTGGTCAGCAGGCCTTCAAACACCCGTGGCGGGGCAAAGTAGTAGGTAGGGCCGACTTCCTTCAGGTCGATCATCACCGTGCCGGCCGACTCGGGGCAGTTCACCACGTAGCCGCAGGCCAGCCACTGTGCGTAACTGAAGATGTTCTGGCCAATCCAGGCCGGTGGCAGGTAGGCCAGCACTTCTTCGTCGCTGCCGAGTTTGTCAAATGCTGCACCGGCGCGGGCCCGGTCCAACAGGGTGTTGTGAGTGTGGACCACGCCCTTGGGGTTGCCGGTGGTGCCCGAGGTGAAGAACATCGCCGCCACGTCGTGTGGGTCGGCCTTGGCAATCTCTGCCTTGAAAAAGCCCGGGTTTTGCAGCGCAAAGGCCTTGCCGGCGGCCATCAGGGATTCGAGCGAGGCCAGGCCGGGCTCGCTGTAGTTGCGCAGGCCACGTGGTTCGTCGTAGTAAATGGCGGCGAGCTGGGGGCACTGGCCCCGCACCTCAATCAGCTTGTCTACCTGCTCCTGGTCTTCAGCGAACGCAAAGCGGACTTCAGCGTTGTTGACCGGGAACACGCATTCGGCCGCTACCGCGTCCTGGTACAGCGGCACCGGAATGGCACCCAGGGACTGTGCCGCCAGCATGGTGGCGTACAGGCGCGGGCGGTTACCGCCCACCATCACCATGTGCTCACCGCGCGCCAGGCCGGCCAGATGCAGGCCGCAGGCAAGCTGCTCAACCATGTTCGCCAGCTCAGTCCAACTCAGCGTTTGCCAGATGCCGTATTCCTTCTCGCGCATGGCAGGCGCGGTGGGGCGGCCTTGCGCGTGCAGCAGCAAAAGATGGGGGAAAGTTGTCTCCATGGGGGCGTTCTTTTGTAGGTTTTGATGCAACAGGCGCTGATGCTAGGATGTACTTTGACGTTATGTTGTCTTTGCGATGACAATTTACGGGAATGTCCTAGTAGGGCCTGCCCCGATATTGATCTTCGTCAAGTCTGCGGCTGACAAAGCTGCACCCGATGCACTCGAACCGAACGCTGAATGTCTACCGTACCTGAGTTGCCCCTGCATCTTCGCCGCCGCTCGGCCACTGGGCCGGAGCTGGAAGGCATTCCCTGGTTGCGCCTGTTGCAGCCCGCCGAACGCAACCATGCGGTGGCCCAGTTGATGGTCGGCGACGCCTTGCCGGGCGACTACGTTTGCCGCGTTGGCAAGCCGGTGACCTATTGGTTTGGTGTGGTCGAAGGCCTGCTCAAGATGAGCAGCGACAACGCCCAGGGCCAGACCATGACGTTTACCGGCGTGCCGCCTGGCGGCTGGTTTGGCGAGGGTACGGCGCTCAAGCGGGAAGCCTACCGCTACAACATCCAGGCGCTGCGCAAGAGCGTGGTGGCCGGCCTGCCGGTGGACACCTTTCACTGGCTGCTGGACCACTCTCTGGGCTTTAACCGTTTTGTGATGAACCAGCTCAACGAGCGGCTGGGCCAGTTCATTGCGGCGCGTGAAATCGACCGCATGACCAACCCCGACGTGCGCGTAGCCCGCAGCCTGGCCGCGCTGTTTAACCCGGTGCTGTACCCCGGCGTGGGCGAGATTTTGCGCATTACCCAGCAGGAGCTTGCTTATCTGGTGGGGCTGTCGCGCCAGCGCGTCAATGAGGCGCTGGCCACCCTGGAGGCGCAAGGCACCATCCGCACTGAATACGGCGGCCTGCGGATTCTGGATTTGCCGGCCCTGCGCTCCAGTGTGTTTATCAAGCAAAATCGCCCGTAGCCCGCATGGATAATGCGTGAGCCGCTACTAAATTAATAGCAAATATTTCATGGCAGAAACCACAACCCGTTTGAACAAGCACATGGCCGCATTGGGCATGTGCTCGCGCCGCGAGGCCGACGACTGGATTGCCAAAGGCTGGGTTCGCGTCAATGGTGCGCTGGCCCCCATGGGGCTGCAGGTTGCGCCCGATGCCCGCATCGAAGTGGACCCCAGGGCCCGCGGCCAGCAACAGCAGCAGGTAACCATCTTGCTGAACAAGCCCATGGGCTATGTAAGCGGCCAGGCCGAAGATGGGCATGAGCCGGCAGTCACGCTGGTGCAGGCGCGCAACCACTGGCAGGCAGACGCCTCAAAGCAGCGTTTTGTGCCGACCCAGTTGCGTGGCCTGGCCCCGGCCGGGCGGCTCGACATCGACTCCATTGGCCTGCTGGTGCTGACGCAGGACGGCCGGGTGGCGCGCCAATTGATCGGTGAAAACTCGGGCACTGAAAAAGAGTACCTGGTGCGGGTGAGCTACCCCACGCCGCAGGGCGAGGTGCTGACCGATGTGCAAAAGGCCTTTCCGGGCGCACAGCTGGCCCGGCTGCGCCACGGCCTGAGCCTGGACGGCCAGCCGCTCAAGCCCGCGCAAGTGGAATGGCAAAACCCCGAGCAACTGCGCTTTGTGCTGACCGAAGGCAAGAAGCGGCAGATCCGCCGCATGTGCGAGCAGGTGGGCCTGAAGGTGGTGGGGCTCAAGCGCATTCGCATCGGGCGGGTGGTGCTGGGGTTGCTGCCGGTGGGGCAGTGGCGCTATCTTGGCCCCCACGAACATTTCTGACAGGAACACCATGAACACACTTGCAATTAAATTGATGGCTGGTTGCGCGATATGGGCGGGGGCTGCGGGCCAGATTCATGCCCAAACAGGCGCGGTCAACGCGATCTGCAGCACCGACCGCCCCTGGTGCGAGCTGGCGGCGCAGGAGTTCACCCGCGCCACCGGCATCAAGGTCAACCAGTCGCACAAACCCACCGGCGAGGCCCAGGCCCAGCTACGCGCCGAGGCCGCCAATCCCAAGACGGACTTGTGGTGGGGCGGCACCGGCGACCCGTATTACCAGGCCGCCGAGGTTGGCCTGCTTGACCCGTACCGTCCGGCCTACATCAATGACCTGCATGGCTGGGCCGTGCGCCAGTACGCGATGAGCCAGAACCACGTCGGCGGCTTCTATACCAGCGCGATCGGCTTTGGCTGGAACGAGGAAGTGCTCAAGAAGAAGAACCTGCCGCCGCCCAAGTGCTGGAAGGACTTGCTGGACCCGCGCTACAAGGGCGAGATCGAAACCTCGCACCCCGCGTCCAGTGGCACGGCCTACACCATCCTGGCGGGGCTGGTGCAGATGATGGGCGAGGACGCGGCCTTTGACTACCTGAAGAAGCTGCACAAAAACGTGACGCAGTACACCCGCAGCGGCCAGGCCCAGGCGCGCAGCGTCGCCAAGGGCGAGGTGGGCATCGGCATCAGTTTCATTTTTGGGTTTGACAACGAGCGCATCACCAACAAGTTCCCGGTGCAGAGTGCCGCGCCCTGCGAGGGCACAGGGTATGAAATTGGCGGCATCGCGCTGGTGAAAGGCGCACGCAACAAAGACGCCGCCAGGCGCTACTACGACTGGCTGATGAGCCCCGAGGGCCAGCAGATTGGCGCACGGGCCAACAGCCTGCAAGTGCCGGCCAACAAGACCTTCAAGCCCGATGCGCGCATCCCGTCCATCGACAACGTGCGGCTGGTCAAGTACGACTTTGAAAAGTACGGCAAGTCTGCCGAGCGTCGCCGGCTGGTGGATCGCTGGACCAAAGAGGTGGAGTCGCAGGCGCGCTGAGCGGCGCAAAGGGACGCTCAGTAGGTGATCGTGATGGTAGTGGCTTGGGTGGCTGTGCAAGATGCTGCCGCGCAGGTGCCCGACAGATTGGCCGCGATGCTGCCCGTGACAGTGTAGGGCTGCGCCAGCCCGTTCCCCGTGGCGCTGGTGCTGTTCAGGCTGAGTGTGTAGGGCAGACCCAGCAGCGTGCCAGACGCGGGTGAAAGCGCCATGGTGTAGGCGGTGCCTGACGTGCAATCGACAGTGAAACTCATGTTGGCCGTCTGCGGGGTGGCGGCAAACGAGGTGTAGTTCAGCGTCAGGGTGCTCGGATTTGTGGCCCCTGGCGCGGTGTACCCGGTGGCAACTTGCCCCACAAAGCATGAGCTGACGACGCTGGCGGTTGGGGTGAACGTGGTCGTTGCCAGCACTGGCCCTGCCGTTAACTGGCGCATGCTGAAGGTCAGAATGTCGTCATAAATCCCCACGGTCTTGCCGGTTTGCGCCGAGGCAACCCGCAGGTAGTAGGTGAACGTGGCACTGGCAAATGTGGCCGCACCGAACGCCAGGGTGCCGGTAACGCGGTTGGCCGCTGTAGACCAAATGGTTCCACCAAATCCGGTACGGCTGACTGTGTGGTTTAGTCGGCTGGCGTTGACGTTGGTACCGCCGTGCCGGTACAGGCGTCGGGTGCCTGTGGTGGCACCGTTGTTCAGTTCGATGAAATAGGTCATGTTGGCCGGGTCGGCCAAATCGCGGGTGCAGTTCAGCGTCAAAGTGCCTGACAGGTTGAGGTTGGCGGCCGAAGCATAGATGCCGTTCAAATCCATGGCCGTCATGGAGCAGCTATAGGCCGCGTTGACCCCCGTGCAATACCCCAGCAACAGGACTGCACAGGCATTGATCACCCCCGTGCGATGGCTTTTCATCTTTTGACTCCTGAGCATTTGAGCGGGCCAACTCTGGCGATTTCGTCGAGCGCACCGTCGGGCAGCTCCACGGTGACTGTACAGGTCGACTGGTTCCACAGCAGCCGAAGCTGATTTTTCGCTTGCAGTCCCGTGACAAATGCCTCACCCCGGCGTGCCACAAAGAACTCTTGCGTGGAGCCATCGAGTCGCAGCTCTGCACCGGGCGGTGCGGGCTCGCCGTCGTCCAGCACCAGCTTGATCAGCGCGCCGCGGCCACTGCGCACCGGGAACGCGATCTTGAGCCCGCTGCGCCAGGGTGGCACCGCCACCTGCTCGATGTTGTCCAGCTCGGCACTGATCGGCAGATCGTCGGCCTCCAGGCGGATATTGTTGGCCTGGTAGGCCTGTAGCCGCGACAGCAGCGCCACGCCGTCTTTGTCGGTGCTGGTCAACCGGCTGCCCTGAAGGCCCACGCCAACGTTGGGATAGCCAGGAACCTCAACCAGGGCAAAACTGTCTTGCACGGTTCGGGCCGCGAACACCCGCCCGTCGAGTGCAATCAAGCCGCCCTGCGCGCCCAGGCGAACGGCTTGCGCACCAGACGAGACACTCAGGTCGCCAGTTACCAGCGCTTTGCCGCCCTGGTAGTAAAGGCCACTTTCGGCAAAATTCTCGCCACTGCGTGAGCCGCCCAGCAAGCGCCAGCCCAGGCCGGTTTCGGCGGTCAGGCCCTTGCCAGTGCTGATTTGGATATCGGACAGACCCGCTCGGTGGTTCACCGATGTCGAAACATTCACCATGTTGTCCAGCGGCATGACAAACGTCATGCCCACAGACACGCCCGATGATGCCGCGCTGTCGACCCGGGTTGCCCGCAGCGACAGCGAATTGCGACTGCCGATGCGCACTGAATAGTTCAGGCTCAGCGTGTTCAGTGCGGGTTGGCCAAACGTCTCGACCCAGGCCGCACCGATGCCCAGTGAGCCAAAGCGTTCCGACGAATAGCTGTAGCTGGCAGAGGCCTGTAGCTTTTGCGGTGCCGCCGCAGGCCCGCCAACCCAGCGGTAGCGCTCACTGGCACCCTCCACCTGAGCGGTAAACCCGTGGCGCAGATTGCTGTGTTCCAGCCCCAATGCCCATTGCAGGCCCCGACCGGCCGGGTTGTTGACGCTGTGGCTCAAGCTGGCCTGGCCCAACATCTGGTAGGGCAGTGCGGCGCTGACGCCCAGCCCCAGGCGGCGGGTGTCCTGGCCGACTTCGCCGCGGGCTTCCAGCGTCAGGCCTTTGCTCAAACCCTGGCGCCAAAGCCCCGAGGCAAAGCGTTCACCGTAGTTGGCGTTGTCGGTTCCCAGATTGCGCCGCACGGCCCCCAGCTCCAGGCTCCAGTCAGACAAGCCGGCCTCCAGCAGATCAGAGTGCGTGAAGAAGGGCTGGACCTGCACCGTCTCGCGGCCCAGCACATCGCGCACCACGATTCTGGCCTGGCCTGAACCCGAGATGCCTGAGGGGTTCTCGATACTGAAGGGCCCGGCCGGCACACTCGAAATTTGCCGCAAGGCATCGTTGATGTACAACTCGACGGTGCTGGGCGAGCTGGAGGTGCCACTCAGTACCGGCACTGGCTGGGCCACGAAGCCCGGGGCCAACGCAAAGTTGCGTCCCAATTGAAGTCCACCGAAGTACATCGAGCGTCCAGCCATGCTGGCGCGGGTGGCCGTGTCGCCCAGGCGCAGGGTAATGTTGTTGTCGACAAAATCACGGGTGAAGGTTGTTTCAAGCCGGCGCCAGCTACGCGGCGAAATGCCTGGGCTGCCCAGCACATTGCGCCCCACCATGCCGGTCGTCAAAACCCCAAACGGAGCTGAAAACCCCAGTTCGGTGAGGCTGCCCAGCTCTTGCACGCGCGCGGCCCCGCGATTCGCCGAACTGTTGTACGACAGGTCGTAGTTCAGGAATGCGGCGGGTATCGCAACCGATACCGGCGGGCGCTCCTCGGCTTCTTGCGTCAAGCGGGTTGCGGCGAAGGCCTGCGCTGAAAAGTTGATGGCCAGCGACTGCTCTGCCAGATTGATCCGCGACTCGAAACCGGGAATGGATGCCAGCGCATACCAGGCCTGGTTGCGGTACTGGATCGGTACACCACTTTGGCGGCGACTGATGCGCCATTCATCGAACGCGTCAGCCGGAGCGTAGAGCTGGCCTTGCGACTCCAGCAGCGTCCAGCCACCGATGTTGGCACCGTTCAGAACGACTTCCAGCGGGAGCAACCGGTAGCCCGCAGCGTCAACCGGCGTACCCGCCAGAGCCTGTGCGCTCGAAACTGGCGGCACAGGCGACGGGCTTGCCGCAGGTGATTGGCTTGCCGCAGGTGATTGGCTTGCCGCAGGCGCGGGGCTTGCCGCAGGCGGGGGGGTCGGCGGCAAGCGTGGCGGTGTCGCTGTCGCGGCAGGGGCCGTCGTTGCTGCCCGAGCGGGCAACAGCGCTTCGGGGGGAACCGAGATGTCCAGGCGTTGGTCTGCGAAGCTCAGGCGAGCTTCTGCCCCGCGTACTGCCACCAGCGGGAACCAGCGCTGACCCTCAAGAACCAGCGCCACTGCTTCCGGCCGCAGGCGGGTGCGCCATTGTTCGAAAGCTTCTGCGGGGGCGTAAAGAGTGCCTGCGCGCTCTATGAAACGGGTGGCCCCAACCGCCACGCCGTTGATTGTTACGTTCAGTGTTCGGTCGGAGCCCGCGTCTGCATTGCGCCGCGCCTGTTCACGTGCCCCTGGGGCGGTGTTGGGAGTCTGGGCCCAAAGTGAATCAGATACGGCCAGCCCCGCCGCCAGCAACGCTGCTGCGGGCAGAATTTGGAGCGGGAATTTTTGCCATGGGTGCACGGGAAACATTTACAACGCAAGAGCCCAGGCTCATGGAAGCTGCACGTCAAAACTCTGGGACTTGCCGTCGTCAAACAAAACCGTCATCTGTGCGGCTCCGGCGCTGACCGGTTGCTCGCCCTTGACGCTCAGGTTAACCCGGGCACCAGGCAGAACATAGGTGCCGCCTTCAAAGGCTGCAACGGTCTGGCCGGCGCGCGTCATCGTGACTTGGCGCACCTGGGCGTAGGCCGTGCCACTGTTGGCGCAGCTGGCAGTAAGGGTTTGGGCGTCAACCCGGGCGGCGGTGCAGGCCATGACGCGCTGGGCAACCGGCGGAGTAATGAACACCGGCATCGACAACGCCAGCGAAATCGGGATTTGGATCACGCGGTCTTTGGGTGCGGTCGCCTCTGGTACTTCGCGCACGATCAGCCGGTAGGTGAGCTGGCGTGATGCATCTGCGGGCTTGAGCAGTGCCAGCCTGACCACCTGGCGCGCCTTGGGGGCCAGCTTGATGATGGGCGGCGACAGAATCATGTCTTCGGTCAGTGTCAACTCGTCGGTGCCATCGGGTTTTTGGCTCCACACATTCACGTCGGCCTGCAGGGCAACCTCGGTATCACCCTCGTTGACGATGGTCAAGGCCACCGCGCGATCGCGTGGCTTCATGTAAATGCGTACTGGCGTTACCGAAAACGCACCGGCATGGGCCAGTGGTGCCAAAACACAGGCAGCTACAAAAAGAATAGCGCTCTTCACAACGTGTGTGCGGGCTAGCTTGAGGAAAGGCATGCTTTTTGTCATGGCTGACAGCTTAACAAAGAGCCGCGCACATGGCGAGAGCTAGAAGCTGACCACGATTTCCACGGGCGAGCCGTTTGAAGTGCTTGCGCCGCCTGCGTCGCTTGGCGTGCGGTTGGTCATGCTCAGTGCTGTCACAGTGCCGCCACCGGTGTAGGCAGCGGGGATGGCTCCGAGGCTGGCACGCGCGGCGACTTCAGTATATGAGCCAAAGTGGTAGCGAAAAGCCGAGCCATGGGTTCCAAGAAACGGCTTGGCTGGGTTTGGGCTTATGGCGACAAACTGCCCGGTTCCGCAGACCACCTGAACGATGGCGTTCGCTTGTTCACTTAGAGATTGGCTGGTGCAGGTGGCGTTGCTCGCAGGCAACAAGTTCACCGTTACCGAGAAGTTGGCAGACTCTGTGACGGCCCATACCGGGGCCAGCAACAGGCAACCCAGAGCCAGAGCTGCCGCCGGCTTCATGGGTTGTTTCCTGCGGGCAAGGCCATCAGACACTGGCCGCCGGGGATTAGTAGGTGATGGTCAGGACGTGTGCGTTGGCGGCCGATGTGCCGCTGCAAGCGGTACCCAGGCCGGCCGTGCCGCCCGTAACCGCTGCAGACTGGGTGCCCGAGGTAGCCGAGTTGTCCTGGGCGCAGGTGCCGCCCTGGTTTGCGGCAATGGTGCCGGTGACGTTCAGCGACTGGGCGCTGCCGGAACCGGTGCCGGTGGCGGGCACCGCCAGGGTGTAAGCCAAGCCTGCCAACGTTCCGCCGGTGGCACCGGCAATAGACAACGCGTAGGGCAGGGTGTTGGTGCAGCGCACACCGAAAGCCATGGTGTTGGAGCTGGCACTGGTCTGGAACGACACGTAGTTCAGCGTCAGGGCCGTGGGGGCCGTAGAAAATTCGCACTTGGGGAACAGGTTGACCGTGACGTCAAACGCGCCGGTGGCGGTGAGTGCGTGGGCCGAATTGGCGACCAGGCCAACAATGCCCAGGGTGGCGACGAGTAGGAGCTTTTTCATGACATTTCCTTCAAATGAACTTACCAGCAAGAAAGTTAACGGGTTTGTCGCATTTGGTTACAAAACCGCGTTTGACCGATCATAAGGGGCATGGCGTTGCTTTGCCTAGGCCGCTGGCCGGGTCAGTCCTGCCTTTGGGACGGCCAAGCATGGCGTTTCTATGCGGAAAGTCACAATTTGGCCGTCAGGCTCAGCGTTTTCGGGTCGCTGGGCAGTGGCGGCAGGCTAACGGCTGCCTAACTCCGCTGCCGGAACATTGCGGCCAGTCACTTTCTGGAGCACCCATGCCGTTGCCTGCTGAACGATTTGCCACCGCCGCTTTGCTGCTGGCCGGGGCGTTGATGCTTGCCCTCCTGGTGTCTTCAGGTGCTGAAGCGTCTGATCCGGCGTTGCTGCTGCACTGGCAGTTTCTGGTGGCGCTGCTCGGGCTGGGCCTGATAGCCGCGGCTTTTGTTCCTTCCATCCGACTGCCTGCGGTGATCTGCGCCACACTCCACCAGGTGGCCTTGCTGGTGCTGTCCCAAACGGTTCCAGCGTCCGGTTCCGGCTTTGGTTTTGGCTGGGCCAATGCAGTTGCCACTATTTTGGTGGTCTGCGCGGGACTCATTTTCTGGAAATCCACTGTGCAGCAGGCCCGTTGGGAAGGTGTGCGGCCTTAGCACAGAGAACAACATATGCGTGTATTGCTGGTTGAAGACGACGACATGATCGGGCGCAGCCTGTCGCAGGCGCTGGAGGCCAACGCCTGGTCGGTTGACTGGGTCAAGGACGGCGAGCTGGCCCAAAGTGCGCTGGCCGACGGTGACTACGCTTGCGTGTTGCTGGACCTGGGCCTGCCCAAGCGCGACGGCACCGAGGTGCTGCGCAAAGCCCGGGCCCTGGGCAACACCACGCCGGTGCTGGTGCTCACCGCACGCGATGGTCTTGACGACCGCATCAGCGGCCTGGACCTGGGTGCGGATGATTACTTGCTCAAGCCCTATGAGTTCCGCGAACTGCTGGCCCGTATGCGCGCTGTGATCCGCCGGCGCGACGGTGCTGCCCATTCGGTGATCGGCGCTGGCGATCTGCAGCTGGACCTGACCACCCGCGAAGTGCTGGTGCGCGGTGAGCGCTCAGCCCTTTCGGCGCGCGAGTTTGCCCTGCTGCACGCCCTGCTGGAGCGGCCCGGGGCGATTCTGTCGCGCGACCAGCTTGAGAACCGTATTTATGGATGGGGTGAAGAAGTCATGAGCAACGCAGTGGACGTGCTGATTCACGGCATGCGCAAGAAGCTCGGGCCTGACGCCATCCGCAATGTGCGTGGCCTGGGCTGGCGCGTGATGACCACGTTGCCCCTTGTCGGCGCCGAGGGGGGCAGCCCATGATCCGCGTGTTCCCGGCCGGGCGGCTGTGCTCCCTGCGCGGCGTGCTCATGATGTGGCTGCTGCCGGTGTTTTTGCTGGTGGGCACGGTGTCTGCCGTGGGGGCGTACTGGAGCTACACCTCCATGGTGGGCACCTTCATGGACGACCAGATGACGTTGCTGGCCGAGTCGCTCGCGGCGCAGAACGAGCCGCCTTCGCTGCCCACCCTCGGGCGCAAACAGGTGCATGAATGGGGTAGCTACGCAGTGCAGGTGTTTGGCAAGGGAGGCGGGCTGCAAATGGCCTCCTGGCCCGAGTTGCGGGTGGGCTATATCGACACGCCGGGTTTTCATGACGTGCAGGTAGACGGCGACAAATGGCGCGTTTATGTGGCAGACGCCCAGGGCACACCCCAGCATGTGCAGGTGGTCCAAAGCGGCTCGTTCAGGGCGCACCTGGCAGCCGCCCGGGCGCTGGGTGTGATTGCGCCGGTGCTGGTGCTGCTGCTGCTGTCGGCGCTGATTTTGTGGGCTGTGGTTGAAGTGATTTCACGCGCCATAGCCGACATCGCCCGCCAGGCAGCGGCGCAAGACGAGCACAGCATTGCCGAGCTGCCGCTGACGCATGTGCCGCGTGAAATTTCGCCGCTTATCGTGTCGTTCAACAGCCTGCTGGCGCGCCTGCGCGATGCCTTCACCACCCAGCGCCGCTTTGTTCAAGACGCGGCCCACGAACTGCGCACCCCGATTGCAGCCATCGGTTTGCAGCTTGAGACCTTGCGCGGCGACGTGTGCTGCGGCGAAACGCAAGAGCGCTTCAAGCAGCTGGAAGCGGGCATCCAGCGCTCGCAGCGGCTGGTGGACCAGTTGCTGCGTCTGTCGCGCCAGGAGGCCGCCAGCGGCGACGCCGCGCCGACCGATGTGGACGTGAATGCCGTGCTGCGCGACAGCATCAACGGCCTGATTGTGCTGGCCGACCAGCGCCGCATTGACCTGGGGCTGCTGCCCGGCAGCCAGGCCGCAGCGCCGCTGCGTTGCCCCGCTGCTGACTTGCGCAGTGTGCTGGATAACCTGATCGAAAACGCCTTGCGCTACACGCCCGAAGGTGGCGTGGTGGATGTGCGGCTGGCGAATGAAGCCGGCAAGCTGGTGGTGGAAGTCATTGACAGCGGCCCCGGGATTCCGCCCGAGCTGGCCGAGCGCGTGTTTGACCGCTTCTTCCGGGTGCCGGGCACCGGTGCGCGCGGCAGCGGCCTGGGCTTGGCAATTGCGCGCAGTGCTGCGCAGCGCTGCGGCCTGCGCATCACGCTGCGCAACCGCGACGACGCCAGCGGCCTGGTCGCACGTGTCGAAACATGCTGATACAGCGCGGCTCACGCTGCGCTAAGACTCCCCTCAGTGACGGCTAATTTGCCCTGCCTACATTAAGAACACCGGAACACACCGGCTGTTTCTTCAACTCACTGAAAGTCTCTCATCATGAACAAGTCCTCTGCCCTTATCGCTATCGTCGCCTTCGCCGCTTTGGCCTCTACCGGTGTTCGCGCCGAAAGCCCTGACACCAGCACGCAGTTCGCGTTGCAGTCTGAAGGCAACCGCACCCGCGCTGAAGTCATGGCCGAAGCCGCCACTGTTGCCAAGACCCGCAGCACCGAGCCGGCTGGTTCGCGCATGGCCGCTGCGGTCAAGTCCACGGTGGACACCGCGACCGTGCGCGCACAAGCTGTGCAAGCCCTGCGCCTGGGCCAGATCTCCAGCGGCGAGCTGAGCCTGTAAACCCGCTGCGGCCAGCAGGCCGTTGCCCGGACCCGCGATAATCCGGTCTTGAAAGTCGCATGAGCGCCCCTAATTCAGGGGCGTTTTCATTTTTCCGTTTCTCATCCGCACAAGACCATGAGCAAGCAAACACTGTCGTTCCAGGCCGAAGTCGCACAACTGCTGCACCTCGTCACCCACTCTCTTTACTCCAACAAGGAAATCTTTCTGCGCGAGCTGATTTCCAACGCCTCGGACGCCTGCGACAAGCTGCGCTTTGAGGCGCTGAACAACAACGCCCTGTACGAAGACGCACCCACCCTGCAAGTGCGGGTGAGCTTTGACAAGGACGCCAAGACCCTGACCATTGCCGACAACGGCATTGGCCTGAGCCAGCAAGAGGCCATTGACAACCTGGGCACCATTGCCAAAAGCGGTACCCGCGAATTCATGGGCAAGCTCAGTGGTGACCAGAAGGCCGACGCCCAGCTGATTGGCCAGTTTGGCGTGGGCTTTTATTCAGGCTTCATCGTGGCCGACAAAATCAGCGTGGAGTCGCGCCGCGCCGGTTCACCGGCCAGCGAAGGCGTGCGCTGGGTCAGCGGCGGTGCGGGCGACTTTGAGGTCGAGGCCATCGAGCGGGCCGAGCGCGGCACCAGCGTCACGCTGCACCTGCGTGAGGACGCCGCCGACTACCTCAGCGCGTGGAAGCTCAAGGACGTCATCAACAAATATTCTGACCACATTGCCCTGCCGATCCTGATGGAACAGGAAGAGTGGAAGGAGGGTGAAAACGACCAGCCCGGCGGCATGGTGAAAACCGGCGAATGGGAAACCGTCAACCAGGCCAGCGCCCTGTGGACGCGGCCCAAGAAAGAAATTACCGACGAGCAGTACGCAGAGTTCTACAAGGCCATCAGCCACGACTACGAGGCCCCGCTGGCCTGGAGCCACAACCGGGTCGAAGGCAGCAGCGAATACACCCAGTTGCTGTTCATTCCGGGCAAGGCACCGTTTGACCTGTGGAACCGCGACAAGAAAGCCGGCGTCAAGCTGTACGTGAGGCGCGTGTTCATCATGGACGACGCCGAGGCGCTGCTGCCGGCCTACCTGCGCTTCGTCAAAGGGGTGGTTGACTCGGCCGACCTGCCGCTCAATGTGAGTCGCGAGCTGCTGCAAGAAAGCCGCGACGTAAAAGCCATCCGCGACGGCAGCACCAAGCGGGTGCTGTCAATGCTGGAAGACCTGGCCAAACAAGAGGTGGCTGAAGACGCCTCAGTCGACGACAAAGCCAAGTACGCCAAGTTCTATGCCGAGTTTGGTGCGGTGCTGAAGGAGGGCCTGGGCGAAGACATGGGCAACCGTGAGCGCCTGGCCAAGCTGCTGCGCTTTGCCTCCACCACCGTGGACGCGCCCAGCGTCTCCCTGGCCGACTACAAGGCCCGCATGAAAGACGGCCAGGAGGCGATTTACTACATCACCGCAGACACTTTGGCCGCCGCCAGGAACAGCCCGCAGATTGAGGTGTTCCGTAAAAAGGGCATCGAGGTGCTGCTGATGACGGACCGGGTAGACGAATGGGCCCTGAGCTTTCTGACCGAGTTTGACGGCACGCCGATGCAAAGCGTGGCCAAGGGCGCGGTGGATCTGGGCAAGCTGCAAGACGACGCCGAGAAGAAAGCCGCCGAAGAAGCCGCGGAAGCCTTCAAGCCGCTGCTGGCCCTGTTGAAAGAGGCGCTGAAAGACAAGGCCGAAGACGTGCGCGTGACCACCCGGCTGGTTGACTCACCAGCCTGCCTGGTGGTGAAAGACCAGGGCATGAGCCTGCAACTCTCGCGCATGCTCAAGGCTGCCGGCCAAAGCGCGCCCGATGTGAAACCGGTTCTGGAAGTCAACGCCGAACACCCGCTGGTGAAAAAGCTGGAGGGCAGCGTGCACTTCAATGACCTGGCCCACATCTTGTTTGACCAGGCGCTGTTGGCCGAAGGTGGCCTGCCCGACGACCCGGCGGCCTATGTAAAGCGGGTCAACGCGCTGCTGGTGTAAGCCCCGGCGGGCTTCTAGAATGCCCGCATGAATACACGCGGGCTGGTGGCAGGGTTGATGCTGATACTGGCGGGCTGTGGTGGCGCAGACCGGGTGGCCGCGCCATCGCCCGCCCCAAGTTCAGCAAGCCCCACAGACGCACCGCCCGCCCGCACCGGGCCCACCCCGCCGCAGGCACCGGCCAGCCCCGAAGGCCCGGCACCCCAGCGCGCCGCCTTGCCCAGGCCACCACAGGCCCCCCAGGCCGACAGCGGCTATACCCTGGACGTGAGCCAGCGCGAGGCGGTGCGGCTGTTCTACAAGACGGTTTTTGCATCTTCAGCCAATCTGGCCAGCGGCTGGACCGGCAGCACCGGCAGTTGTGCCGCAGGCGAAACCGCAGCCGACTACAAGGCCGCCACGCTGCGCCGCATCAACTGGTTTCGTGCCATGGCGGGTGTGCCCGCCAGCGTGCAGCTAGACGCCACCTTCAACGCCAAGGCGCAACAGGCCGCGCTGATGATGGCCGCCAACAACCAGCTCAGCCACAGCCCGCCGCCCAGTTGGGCCTGTTACTCGGCCACTGGTGCCGAAGCGGCTGCCAAGTCCAACCTGGCGTTGGGCCGCGCCGGGCCCGACAGCATTGCCGAGGGCTATATGCGTGACAGCGGGGCGAACAACGCCGCTGTGGGCCACCGGCGCTGGCTGCTGTACCCGCAGACCCAGTTCATGGGGGTGGGCGACGCAGATGGCAGCGTCAAAGCCAACGCGCTGTGGGTGTTTGACGCCAATATCTCGGCCCCGCGCCCCGCTGTGCGCGACGAATTTGTGGCCTGGCCGCCTGCGGGCTACCTGCCCCATGCCACGCTGTACCCGCGCTGGTCTTTCTCTTACCCGCAGGCCGACTTTTCCGCCGCCAGTGTTGCCATGACGCAAGACGGCGTCGCCATGGCGACGCGACTTGAGCCACAGAGCAACAGTAATGGCGCCGGCGAAAACACGCTGGTGTGGTTCCCCGGCAATTACACCGACGGCATGAGCTGGGCCCGCCCGAGCGGTGACACGGTGTACCGGGTCACCGTTGGCAACGTGATGGTGGGCGGCGTGCCGCGCAGCTTTACCTACACCGTGGTGGTGTTTGATGCCGACGTTGCCACCACCGCCATCACGCTGGCGGGTAGCAGTGCCGTGTTGGCGGGCCAGGCCGCAGCCTACAGCTTTGGCGCGCAACCTGGTGCCACTGGGTACCAGTGGCGCAGCCTGAGTGCAACCGCCTTCAATCTGGCCGATGGTGCCGAGGCAGGTGCCGGCAACTTCACCGCCGCCATCAGCGCGGGCTACGACGTGCTTGCCAGCGGTGTGTCGGCCAGCGGGGCCCGGTCGTTCCACCTGGCCCATACCCAGGCCACCGACCAGACCCTGTTGCTCAATGCGGTGCTGGTGCCCGGTGCCAGCGGCACATTGCAGTTCGCCAGCCGCCTGGGCCTTGCGTCGCCAGCGCAGTTGGCGCTGGTCGAGGCGTCTCTGGACGAAGGCGCGAGCTGGGTCAGTTTGTTCCAGCAGGCCGGCCAGCAAAGCGGCACCACCTCCAGCTTTGGCGAAACCAGTTTCAGCGCCAAAACGGTTTCGCTGGCCCCCTATGCCGGGCGCGCGCTGCGGCTGCGCTGGCGCTATGCCTTCAGCAGTGGCAGCTTCTACCCCCAGGCCAGCGCCGGCATTGGCTGGTATGTGGACGACATCACCCTCAGCGGCGTCGATACCATGGCAACAGCCGGAACGCCGGTGGACATTGCCAGCCCGGCGTTCAGCTTCACCGCAACCAGTGCGGGCACCGTGCTGTTGCAAGCCCGGGCTGGCATGTTTGGCTACTGGGGCGACTGGTCAGCCGCGCGCACTGTGAGCGTCAGCCCGGGCAACGTCTCAACCGTTGCCGCCGACTGCCTGTTCAGCTGGGCCGAGCGCAACCATGCGGGCCTGTTTGCCCCTGCGGGCGCTGTATCGGCCACCAGCGGGCCCTACTACTACCGCTTTTATCCAGGTACCGGTTTTTACCTGGGCGTGTCCACCGCCGACGCCAACGTTTACTACCTGACGGGCGGGCGGCTTTTCAATGCCGGGCCTCTGAGTGCCTGGCGTGTCACCGCGGGGTGCAACGGATGAATGACAGAACCCATCACCGAATTCTTGCGCTGGCGGGTGCCGCGTTGCTTGCGGGCTGTAGCTCGGTGGGTGTGGGCATCAACATTCCCATAGGGCCTGTTTCCATCGGCGTGGGCGTTGGCACCGGTGGCGTGAGCAGCAGCGTCGGCGTGTCCGCTGGCGGTGTGGGCGGCACGGTGGGCGTGTCGGCTGGCGCGGGCGGGGTCAGTGGCAATGTGGGGGCCAAGGCCGGGCCGCTCAGCGCGGGCGTTGGCGTTAATGCGCAAGGCCAGGCCGACGGTAGCCTGGGTGTGGGTGGCAATGTATCGGTGGGCCCGGCCACGGTGGGCATCAGCGGCAGCACTGGCGGCGTGTTGTCGCCTTCTTTGCCCAGCACGCAGCGCAGCAACAGTGCGGGCGACCGGATGGCGCCGTAACGCCGTTTCGCCGGCGGTTTTTTGCAAAATACGGCTGTAGCCCGCATGGGTGCTGCGTGAGCCACTATAAAAGTAGTAGCTAAACCATGCCAATAGTTTGCTGCGTGATGGCGGTTCCAGCGCGCTAAACGCGGTCCGGCATGGACGTTCTCGCTGGCATCGCTGCCCTCACACCACCAGCGCCGGCTCCGCCATCGCCTCTATCTGTTCTTCCAGCATTTGCACCTGGCCTTGCCAGTAGTCGCTGCTGCCAAACCAGGGGAAGGCGGCGGGGAAGGCCGGGTCGTCCCAGCGCCTGGCCAGCCAGGCGCTGTAGTGGATCAGGCGCAGCGTGCGCAGCGGCTCGATCAGGGCCAGCTCGGCGCGGTTGAATTCGCGGAACTGCTCATACCCGTCTACCAGCGCTCCCAACTGGCGCTGGCGCTGGGCGCGGTCGCCGTCCAGCAGCATCCACAGGTCTTGCACCGCCGGGCCCATGCGGGCGTCGTCCAGGTCAACAAAGTGCGGGCCCTGGCCGGGCGTCCACAGAATATTGCCGGGGTGGCAGTCGCCATGCAGCCGAATATGGGCAAATTCGCCGCCAGCCCGCATGGAATGTGCGTGACCCACTATTAAATTGATAGCAACATCGCAGGCGGCGGCCCAGGCACCTTGCACGTCCAGCGGAATCATGTGGTGGGCCAGCAGCCATTCGCGCGGCTCCATGGCAAAGATCTGCACGTCCAGCGTGCCGCGCTGGGCAAACGGCCGGGCAGCGCCCACGGTGTGAATGCGCGCCAGAAAGCGGCCGATCCATTCCAGCACCTCGGTGTCGTCCAGCTCGGGGCGGCGGCCACCGTGGCGCGGGCTGACGCTGAAGCCAAAGCCGGCGTGCTGGTGCAGCGTCTGGCCGTTGATGACCAGCGGCCCCACGGCGGGCACCTCGGCCGCCATCAGTTCAGCGGCAAAGGCGTGTTCTTCAAGAATCTGCGCGTCGCTCCAGCGCTGGGGCCGGTAGAACTTGGCCACCACCGCGCTGTGGCCGTCAAAGGCGTCTTCCAGGTGCGCCATGTACACACGGTTTTCATAGGAGCTAAGGCCCATCAGGCGGCCGTCGCCATACAGGCCCACGCTGGCCAGCGCGTCCATCACCACATCCGGGGTGAGCGTTTCGTAGGGGTGGCGCGTGGGGGTCATGCGCCTGATTGTCAGGCTTTGGCCAGCTCGGCAAAGGGCAGGGCCTGTTTGACCAGCAGCACGCTGCAGGGCGCGTCCATGACCACCCGCATGGGCACGGTGGCCACCAGCCGCTGCATCTGCAGCCCGTGGGTCGCCGCGCCCAGCACCAGCAGGCCCACCTGGTTGCCGCGTGCGTAGGCCACCAGCGCAGCAGCCACGTCGCCCGATTCGATGACGTGGTACGACACCTGGTGGCCCTCCAGGTGGACGCCCTGCATCCATTGGCGAAGGCGTTCCAGGTGGTCGCGGTGGGCTTGTGCTTCGTCCTGTGCAGTGTCGCGTGGCGCAATCACGCTCACGCAGGCCAGCCGGGCGCCGGGGCGGATGCCGAGCGAGCGGTTGACGGCCTGACGCAGCGAATACAGCGTGGCGTCGCTGGTGTCCTTGTAGGGCACGGCCACCATCACGATGGGCACTTCACCGATCTGCTGCGCCGGCAGCGGGCTGGGCGCGTACTGCATGCCAGCGGCCTTGAACCAGCGCCGCAAGTGGGTGCGCCAGGGCGTACTGCGCAGCCGCGCGCCGCGCTCACCCACCTGGACCTGGTCTGGATGGCCCAGGTCAAACGCCAGATGGGCGGCCGACGGGTAGCGTTGCGCGGCTTCGGCTTCCAGGCAGCGCAGGATGACTTCCTGCAGCCAGGCCGGCACCGCGGGGTTGCGCACGCGCGGCGGCACCGGGTCCATCCACAGGCGCTGGCGCAGGCCGCCGGAGGTGGCGGGCTCGCCAAACGGCAGCTCGCCGGTGGCCAGCTCATAAAGCATGACGCCGATGGCGAAGATGTCGCTGCGCGGGTCGCCGCGCACACCCACCACCTGCTCGGGTGCCATCCAGGCGGGCGAGCCGATGGCCAGGCGCAGCTCCTCGGCCAGCAGGTCGGGGTAGTGGGCGTGCCAGCTCAGGCCAAAGTCCAGCAGCACGGCGCGGCCGTCCGGGCGCAGCAACACGTTGGCGGGCTTCAGGTCCAGGTGCACCGCGTTTTGCTGGTGCAGGCTGTGCGCGGCCTGGGCGATGGCCTGGCCAAGCCGGGCGATGGTGGCGGCATCGGGGCGCTGGCCGGTTTGCACGGCCTCGTCCAGCCAGTGCTGCAGGGTCCAGCCCTCGATGTATTCCATCACCAGGTAAGGCAGCCGTGCCAGGTCGCCCGCTGCCACGAAGCGCGGCACATGCTGGCCACCCAGCACCTGCATGAGCTGGTGCTCGACTTCAAAGCCCACAATGTTCTCGGCCCCGTCGTCGCTGGCCATGCGCGGAACCTTCATGGCCATGGCAAAGCCCGGGTCGGGCCGGCCGTCGGCGTAGCGCACACGGTAAATGTGGGCCATGCCGCCGGCGTGAATGATCTCCCCCATGACAAACCCGTCCATGACGGTGCCGGGTGTCGGCAGTTTCATCGCCCCTCCTCGAGTCGGCTGGCAAAGTATTCAGGCTGGCCGGCACGGCGCACGGCGGCTGCCGCGGCGCGGTGGTCGTAGCCTACGCGGTGGAAGGTCAGCCGGTGTTGCGCGGTGTCAAACAGCGCGTACATGGCACGCGTGTCGCCATCGCGCGGCTGTCCCACCGAGCCTACCGTCGCCAGCCATTGCCGGTGCGCAGGCACTGGCACGGCCACGCCGGGGGTGGGCACAAACTCCATCAGTCCGCGGCCGGTGCCACGGTAGTACAGGCGCTGGTGGTGCACATGGCCGCCAAACACGTGGCGCATGTCCCCGCCGGCTGCGTCCAGGCTGCGTGCGGCGCGCTGTGTGTTGTCCACGTAGTGCCAGTCGGCCGGTGCGTCGGCACTGGCGTGAACCAGCAGCGTGCTGCCCAGCGCCGCCGTCAGCGGCAGGCCGGCCAGGAAGTGGCGCTGGCGGGCATCCAGTTGGGCATGGGTCCAGCCGGCCGTACGCTCACCCGTCGTGGATGCCTGCGTCGGCGGCGTCACGGCCAGGTCGTCATGGTTGCCGCGCAGCGCGGTGGCACCGCTGGCGGCTAGCTGCATGGCAGCGTCCACCACGGCTCCCGGCTCGGCACCGTAGCCCACCAGGTCGCCCAGCAGGGCGAATTGCGTGGCACCCTGACCATGTGCATGGTCAAGGCAGGCCTGCATGGCGCGCAGGTTGGCGTGAATGTCCGACAGCAGGGCCAGCTTCATGCGCCCAATCATGGGCCGCGAAGCTGATGCCAGGCTTGCGCTGGATCAGTTCAGTGTCATGACGTGGCCCACCCGCGGGTCGCCGCGCCCGGCCAGCACCTGGGCATAGGCCGCCTGCACCGCTTGTGCGCCGTGGTGCTGCTCGACGGTGAGCCAGGGTGCCGCGCTGTTGCCGGCCTTGGCTGAAAAAACTTGCCAGGCCTGCACCAGCCGCTGGCCCAGCACGGCAGCACCCCAGTCAGTGTTGCGCTTCTTGATTTGCGCGGGCGCAAAGAACAGCGTGGCGCGCGGGCCGGGCAGGTCTTTGGCCCCGCCGAGTTGCTCTACATGGGTGCCGCCGATCGAGCAGCTGTATTTGAGCTGGGCAAAGCGGGTGTGAATCTGGCGGCGCACATCAGCGTTGCCGGCAAAGTCAACAAAGGCGCAGGCGGCGTCGGCGCTCACCTGGTCAAGCTGGTCATACGTCAGCACCCGGGTGTAGCAGCCCAGGCTTTCGCAAAAAGCCTTGTTGCCGGCCGATGTGAGGCCCACCACCTCAATGCCGGGGCGCTGCGCCAGTTGAAAGGCGGTGCCGTAGGCTGTTTTGCTGGACGCGCTGGACAGCAACATCAGCTTGGCCCCGAAGAAGTCGTTGTCGGCAAAAAAGTCGTCAATCAACCAGGAGGTAATGAACAGCGGGCGCAGCAGGGCCTGCACCGCCTCGGTGTCGGCGGTGTAGAACGGGTCGCGGTTGCAGCGCAGCACCTGGTTGTAAACCGCGTGCAGGTTGGCGCGGTGCGCTGCACCGTCGCTGAAGCCGGCTTCGCTTAGCCGGGTTGGCTCCAAAACCGCACTGCTGGCCATCGGCCAGTAGCCATACAGCCGCTCGCCCACGGCCACACCCGGGTGCAGGCTCTGGATCACGCTGGCAAAGCCCCACGCCGGCACGATGCCCCAGCCTTCTTCAGCCGTTGGCCAGAACTGCCAGTAGTTCATGGCGTCGCCAAAGGCGGCGTAGGTGATGTTGTTGGAGGTGAGTGCAAACGACTCAACCCGAACGCGCACCTGGCCGTCGGCCAGCGGCGCGTCTTCTGTGGTGTGCAGGCGGGTTTCGGTAAGTTTGTCCTTGCGGACCAGAAGTGTGGTGGTGCTCATGCCGCCCAAGGTAAGCGAAACGGCCCGCCGGTTCAACACCGGCGGGCCGCTTTGGGGACAGCCGCCTTGGGCGGCCAGGCGCTGGGTCAGACCAGGGTGATGGTGACGTCGATGTTGCCGCGGGTGGCGTTGGAATACGGGCACACCTGGTGGGCGGCATCCACCAGGGCTTGGGCGGCGGCGCGCTCCATGCCGGGCAGGCTGACATTCAGGCGGACGGCAATTCCGTAGGCGTTGGGGATCGGCCCCAGGTCGACCTCAGCGTCAATCGCCAGGTCGGCTGGCAGCGTGACTTTCATCTTGCCGGCCACCGCCTTCATGGCACCAATGAAGCAGGCCGAATAGCCGGCGGCAAAAAGCTGCTCGGGGTTGGTGCCGGTGCCGGCAGTGCCGGGGGACGACAGCGCAACGTTAAGCCGGCCATCACTGGTTTTTGAGGCGCCGTCGCGCCCGCCGGTGGTGTGGGCTTTGGCGGTGTAAAGAACTTTTTCAAGCGTGGTCATAGGGGCTTCTTTCGGAGTTGACAGAGGGGGTTGAGGAGCTTTCAGGCGGTCAGGCGCTGACGCAGGGCTTGCACCTGCTGGGTGAGTGAAATCAGTTCAGGGATGGAGCACTGGGTGGCACTGAGCACGCAACCCGGAATTTTTGCGGCGCGGGCCTTGAGCCTGCGCCCGGTGGCGCTGAGCATTACGTGAACCCGGCGCTCGTCTTGCACGTCGCGGATGCGGGCCACCAGGCCTGCGGCCTCCAGGCGCTTGAGCAGCGGCGTGAGCGTGCCCGAGTCCAGCGACAGGCGCTCGCCCAGCGCAGACACCATCAGGCCGTCTTGCTCCCACAGCACCAGCATGGCCAGGTACTGCGGGTAGGTCAGGCCGAGTTCATCGAGCAGCGGTTTGTAGAGCTTGGTCATGGCCAGCGAGGCCGAATACAGGGCAAAGCAAAGCTGGTTGTCCAGCAGCAGGGCCTGGTCGGTATTGATTTTTTGCGTTGCCATGGCCAAATTATAGCGTCAAATTAAATTGCGTGCAATTTAATTGGCGTAAAAAAAGCCGCACCATCCCTTGTTGCGCCGTCGCGGTGGGGCATGCCCCTCATCGGGTGGGCTCGGCGTCGTCTTGCAAAACGGTTTGCGGCCCTTCGGTGTCTGGCCCTTCGGTGTCGGGTTCCGGCGCGTCGAATGCCGGGACCGGCAGCGCCAACATCACGTCGTCCAGCAAGTCGTCCAGCAGCATCAGCTCGCGGTACACGCCCAGCGCCAGCAGCGGCGGCCCCAGCGCCCGGGCCCGGGATTCGTGTTCGCCCAGCATCCAGCGCAAGATCCACATCCGAGCCGGGCGGTAGGGCCATTGCCCCGCAATGCCAGCGCACAGGTGTTCGTCTTCCAGC
This sequence comes from Ramlibacter sp. 2FC, assembly GCA_943369755.1. GTDB lineage: Bacteria > Pseudomonadota > Gammaproteobacteria > Burkholderiales > Burkholderiaceae_C > CALROG01. The sequence continues at coordinate 49,463 of CALROG020000016.1, forward strand.
AGTTCGACATCGGCCGTAGAAGGCGACTCCCACAGCGGTGCGTTTTGCCCAAAGCGGGCGCTGAAGGCTTCACGCGCCACCTCCCATTCCTGCTCCAGGTCCAGGTGAATGTAGAGCTCGCGCAGCTCCAGAAACACCCAGGGGCTGGTGTAGCGAAAGTCCACCAGGTGTTGTTGCAGCAGTAGCACGGCGGCCACGTGGTCACCGCGCTTGCGGCGGCGTTCCAGCTTCTTGTGAAGTTGGTGCAGATCAATCAACGTGGCTTCACGCCGCGAGTTGGTTTCACCAATGGCGGTGACGTAAATCGCCCGGGCACTTTCCGCCGGGTTGGGGCTGTCGGGCAGGATGTCGTCCAGCGTGTTTATTTTTGTCCTCAAAGACGATGCCGCAGGCTGCACGTCGGCCCACAGCACGGAGTCTTCTTCGCGCCGGGTGCGGCGCCGCTCGATCAGCCAGGCCAATGTGGCAACGGTGGCCAGGGCCCCCAGGCCAATGGTGAGCGGCAACACCCCCGCCGCCGCCGACACATCACGCAGCGAACCCAGCTGCGATGCGATTGCCCCCTGGGCCGAGGAAATCAGCTCGGGCGGCGGGTCGGGTTGTCGCGGCTGCGAGGCCGTTGCCTGCCTGGCAGGCTGGGGTTCGGCGGTGGCTGGTTCGCTGATGGGCGGCGGTGCGGGCACCCGGGCCAGTGTTCGGCTCAGGCGCAGTTGGGCCGCTTCGCCGTCGCCAGGCGGGGCGGCTTGTGGGGCTTCGCTGGATTCGAGCGCTGACATTTTTTAGCGGCGGGCAGTGACGACGCCTATTCTTTGTATGCTCACGACAGGCTCGTTCTCAGATGTGACTGTCTGTAATGATAAGGTGTTGGCTCTGGAGACAAAAGATATGGTTGACTACATCGTTGTGGGAGCCGGCTCGGCCGGCTGTGTGCTGGCCGCGCGCCTGAGCGAAGACCCGTCGGTGCGGGTGACCCTGCTGGAGTCTGGTCCGCCAGACTCCAATGTGCTGATTCATTGCCCGGCAGGCCTGGCGTTGCTGGCCAAGAATGGGCAGGCCAACTGGGCCTTTGAAACCGTGGCGCAGCCGGGGCTGAATGGCCGCCGGGGCTACCAGCCGCGCGGCAAGGTGCTGGGTGGCTCGAGCTCGATCAACGCCATGATTTATGCCCGTGGCCATCACCGCGACTACGACCACTGGGCCGCCCAGGGCAACCCCGGCTGGGGCTGGGACGACGTATTGCCCTATTTCAAGCGGGCCGAGCACAACGAGCGCGGTGCCAACGACTGGCACGGCACAGGCGGCCCGCTGAATGTGAAAGACCTGACCACCCCCAACCGGTTTGGCCCGGTGTTTGTAGAGGCCGGCGTGCAGGCCGGTTACCCGCGCAACGCCGACTTCAACGGCGCAGAGCAAGAGGGTGTGGGCATGTACCAGGTCACCCACAAGCATGGCGAGCGGGTCAGTGCCGCCAAAGCCTACCTGACACCCCACATGAACCGGCCCAACCTGCAGGTGATTACGGGTGCCCACACCACCCGCATCCTGATGCAAGGCAAGCGCGCGGTGGGCGTGGAGTACCGCCAGGGCGGGGCGCTGCACCAGCTCATGGCGGGGCGTGAAGTGCTGCTGTGCGCCGGCGCGCTGCAGTCGCCGCAAATGCTGATGCTGTCGGGCATAGGCCCAGGGGCGCAGTTGCAACAGCACGGCATTGCGGTGGCACATGACCTGCCCGGCGTGGGCATGCACTTGCATGACCATGTGGACGTGGTGCAGGGGGTCAATGCGCCGCACCTGAAGGACTTGTTTGGCCTGTCGCTGCCCGGCCTGGTGCGTGCAGTGAAGGGAATTTTTGAATGGCGCAACTTCCGCACCGGCATGCTCACCACCAACTTTGCCGAGGCCGGCGGTTTCATCAAGAGTCAACCCGGCGAAGAGCTGCCTGACCTGCAGTTCCACTTCGTGATTGGCAAGCTGGTGGACCATGGCCGCAAGACGGTTTTTGGCCACGGCTACTCTTGCCATGTGTGCCTGCTGCGCCCGCAAAGCCGTGGCAGCGTCACGCTGGCCAGCGCTGACCCGCAGCAGGCCCCGCTGATTGACCCGGCCTTTTTGACTGTGCGTGACGACATGGACCGGATGCTGCGCGGCTTCAAGCTGATGCGCCACTTGCTGCAACAGCCAGCCCTGGCGGGCTATGGCGGGCAGGAACTGCCGACGTCGGCCGGTGCGCAGAGCGACGAGCAGATCGAGCAGTTCATCCGCAACCATGGCGACACCATTTACCACCCGGTGGGCTCGTGCCGCATGGGCAATGGCCCGACCGACGTGGTGGACGCGCAGTTGCGGGTTCACGGTGTGCAGCGGCTGCGGGTGGTGGACGCCTCGATCATGCCGCGCATTGTGGGCGGCAACACCAACGCGCCGACCATCATGATCGCCGAGAAGGCCGCCGACATGATTCGTGGCGCCTGAAGCTGTGACGCAGTTCACATGCCGCAGGAAGTTAAGGTTTCCTTAGCAATCGCTTAAGCAATTCTTAGCGGCGCGCAAGCGCCGTTTCTTCGAGACTTCTTTCCATGGCGGCGCACGGTGCGCGGCCGATCCAAAGGAAAGAAAGCCATGAAAATCGATTCAAGGGAACTGCAACAGGTGGCCGCTGCCACAGCCCCGCGCCTGAACATGTATGCCGGCATCCACAAGGCGCTGCGTGCCGCCATGGCGGACGCCCTGCTGGCCCTGGGCCGCATGGATTGTGACGATGCGATGGAACTGGCCCGCACCACCGGCCGCGTGATGGAGCTGCTGGACTTCTGCGCCTCGCACCTGAAGCACGAGAACGAATTCATCCACACCGCCATCGAGGCGCGCACGCCAGGTGCCAGCGCCGCCATTGCCCACGACCATGACGAGCATGTCGCCCATATCGGCCAGCTCGCCAATGCCACGACCGCGCTGCTGTCCATGCCCGCTGCCGACCGCGTCCGCGCAGCCCACCTGCTGTACAGCGAACTGGCGTTGTTCATCGCGGCGAACTTCCAGCACATGCATGTGGAAGAAACCGCCCACAACGCCGTGCTCTGGGCCCGCTACACGGACGCTGAACTGATCGACATCCACAATGCGCTGGTGGCCTCGATTCCGCCGCAGGAAATGATGTTTACCGCACGCTGGCTGGTGCCGTTCATGAACCCGGCCGAGCGCACCGCGCTGCTGGCCGACATGCAGGCCCATGCGCCAGCGCCGGCATTTGAGGCGATCCTGGAGACGGTGCGCCCGCACCTGGCCACCCAAGAATGGGCCAAGCTGGCCGCCAGCCTGGGCCTGCCGCCCGTGCCGGGGCTGGTGACGGCCTAGGCCTCCAGCAATGCCACCGGGCGCAGCACGGCCAGGCGGAAGCGCCCGCGGCCGGTTTTCTCGATGCGCACGAAGGGGCTGTGTTCCACCAGCCGGCGCTGCAGCAGCAGCAGCCGGGCTTCGAGGTTGTCGCTCACGTCCGGCAACCCGATGGACGGGTCGAGTCGCAGCTCCCGGTTACTGAATTCGGTTCGCCCCTGTTGCCGGAAATCCCTGAGCAGCTTCCAGAAGATGGCACCGGCCACGCCCTTGATCAGGTAGGTGTCGTTGATGAACACGCTGTTGTTGGCCCGGAAGTAGCGCACCTGCACGGTGGCGCCGGTCGCGGCCTGCAAGGCTGCCGGCGCCGCCGTGGTGGGTTCGGCCAGCTCGGTGCCGGCCTGAATCACGTCAACGGCTGCACCCATGTGGCCGGCAAGTGCCACCAGCATGTCTTCATCCTCGAAGCTGAACTGAAGGTCGTTGGGGCTTTCCACAAACAGCACGCCCAGCAGGCGTCCTGCCGAGAGGACGGGCACCGCCAGCTGGCTGTGCGGCTGCGCGAGGCCGGGGTAGGGGATGTCGGCGGTGGCGGGCTCGATGTCTGGCACGTTGGCGTAAAGGCTGCGGCGCATGGCGCGGCTGTACAGGTAGGCGCTGGTCATGTGACCAATGCGAACGGGCGTACGTTCGCGCGCAGCGACGCCAATGACGCCGTCGCCCACGTCGATTTCGGAGCCTACGCCCGAGGTGGCATAGCCACAGCTGGCCACGGTGTACAGGCGCTGGCTGCTGGCGTCCAGCATCAGCACCATGGCGTGACGGATGCCCAGGTGGTCGGTCAGCCCGGCGAGGGTGGTGTTGAGCAGTTCGTCCAGCGCCGTGCAGCGGGCCATGCGTTCGCTGCAGCGGCGCACGGCATTCAGCAGGCCGGTGCGCGGCGCAGGTGCAGCCAGCGGGTCGCCCGGGACGGCTTCGATCTGCTGGACTTCATAGACGTCCGAGCCCAGCAGACGGAACACGTCGGCCATGCCGCTGTGCGAGGCAATGCCGGCGAGCTGCGCCTTCATCTGCTCGAACAAGGCGCCCACCGTCTCGGTGCGCAGGTAGCGGATGTGCAGGCGATAGAACGCCGCCGTCATCGGGTGCAATACCAGCACGGTGGCCATCGGGTTGGCCAGAATGTTCTTGCGCGTGGTGTTGAAGAACTGGAACGACAGCGCGACATGCCGCTCGTCCACGTAATACACCTGCGAGATGTAGGCCACGTTGGGCGTGCCGTCGGCGGCGCAGGTGGCCATGATGGCAGGGATCGCGCCTTCAAAACACGGGCGTATGGCGTCCAGAGTTTGCGGATTCATGGCCGTCCTCCGGTCAAGGCTGCGCCTGCCTGGGGCCCGGGGGTCTGGTCGAACGCCTGCTCGGGGCTGAAGCTGATGGCCACGAGATCGTCGATGCGGTGCGCCAGCATCGCACGCGTGAGCGACGGCGGCAGGCCGATGCGTTGCAATTCATGTTCCATGGACTGCAGATAGCGCGCCAGTACCGCAGCGTCGGAAGGAGTGGCCGCACGAATCGACGCGCCCCGTCCCTTGCACTGTACGGTGCGATGCGAAGCGGGCTCGCTGAACACCACGGCGAGCTGGCCAGTGGCTGCCACGTCCTGCAGCAGCTGGCGGCCCTGCTGCCGCGACAGAAACACCGTGATGTGACGGCCGCCATCGGCCACCTCGCAGCCGACTGCCCGCATCACGCTCGGCCGGTTGGCCAGGTCGCGCGAACCGACGATGGTCGAGACGCCGCGCGACATCATCTCAAGCAGGTCGGCCGGCAGCTGCGCGAGAGGTTGGCTCATGGGTGCCTCAGGCCCTGAAGCGCTTTCGCGTCAAGGCCAGTGCCAGCCAGAAAGCTGCCACCGTGTAGACCAGCAACACCAGCACGTTGCGCAAAGGGTCGGCCGGCCACTGGTCCATGAACAGCGGGCGCACCAGCTCGACCGCGTTGGTCAGCGGCAGCCAGTCCGAGATGTGCCGCACCACAGTGGGCAACTGCTCACGCGGGAAGAACACCCCCGACAAAAACATCATGGGCGTGAGAAACAGCGTGAAGTAGTAGGTGAAAAAGTCGTAACCTTTGGCCAGCGCGTTGAACACCAGCGCGATGCAACTGAAGGTGATGCCCGCGCCCAGCAGCACCGGCCAGGCCAGCAGCAGCTTGGGCGCGTAGCTGATGCCCAGCGCCAGCATCACCACCATGATGGCGGTGACGGTGAACAAGGACTTGAACGCGGCCCAGAGCATTTCTGCCATGACCACGTTGTCCAGGCTTACCGGCGCGTTCATGATGCCGTCCCAGGTTTTTTGCACATGCATGCGCGAAAAGGCCGAGTAAAGCGCCTCGAAGCTGGCGGCGTTCATGGCGCTCATGCAGATCGAACCGCTGGCCAGAAACAGCATGTAGGGCACCTGGGTGGCACCGCCGGGGCCGTTGACCGTGACTTGCCCCACCAGCGCGCCCATGCCGTAGCCAAAGGCCACCAGCCACATCAGGGGCTCGGCAATGTTGCCCACCAGGCTGGGCAGGGCCAGCTTCTTCCAGACCAGCAGGTTGCGCAGGAACACCGGCCACCAGCGCCCGGACAAGTCAGGCGCGCGCCAGATCGACTGGCTGCCTTGGGGCTGACTCATGCCTCCTCCCGGATCTTGCGGCCTGTGAGCTTGAGAAACAGGTCTTCAAGGTTGGCCGGGCGGTGCAAGGTGCGCAGCTTGGGCTGGGTGGCCAGGGCGTCCAGCAGTTGCCGCGCGTCCTGGGTATAGAAAAACACGGTTTCACCGCTGACCTCGACCCGGGCGGCCAGCGCCTTGAGGGCGTCGTCCTGTGCCAGCGCCAGTGCGCCGGTGCCATAGGCTTCCACCACATCGGGCTCCAGGTGCTGGGCGATCAGGTCCCGCGGCGTGCCCTCGGCAATCTTGTTGCCATGGTCCAGCACCAGCAGGCGCGAACACAGGCGTTCGGCCTCGTCCATGAAGTGAGTGGTCAGCAAAATGCTCTTGCCTTGCTGCAAAAGGGCCTGCAGCCGCTCCCACATCAGGTGGCGGGCCTGGGGGTCCAGCCCGGTGGTGGGTTCGTCCAGCAGCAGCAGGCGCGGGTCGTTGACCAGGGCCCGGGCCAGGCTCAGGCGGCGCTTCATGCCGCCAGACAACTCGCCCGGTTTGGCCTTGGCCTTGTGGGTCAGGGCCGCAAACTCCAGCAGCTTCGGAATGCGTTCACGAATCTGCGCGTCGGCCATGCCGAAATAGCGGCCATAGACCAGCAGGTTTTCCTCACAGTTGAAGTCCGGGTCCAGGGTGTCCATCTGGCTGACCACGCCCAGCTGGGCCTTGATGGCCAGCGCGTCGCGCGGCATTTGCAGGCTGGGTGCGCTGCCGTCACCCAGGTACCAGATACGGCCTGCGTCGGGCGCTGTCAGGCCCAGGCACATGCGGATGGTGGTGGTTTTGCCGGCACCGTTGGGGCCGATCACACCCAGGCACTCGCCGGGCGCAATGGTGAACGACAGGTCGTTCACCACCGCAGTGTCGCCATAGCGCTTGCTCAGGTGCTGGGCTTCAAACAGGGGGGCTTGCATGGCTGCTATTGTGTCGCAGCTAGAATTTTTGCATTCCCTCTGAAAGCCATTCCCGTGTCTGACCGTCTGGCGGTGCTGCCGCAATACCTTTTGCCCAAACGGGCGCTCACTGTCTTTGCCGGCTGGGTGGCCAATGCCCGCGCAGGCGCCATCACCACCGCGATCATTCGCCGCTTTGTGGCCCGCTACGGCGTGAACATGGCCGAAGCCGCCGAGCCGCGCATTGAAAGCTACGCCAGCTTCAATGAATTTTTTACCCGGCCGTTGAAGGCCGGAGCCCGCCCGCTGGCCAATGCGCGCTGGGTTTGCCCGGTGGACGGCGCCATCAGCCAGTTTGGCAATATTCAGCACGACCAGATTTTTCAGGCCAAGGGCCACAGCTACAGCACCCAGGCACTGGTGGGCGGCGACGCCACGCTGGCGGCGCAGTTTGCAGACGGCGCATTCGCCACGCTCTATTTAAGCCCCAAGGACTACCACCGCATTCACATGCCCTGCGAGGCCCGCCTTGTACGCATGATCTACGTGCCGGGCGACCTGTTTTCAGTCAACCCCACCACTGCGCGCGGCGTGCCCGGCCTGTTTGCCCGCAACGAACGCGTGGTGTGCGTGTTTGACACGCCCTACGGCCCGTTCATCAATGTGCTGGTCGGGGCCACCATCGTCGGCAGCATGGCCACCACCTGGCATGGTGTGGTCAACCCGCCGCGCCCGGGCAGGGTGCGCGAATGGCACTATGCCGACCAGGTAATCAGCTTCAAGCAGGGCGACGAGATGGGCCGCTTTTTGCTGGGCTCCACCGTGGTGATGCTCTGGCCCAAAGACACGTTGCAGTTCAACCCGGCGTGGCAACCGACCCAGGCAATCCGCCTGGGCGAAGCCATGGGCCAGGCACTTTGAGAACCTCACCATGACTACCCTGGGAACCCCCCTGTCGCCCCACGCCACCAAAGTCATGCTGCTGGGCAGCGGCGAGCTTGGCAAAGAGGTGTTGATTGCCTTGCAGCGCCTGGGCGTTGAAACCATTGCGGTGGACCGCTATGACAACGCGCCCGGCCATCAGGTGGCGCACCATGCGCGCACCATCAGCATGAGCGACCCGGCGCAACTCAAGGCGCTGATCGAGGCCGAGCGCCCGCACCTGGTGGTGCCCGAGATTGAAGCCATTGCCACGCCCATGCTGCAAGAGCTGGAAGCCGCAGGCCTGGTGCGGGTGGTGCCGACTGCCCGCGCCGCGCGGCTGACCATGGACCGTGAAGGCATTCGCCGACTGGCTGCCGAAACCCTGGGCCTGCCGACCAGCCCTTACCGGTTCTGCGACTCGCTGGCCGAGCTGCAGACGGCCATTGACACTGCAATCGGTTACCCCTGCATCGTCAAGCCGGTGATGAGCAGCAGTGGCAAGGGCCAGAGCAAAATTGACGGCCCGGCCGATGTGCAAAAAGCCTGGGACGAGGCCATGGCCGGCGGCCGCGTCAGCCATGGCCGCGTGATCGTCGAAGGCTTTGTTGACTTTGACTACGAGATCACCCTGCTGACCGTGCGTGCGCTGGCAGCGAATGGCCAGGTAGAAACCCATTTTTGTGAGCCCATCGGCCACGTGCAAGTCAATGGCGACTATGTGGAAAGCTGGCAGCCCCAGCCCATGGTGCCCGCCGCGCTGCGCAAGTCGCGCGAGATTGCCAAGGGCGTCACCGACAACCTGGGCCTGGGGCTGGACGGCCAACCGGCCGGGCTGGGCTTGTTTGGGGTGGAATTGTTCGTCAAGGGAGACGCGGTTTGGTTCAGTGAAGTCAGCCCGCGCCCGCACGACACCGGCATGGTCACCATGATCACCCAGTGGCAAAACGAATTCGAGCTGCACGCCCGTGCAATTCTGGGTTTGCCCGTGAGCACCGCCCTCAAAAGCCCCGGTGCCAGCGCCGTGATCTACGGTGGCGTGGACGCGCAGGGCATTGTGTTTGACGGCGTGGACGAAGCCCTGCGCGTGCCCAACACCGAACTGCGCCTGTTCGGCAAACCCGAAAGCTTTGTCAAGCGCCGCATGGGCGTGGCGCTGGCGCATGACGCCGATGTGGAGCAGGCGCGGGTGAGCGCCAAGCTGGCGGCGTCAAAGGTCAGGCCGCGCAAAGGTTGAAACAGCCAGTTTGAGGTGAAAACTGGCTGTAGCCCGCATGTAATATGCGGCAGCCACTATCAAAACGATAGCAAATAGCAGCCCGGAAAGTGCGTTGCTACTGAAACGCCACCTCGGCAAAGCTGCGCAGCTTGCGACTGTGCAGTTGCCCCACGCCCTGGCTGCGCAGGATTTCGATGGCCCGCATGCCGATGCGCAAATGCTGGTCAACGCGCTCGCGGTAGAAGTGGTTGGCCATGCCGGGCAGCTTGATCTCGCCGTGCAGCGGTTTGTCGCTCACGCACAGCAGGGTGCCGTAGGGCACCCGGAAGCGAAAGCCGTTGGCCGCGATGGTGGCGCTTTCCATGTCCAGCGCCACCGCGCGGCTCTGGCTGAAGCGGCGTTGCGGCTGGTTGTTGGGCAGCAGTTCCCAGTTGCGGTTGTCGGTGCTGGCGACGGTGCCGGTGCGCATGATGCGCTTGAGGTCGGCACCGCGCACCTGCGTCACATCTTCCACCGCCTGCTCCAGTGCGACCTGAATTTCGGCCAGCGCCGGGATCGGCACCCACAGCGGCAGTTCTTCGTCCAGCACATGGTCTTCGCGCACATAGGCGTGGGCCAGCACGTAGTCACCCAGCTGCTGACTGTTGCGCAGGCCGGCACAGTGGCCCAGCATCATCCAGGCGTGCGGGCGCAATACGGCAATGTGGTCGGTAATGGTTTTGGCATTGGCCGGGCCCACGCCAATGTTGACCATGGTGATGCCGCTGCGGTCAGCCCGCATCAGGTGGTAGCCCGGCATTTGCGGCAGGCGTGGCGGCGGGCTGCCAAGCTCGTCGCCCGGCGCGCCAGCCAGGCCCGCCCGGCGCGTGACCACATTGCCGGGCTCGACAAAGGCGATGTACTCACTGTCGGGTTTGCGCATTTCGTCATGGCCCAGCCGCACGAATTCGTCAATGTAGAACTGGTAGTTGGTGAACAACACAAAATTCTGAAACCAGTCGGGCGCGGTCCCGGTGTAGTGGCGCAGCCGGTGCAGCGAATAGTCCACCCGCGGGGCAGTGAACAGGCTCAGCGGCTGGGCCTCGCCGGGCCTGGCCTCCCAGGTGCCGTTGGCAATGCCGTCGTCCATGACGGACAGGTCGGGCAGGTCAAAAACGTCGCGCATCAGTTGGTGCCGCTCGGCGCTCATCGCGCCTTCAATATGGTCGTTCTCGGCAAAAGAAAAATGCACCGGAATAGGCTGGGTGCTGGTGCCTACTTCCAGCTCGACCCCGTGGTTGCGCAGCAGCAGTTCAAACTGCTCCAGGTAGTAGTGGCCGTAAAGGTCGGGCCGCGTGAGTGTGGTTTCATAGCGGCCCGGGCCGGCCACAAAGCCGTAGCTCAGGTGGGCGGCGTCCTGCACGCCGTGCCGCGACACGGTGTCGGTCACGATGCGCACGAACGGGTAGCAGGCCCGTACATGGCCCGGCAGGGTATCGCCGGCCACAAAGCGCTGCATGGCCTCACGCAGGTGACCGATTTGTTGGGCATAGATGGCCCGCACCTGCGCCAGTGCCATGGCGGCGTTGTTGTAGCGGGTGGGGGCAATGAAGGGGGGCAGGTAGGGCATGCGCTTATTGTGCAGTGGGCGGCGTTACGGGGGGTGACAGGGGCTGTGTCGGAAAATCCCTACAGGCGCTTTCGTTGATGGCCGACTGCACAGCGCCGCGTACCTTCCCTACAGTGGGTACTCCTCGATAGGAGTCCACTACATGACATACCCCAGCCCGTTGCGCGCCAACCCGTTTGCCCTGATGCTCGAGCCGCAGCGCGTGCAGGACGCGATCGCCGGCTCAAAGTCGCTGAATCAGCTGCGCAAACGAAGATGCCACCCGCTGGACCGCGCCACCATTCGCAGCGCCAGCGCGGACTTGGCCGCCTGGGACGGCAAGATTGACCGCAAAACCAAGTACCTTGCACCCGATGACCGGCTGCCTGCGCACATCGTGAGGGAGCCGTTTCCTGACTTGATCGGCTGACCTGCGCCGTTGCGAGCCGCGGGTGCTTCAGCCCGCCACAGGGGTGCGCATCGTCACAAATTCTTCTGCCGCCGTGGGGTGAATGCCCAGGGTGCTGTCAAACACCGCTTTGGTGGCACCGGCCTTCATGGCCACCGCAAAGCCCTGCACCACCTCGCCCGCATCTGCGCCCACCATGTGCAAGCCCACCACGCGGTCACTGGCGCTGTCTACCACCAGCTTCATGAACATGCGTTCGCTGCTCCCCGACAGCGTGTGCTTGAGCGGTTTGAAGTCGGTTTTGAACACCGTTACCTGGCCAAATTTGGCGCGCGCATCGGCTTCGCCATAGCCCACGGTACCGATGTTGGGATGGGTGAACACCGCGGTGGGGATGTAGTCGTATCCCATCTGGCGCTTGTTGTCACCGAACAGGTGGTCCACCAGCGCCATGGCCTCACCCAGCGCCACCGGTGTGAGCTGGATGCGGGCCGTCACGTCGCCCAGCGCGTAGACCGATGGCACGCTGGTTTGGTACTGCGCATTCACTTCAATCGCGCCGTCTTTGCGTTGTGTCAGCCCCAGCGCCTCCAGCCCGATGCCTTGCACCTTGGGTGTGCGACCGGTGGCGTAGAGCACCGCGTCCACCGTCAGCCCGGTTCCGTCGGCCAGCGTGACCTGCAAGCCCTGAGCGGTTTTGCTGATGGCGGCGACATCGGCTTTCAGCCGCAGGCCCACGCCTGCCTTGGTCATCTCGGCCGCTACAAAGGCGCGCACATCGTCGTCAAAGCCGCGCAGCACTTGTTCGCCGCGGTATAGCTGCGTTACCTGGCTGCCCAGCCCGTTGAAGATGGACGCAAATTCGCAGGCAATGTAGCCCCCGCCCACCACCAGCAGGCGCGCCGGGAAGGGATTCAGGTCAAACATGTCGTCAGAGGTAAGAACATGCTCGCGGCCAGGCACATCAGGCACCTGTGGTTTGCCGCCGGTGGCAACCAGAATATGTTTGGCCGTGACGGTCTGACCGCCCACCTGCACCGTGTGCGGGTCGGTCAGCGTGGCCCAGCCGCGCAGCACAGTGACGCCCGCGCCGCCCAGCAGGTTTTGGTAGATACCGTTCAGGCGGGTAATTTCGGTTTTGCGGTTGGCCTTGAGCGTGGCCCAGTCAAAACGCGGCTTCTGCAGCTGCCAGCCAAAGCCGGCAGCCTCTTCAAAGCTTTCGGCAAAGTGCGCCGCATAGCTGTACAGCTTTTTTGGGATGCAGCCCACGTTCACGCAGGTGCCACCCAGCGCCCCGGCTTCGGCCAGCGCCACCCGGGCACCGCGCTGGGCGGCCATGCGGGCAGCGCGCACGCCGCCGCTGCCCCCGCCAATGACGAACAGGTCGTAGTCAAAGTTGCTCATGTCTTCCTTTCGTGGCCTGCAGGGCCTTGAGTTCGTTGCGCATCCAGTCGATGAAGGCACGTGTGCGCATGGGTAGCAGCCGTGCATGCGGGTACACCACGCTGATGGGTCGGGGCGGCTGCTCAAAACTTTCAAGCACTATCTTGAGCTGTTTTTGGGCAATGAAAGGGGCCACCTGGTAAGAGAAGAACATGCCAAAGCCAATGCCTGCGGCGCAGGCTTGTACGGCGGGCAGCACATGGTTGAAGTCCAGGTTGCCTTTGACTGTCAAGCGGAACGACTTGCCCTGATCGCGAAAGCCGCCCCAGGTGGGTGGGCCCGCCGCCATGCGAATGCAGTTGGCGGCCAGCAGATCGCGTGGGTGCCGCGGCGTGCCGTGGCGACGCAGATAAGCGGGGCTGGCGACCACCACCCGGCGAACCTGCCCGACCGGCAGCGCCACCAGGCTGGAGTCTTCCAGCGGGCCGATGCGCACACCCACGTCAATGCCTTCTTCCAGCAGGTTCACCACGCGGTCCAGCAGCACCACGCTACAGCTCATCTGGGGGTGCTGCTGCACAAAGCGTGTGACGGCGGGGGCCACATACATCTGGCCAAACAGCACCGGTGCCGTGACCGTCAAATGCCCGGCCGGCGTGCGCGCCTCGGCAGTGAGCGCGCTTTCAGCTTCATCAACTGCACCCAGCACCTGGCGACAGCTGTCCAGGTGGCGCTTGCCCTCGTCGGTGAGCGAGATGCGCCGGGTGGTGCGGTTGAACAGCCGCACACCCAGCGCCGCCTCGTACCCGGCCAGCGCCCGCACCACGGCCGGCAGAGACGAGCCCAGCGCCCGCGCCGCCGCCGTGAGGCTGCCCTGGTCGGCAATTTGCACGAAGGTCTGCATTGAACGGAATTTGTCCATGCGACATATTAATCCGTTAAATGGAGTAGTTAAATGCTTTCATCACCATTTATCTTGTTGATGGCAGCAAACACAATGACGGCATGAACAACCCACCGCACCCCGTATTGCTGGAGCCCTTTCATGAAGGGGAGAAGGCGTTGCAGCAACTCTCCGGCGCGTTTGGCGCGCTGTCGGTGGCCGGGCCGCGAGTGATCCGCAGCTTCATGCCAGACCCGCACCGCGAGTTTTTCAGCTCGCTGCCCTGGCTATTGTTGGGCGGGGTCGATGATGCGGGCCAGCCTTGGGCTTCGGCGCTGGCCGGTGCGCCGGGGTTCATGCACTCGCCCGACCCACTGACGCTGCGAATCGACGCCGTGCCGCAAGCCCATGACCCATTGGCGGGCGCGCTGGCGGTGGGGGCACCGGTCGGTCTGCTGGGCTTGCAGCCGCACACCCGACGGCGTAACCGGATGAACGGGGTGGTCAGCACCTCGGGCGCGCCGGGCTTTACGGTGCAGGTGCGCCAGAGCTTTGGCAACTGCCCTCAATACATCCAGGCCCGCGAGCCGGTCTGGGCCGGCCCGCATGACCCCGGGGCGGTACATCAAGACACCCGGCTGGACGCCACCGCGCTGCGCATCGTTGAGGCGGCTGACACCTTCTTCATTGCCACCGCCCATCCCACGGCGGGGCGGGGCGCAGCGGCGCACGGCGTGGATGTGTCCCACCGTGGCGGTCGCCCGGGCTTTGTGAAAGTGGTCAACAACGGCGCGCTGACCGTGCCCGACTACAACGGCAATCACTTCTTCAACACGTTGGGCAATATCGCGCTCAACCCGCGTTGCGGTCTGCTGTTTATCGACTATCCGTCAGGTGACTTGCTGTACCTGGCGGTCACCGCTCAGTTGCAATGGGAGGGGGCGGCGCTGGCGGCTCACCCGGGCGCGCAGCGCTTGCTGCACCTGCAGGTAAACCAGGTGCGCCGGGTGCAGGCGGCGTTGCCGTTGCACTGGGGCGCGGCACAGCTTTCGCCGGTGCTGCCCTAGCGCGCAGCCATCAAGGCGTGCCGCCCATGGCTATCATGGGTCCATGACGCCGCTTGTCCAGGCCTCCCAATCGCTTGAAAGCCTTGCCCGTGCGCCCTGGCGCTGGGCCGTTGCCTGCTGGCGCATGCTGCACTTTGGCGCGCTCATTCTTGTGCTGGCGCTGTCACCGTCGAGCTACCGGCGCGAAAGCCGCCGCGCGCTGGCGCACCATATCTACACCGACACCGCACCGATCCTGCCCTGGTTCACGCTGCTGTGCGCCGTGCTCAGCCTGGTGATCACCCGCATCGTGGTGACTACCGCGCTGAGCTACGGCCTGACCCAGTACGCGCAGGAAATGCTGATCCGGGTGCTGGTGCTGGAGATCATTCCGCTGACCGCCGCGCTGTTCGTGGCGCTGCGTTGCACCATTCCGCATGGCGCTGATTTGGCGAAGATGCGGCAAGACGGCACGTTTGAGGCATTGCGCCAGCAAGGCATTGACCCGGTGGGTCGCGAGCTGCTGCCGCGCGTGGTGGCTGGGGTGTTCTCCACCACCTTGCTGGCCGCGCTGAGCTGCGTGGTGGCCGTGGTGCTGGCTTACCTGGCGGTGTACGGTTTTACCTGGGCCGGGCTACCGGGCTACACCCGCATGTTTGGCCAGGTGTTCAACCCGGCGGTGACGCTGGTGTTTGTGCTCAAGACGCTGTTTTTCAGTCTGGCCGTTTCCCTCATGCCGATGGCGGCCGGTCTGTATGAAAGCTCTGGTGACGGCTCGCGCACCAGCGCTGAATTGCAGGGCCTGGTGCGGGTGTTTGCGGTGTTGCTGCTGATAGAGCTGGCCTCGCTGGTGGGCAATTACTATTGAGGCGTCATGACTGAACCTGCCCAAACCCCTGCACCGCAGCCCGTGGCCCATGTTGAATTCAAGGCCTTGGCGCTGCTGGTGTTTCTGGCGCTGTTGATCGGCGCGTCCACGCTGTACCTGTTGTACGCACGCGGTGCCTTTGAGGCCACCCAGCGGCTGGTGCTGGTGTCTGACGACTCCGAGGGGGTGGTGGTGGGCATGAATCTGACCTTTTCCGGCTTTCCGATTGGCCGGGTGCGCCGCATCGAACTGGCAGACGACGGCAACGCCAGAATTCTGGTGGACGTGCCAAGGAAAGACGCTCATTGGCTGCGCAAGTCCAGCGTGTTCACGCTGGTGCGCGGGGTGGTGGGCAGCACCAACATCCGGGCCTATACCGGCCTGCTGAGCGATGCCCCGCTGGAAGACGGCGCGGTGCGCAGTGTGCTGCGGGGCGACACGGCGGCCGAGATTCCCAAGGTCATTGCCTCGGCGCGCGAGCTGCTGGACAGCCTGAACGCGCTCGCCGCCAAGGAGGGCCCGCTGGGCGCGAGCCTGGCGAACCTGCAAACCACGACTGAGCGGCTCAACGGCCCGCGCGGCGTGCTGGGCGTGCTGACGGGCAACGACGCAGACGCGCAAAAAATCATCGCCACACTGGACCGCACCAACGCCCTGCTGGCGCGGCTGGACGGCCTGGCGCTGAAGGCCGATGGGCTGGTGGGCAAGGCCGACGCCCAGGTCTTTGGCCCCGAGGGGGTGATGCGCGACGTCAAGGCGGCAATCGGGCAGGTGAATGCGCTGCTGGGCGACTCGCGCGAGAGCCTGAAGAAGATGGACGCTGTGCTGGTAGAGGCCAAGGCGGTGGGGGCCAATGCCCGCCTGGCCACCGAAGACCTGGGGCAACTGCGCGGCGAGGTCGAGGCCAACCTGCGCAAGGTAGAAGGCCTGATCAACGACATCAACCGCAAGTGGCCGTTTGCCCGCGACACGGAGATCAAGCTGCCATGACCCAACCCCTGCTTGCGCTGGCACTGGTGGCACTGCTGGCGGGCTGCGCCAACAACCCGCCCGCGCCCAACTGGCAGCAAGACGCGCACAGCGCGCTGGAGCGATTTACCAGCGCCTACATGAAGGGCGACGCCCGCGTGGAAGCGGCCGAGTTTGCCCGGGCCCGCAGCGCCATTGCCAGCACGGGTCGGCTGGACCTGCTGGCGCGTGCCGAGCTGAGCCGCTGCGCTGCCCGCGTAGCCAGCCTGGCGCAGCAGCCCTGCACTGGTTTTGAGGCCTTGCGCGCCGACGCTGCCGCGCCCGAGCGGGCCTATGCCGACTACCTGGCAGGGCGGGTGCAGGCCGCGGACATTGCCCTGTTGCCCGCAGCGCAGCGTGGCGCAGCAGGCGGCGATGCATTGGCGGTGAAAGCAATAGCCGACCCGCTGTCGCGCCTGGTCGCCGCGGGTGTGCTGTTCCAGTTGGGCCGCGCCAGCCCGGATCTCCTGGCCCTGGCGGTAGACACCGCCAGCGCGCAAGGCTGGCGCCGGCCGCTGCTGGCCTGGCTGGGTGTGCAAGCGCAACGCGCTGAAGCCGCGGGTGCGCTGGACGAGGCCGCGCGCATTCGGCGGCGCATGGCAGCGGTAACCGCCCAACCCTAGTGCGTTTTGGCAATAAACGGCTGTAGCCCGCATGGATAAAGCGTCAGCCACTATCAAAAATGTAGCATTGGGTGGCGCGCCTGAGGGCCCCGATAATGGCGGCTTTGGCCTTGCCCTGTAGAAAGTAAACCTCATGAAACACCGGATGACTGTCCCCGCCTTGCTGCTGGCTTTGGGCCTTGTCGGCACCTCGGCTTTGGCGCAACCCGCACCCGTCACCACCAAAAGTGGCTTGGTGTATCAGTCATTGAAAGACGGTACCGGCGCGTCACCCGCTGCGACCGACGTGGTGCGCGTGCATTACCGCGGCACCTTCCTTGACGGGCGCGAGTTCGACAGCTCGTTCAAACGCGGCGAGCCGACTGAATTTCCGCTGAACCGCGTGATTGCCTGCTGGACCGAAGGGGTGCAGCTTATGAAGCCGGGTGGTAAAGCCAAACTGACCTGTCCGCCCGCCATTGCCTACGGCGAGCGTGGCGCGGGCAACGTGATTCCGCCCAACGCCACGCTGAATTTCGAGATTGAGCTGGTCGCGGTCAAGCGCTGAAACCGGGCGGCGCAGTTGTGACGGCTGATCGCCCGGGCAACGAACGCCTGTACGCGCTGGACAATTTGCGCGCCCTGATGATGTGGCTGGGCATTGTGTTGCATGTGGCGGCCATTCACATGGTGCAAGACTCACCGCTGCCCTGGCGCGATGACCGCACCACCAAGCTGGCCGACTTGCTGACCGCCTTCATCCACGCCTTTCGCATGCCGGTGTTCTTCATCCTGGCGGGCTACTTCGTGGCGCTGCTGGTCAGGCGGCGCGGCGTGGCGGGCATGCTGGGCAACCGGTTGCGGCGTCTGGGCCTGCCCTTCCTGGTGTTCTGGCCGCCGCTGTTTGCGGCCTGTGTGGTGTTTGCGCTGCTGTTTGTGCACCGCATGGTGCGCGGCACCTGGGGGCTGGACCCGGCCATCATGCCGGTGGGCCCCAACGTGCCCACCGGTTCGGTCACCATGCACCTGTGGTTTCTATGGATGCTGCTGTGGTTCTGCGTCCTCACGCCCGCCGTGCTGTGGCTGGGTGGCCGCTTGCCCCCAGCCTGGCCGCGCGCTGTGGCCTGGGTGTTTGGCAAACTGGGCGCAACCGCCTGGGGTTTTGCCGCGCTGTCGCTGCCGCTGGCTTTGGTGGGTTCCGGCTACCCGCAAGGCGTGGTGGTGCCCAGCGGTGCCTTTGTGCCGCCGCTGGCCGAGTGGTTGCACAACGGCCTGTTTTTCGTGTTTGGCTGGTTTCTGTGGCACCACCAGCGGGCCCTGTTTGCGCTGTATGTGCGGCGCTGGGTCTTGTTGGCAGGGGCCGGCCTGCCTTTCTTTCTGGGCACCGGACTGCTGGTCGAGGCGCAGCGCCAGGGCGCTCTGCCCGGCTGGAACCTGCCGCTGGCCATTGCCTGGGTCTACAACTGTGCTTCCTGGCTCTGGAGCTTTGCTTTCATTGGCCTGTTCCTGCGTTACCTGCATCGTCCGCACGCAGTGCTTGGCTACCTGGCCGACAGTTCTTACTGGGTTTACCTGCTGCACATGCCGCTGACCATCGGTTTCGGGGCCCTGTTGTACGGTGCGCCGCTGCCCGCTGTGGCCAAGCTGGCACTCAACGTGGCGGCTACCACGGCGCTGTGCCTGGCCAGCTATCACCTGCTGGTGCGCTACACGGCGCTAAGCGTGTTGCTGAATGGCCGACGGCATGTGCGACGCCGGTCGGTCTGAGCGACTGGCCGACAGGGTTGCGCTGGCGCGTCCTACGTGATCGGGGCGGATTGTTTTTGACACTGGATGCCTGTCAACTTCAAACCCCCCCGCACCATGAAAACACTTTCCCTCGTTTCCAGCGCCTTGCTGGTGTCCCTGCTGGCCGCCTGTGGCGGTGGTGGTGACGACCCCGACCCGACCAGTTACAACTCGGCCTTCACCATCACGTCGGCGACCGACAGTACGCTCAACGGCGTGTACGGCAGCGCCAATACACCGCTGTCGGGTGTGAACAAGCTGGAGCGCATCGGTGCCACCGATTCCTGTTCGTTCGCGTTTGAGAATATTCCGCGCCTGGGCGGTGGTGCCATCGCCGAAGGTTCGGTGGAATACCTGGTGAACACCGATAGCGTGCGCCGCCTGGTGCTCAAGCTGGCTGGCGGTACCTATGAAACCACGGTCGTGGGCAGCTCCAGCGTTTCGCGTGCCAACAACAACGTCACCTTTACCGGCAGCGTTCTGAGCGCGGGCACGCCCACCGTCACCATCACCGGCACCATTCCGATGCGCACAGACCGCCCATCGGGTTGCTGACCTTCGGGCAGCCTGCGGGGCGTGGTGCCGATAATGGGCCATGAACCCCACACTCTCCCGACCCGCAGCCAAGCCTGTAGGTGAACCCTCGGGGT
Organism: Ramlibacter sp. 2FC; assembly: GCA_943369755.1. Lineage (GTDB taxonomy): Bacteria > Pseudomonadota > Gammaproteobacteria > Burkholderiales > Burkholderiaceae_C > CALROG01. The sequence goes on from CALROG020000016.1 coordinate 68,768, forward strand.
TTGGCGCGCTCGCGCTGAACCCGGCCATGCAGGCCAATCTGGCCCGGCTTGGCTACACCGAAATGACGCCCATCCAGGCGGCAGCCTTGCCACCCGCGCTGCTGGGCAAAGACATCATTGCCCAGGCCAAGACCGGCAGCGGCAAAACTGCGGCGTTCGCGCTGGCGCTGCTGGCGAACTTGAACCCCAGGCGCTTTGCGGTGCAGGCACTGGTGCTGTGCCCCACGCGCGAGCTGGCCGACCAGGTCACCACCGAAATCCGGCGGCTGGCGCGCGCTGAAGAAAACATCAAGGTCGTTACGTTGTGCGGGGGGGTTCCCTTGCGTGCCCAGGTGGCCAGCCTGGAACATGGGGCACATGTGGTGGTGGGTACACCGGGGCGCATCATGGACCACCTGGAGCGCCAGCACCTGGCGTTGGCCGCACTGAACACGCTGGTGCTGGACGAAGCCGACCGGATGCTCGACATGGGGTTTTTAGACGACATAGCCACCGTGGCGCGCCAGTGCCCGAAAGAGCGGCAGACGCTGTTGTTCTCGGCCACTTACCCGGAAGGCATCGCCAAACTCAGTGCGCAGTTCATGCGCCAGCCGTTGACCATCAAGGTCGAGGCCCAGCACGAAACCGGCACCATCCGCCAGCGCTGGTACGAGGTGAAGAACAGCGAGCGGCTGCATGCAGTGAGTCTGCTGCTCAACCATTTCCGCCCCGCCAGCACGCTGGCTTTTTGCAACACCAAAGCGCAGTGCCGCGACCTGGTGGCGGTTTTGCAGGCCCAGGGCTTCAGTGCGCTGGCGCTGTATGGCGAGCTGGAGCAGCGCGAGCGCGACCAGGTGCTGGTGCAGTTCGCCAACCGCAGCTGCTCGGTGCTGGTGGCCACCGACGTGGCGGCACGCGGGCTGGACATCGCGCAGCTTGAAGCGGTGATCAACGTGGACATCACGCCCGACACCGAGGTGCATGTTCACCGCATTGGCCGCACCGGGCGGGCCGGCGGCGAGGGCCTGGCGCTGAGCCTGGCCAGCATGAACGAGATGGGCAGCGTGGGCAAGATCGAGCAAATGCAGGGCCGCGAGAGCGAATGGCACCCGCTGACCGAACTGACCCCTACCAGTAGCGAGCCACTGCGCCCGGCGATGGTCACGTTGCAGATTGTGGGCGGGCGCAAGGAAAAGATCCGCCCGGGTGACGTGCTGGGCGCGCTCACCGGGGAAGCCGGGTTTGCGAAAGAGCAGATCGGCAAGATCAACGTCAACGAGTTCTCCACCTATGTGGCGGTCGACCGCGCGATTGCGCCCGACGCGGTGCGCCGGCTCAATGCCGGGCGCATCAAGGGCAAGAGCGTGAAGGTGCGGCTGCTTGACGACTGACATGGCCGCGATCGCGATGTCTGCGGAGGTTGCCGCGCTGGGTGCAGCGCTTGGCTGTGGTCTGTTGATCGGCATTGAACGTGAAAGGCGCAAAGGCTCCGGGCCCGGCCGCGCACTGGCAGGGGTGCGCAGCTTCTCGCTGGCCTCCATTGCGGGTGCTGCCTGCATGTTGCTGGGGGGCCTGTGGCTGGCGCTGGTGGGGGCGGCCTTCATTGCAGCGCTGGGCGTTGTGGCCTATGCGCGCGACCGGTCCGGGGACCCAGGTGTCACCACGGAAATCGCGTTGCTGCTCACCTTTGTGATCGGCGCACTGTGCACCACAGAGCTGGCGTTGGCCGCGGCCCTGGCCGTGGTGGTGACGGCGCTGCTGGCCGCGCGCGAGCACATGCACCGCTTTGCCAGCCAGTGGTTGCGTGCGGGAGAGGTGCGTGACGGCCTGCTGCTGGGCACGCTGGCGCTGATTGCCGTGCCGCTGTTGCCCGACCGTGCCTTCTGGGGCCCCGTGCTCAACCCGCGAACCCTCGCCACGCTGCTGGTGTTGCTGCTGGCCATTCAGACACTGGCGCATCTGGCGCAGCGCCTGCTGCACGCCCGACAAGCGCTGTTGCTGTCGTCACTGGCCTCTGGCTTTGTCTCCAGCACGGCCACCATCGCCACGCTGGGCGCGCAGGTGCGCGACGGCCGCTCGCCAGCACCCCTGATGGCCGGCGCAGCGCTGCTGAGCTGCGTGGCGACGTTGCTGCAACTGCTGGTGGTGGCGGCGGTCGTGCAGCCGCGCTGGCTGGCATTTCTCGGTTTGCCTTTGCTGGCGGGTGCGCTGCTGGTGGGTCTGTGGGGTGGACTGATGGTTCGCAAGGCGCTGGCGAGCGCTTCGGGCCAGGGGCCTGCTGCTGGCGCGCCGGCCGATGAGAAGGCACCCATGTTCAGCCTGCGTGTGGCGGTTACGGTGGCTGCATTGCTCACAGGCATGCAGGCGCTGGTGCAGGGGTTGAAACTGTGGCTGGGTGACGCGGGCCTGCTGGCCGGCAGCATGCTGGCGGCGCTGGTGGATCTGCACGCCGCCGCTGCGGCCTTGATGGCGCAGGGCCCGCCAGGCCGTGCGGTCGCGAACGCCCTGATGCTGGCCATGGGCGTGCATGCCCTGAGCAAGCTCGTTATCAGCTGGCTGACCGGTGGCGTTGCTTACGCGCGCGCACTGGCACCGGGTTTGCTGCTGCATACGGCGGCGGTGATCGGGTTGCTGGCGTCGCACGGTTTGCAATGAAGCAGTGGCATGTGGCGCTGACATTGCTGCTGGTGGGGCTGCACGCGCTCGCGCAGCCGGCTGCACCGGGCTGGCCCGATACGCCGCAAAGCCGCGAGTTCTTGCGGCGCGTGCAGGAGCTGGCGGTGCGCTACGGAGAATCAAGCGGGCTCGATGGCAACGGTTTCCTGATCGAGGCCCGTGACCTTGGTGCCACACGCCCAGGGTGCCACCGCGTGCAGTCGCGCATCAGCCTGGCTGGTGTTCCAGTTCGTGAGGAGTCTGCCGAAATATGCAAGCCGTAGGGAGCGAATTCGCCTGTAGCCCGCATGCTTATTGCGCGAGCCACTATAAAAATAGTAGCAACCGGGGTGTGCGCGGATGCTGATGGAGTGGGCGCTGCTGTTGCTGCTGGGTGCTGTGGCGGGCACCGTGGGCGGGGTGGTTGGCTTTGGCACCTCCATCATGCTCATGCCGGCGCTGGTGATCGTGTTCGGCCCGCGCGAAGCGGTGCCGATCATGGCGGTAGCCAGCATCATGGCCAATGCCTCACGCGTGGCCGTGTGGTGGCGCGAGGTGAACTGGCCTGCGGTAGCTGCCTACAGCGCCACGGCCGTGCCCGGTGCCGCGCTCGGTGCCGCCACCTTGCTGACGCTGCCCCCGGGTGTGGTGGAGCTGGTGCTGGGGCTGTTTTTTATTGGCATGATTCCGGCGCGCCGCTGGATGGCCCGCCGGCAGTGGCGGTTGGGCCTGGCGCAGCTGGCGCTGGTGGGCGCGTGCATTGGCTTCATGACCGGGATTGTGGTGAGCACCGGGCCCATCAACGCGCCGTTTTTCCTGGCCTATGGGCTGGTCAAGGGGGCCTACCTGTCCACCGAAGCGCTGGGTTCGCTGGCGGTTTACTTGGCCAAGGCGGCCACCTTTCGCAGCCTGGGGGCGCTGCCCTGGGATGCGGTGCTCAAGGGCTTGATCATTGGCAGCAGCATCATGGGCGGCTCGGTACTGGCCAGGCGTTTCGTGCTCAAGCTTGATGCCGACCGGTTTCGGTTGCTGATCGAGGGGATGTTGCTGGTGGCGGGCATCACCTTGCTGTGGGCCGCGCTGAAATGAAAAAGCCCGGAGCCTTTCGACTCCGGGCTTGAAGCGGTAAACCGCTTGGCCTTACGGCTTGCTGGCCGTGGGGAATGGCCAGGCTGCCTGCGGGTTCAGAGTGGTCTGAGCTGCAGGGGCCGCGGGGGCTGGGGCTGCTTTGGGGGCAGGCTTGGCAGCGGGCTTTTTCGCGGCTTTCTTCGCAGCGGGCTTTTTCGCTGCTTTCTTGGCAGCGGGCTTCTTGGCCGCTGCCTTTTTCGCCGGGGCCTTCTTGGCGGCTGCTTTCTTCGCAGGCGCCTTCTTTGCTACCTTCTTGGCAGCAGGCTTCTTTGCTGCCGGCTTCTTGGCAGCGACCTTTTTGGCGGCGGGCTTCTTGGCCGCTACCTTTTTGGCCGGAGCCTTTTTCGCCGGAGCCTTCTTGGCCGGTGCCTTCTTGGCGGCCGGCTTCTTCGCTGCTACCTTCTTAGCCGGGGCTGCCGACTTCTTCGCTACGGCCTTCTTTGCGGCCGGTTTCTTTGCAGTTGCCATTTTCTTTCTCCTAATCAAGTTGATCAACATCAACCAAAGAAGCACTCCATGCCTGTTGGGGGCACGAAGCGATCCATGGGGTTGGGCCTTTCGCCCAGCCTCATGAACACCGTAGCCCGTGCTGCACCTGGCTCTGTGGCCAGGTTGTCAGTGCGGGCGAATCTCAACATCGCAGTTGTCTTGCTCAGTCCCAGGAAAGCGCGCCACCCGACTGGTACTCAATCACGCGGGTTTCGAAGAAGTTGCGCTCTTTCTTCAGGTCAATCATTTCGCTCATCCAGGGGAACGGGTTGGTCTCGTTCGGGAACAGCTCTTCCAGGCCGATCTGCGTGGCGCGGCGGTTCGCGATGTAACGCAGATAGCCCTTGAACATGGAGGCATTCATGCCGAGCACGCCACGTGGCATGGTGTCTTCGGCGTACTTGTACTCAAGCTCGACAGCCTTGTGAAACAGCGCCTTGATCTCGGTCTTGAACTCGGACGTCCAGAGTTGCGGGTTCTCCAGCTTGAGCTGGTTGATCAGGTCGATGCCGAAGTTGCAGTGCATTGACTCGTCGCGCAGGATGTACTGGTACTGCTCGGCAGCGCCGGTCATCTTGTTCTGGCGGCCCAGCGCCAGGATCTGCGTGAAGCCCACATAGAAGAACAGGCCTTCCATCAGGCAGGCAAAGACGATCAGGCTCTTGAGCAGGGTCTGGTCGGTCTCGTGCGTGCCAGTGTGAAAGTGCGGGTCGCTAATCGCCTCGATGAAGGGGATGAGGAACTGGTCCTTGTCGCGGATCGACTGGACTTCGTTGTAGGCATTGAATATTTCTGACTCGTCCAGGCCCAGCGACTCCACGATGTACTGGTAGGCGTGGGTGTGGATGGCTTCCTCAAACGCCTGGCGCAACAAGAACTGGCGGCACTCGGGGGCCGTGATGTGCCGGTAAGTGCCCAGCACGATGTTGTTGGCAGCCAGCGAGTCGGCAGTGACGAAGAAACCGAGGTTGCGCTTGATGATGCGGCGCTCGTCTTCGGTCAGGCCGTTCGGGTCCTTCCACAACGCGATGTCGCGCGTCATGTTCACTTCCTGGGGCATCCAGTGGTTGGCGCAGGTAGCGAGGTACTTTTCCCAGGCCCACTTGTACTTGAACGGCACCAGCTGGTTGACGTCGGTCTGGCCATTGATGATGCGTTTGTCGGCCGCGTTGACGCGGCGCTGGCCGCTGGCTGGCTTGGACGCAACCGGCGCTGCGGCTTGCGCTGCTGCCGGCACGATGGCTCCATCGTCAAGGGTACGCGATGCAGTTTTGAGAGCAACAGGGGTGGGCTGCAAATGAAGTGAAGAGTCCACCTCGCGGCTGCTGAGAGAACCGCTGTGCAATGCATTTGGCAATGAGGGCTTGACTTCTTCGTCCCAGGTCAACATAAGTTTTCCAATGCGTGAATTATGTGAGCAGCGATGCGAAATGAAAAGTGTTCATTCACATCGCCGCTGTTTTGTGTTGCGCTGTTGCATCGACTTTGTGTGCGCGTTGCGTCGACTTATTGGCAGGCCTCGCAGGTTGGGTCATCGATCCCGCAGAACTTGATGTCGGTCGCAGGCGTTGCGCTCATCTGGGCCTGCGCTGCGGCAGCTGCGGCGTCAAGTGCACTCATGCCGCCTGGTGCCGCGCCACCAGACGACACCGCGTTGAGGCGGCCCGAGGTGACGGTGGATTTCTCGGTGTGGGTGGCGCTGATGGTGCGCAGGTAGTAGGTGGTCTTGAGGCCGCGCAGCCAGGCCAGCATGTAGGTGTCGTCGAGCTTTTTCCCCGACACACCGGCCATGTAGATGTTCAGGCTCTGGGCCTGGTCAATCCACTTCTGGCGGCGCGCCGCAGCTTCCACCAGCCAGGTGGTCTCGACTTCAAAGGCTGTGGCGTAGAGCGACTTTATTTCCTGTGGCACGCGGTCAATCGGGCGCAGCGAGCCGTCGAAGTGTTTCAGGTCCATCACCATCACGTCGTCCCACAAGCCCAGGCGCTTGAGGTCGCGCACCAGGTAGTGATTGATCACGGTGAATTCGCCCGACAGATTGGACTTGACCGAAAGGTTGCCAAAGCACGGCTCGATCGAGGCGTCGACACCGATGATGTTGGAGATGGTGGCCGTGGGGGCGATGGCGACACAGTTGGAGTTGCGCATGCCGTCGGCTGCGATCTTCTTGCGCAGGGCGTCCCAGTCCAGGGTGGCTGAGCGGTCCACTTCAACAAAGCCGCCGCGGGCCTGGGCCAACAGGTCCAGTGTGTCCAGCGGCAGCACGCCCTTGTCCCACAAAGAGCCCTTGTAGCTTGAGTACTTGCCGCGCTCGCGGGCCAGCTCGGTCGACGCCCAGTAGGCGTGGTAGCAGACGGCCTCCATGGACTGGTCGGCAAACTCCACGGCCTGCTGCGAAGCGTAGGGAATGCGCAGTTCGTACAGTGCATCCTGAAAGCCCATCACGCCCAGCCCGACGGGGCGGTGGCGCAGGTTGGAGTCGCGCGCCTTCTTGACAGCGTAGTAATTGATGTCGATCACGTTGTCCAGCATGCGCATTGCGGTAGTGATGGTGCGCTTGAGTTTGTCGTGGTCGATGACCTTGGCACCGGCGGACCCGTCTTTCAGGTGCTGCAGCAAATTGACCGAGCCGAGGTTGCACACGGCGGTCTCGGTGTCGCTGGTGTTGAGCGTGATTTCGGTGCACAGGTTGGACGAGTGCACTACGCCGGCGTGCTGTTGCGGGCTGCGCACGTTGCAGGCGTCCTTGAAGGTGATCCAGGGGTGGCCCGTCTCGAACAGCATGGTCAGCATCTTGCGCCACATGTCGGCGGCCTGCACCGTCTTGGCGGGCTTGATCTCGCCGCGCCTGGCCTTTTCTTCGTAGGCGACATATGCCTTTTCGAAGGCTGCGCCGAACAGGTCGTGCAGGTCGGGAACGTTGGAGGGCGAGAACAATGTCCACTCGCCTTTTTCCATCACCCGGCGCATGAACAAATCGGGAATCCAGTTGGCCGTGTTCATGTCGTGGGTGCGGCGTCGGTCGTCGCCGGTGTTTTTGCGCAGTTCCAGGAACTCTTCAATATCCAGGTGCCAGCTTTCCAGGTAGGTGCAGACCGCACCTTTGCGTTTGCCGCCCTGGTTCACGGCAACAGCCGTGTCGTTGACTACCTTGAGAAAAGGCACCACACCCTGAGATTCGCCGTTGGTACCCTTGATGTGGGAGCCCAGTGCGCGCACCCGGGTCCAGTCGTTGCCCAGGCCACCGGCAAACTTGGACAGCAGCGCGTTTTCCTTGATGGATTCGTAGATGCCGTCCAGGTCGTCGGGGACAGTGGTCAGGTAGCAGCTGGACAATTGCGAGCGCAACGTGCCGGCGTTGAACAGTGTGGGGGTGCTGGACATGAAGTCAAACGACGACAGCACTTCATAGAACTCGATGGCGCGGGCTTCGCGGTCAACTTCGTTGAGCGACAGGCCCATGGCGACACGCATGAAGAAAGCCTGCGGCAGCTCAATGCGTGTTTTGCGCAGATGCAGGAAGTAGCGGTCATAAAGGGTTTGCAGGCCCAGGTAGTCGAACTTCAGGTCGCGCTCGGCCTTGAGCGCGCCGCCCAGTTTCTTCAGGTCGAACTGAAGCAGCTTTTCGTCCAGCAGCTCGTTGTCCACCCCTTTTTTGATGAAGCCGGGAAAGTAGTCGGCATAGCTCGCGGCCATGTCGGCTGGCGCGATGTCATGCGCCAGCACTTCCTTGAAGATGGTGTGCAGCAGCAGGCGCGCGGTGGCATAGGTGTAGTCGGGGTCTTTTTCGATCAGCGTGCGAGCGGCCAGGATGGACGCCTTATAGACCTCGTCCATCGGTACGCCGTCGTACAGATTGCGCATGGTCTCTGCCACGATCGGGTCGGGCTTGACGTCGGCTCCCAGGCCGGCGCAGGCCGATTCAATCAGGCCTTTGAGCTGGTTCAGGTCAAGTGCGACGCGTTGGCCGCCGTCGAGTACGTGCAAGGTCTGGGCCTTCGGCGCTTCTTGCACGCTCTGCCGGGCGCGCTCCTGGGTGCGGCGCTCGCGGTACAACACATAGGCGCGGGCAATTTCGTGGTGGCCACCGCGCATCAGGCCCAGCTCGACCTGGTCTTGCACGTCTTCAATATGGAAGGTGCCGCCGCCAGGGCGCGAACGCACCATGGCGCGAATCACAGCCTGGGTCAGGCTGTCGACTGTTTCGCGCACGCTGGCCGAGGCCGCGCCCTGGGTGCCGTGCACCGCCAGGAAGGCCTTCATCATGGCGATGGCGATCTTGTTCGGCTCGAACGGCACCACCGCGCCATTGCGGCGAATGATCTGGTAGTTGGCGAGCGGATTGGCGGCTTGGCTGGTTGACAGGTCGGCGCCGCGGACGGCTGGACTGGGCGTGTGAGTGGTTACCGGACTGTTCAAGGCAATTTGCATTGTTTCCTCTTCTTTCGCATTTCTTGTTGGGGGCCGCAGCAACGGGTTGCTGGTGCCGCAAGCTTGTTTGGGCCGTCTATGCAGCACACCGGGGGACACTATATCTAGGGTCTGAGGTGATTACAAGCCACTACGGGTAGTGTATCGCGACCGATACAGATGTTTACGATTTAGCCCCGCAAAACTGCATCGCGGTGGGGCCTTTTGCCCTCGCCGACCGACTCAAGCCCGGTCAGTGGCAAGCGTGCATTCGGGAAAATACCCAGACGGCCAGGCCAGCGCGTGACGCAGGCGCAGCCATTCGAAACCCGGGCCCGGGTCTTGTTTGCGTCCGGGTGCCACATGTTCATGGCCGGCCACATGGGCGATCGGGTAGTGCTGGGCGATTGCGGCGCAAAGGCTGGTCAGCGTCTCGTACTGCGGGTCTTCGAAGGTCTGCCCCTCCAACCCTTCCAGTTCGATGCCGATTGAGTCGTCGTTGCAGTTGTTGCGCCCGCGGTAGTGCGAGGTGCCCGCATGCCAGGCACGCGCGTCGCAGCTCGCAAACTGCCACAGTTCCCCACCCCGGCGGATGTAGAAGTGCGACGACACCTGCACGCCCTCAATCTGCTTGAAGTATGGGTGGGCTTCCCAGTTCAGGGTGTTGGTGAAGAGCTGCTGAACCTG
>CALROG020000017.1:0-72469 GCA_943369755.1 Ramlibacter sp. 2FC
CCCGACCCGCCCAATAAAAGTGCGGTTTTTATACTGCCCCCCACCCCAACCGTACATGAAGACAAGTTGCTGGAAAGTATACTTGGCCCCGAAGTTGTAGCCCTCGCAGAATTGGTCTGTTCAGAGGCGAGACGGCGCGACCTAGGATCGGATCTGGTATGTGGCGGTTCATTCTTGTAGCAAAGCTGCTAATTACAGTTGGTCTGCTGACGTGGCTGGTTTCGAAAATTGACTTGGCCCTTGTATTGGCGCAAATGCGCCGTGGTGACGTCGGCCTTTTGCTCGCGGGAACGATCGTTTTGGCTCTGCAGCCGGTTCTGGGAGCGCTTCGATGGCGGTTCATACTTGTACGGCTGGACCTTCATATGCCCTTTCGACACATCGTCTGGTGGACTTACGCCGGCACGTTTTTCAACCAAGTGCTGCCAGTTTCGGGAGGCGATGGCGTGCGAATCTGGATGGCGGCACGCGCAGGCGGCCCGCTCGCGGTAGTCATCAACAGTGTTGTCCTGGATCGGGTGGTGATGATTCTAAGCCTCGTCGCGTTGGTGATTATCAGTGCGCCGTGGTTTGAGGCCGTCCTGTCGCCTGATCAGCTCGTGCTATTGAGCACGATGGCCCTAGCCAGTGTTGGCACCGGACTCCTGTTCGTATTTTTGGCCGACAAGATGCCGCAAAGTTTGCGGCGCTGGGGCATCGCGGCTTGGCTGGCGTCGCTTTCTGGGAGCACACGCGCCCTTCTTCTGTCTCCGGCATCGGCCTGCGGTGTTTTTGCATTGTCCACAATCAGCGTTCTCAACCTTATGGTCAGTACTACCTTATTTGCGTTAGCCTTTGGAGCCACCGCTGACGCACTCAGGATCCTGATGCTTTTACCCCCAGTCATTGCCGCTAGTACCTTGCCGATATCGGTTGGTGGATGGGGTACACGGGAGTTGGCGATGGTTGCAGCGCTGGGTATAGCGAGTGTGTCCTCCGAGATTGCAGTGTTGGCATCGATCTGGCTCGGTTTGGCAAGCGTTTTGATCTCCTTGCCTGGCGCGTTCTGCCACTTTGCATTGGGTAAGCCGGGCAGTTCGGCCTTGCCGCAATCGCCGATTTCGGCGCGCTAGTGATGATCGCGGGTATTGACACCTCCATGCCCTGGCCTGTCGCGCATTCGCTGGGCCACGCAGTTACTTTTCCGCTGTGGCTCGCGTTGACAGCCAAACTGCCTCTGATGAGGGAGCGACATGCCTTACGCTTCTTCTGCAGTGCCGTGATTTCGCTGATTGCGTGGGCTGCCTCATTGATTCTTTATTCCGAGACTAACGACATCCTTGACCTGCTGACAGGGTTGATGGTCATGGGAGGATTCATGGTGTTTTACCTTCAGGTATGGGGTTTGATCACCAGGGGCTACACGATTGGAATCTTGTTGACGCTGTTTAAATCCGGGCGACCGCTGACGGACCGTGAGATCTTTGACGGCTATCGTGATGGCGATGGCCTGAACTGGATCATGCGGCATCGCATCGGGGACCTTTCAGCGGCCGGGTTTGTTCTGCTTCAGGGCGACACACTCATTCTGGCGTCGCGCCGCGGCGTTTTGGTCGCCCGGTTGCAGAGACTCTGCGTTTCCATACTGGGACTGAGGCGAACAGGATGAATGAGGCGTCTGGGATGCTCCATGCGATAGTCGCATTCTTTGTATACATCATCGCGATTTTGATCGCACTGCGTGGCTTGCGCGGATGTGCCCCGGCCTTTCTCGTTGTCGCATTGTCGGGGGCGATTTGCGCCATGTCACTTGGCGTTATTGTTTTCCTGCATCATCGAATTAACCTGTGGAGCTTTCTGGTTACCTACTGGTTCATGGTGACTTCGTTTCTCATGGCGTTTGGTGCAATCTATAAATCCTTGTCTCTGAGAATTCTCTCGGACTTGCTTAGCAAGCCCGGGCGCAGTGATGACATCCAACGTGTGTTTTCACATTACCTAGTTGAAGACAGTTATCAGAACCGGCTCGCGTTGATGTGTCACAACGCGCTCGTTGTGTTCGACGACGAACGGTATGCGCTGACGCCGAAAGGCAGACGATTGACTGAATGTGTCCGAACCCTCCAAATATGGTTTGGCATTTCGCGCAGCGGCTAGAGGGAGTCTCATGGCATTACATGAAGTATTCGAAAATGGGCAACGTGTCGCGGTCGCGAAGAAGGTCGTCGACCCTTTCGATTTCACTTTTTTTGTACCGTGCTACAACGAGGAAAGCAACGTTGTGAGCGTCATTGAAAAGCTAGCATCGGTGGCCACGACGCTTGCCAAGAGCTTCGAGATCCTTGTTTTTGACGACTGTTCCAAGGACGGGACCGTTGAAGTGGTTCGTGCGTACAAAATGGAGCATCCTTCAATAGCATTGCGGCTGTTCGTCAATTCAATCAATCGCGGGGTGGCACGCAATTTCATCGAAGGCGCGTTCCTCGGGCAGGGGCGTTACTACCGTGTGGTCATGGGTGACGATGTGGAGTCTATCGAGACGCTGACAAGCATTCTCAGTCGAACCGGTGAGGCGGATATCGTTATCCCGTATCACACACATGTTGCAGGCCGCCCCTTCCACAGGACGCTGATTTCTCGCTTGTATACCGAGCTTGTTAACTTGGCAAGCAACAGCAAATTAAAGTACTACAACGGATCCCCGCTTTTCCTGCGGCAGGATGCTCTGAGGTTCCACGTGGAAGCGACTGGGCTTGGCTTCCAAGCCGAATTTTTGCTGCGCCTCTTGCAGGAAGGGCGTAGTTTTGTGGAAGTCCCCGTACAAGCTAGCGATCGGGAAGGTTCTACCTCGCTCAATCTACGTAACTTTGTATCGGTCGGGTACTCCATTTTCAAGATTTTTGTACGGCGATTCGGTGGAAGGCGTTCGTATATAGATGAATAGCCCCGATACCAGCAATTTTCTATGTTGGCTTATTCACGACGAGTTTGAAGCCCGTTTGCAGAGTGCGTCCATCGATGTTGCCAATTTATACTTGGTCCACTCGCCGGATGAACGACGCAGGACCGGCGATGCAACCAGGAATCAACCATGAACCTCAAAGTCAAGCTTTTTGCAGATGGCGCCGACCTTAGCGGAATGAAGGAGATGTACGCCAACCCGGCCATCGCGGGCTTTACGACCAACCCGACGCTAATGCGCAAGGCGGGAATCTCGGACTATCGGGCATTCGCACAAACTGTGCTTGAGACGATCCCGGACCGCCCAATTTCATTCGAGGTGTTTGCAGATGAGTTTTCCGAGATGGAAGCTCAGGCACTGGAAATCGCGTCGTGGGGCAAAAACGTAAATGTCAAGATCCCGGTGATGAACACCCGGCGCGAGTTTGCTGGCCCGTTGGTCAAGCGCCTTTCCGGGCAGGGTGTGTCGCTGAACGTGACCGCAGTGATGACGCTCGATCAAGTTGAACGAATCACCGATAGCCTTGCGGACAACGTACCGTCCATCATTTCTGTTTTTGCGGGTCGCATCGCTGATACGGGCGTGGACCCTGTACCGGTAATGGCTAAGGCTGTGCAGATCATGAGACGCAAGCCACAGTCTGAATTGATTTGGGCCAGCCCGCGCGAACTCCTTAATATTTTTCAGGCGGATCAGGTGGGTTGCCACATCATCACTGCCACAACCGACATCCTCAAAAAACTTGCTCTTGTGGGAAAAGACCTCGATCAGTACTCGCTGGAGACAGTGGAGATGTTCTACAAAGACGCTCAAGCGGCCGGGTACTCGATTCAGGTCGGTACGTGATCCCAGGCCTGACCGCTTGGCTGTACTGGCGCTTACTTTTTGATTTGGAATATTGAAGGAAAACTGATGAAAAGCGTATTGGTTGTTGGTGGTGGCGGCTACTGCGGAAGTGTTGTGGTTCCGCAGTTACTTGCTGCTGGCTGGAAGGTCACGGTTTTTGACATCTTGCAGTGGTACGGAAGCGACCACCTCCCCAAGGACAACCCTCATTTGACGGTTCTCGAAGGCGACGTCCGCAATACCGCTTTGGTTGCAGAGGCTTGCAAGGGACAAGATGCACTGCTGCATCTTGCCTGCATTTCAAATGATGCGAGTTTCGAACTCGACGAGGAACTGTCGACCTCAGTGAATCTGGACTCATTTGAGCCCGTGGTTGTTGCCGCCAAAAAAGCCGGCGTTCGCCGCTTCGTTTTTGCGTCTTCCAGTTCTGTATACGGCGTTTCCGACTCTCCCGACGTGACGGAAGATCACCCGTTGGTACCTCTGACGCTGTACAACAAGTACAAGGGAATGTGCGAACCGCTTTTGCTCAAACATACGGACAAGGACTTTGTTGGTGTGATTTTCCGCCCTGCAACAGTTTGCGGCTATGCACCCCGCCAGCGGCTTGACTTGTCTGTGAACATCCTTACCAATCACGCGGTCAACAAGGGAAGGATCACGGTGTTCGGTGGGGCCCAGTTGCGGCCAAATCTGCATGTGCAGGACTACGCCGATTTATGTGAACTGCTTTTGAATGCGCCCGACGAGAAAATCGCGAATCAGACATTCAATTGTGGTTTCCAGAATATGAGCATTATGGATATCGCATTGATTGTGAAGAAAGTTGTTCAGCAGGAGTTTCCCGAAAAGGGTGAGATTCCGATCGACGTTTCGACGTCAGACGATCCACGCTCGTACCATATCAACTCTCAAAAGATCAAGCGCATTCTTGGTTTTGAGCCGACTCATTCGATCGAAGAAGCCGTTCGTGGACTTTGCAAGGCCTTCAGTGAGGGCAAGCTGCCAAACAGCTTCGACGACAACCGCTATTTCAATGTGCGCACGATGAAGGCCTTGGGTGCTAAATGAGTGAAGCACGCGTTGCACTGGTTACAGGTGGCGCCGGATTCATCGGCAGCCACATGGTAGACCTGCTTCTGGAAAGGGGTTACCGGGTTCGGGTCATCGACAGCCTGATCGGTGGGCGGGAGGAAAACCTGGCCCACTTGAAGGGTGACAGCAGGTTGACAGTGGAGCTTCGTGACATTCGTAGCTACGCTCCAAATGACTCTTTTTTTGACGGAGTGCAACACGTCTATCATTTTGCCGGTATCGGCGATATTGTTCCTTCGATAGAGCGTCCGCTTGACTATATTTCAGTGAACGTCCAGGGGACCGTTCATATGCTTGAGTGCGCCCGTTTCGCTGGCGCGCAGCGGTTCGTTTACGCGGCCTCTTCGTCTTGCTATGGCCTTGCTCAGGTTCCCACCTCGGAAGATCATCCTATTGATCCCCTTTACCCTTACGCGTTGTCAAAATTCCAGGGCGAACAGGCCGCATTTCACTGGCAATCCGTATACGGATTGCCAGTTAACTCAGTCCGAATCTTCAACGCGTACGGACTGCGCTCGCGAACTTCTGGTGCTTATGGGGCCGTGTTCGGTGTTTTTCTTAAACAAAAGCTTGCCGGAAAAGCCCTGACGGTCGTTGGGGACGGTTCCCAACGTCGTGACTTTCTTTATGTCACGGACGTTGCTCGTGCCTTTCTCGCCGCCGGGGAAACAGCGTTGGTTGGGAGGGTCTGGAATCTTGGCGCAGGGAACCCACAGTCCGTCAACAAGCTGGTCGAATTGCTGAAAGGTGAGGTGATTCATATCCCCAAGCGGCCCGGAGAACCAGAGTGCACTTGGGCAGACATCCAGCGCATTACCAACGAACTCGGTTGGGCACCTGAAGTTACTTTTGAAGAAGGTGTTAACCGGATTTTGGCGAACATAAAGTACTGGCAAGATGCCCCGCTCTGGGAGCCTCAGTCCATCGCGGCCGCGACCAAAACGTGGTTCCAGTACATGACAAAGGAGTAAATGTGCTTTCTACACTGGCTCAATCGTTCGGCCACAAGATCAAGACCGCTGAAGAGCTGGCCATCGTACTGGGGGATCTTCCTCGCCAGAAGAAGGTCATCATGTGTCATGGCGTATTCGACGTAGTACACCCAGGGCACTTGCGGCACCTTTTGTACGCCAAAAGCAAGGCTGACATTCTGGTTGCCAGCGTCACCGCGGACCGCCACATCTCTAAGGGCATGCACCGTCCGCATGTGCCCCAGGATTTGCGAGCACTGAATCTTGCGGCGTTCGAACTCGTAGACTTTGTGGTGATAGACCACAATCCGACGCCGGTTGAGAATTTGCGCAAAATCAAGCCGGATCTGTTTGCGAAGGGCTACGAGTACACGTCGGGAGGTCTGCCCCCGAAAACACAGGAAGAGGCTGATGTACTGCACAGCTACGGTGGAGAAATCATATTCACACCGGGCGATATCGTTTATTCGTCGAGTCGCCTGATTGATCTCGCGCCGCCAGCGATCAAGCTTGAAAAACTGGTGACATTGATGGACGCTGGAGGTCTAAGTTTTGATTCCCTTCGCGCAGCACTCGGGTCGTTCGTTGGCATGCGAGTGCACGTTGTTGGCGACACGATCGTAGACAGCTATACCCATGCGGCGATGATCGGAGGGCAGACCAAGACACCAACGATGAGTGTGCTCTACGAGCGTCGAGACGACTATATCGGGGGTGCGGCAATTGTGGCGGAACACTTGCGCGCAGCTGGTGCCAAGGTTACTTTCTCCACGGTCTTGGGGGACGACGCTTTCAAGCAGTTCGTGCTGGATGGAATGGCAAAAAGCGACATTGAATGTAACGCCATCATTGATCCGACGAGACCGACTACGAACAAGAACGCGATCGTCACTGGTGGCTACCGGCTTCTGAAGATTGACACCTTAGACAACAGCTCGATATCTGACGAAATCGTTGCCAAATTGCAGCACGCTATTGCATCTGGTGGGCATGATACTGTCGTGTTCAGCGACTTTCGCCACGGCATCTTCAACCGCCGAACAATTCCGCAACTTATATCCGCGATCCCTGCCGGAGCTTTCAAGGTGGCAGACAGTCAGGTTGCCAGCCGGTGGGGAAATATCACTGATTTTCAAGACTTTGACTTGATTACGCCCAACGAAAGAGAGGCGCGATTCGCGCTCGGGGATCAGGATTCCGGTGTTCGACCGCTCGCTGCCGCGCTGTATGACGCTGCCCGTTGCAAGACGCTGATCTTGAAGCTCGGGGAGCGCGGGGTTTTGACATGCCACAACAATAATCACGAGTCGATTGATTCATACACCGTGGTTGACTCGTTTGCTGATCGGGTGGTTGATGCTGTCGGTGCCGGAGACGCCTTACTGGCGTATGCGACGCTTGCTAAACGAGCCACTGGATCTGACGCCATTGCCATGGTTCTTGGCTCACTGGCTGCCGCGTGCGAATGCGAGGTTGACGGCAACATTCCTATCACACCACGTGACGTGCTCGCCAAGATCGATGCGGTGGAGCGTCAGGTTTCCTATGTCGGCCAGAGGGCCCAGTCTTGAGGTCTCTGGTAGTCGGCCTTGGCGTACAAGGACAGAAGCGCAAGCGATTTGCAGGTGCGGATTTTGTTGGCGCAGTTGATCCCGTGCGCCCGGATGCAGAGTATCGGCACATTCGGGATGTGCCTATGGACAGCTTTGACGCGGCTCTGGTGTGTACGCCCGACGAACCCAAGACGGAACTACTCCATACTCTCTTGAGCAACGGAAAGCACGTCCTGGTTGAAAAGCCGCTCTGGGCTACAGACGACGCACAAATTGACGAACTCCAGCGCATTGCGCTGATGTCCGGCGTATATTGCTACACAGCCTATAACCACCGTTTTGAACCCCACTTCGTGGCCTTGAAGGCGCTGATCGATTCCGGCCAACTCGGAAAGATCTATCGTTGCCGGATGTTCTATGGCAACGGGACAGCGCGGCTTGTCCGCGAATCTGACTGGCGGGACAAGGGTGCAGGTGTATTGCCGGACCTCGGATCGCATCTGTTGGATACCGTGCGTTTCTGGTTTGGCGATGTGACTCAGAACCTGAACGTGGTCTCTTCGAGTTGCTTTGAAAATCGCGCTCCTGATCATGTAGTTGTTACCTGCGATCAAAGTTCTCCGAAACTCGAACTGGAAATGACGCTTCTGATGTGGAAGAACCACTTCACTTGCGATCTTCTGGCGGAGAAAGGCTCGGCGCACATCGAGTCTCTCTGCAAATGGGGCCCAAGCACGCTAACGGTTCGAACGCGCGTGCTTCCCTCGGGGCGGCCGTCAGAAGATGCAATAACTTTGGTAAAAGACGATCCGACTTGGGCGCTCGAATACAACTACTTCCGGGCTGGCTGCTTGTCGGGCAGGCGGACGGACCTTGCCGTTGACCGGTGGCTGAACCAGTCGCTACGAAGCCTGTCGGTGGACGCCGTTCGGGGGCCGCAGTGAGATCCGCAGTGATCGGCTTTGCCGGGATGACTCATCTCGGGATAGTTTCTGGTATCTGCGCGTCCGAGAAAGGGTTCTCCGTCATCTGTTTTGACCCGGATGCTCAACGCATCCTTCCTCTACAGATGGGAAAGCTTCCAGTCTCGGAGCCGCAACTGGATGATCTGCTTGTCAGGAATGCAAGCAGGCTCCTTTTCACAAGGAATCCAGATGACCTTGCGCGCTGTGACTTGATTTATGTGGCACCAGATGTGCCCACCAATGATCGTGGCGAAAGCGATGTTGGTCCGGTCCAGGTCATGCTTGAAGCGGTGTTTGATGTAGCTCGCGCTGACGCCACCGTGGTCGTGCTGTCGCAGGTTCCGCCAGGGTTCACGCGGGCCCGCCAACATTTGAAACTCAAGCTTTTCTGTCAAGTCGAAACACTGATTTTTGGTCGCGCTGTGGAGCGAGCACTGCATCCTGAACGAACCATCATCGGCTGCGAAGACCCGGGACAGCCGTTACCTGGTGCGTACGTCGAGTTCCTGACAGCGCATGACTGTCCTTTGTTGCCCATGCGGTATGAGAGCGCAGAACTGGCCAAGATATCCATCAATATGTGCCTCGTTGCATCCGTCAGCACAGCCAACACACTGGCCGAGTTGTGTGAGCATATCGGCGCTGATTGGTCCGAGATTGCACCGGCGCTTAAACTGGACAGACGTATTGGCCCGTGGTCTTACCTCAGCCCCGGGCTTGGCATCGCTGGTGGCAACTTGGAGCGTGACCTCGCAACGGTGTGCGATCTGGCAGAAAGGCACGAGACAGACCGGGGGGTTGTGCGCGCGTGGATTGCCAACAGCAACCATCGTCAGCGCTGGGCCGCAGAAACGATCAAGGTCGCTTTGTTGAATTCCTTCCCCCGCGCGACACTTGCGATCTGGGGACTCGCCTACAAAGAGGACACTCACTCTATCAAGAATTCTCCGGCCATTGCCACAATTCTGGCTTTGCCCGGGACCCGCATGAGGCTGTATGACCCAGTGGTTCCGGCTGCAGTGGTCAGTCATGTTCAAGCACAATCGGCAACCAGCGCTTTAGAGGCCTTGATCGGTGCAGATGCCCTTTTGATTCTCACGCCATGGGCCGAATTCAGAAATATTGCCGTCAGTGAAATCAAGGCGCGTTTGCACGGACGGGTCATTCTTGACCCTTACGGTGTGCTTGATTACGAAGCGGCGACGGCAGCTGGTTTTATGGTGTACACACTTGGCAAACCAAAGCCTAGGATGGACGATGCTTGAACACACACAGCTTGCCGATACTCGGCCCCAGCGCGTGGTTGTTATGGGCGCCGGAGGGTTTGTTGGGGGCGCGATCATGCGCAGACTCGCGGAGGCGGGCGTCAAAGCGATTGGTTTGGGGCGTACAGACGTTGACCTCTTGTCTGAAGGTGCCGCACCAAGGCTGGCGAGCATACTGCGTCCTGAAGACGCGTTTGTCGGCGTGTCAGCAATTGCACCTTGCAAGAACGCAGACATGCTGGTGCAAAACATGAAGCTTGCTCGTTCGCTTACGAAGGCGTTGGAGTTGTCGCCGGTTTCGCACGTGATTAATATCAGCTCTGACGCGGTCTATGGCGATTCCTCCGAACCTCTAAGCGAGGCTTCGCCCCTGGCACCCGAGTCACTACATGGCGCGATGCACCTGGCCCGGGAATTGATGTTTCGCAGTAGCGTTAGTGCGCCGCTCGCGATCCTTCGCCCTAGCCTGCTGTATGGCGCGGGCGACCCGCACAATGGGTATGGGCCAAATCGTTTTCGCAGACAGGCAAACAACGGAGAAACCATTGTCCTGTTTGGCGAAGGTGAGGAACAACGCGATCATGTTTACATCGAGGACGTCGCGCAGCTTGTGCTGCGGGTGCTAATGCGGCGTAGCAGCGGCTCACTGAACGTTGCAACCGGCCAAGTGCATTCCTTTCGGCATATCGCCGAAGAAATCGTCCGCATCTCCGGTCGAAGTTCACAGATTCAGGCGACAGCCCGTACAGGGCCCATGCCTCACAATGGATACAGGGCTTTTAGTGTGGCCGCCTGTCGGTCCGCGTTTCCAGACTTTTGCTACACCTTGCTTTCTGATGGTTTGAAGCTATCGGACTCTCACTAAAGCGAGTCAGTAATGGTCCAGGCCCAGTCGCCGCGGTAACCGATTTGGTTAAAAAAAGCTTCCCAGTCGTCCACGTGCATTGCTGTAACACAGGTCAAAACCCATTGCTCGAGTGCTTTTTTCTCAGAATCGTTCCTCCACGCATCTACAACAATGAATGCGTGTTGTTTTGACACGCGTTGAACTTCCAGAATCGCTTGCGCGCACTCTTCAAGTTCAAAGTTGTGCGCGACATTGATGGAAATGACGAGGTCGAATTCCCCGTTGGGGTGGGGTAGTTTACGTGCATCTCCGACGTGAACCCGATCCAACATTGCTGGGTGAGCGTGTTTGATGGCGTACTCGGAAATGTCCAGTCCTTCTAGCCGCGCTTCAGGCATACGCAGGCTAAAGTCATACAACATGAAGCCCTTGCCGCATCCCACGTCAAGAATTGATGCGTCATCCCGCAAGTTATAGTGCTGGCGTATCAACGCAACAGTGCTGGTCCAGAATCGCGGATGATACGAATAGCCCCCATATCCGTGCATTCGATCGCCATCGAAATAGTCCCTACCGAACTGGCGTGACAAAAGTCGATCTGCGTGTGTAACTTCGCGCCCACGTTGGTCGATGGGCCGTTTCGAGCGCGGATAGAGCGCCATCAAGTCAACGTAGGGCATTGCGTACTGCGCTCAGAACGGTCCGATAAATGACTTGTCAGGAACGTCTAGCGGAAGGTCCGTCGACACACCCAGCGATGCTTCTGACGCTTCTTTCATGCCAAGTGTTCTGCATGCCGCGTTGTAAACGTCGATTGCACGGGGGTAATAGTGACGTGTCAACGCTGGTGTGCTTGGAGAGGGAACTTCTGGAAGCGAAACGCGTATGGGTGCCGCCTTGAGTGCATCAAACACTTGCTCTGTGACGCTGGCAATAATCTCGGCGGAAAACCCCAGGCTTCCCCATCCCAGGTCGGCTGCCACAAGATGTCCGGTGCGCCGCACCGATTCGAAAATTGTTTCACGATCCAGCGGGCGCAATGTTCGAACGTCGATGACTTCCGCCTCAACACCATCGCGAGCCAGCCACTCAGCGGCTTTTAGCGCTTCAAGCACCATATAGGATGCCGCAACCACAGATACATGCGTACCTGCTCTTGCAACACGCGCTTTGCCAAAGGGCACCCGATAGACGTCGCCAGGCACGGGCCCATGGACGTTGTGCAACCATCGATGCTCAATAAAGATGACCGGGTTATTGTCAGCGACAGCCTCGATCAGCATGCCTTTGGCGTCATGTGGCGTGACCGGCATGGCGACACGCAGGCCCGGAATATGAGCGAACAGCGCATGCAGTGCCTGGGAGTGCTGTGGACCCTGGCCCCAACCGCGTCCGATCAACATTCGCATCACAAACGGGACAGCAGACTTTCCGCCAAACATATAGTGCCAGTTGGCGGCCTGATTGACGATTTGCTCAAGGGCCAATAGAGCGAACTCCATTCGCTGATGGACCATGATGGGGCGCATCCCGCCCAACGCGGAACCCAACACCACCCCTGTCATGCCGGCCTCTGCCGTTGGCATGTCCATCACCCGGTGATTGCCATACTTCTCCTGAAGGCCGGCCGTAGTGCCGAAGATTTTCTTTGGGTCGGGCACGCCCAGACCAATCAGGTAAACCGACGGGTCACGCTGCAAGCACAGATCCGTCGCCTCATTGATTGCCTCCGAGTAGGTGAGCTGCCTTTCATTCATGACTGCAGATACTCCTGGCCTTCGGCTGAGGCGAACAGATGTCGATACAGCATGTCAGGGGCAGGAAACGCGCCCTCGCGGGCCAGTGCGAACGCCTGATCGAGCTCTGTTTCGATAGCGGCACGAAATGCCGCAATGTCGCCCGCAGCAAGCAGCCCCTGCGACACCAATCGCGATTCCAGCGTTGTCAAAGGGCAGCGCTGCTTCCACGATTCAAATTCAGCCTCATCGCGATACCCCAAATGATCGTCGTAATTCGGGCCACAGTGCTCTCGCCAGCGGTACGTCATGAATTCGATAAAAGTAGGACCGTCGCCCCGCCGTGCCCGTTCAACCGCCTGGGTCACCAGCGCCTCCACACGCTCCACATCATTCCCGTCGGCCTGAAAGCTCGGCAGTCCATAGCTTGCGGCGTGTTCGAATACCTGCCGGCCAGGGGGCTGGCGAACTGACAAAGGCGAATAAACGGAGAACAAGTTGTTTTCGCATATGAACACCACAGGGAGCTGTTTCAGAACAGCAAAATTGACGGCCTCCGAAAAAACGCCCTCTTCAGTCGAGCCTTCCCCGAAAAACACGGCTGTGACGCGCTTGTCCTTCTTCATGGCCGAAGCAAAGCTCAAACCAACGCCAATCGGAATGGTGCTGCCCACAATGGGCACGGCACCCATGAAGCCCGCCTTGACGTCGATCAGGTGCATCGAGCCGCCCTTGCCATGGCAGCAGCCTGCGTCCTTGCCGTACAACTCCGCAATCATGGCGTCCAGGTTGCCCCCTTTTGCCAGGTAGTGGGCGTGCGAGCGGTGGGCACTGACGGCGTAGTCATCAACCGCAAGCGCCCGGCAGGTGCCGACCGCCACGGCCTCCTGCCCAATGCTCAGGTGTACCGGACAGCGCATTTCCTGTTCACCATAGACAGCCGCAATGCGCTCTTCCACCATGCGGATCCGTAGGATGCCTTGATAGGCCTGGATGATCGACAAACTGGACATTAGGCGTAGAGCGTGTATTCAGTGGGTGCCATTTTCAGGGACTGAATGTATTGTTCTCCCCACCTGACCATTTCTTCCAGGCCCTGGTCAAGGCTGATTCGCGGCTCCCATCCGGTGTCTCGCTTGATGGCCGAACTGTCCAGCCAGTACCTTTGATCTTCACCATATCGCCCGGGTGCCATTTCAACGAGATCTTCGAACGGAATGTTCATGATCTTTGCAATCCGCTCGGCCAGTTCGCGTATCGAAACCGGGTGTTCGGGCCCTGCGTTGTAGATCTTGCCGAGCGGGGCCTTCTCATCAATCAGGTGAACCGCGCGTGCCAGGTCCTCCGAGTGGATGTAGCTCTTCTCCACCATCCCACCGCCTTGAAGCGGCATGCGTTGCCCGGTCAGGCCGCACACCACCAGGCGCGGTATCACACGGTACACCTGCTGGCCCGGGCCGTAGGCGTTGGATGGGCGCAGGATGTTCATCGGGAATTTCTGAACACCCACCAGCGTCTGCAGGTGCATGTCACCAGCAGCTTTGGAAACCGCGTAGGGGCTGGTGGGACGCAATGGCGTCTCTTCTGTTGCAGGAACATCCATTGAGCCATACAGCTCAGAGGTGCCAATCTGTATCCAGCGCCTGAGGTAGTCCCGCCCCGCCAGAAACTCTGTCATGCGGGCCAGCGCGGTCACATTGGTTTCATAGTAGCGCCAGGCCTTTGTCCAGGACGTGGCATAGGCCAGCGCCGCGAAATTGACCACGACGTCGGGGCGCTCCTTGTCGAACATTTCGCACAACCGGTCTTGCTCATGCACGATATGAATCTGATGGTAGGCATATCGGGGGTCGCCATGTCCGACGCCCAGCGTGAAAGCATCCATCTTCTCGGGATTGCGGCCCACGCAGATGACTTTTTTGGGATTGGCATGCTTCAGCAGGTACAGCGCTGTGTGCACCCCAAAGATGCCATTGCCGCCCAGGATTACATAGGTTTTGTTGCTCATGTCGTCTCTTCGTAATCAGGGGTTGCCATAAAACTCGCGAATGACGGACACCGTGTAGGCGATCTGGTCTGCGTTGATGTGCTGATGTGCTGGCAGGGTAATGACCTCATCCGCCTGTTGCTCGCATACCGGGAAGTCCCCCTTCTTGTAGCCCAGATCCTTCGCGCAGTTCTGCAGGTGAATCGGGATCGGGTAATGAATTTTTGCTTCTACGCCCCTGGACACCAGAAAGCTTACCAATTCGTTTCTGCGCTTTGCGGTTGCGAGGTAGAGCTGGTAGACCTCCCGGTAACCCGGCGGTCGGTAAGGAGGCAGAATGAATGATTCAAGGCCCTTGAGGCCAGCATCGAGCAGCTTTGCATTTCGGATACGGGCTTCAACCAGGCCTTCCACCGTATCAAGAACACGTGCACCCACTACCGCCTGAAATGGTTGAAGCCTGTCATTGACGCCCCAGATTTCAACATGGTCGCGATCAAGCAGGCCGTGGTTACGGTACAGGCGCAGAAAATGGGCCGCCTCTTCATCGTCCGTCACGATGATGCCGCCGTCACCCCACACGTTCAACGGCTTCAACGGATGCATGCTGAAAGCATTGACCTTGCCAAAGGTGCCGGCATGGCGCCCGTTAATCTTGGCGCCAACGGCGGGGCAGGCATCTTCAACCACAGGTATGCCATGCCTGTTGGCGACTTCGAGTACCTTGTCCATATCCGGGGAACACCCAGCCCAGTGCACGGGCAGAATCGCAGACGTCTTGTCCGTGATGGCGCTTTCGATCAGGCTCACATCAATTTGGTAGCGTGCATCGCAATCAACGAACACGGGCCGTGCGCCGGCCGCGACGATGGCACCTACGGTTGCAATAAAGGTGTTCGCCACGGTGATCACTTCGCTGCCCGGCTTCACGCCCACAGCTTTGAGCGAGAGGATCAGCGCGCCGGTTCCGGTATTGGTACCGATTGCGTGTTTGACACCAATATAAGAAGCGAACTTCTTCTCGAACGCTTCGACAAACGGGCCCAGAGTGAATTCACCGGAGGCGACCAAGCGGCGCAAATCCTGGAAATGGGCGTCAACCTCAGCGAATTGCTGATCAAGATAGTTGTATTTGACTTGCATGGGTACGGGTTCAGGCATTTCGATGAAATTCAGAGATCAGCTCCACCACCCTGTCCTGTTGCGCATGGGTCAGTGTCGGGTACAGCGGCAGGCTGATGATGCGACCTACATGGTGCATCGTGCGCGGGAAATCCTCTGGCCGATAGCCAAGAGACTGCGCGGCTGGCTGAGTGTGAATAGGCGTAGCGTAGTGCACCAATGCCTCAACACCATTCTCGTTGAGATACCTTTTCAACTCGTCTCGGCGCTCCGTGCGGATCACGTAAGTTTGATAGACGCAGTACTCGCCAGGCGCTTCATCCGGCACCTCTACATAGGGACGCAATAGGGTGTTGTAGCGAAACGCCAATTGGCGCCGCTGCGCTGTCCATGCGTCAAGATGCCGCAATTGCACGCGCAGCATCGCTGCCTGCATTTCGTCGAGGCGACAGTTGTAGCTGAAAAAATCGCATTGTTCGCGGTTAACCAGCCCATGGTTGCGCGACTGGGCCAGTTGTTTGAGCAGTTCAGGGTCGTTGGTGGTCACCATTCCGCCGTCTCCGAACGCATGCAGATTCTTCAGAGGGTGCAGGCTGAAGCTGGCGGCATGCCCCCAACTGCCCATGCGCTTGCCATCCAGGGCGGCACCTACTGCCTGGGCCGCATCTTCAAGCACGAACAGCTTGTGACGTTCGGCAATAGCCATGATTTCCTTCATCCTGGCGGGCCTGCCGGTCAGATGCACCGGAACCAGCGCCCGCGTACGCGGCGTAATCGCCGCCTCGATCGCAGCCGGGTCAATATTTCCGTCGTTTCCGATGTCCACGAACACAGGCTTGGCACCCGCCAGCGCAATGGACGCGGCGCTTGCAACAAACGAGTTGGGCACCGTAATGATTTCATCGCCCGGCGCAAGCCCCAATCCACGTAGAACAAGATGCATCGAACAGGTTCCGTTCGAGATGCCGGACGCGTGCTTGGCCTGGCAGTACTCTGCGAACTCCTGCTCAAAAGCGGCCACTTCCGGCCCCAGGATATAGCGCCCACTGTCCAGCACACCCTCTACGGCACGCATCAGGTCAATCTTGACCAGTGAGGCTTCCGCGGCCAGTGCGGAATACGGTACAGCAAAGGGTGATGTCATCAGTGGTCGCTCAGGATATTGCCGGGAATTCGGGCGCGCTCTAGGGCCGAGTCCCAGGCCGCCAGAAGAGGCTCGGGAATTGCCAGCCCGGCCGCCGTTGACCGAAGCACGAATTCTAAGGCCTGTCCTTCGTGGCACACAGTGGGCTGAAGGCCGTCATACGGAGCCCAGAAAATCGTCAACGCATGGACCGGAAATCTGGGCGCGCGATCCATGGTCTCTATCAAGAAATGCAGTTCATTGGCCCGATATTCTGTTTCTTCCAGAAGCTCCCTGCGGGCGCAGTCAATCATTGCCTCTCCCGGCTCGGCATGGCCACCGGGTGGGACCCACATTCCGGGGTGACGCAGACCCGGCTTGTCATCGCGGTGTTGCAGCAGGGCGGCACCGTCTTTTCGCAACAAAATGACTGCGGCGACTTTGTCCATCAGAGAATCAGTTGCGCAGCCGCAGCCAGCGAAACCACCACAGCGTCAGGGCGTGGCCGCTTTTCTGCATACCCGTAGTCGATGAATACTGTGCGGCAGCCCGCCGCCTGCCCGGCCTCGATGTCCCGCCACCGATCGCCTACCAGCCAACTGGCAGAGAGTTCAACACCCCATTCTCGGGCCGCGTCCAGAAGCATGCCAGGCAGCGGTTTGCGGCAGGCACAGCCGTCGGCGTCAATGTGAAAACAGACCTTGATGTCATCAACCAGGCGTTCGTCAAACAGGCGTCGGTGCATTGCTTCAACTACCTCTCGAAGCTGTTTGCCAGTGGCCACGTCAGGCTGGTTGGTTGCGACGATGACCAGCCAACCCGCTGCCCGTAACTGACGCATGGCGTCCGCTGCGCCGGGTAGCAGTTCAAATTGCTCCAGGGTATCGGGCGGGTACGGCTTGCCGTTGCGCACCACGGCGCGGTTAACGACACCGTCGCGGTCCAGGAAGACAGCCTTGCGCACGTCGTCAGGTCAGGTCAGCCGCGCTACCACTTGGTGGCCATCTGCTGCAGTGCCGGATGCGATACCAGACAGTGCCAGACAACGGCCTGAAAGGCCTCTGCATGTGGCGTGACACGTGAATCTGCAACAGTGGGAACTACGACAACAACATCCCCAACCTGCTTGGTGTAGCCGCCATCTCGCCCGACCACGCCAAAGACTTTCAGGCCGCGCGTTTTGGCCTCTTTCAGCCCTGCCACGATATTGGGACTGACGTTCTTCTCAAGGTTGCCACCGCCCACCGAGAACACCAGCACTGCGTCATTGGCGTTGGCCTTGCTGACTTTGAGCCAGCCAGAAAATACCGTATCCCAGCCTTCGTCATTGGTCCGCGCTGTCAACTCCGACACGTTGTCGGTCGGCGCGTAGGCTTCAATTCCGCAGAGCTTTCGAAAATCGTTTACTGCATGGCTGCAGTTGCCAGCGCTGCCGCCGACACCCAGGAGAAAAAGTCGCCCGCCCCGATCCCGTAGCCCGGCCAGTTCCGTCGCCAGTTGCTCAATCAGCGCTTTGTCCATCAATTGCGCAATGTTCGCAACTTCTTCAAAAAAATTCTGTGCATGCATGGCAGTACCGCGTGTAGGTCAAACCAGGATTGTCGCAGGATCAGCCGTTCGCCGACCGGCTCAGGTATCGCGGTAAAGGACCCGGTTGACATACGGATCGAGTCCTTGCGGCATCTTCGAGGTGGCCAGATAAGTGGCGTTGCGGGGAACCCACGGCGTCAGGGCATACAACACGGAAAAAATCTGTCTGCGCCCTTCGGTCGCCAGCAGCGGGCGGTGAATGCCCCAGGTGTTCTCAAGAAAAACTGTTCCTGCATTACCGGTAATTGTCAGTATGTCGCCGGCCGGGAAATTGTTGTGGACGTCCTGGTCAGTGATGGGGCCACGGCGCGTCAGCAGATGGCTGCGATGAGATCCACGAACAAAGCTGTGCGCACCATTGCTAACCCCAGTGTCTGTCAAGTACGCGAACAGTTTCACAAAGCGCAGATCGTCCACGTCCCGATGGTAGATGTCATCAAAGTGGGTCTTGCCAGGCACATGATGCTCTCCGAACGTCCACCAGCTTTCGAACCAGCTAATCGTGGGCTTTGCGCCGAGCACGCTCGTCACCGCCTGTAGAACCAGGGGTGAATTCGCCAGTCTCACCAGTGGTTCGCAATCAATGAGGTCGCTCGCACGGTGGCTTAGCTTCGTACATTCCGCTGGAACCCCGCTGACGATGTCAATTGACCGGGAGCTGTCATACCAGTCGACAAGCGGCTTGCCTTCAAGGTGCCGGCGCACCGCCTCCAGGTCGTCAGTCGGCATCTGAAGCTGTGGCAAAAAACAGATGCCGGCTTGCTCCAGCTCGGCGGCGACTTGCGCGGCGCCCGCGACTTGCGTCGCCGAGTCAGGCTGCTTCACCATTGAAGCAACTGCCGAGCCCAGGGTATTGCGCAGACGTTGCGACCGCACGGCTTTTTGTGCGTAGTAGTAGGCAAGCGAAGGCTGGCGCCGGATTTGTGCAAGTGCTGAAACTGCATTCATGATTTGAAGATGTCGTTCTGTTTGTGCTGTCGCGGGCTGGTCTCTAGGGAATGACCTTCTTTTGCGGTGTGGGGTTGCGCAGTACCCGGCCACTTGCGCAGGTGCTTTCCAGCGGAGTGACCTTTGCAGGCGCGACGCGCGCCGACGCAAGGCCCCCCAACCACAGGTCAAGCCAGTGCGGTTGCGGCAGTTGAGCGACGTAACTGGAGATACAGTCCTCGCCCGGGTAGGCGTCCATTGCGATTGAGTGCTGGATCAAAGTCGATGTCAGTCCGCCGGGGGTCTTGAAGTACGCGTGGTACTGCCACTGCAGATCGTCACGGTAAATGTCAAGCGAATGAAACATGGCGTAGTAGTTTGACCGACCCCAAGCTTCACGCAAAACCATGCCAGCGCTATTGCTCCACATCAACCAATCGCTTGGTGGTGAATAGCGCACATCGACAATACCAGCCGGCGCGGCGGGCAACGCCGAAAAGCCGCGCGAGAAGCTGACCTCAGCGTACTGGTGCTCCAGTTTATTCTGGTATGCGGGGATTACCCACGCCAGGAACAAAGGGATCATGAGACCGAAAAGCGTCAGAGGTGCCAATGGCCTGAAACGCCCGGAAAAAAGCTGCGTGGCCACTTTGATCAGCATCCAGCAAGCCATGCCGAGCACAAAAGAATAGAGCAAACCGTGGCGCCCAGAGGTATTGGCCCAGGTTGGCGCAAGGGGCCCCGCATGGGCTGCCCGCAATACATGTTCAGTCAGGCTGTCGCCATGCCCGACGTAGGTGAACAGCGGAGGGCCTTTACCCACCATCACGTACGGAAAGGCAGCCGCCGCGCACAAGAACGTGGCCGCAGCCAGGCCAAACCAGGCGACCGGGCTGGCGCTGTTGGCCTGAGCTGGGAGGCGCGAGCGAAACGGCCACCAAGTCACCGCCATGACCAGCAACAGCACAGCCAGCGGCAGCACACCCCAGGTCAGAAACATCAAAACGGCACGGATCATGCGTCGCAGGTCAGCTGGCGCAAACGGGTTCAACAACTGGTTGTATTCGACGAAGATCTGTCTGGGTGGAGCGACCAGACGCATGCCGGCGTAGACGGCAACCGCTACTGCTGCCAGAGCCGCAAACCATTTGAGTCGACTGCGCAGTTGTTCACGGTTCTGCAACAGGCATACGACGTCTAGCGCCAACACAAAAACAAGGTTGGAATTGAGCTGAAATGACACGGCAATGAAGCCCAGACCAAGCAGCCGTACCGCGGGCTTGCGGTCCCAGAACATTCGGTGACCCGCAAAAGCCAACCACAAACACAGCAGGATGGGTGCGGCGGCCGAATTGACCAGGATGTACAACGAAGGGGACGCGATGCATACAAGCCCCGCCAGCGCTGCCTCCGCTCGCGGCAGGCGGAACATCCGAACGCCTAGCGACACCAGTTCCGAATAAATTAGTACCAAAAGTCCACTAACGACGAGCTTGATGATTGGCTGGTAGCCCACGCCGGTGAGATCCGACACCATGAACACTGTTTTGAAGAACAGTACCCCAAGCAGCCAGTTCGAGTTGAGAAGCCAAAAATACAGGCCGTCAGGGTTTTGGGTTTCTCTGGCAAATGAGACGGTCGCCCCATCAAACAGGTCCCTTGTGACCAGCCAGAGTGGCGCAATCAGCACAAACAGGACGACCCACTGCAACGCGCGCACGGCCTTGCCCGGCAGAACTGCGGAGCCAACGTCGCCAGCTATTGCGTGTTCGGTCTGCATCAGCTTCCTCTTTGATCATTCGTCAGGCCATCAGGTCCGCCAAGCGCTGCCCGCAGGCAACGTGCTGCGTCTTGATGAGCCTGCCGGGCTTCAGGCAGCACGCGGCCCATTTTGATGAACTCGTGGGTAACGCCGCGGTAAAGCTCCAGGTCGACCGCCACCCCGGCAGCACGCAGTTTATCCGCGTATTGAAGGCCCTCATCCACCAGCGGATCGCATTCAGCCAGGCCAAACCAGGCGGGGGCGACGGCGTCAACGTCTGGCGCGTTCTGGGGCGCGAAGCGCCAGTCGTCTCGGTCGTCCGGGCCACGCAGGTACTGGCTGAAAAAGAACTCGATCAGTTCACGCTCCAGCAACAGGCCCTGCCCGTAGCGCGCATGCGAAACACTGTCCGCCTGTGCGGCGCAGCCGGGGTAGAACAACAATTGCAGTTGCAGTGGCAAGCCTGCGTTGCGGGCCTGAATCGCGCAAACAGCCGCCAAAGTGCCGCCTGCACTGTCGCCCCCCACAGCAATCCGGTTGCAGTCCAGGTTCAGGCTGCTGCCCTGCCCGGCCAGCCAAGTCAACGCGTCCCAGGCGTCGTTGACTGCCGTGGGGAACCGATGCTCTGGAGCCAAACGGTAGTCCAGTGCCATGACTGCACAGCCGCTCAGGCGGGCCAATTCCCGGCAAAGGATGTCATGGGTTGCAATACCACCCACAGTGAAACCACCTCCGTGAAAGTACAAAAGCACCGGCAGCCGCTGCTTGCCGGGGGCATACAAACGTAACGCAAGCCGCGCACCATCGCGGGCTGGTACCGTCAGGTCTTGCACGCGTGAGAGCTCTGCGCAAGGCACTTCCAGCACCTGTGCGCCTGCCGCGTAGGCGGCGCGGGCTTGTTGTGGCGTCAGGCGGTACAGCGGCGGGCGGCGGGCTCGCCCCATGGCCTGCAGCACGGCCTGCATCGCAGGTGACAGCGTCCCTGCTTTCATTCGGTAAAGTCCATGGTCTCGATCCTACTGCGCACTTCACCATGGCCTTTATCTACTACGTCACCCAGATCCAGTTCGACTTTGGTGCCATCCGGCTTCTGAAGCAGGAGTGTGAACGCATTGGCATCAGCCGCCCGCTCGTTGTGACAGACGCGGGCGTCAAGGCCGCTGGCGTACTGCAAAAGGCGCTGGACAACCTGGCGGGCATCCCGGTTGCGGTGTTTGACCAGACGCCGTCCAACCCAACTGAAGCCGCTGTGCGGGCGGGTGTCGCGGCTTTCAGGGCGGGGAATTGCGACGGCCTCATCGCGGTGGGTGGCGGTTCCGCGATTGACTGCGCCAAAGGCATTGCCATTGCCGCCACGCATGAGGGCCCGTTGACCCATTACGCCACCATCGAAGGGGGTTCGCCTCGCATCACTGACCGAGCCGTGCCGCTGATCGCCGTGCCGACCACCAGTGGCACCGGTAGCGAAGTGGCGCGTGGAGCCATCATCATCGTGGACGACCACCGCAAGCTGGGTTTTCATTCCTGGAACATCGTGCCCAAGGCCGCAATTTGCGACCCGGAGTTGACCCTGGGCCTGCCGCCCAGGCTCACTGCAGCCACCGGCATGGACGCCATCGCCCATTGCATGGAAACTTTCATGTCGGCGGCCTTCAATCCCCCGGCTGACGGCATTGCGCTGGATGGGCTGGAGCGCGGATGGGGCCACATTGAACGGGCCACGCGCGACGGCGGCGACCGCGAAGCTCGGCTCAACCTGATGAGCGCTTCGATGCAGGGGGCGATGGCCTTTCAGAAGGGTCTGGGCTGTGTCCATTCGTTAAGCCACAGTCTTGGCGGTGTGGACCCAAGACTGCACCATGGAACGCTGAACGCGATGTTCCTTCCGGCAGTGGTGACCTTCAACGCGACCGCTGATTCGGTGCGCCGGGATCAACGAATGCAGCGCATGGCCCGGGTGATGGGCCTGCAATCAGCCACGGACATTGCGGCGGCGATCAAGGACATGAATGCCCGACTTGGCTTGCCCAAAGGGCTGGGAGAAATGGGCGTTCAGCCTGACTGGTTTGACAAGATCGTCGTCGGTGCGCTGGCTGACCACTGCCACAAGACCAATCCGCGCCTGGCAAGTGCGGAAGAATACGAGCAGATGCTTGGCGCGTCTTTGTAGTCGAGCGGGGGTGTTGCCAGCGGTGCAGGCAAACCGCCTCAGGTGCCGTTAGAGCTGCTCCAGGCAACCCGGATCTGGCTGGTCGATCCAAGCTCCAAATTCATCCGCCAACTGCCTGCTTGCGGATACTGCCGCGCCCCAGGCTTTCACCCGCCCTTGCAAATCCGGGCCATAGCGCGTGAAGTCGCTGCGATCCGGCAGTTTGCCGTTTGGCAAGGTCTTGACCCAGGCGGGGTCGGGTGCCAGCAGCACCATGTTGTCCAGGAAGTGCGTGGCACCGTGGCGCCACTTCAGGGCCTTGTCGAGCCAGCCCGGCACCACCGCTTTCTGAAAATGCGGGTACAGCACCAAACCTTGAGGCGCCTGCGCGGCGTAGTTCAGGTGCAGGTGGTAGTCGGTGATGCCTCCGTCCCAGTAGGCGCCAGGCGGCGCACCGGGGATGTTGTGAACCGCCTTGAGTACAAAGGGGATTGAGCAGCTCGCCTGCAAGGCCGGGTTGAAGTTGGCTTCAGTCAACGCAATTTGCCGGGTCGGGTAGTCGGTGGTTGCGAACGGCAGCGCCGCACCCGGTGTGGAGAACACCACACGCTCCAGCCAGGCGCCCATGGCTTTGCGGTGCACCGTGTTGGAAACAAACGCACCCAGGTAGCCCAAGGGCGTTCGCAGGCCGTGTTCACGTCCTAGCAGATGGCGACCGCGCGAGGTCACCACATGCAGTCGATAGCGCGGGTGGTTCAGGACCTCGTGCACCCGCCCGCCGTAAAACGCCTGCAGGCTCTGTCCAAAGCGCTCGCTGATGTGCGCTGCGCTCGGCTTTTTTTGTCCGGGCTCCAGCGCGTAGTCCTGGTGAATGTAGTCATGCTCCAGTCGCTCAAACGCGCGCACCGGCTGATTGAGGCAGGCAGTGGCCATGCGCCAGGCCCCAATCGACGCGCCTACCAGATGAACTGGCTGGCTCGATTGCGCCAGCCAGTCGCCAAAGATGAAGCGGTCCAATGCCCCAAGAACCAAGCCTTTGGGCCCGCCGGCCGCGCCCGGCACCAC
The DNA here is from genome assembly GCA_943369755.1 of Ramlibacter sp. 2FC. Taxonomy (GTDB): domain Bacteria; phylum Pseudomonadota; class Gammaproteobacteria; order Burkholderiales; family Burkholderiaceae_C; genus CALROG01. The sequence goes on from CALROG020000017.1 coordinate 23,945, forward strand.
GCCCACGTGCTGGGGCAGCAGGCCGTGTTGCTCAATGTGCTGGCGCGCTTTTGGGCCAGCATAGATGCGCAGTGCTTTCATCGGGTGATTGTGAGCGAAATAGGCCGTAGCCCTCATAGATTATGCGTGAGCCACTATCAAAACTATAGCATCTACTTGCGCAGCGCCTGCAGCTTGGCGAACGCACCGGCCATCGCGGAATTGACCGGAGCCTCCTGGCGGCCAGTTTGCGGCCGCTGGCCCCGCCCTGCCCCCTCAAAGCGGTTGTCGCGCGGGGCGTCGCGGCGCGCGGGCGCTGCATCCAGCTTCATGCTCAGTCCAATGCGTTTGCGCGCTACGTCAACTTCCATGACCTTGACCTTCACGATGTCGCCGGTTTTGACGATCTCCCGCGCATCGGTCACAAACTTGTGGCTGAGCTGGCTGACATGGACCAAGCCGTCCTGGTGCACCCCAATGTCAATGAAAGCGCCAAACGCCGCCACGTTGCTGACTGTGCCCTCCAGCACCATGCCTTCCTTAAGGTCCTTGATGTCCTGCACGCCGTCATTGAAGCGCGCCACCTTGAAGTCGGGGCGGGGGTCGCGGCCCGGCTTTTCCAGCTCACCCAGGATGTCTTTGACCGTGATAAGCCCCACCTTCTCATTGACAAACAGTTCAGGTTTGAGTGCTTTGAGCATTTCGGCCCGTCCCATCAACTCCTGAATCGGCTTGCCCGTTCGGGCCATCATTTGCTCGACCACCGGGTAGGTTTCAGGGTGAACACCGGTCATGTCCAACGGGTTGTCGCCATTGCGGATACGCAAAAAGCCCGCGCTCTGCTCGAAAGCCTTGGCACCCAGACCGCTGACGTCCATGAGCTGGCGGCGGTTTCGAAAGGCACCATTGGCCTCACGCCAGCGCACCACCGCTTTGGCCACTGCGCCTGAAAGGCCCGATACCCGGCTCAGCAACGGCACGCTGGCGGTGTTCAGGTCTACCCCCACCGAGTTCACGCAGTCTTCCACCACCGCCTCAAGCGTGCGCGCCAGATCGCTCTGGTTCACATCGTGCTGGTACTGGCCCACGCCAATGGATTTGGGGTCGATCTTTACCAGCTCGGCCAACGGGTCTTGCAAGCGTCGCGCAATGCTGGCGGCCCCGCGCAGGCTCACGTCCACGTCGGGCATTTCCTGGCTGGCGAATTCACTGGCGGAATAGACCGAAGCGCCGGCTTCACTGACCACAACTTTTTCAATACTGCCCCCGATTCGGGCGGGCAGTTCAGGGTGAACGGCAAACATTTCCAGCCGCTTGATCAATTCACCCGCCAGCTTGTCGGTCTCGCGGCTGGCGGTGCCGTTGCCAATGGCAATCAGATTCACGCCATGGGTTTCGCAGAGTTTGGCCAGCGTGAACAACGCGCCGTCCCAGTCACGCCGTGGCTCGTGCGGGTACACCGTGGCTGTGTCCACCAGCTTGCCGGTGGCGTCAACCACGGCCACCTTGACACCGGTGCGGATGCCGGGGTCAAGGCCCATCACCACGCGGGGGCCAGCGGGCGCTGCCAACAGCAGGTCGCGCAGGTTGTCAGCAAACACCTTGATGGCCACGCGTTCGGCGTCTTCGCGCAAGCGGCTTAACAGATCACGTTCGGTGGACATGGACAGCTTCACACGCCAGGTCCAGGCCACGCACTTGCGGATCAGCTCGTCACCAGGGCGGCTCGAATGGCTCCAGCCCAAGTGCAAGGCAATCTTGCCCTCGGCAATGGACGGCTTGCCAGGCTCGGGCTCGACCGGCAAAACCAGCTTGGCGTCCAAAATCTCAAGCTGGCGGCCGCGAAACGCGGCTAGTGCGCGGTGCGAGGGCACGCGGCCAATCGGCTCGTCATAGTCAAAGTAGTCGCGGAACTTAGACACCTCGGCGCTGTTTTCGTCTTTGCCCTGCGTCAGCTTGGCCCGGAACAAGCCTTCGCGCCAAAGCCATTCGCGCAAGCCCTGAACCAATAAGGCGTCTTCGGCCCAGCGCTCGGACAAGATATCGCGCACCCCGTCCAGCACGGCGGCCACGGAGGTGAAGTCTTCGCCAGCCTCGCCTTTTTCGGCTTTTACAAAGGCCAGCGCCTGCACCTTCGGCTCCAGGGTGGGGTCAGCGTAGAGCCGGTCGGCCAGCGGCTCAATGCCGGCTTCACGCGCAATCTGACCCTTGGTGCGACGCCGGGGTTTGTAAGGCAGGTACAGGTCTTCCAGTTCCTGCTTGGTAGGCGCAGCTTCGATGGCTACGCGCAGTGCGGGCGTGAGCTTGCCCTGCTCTTCAATGCTCTTGAGCACCGCCTGGCGGCGCTCTTGCAGTTCGCGCAGGTAACCCAGGCGGTAGGCCAGCTCGCGTAGGTGGATGTCGTCCAGCCCGTCAGTGGCTTCCTTGCGGTAACGCGCGATGAAGGGCACTGTGGCACCGCCGTCCAGCAGATCCACCGCTGCCTTCACCTGATGGACTTGAACTTTGATTTCGGCAGCAATCTGCCCGAGTATTTTCTGCATGCGGGTCACTGAACGGCAAAGTCGACAAAGGGCGCGAGTTTGCCACAGCGCCAACGCTGGCTTTTCAGTACCTGGTATCAGCCCGCAGCAGGTATTTGTCCGCCAGCTAGTAAGACAGCCCGCCGCGGGCCGACCTAGAGGCTATGCAAAGCCTCTGGAGCGAACCATGCGCGTACTTTCCAACCCGCAGCGCCTGATGGCGACTGCCCTGCTCGCCTGCGCATCTGGCGCTGCCTGCGCCACGGTCTGTGAGGCGCGATCAAGCCCGCAGCTCACCCCGGTGCTGGAGCTGTACACCTCGGAAGGCTGCAGCTCCTGCCCGCCTGCCGACAAATGGTTGTCTGGCCTCAAGCCATTGGTAGCCAATGGCCAGCTTGTTGCCCAGGCCTTTCATGTGAGCTACTGGGACTACATCGGTTGGGTGGACCGGTTTGCCGCGCCAGCCCACACTATTCGGCAGCGCCAGCTAGCGGCCAGCAATGGCAAGCGCGGCATTTACACCCCCCAGCTGATACGCAACGGGCAGGACTGGCGCGACTACGCCAGCGCTGCCGGTGGCCGCTTGGAGCCTGCGCGCGCGAGTATTGCGTTGCGGCGCAGCGCGGCCGACGCCTTTGAGGCCACAGTAATCCCATCTGATGGGGTCGGCCCGTGGTCGGCCTATTGGAGCGTTACCGAGCATGGTCACCGCAGCCGCGTGCAGGCCGGCGAGAACGCTGGCGAAACGCTGCAACACGACTTTGTAGTGCGCCAGTACGTGCCGGTCGGCGACTACAAAGGCACGCACCGGTTGACACTGCGTGCCGTGCAGAATGAACCGGGCCACCCTCGCCAGGTCAATCTGGTGGTATTCGACCCGCGCACCGGCAAGCCGCTACAGGCGTTGAGCATGGAATGCAGGGGCTAAGCTGACAATCCGGCGGGCAATCAAGCGGCAACGCGCAATGCCGGGCGTTTCAAAACAGCCCCGCTTGCCCGCCAAAACAAGCCCGTTCAATCTCCAGCAGGCGCAACTTGGTTCGGATGCCCCCGGTCGCGGAAAACCCACCCGGCAGGCCGCTGGCAGCCAGGATGCGGTGGCACGGGACGACGGGTGCAAAGGGGTTGGAGCCCAGGGCCTGGCCCACTGCGCGTGCCGCACCGGGCTCACCGAGTTCGCGGGCCAGATCGCCGTAGGTACGCGTTTGCCCGGGCGGAATCTGTCGGGCCAGTTCGTATACCTGCCGATGAAAACTCGGCACACGGGCCATGTCCAACGCGATCCAGGTCAATGCATCGCGTTGCCCGCGAAGCAGTGCCTGCACGCCAGCGATAGCTTTGCCTACCTCAACCGGAATACGGCGGTCGTGGAGGTCCATCGGCACAGGCACTCTCGCACCTTCGCCGCTGTTCATTGCCGCAGGGGCTCCGCGCAGCAACCGGGCCGTGGTGCGTTCAGGACTCGCCTCGGGCAGTTGCACCGCCCAAATCTGGCCATTCGCATTGCCATCAGCGCCCCAGGCAAAGCCCAGGTAGCCGATGGAAGTGTCAACCAGCGTATGCCACATGAATCAGCCAGTTACGGCACCGTGTTTTGCCCCTGGCCTGTGTGCGACTCTTCAGCCCGCGCGCAGCGCCGTCTTGAGTTGCTGGCCGATTTCTGGCTTGTCCTTGAACGGGTCGGTCGGGTTGCGCGCCAGCATGATGTCTTCCAGCCGGGTCTGTACCGAGTTAATGGCCTTGGGGTGGCTGTAGATGTAAAACTGGTTGGCGCTGATCGCGTCAAACACCTTCTGCGCCACGTCTGCCGCCGTGACCTTGCCTGAGCTCACCGCCTTGTCGCTCATGGCCTGGCCGATCAGTTGGCTTTGCGTCGGTTTGTCTGCCTTCAGCTCACCAGGGCGGTTGCGGTGGCTCTGGCTGATGCCGGTGGCCACAAAAAACGGGCACAGCACACTGGCACCGATCTGGTCTGTCACCAGCGCCAAATCCTGATACAGCGTTTCGGTCAGGCTTACCACGGCGTGCTTGCTCACGTTGTACACGCCCATGTTGGGCGGGTTCAGCAGGCCCGCCATGCTGGCGGTGTTGACAATATGGCCCCGATACGCCGGGTCGGCCCGGGCGGCCTGCAGCATCATCGGAGTGAACAGGCGCACGCCATGCACCACGCCCCAGACGTTGACGCCCAGTACCCAGTTCCAGTCGGCAATCGAGTTTTCCCAGATCAGGCCACCAGAGCCCACGCCAGCGTTGTTAAAGACGAAGTGCGGCGCGCCAAAGCGCTGCTTTACATCGGCGGCCAGGGCCTCCATCTGTTGCGCACTGGACACATCGACCTTGCGGGCCAGAACCTGCACGCCCGCAGCCAAGGCCTCGGCTGCGGCTTTGTCCAGTGCGTCTTGCTGCACATCGAGCAACACCAGGTTCATGCCCAACTTTGCGCCAATGCGTGCGCATTCCAGGCCGAAACCAGAACCTGCGCCGGTAAGGACGGCGGTCTTGCCTTTGAATTCCGTGATCATGCGTCTGCCTTTTTCAGAATGAAGCCAATGCGGGGGAAATGCACATGCACCGTGCCGGCCCGCTCGTCGGTGCGGCGCAGCGTGTAGTGGGTGCGCGTGGCGGCGACCAGCTCGCCCTCGGTCGTCTCCAGGCCAAAGCTCTCGGCGGCCAGTGTGACCCGGCTGCCCAGGGCAATGCCATGGTCATCCTGGAAGCTGTGGCCATGCAACAGCGACTGGCTACCCGCAGACGCCGCACAGACTGCAATGGCCTCGGCCGATGTCATGGGCGTCGATGTCCCATGGCCGATGGCAGCCATCCGGTCCATCCAGGCCAGCACTGAAGGCGTGGGGTCAAAAATGCCGGCCATCACGCTGGTTTGGGTACGGGTGAACCACAGCGGGTGGTAGGCGGCGTAGTCAGCAACGCAAGGTGCCTTGCCCAGCAAAAAAGGCTGTTCGTCCAGCATGTGGGCGATGCGGCGCAGATAGCCCTTGTAGGCAGAGGTGGCGTCGCCCAGCGGCATGCGCGGCATGCCTTGGCGCATTTTGGCGCGGTCTTCGCCAAATACCTTGGCCTTGGCTGCCCACTGCTCGGGCGGCGCATCGGCGCTGCCGCCAAACATTTGTGCCGTGCCTTTGGGCGAGAAGTTATAGGCCATGGCGGCCCAGAACAGCTTGTCGTCTGCCCATTGCGCCACCAGACGCGAAACCCCTTTGAGGCCCACCGGGAACAGCGCCGGTTCCGGCTGTACATGTTCAAGCACTTCACAAACCAGGGCGGTGTCGCAATAAATGTCGGAACCGACCTGCAAGAACGGCGTCTTGCGGTAGCCGCCCGTCAGTGCGACCACATCGGGTTTGGGTGCCATGCGCGGGACGATCACCGACTTCCAGGCCAGTTTTTTGGCACCCATGATCAGGCGAATCTTTTCCGAAAATGGAGAAGAGTCGTAGTGGTGAAGGATTAGCTCGGGGGTGGTATTGGTCATGTTTGCCTTTTCGAATCTCGGTTTTCGGGTTTGTCGGGTCAGCGCGGCTGGGCACGCCGGATGATGGTGTCGAAGTCGGTGCCGGACCCCAGCGTGCCAAAGGTCTGGCCCCAGTCACCGGCCAGGCGTGAGTCGCAGAACGCGGCAAACACGGCGGTGGGCGCGGTCTGATACAGCAGTGCGGCTTGCACCGCCAGCGCCACGTCTTGAGCCAGACGGCGCGCCTGCACTTCGCTGGCCATTTCTTCAACCCGAATGGGCAGCGCCGCGGCCAGCCGGTCCAGTGTCGGATGGGCACCCTTGGCGGGGGCAAGTTCTTCGGCCAGCGCGGCCGCCGCGTCGGCCTTGCCATCACCTCGACGAAAAGCGCGCAGGAGGTCAATGGCCATGATGTTGCCTGCGCCTTCCCAAATGGAGTTCAGCGGCATTTCGCGGTAGATGCGGGCCATTACACCCTGACCCCCCTCTTCCACATAACCATTGCCACCCAGACATTCCATGGCTTCCTGCGCAAACTGGCTGCCGCGCTTGCAAACCCAGAACTTGGCCACCGGCGTGAGCAGCCGTGCCATGGCCCGCTCGTGGGCCCTGTCCGGGTTATCAAAAGCACGCGCAAGCCGCATGGAAAGTGCGCAAGCCGCTTCACTTTCTATAGCAAGATCAGCCAGCACGTTGCGCATCAGGGGCTGGTCGATCAGCCGTTTGCCAAAGGCCTGGCGCTGCGCGGTGTGATTCAGCGCGATGGCCAGGGCCTGTCGCATCAGGCCGGTGGTACCCAGGGCGCAGTCCAGCCGCGTCATGGTGCCCATTTCAAGAATTTGCGGAACACCGCGGCCTTCGTCACCCACCAGCCAGGCGCTGGCCGCGTGGAACTCCACCTCGGAGCTGGCGTTGGCCTTGTTGCCCAGTTTGTCTTTCAGGCGCTGGATCTGGATGCCATTCGGGCTGCCGTCGGGCAATACCCGGGGCAGGAACAGGCAGCTCAGCCCGCTTTGCGTTTGCGCCAGGATCAGAAAGGCGTCGCACATGGGGGCCGAGAAAAACCACTTGTGGCCGGTCACGCTGAAGCGCTGGCCCCAGGCGTCGCTGCCGTCGGCCTGGGCCCGCGTGGTGTTGGCCCGTACATCGCTGCCGCCCTGTTTTTCGGTCATGCCCATGCCCATGGTCAGGCCGGCTTTGTCGCGCCATGGCTTTAGCGCCGGGTCGTAGGCGCGCCAGCCCAGGCCCGGGCCCCAGTCGGCGTAAATCGCGGCATTGCTGCGCAGCGCGGGCGTGACCGCATAGGTCATGGAAATCGGGCACAGAACCGAGGGCTCCAGCTCGGTAAACAGCATGAAACCGGCAGCGCGTTGGGTGTGCGCACTGGTGCCACCGCTCCATGGGGTTGCGTGCAGGCCGGCGCTGGTGGCGGCCTGCATCAAGGCGTGGTAGCTCGGGTGAAATTCAACCTGGTCCACCCGACGGCCAAAGCGGTCATGGCTGTGCAGTTGCGGCGTGTGGGTGTTGGCCAGGCGTGCGTGGGTCTGCATGGCGTCACTGCCCAGTGCCGCACCAAGGGTTGACAGGGCCGCGGTGTCAAGCTGCGGTGCGTTGAACCGCAACGCATCGCGCAGAGCCTGGTTGCCGGCAAACAGGTTGTAGCCGGTGAGGGGGTCGGGTTGGTTGAAGACTTCGTGGGTCAGGGCCATCGCAACCTCCGCGGTGGCTCAGACCAGCTTGACCAGCTGCTTGCCAAAGTTCTTGCCCTTGAGCAAGCCAAGAAAGGCCTCGGGTGCCGCAGCCAGCCCTTGCGCAATGGACTCGCGGGGGCGCAGCTTGCCGGTGCCCACCAGCGTGCCGAGTTCCTTGAGCGCGTCGGGCCACACTTCCATGTGTTCGCTGACGATGAAGCCCTGGATCTTGAGGCGGTTGGTCAGAATCAATTGCGGGTAGGCCATGGGCAACGGCTGCCCGTCGTAGCCGGCAATCATGCCGCACAAGGCGATGCGGCCAAAGGCGTTCATGCGTGACAGCACCGCGTCAAGGATGATGCCACCGACGTTCTCGAAGTAGCCATCAATGCCGTCCGGGCAGGCTACCTTGAGCGCTTTGGACAGCGAGGCTGCGTCTTTGTACTCGCGGTAGTCAATGCAGGCGTCAAAGCCCAATTCTTCGGTGGCGTACTTGCATTTGTCGGGGCCACCTGCAATGCCCACGGCCCGCAGTCCCCGGGCTTTGGCCAGGGCACCAAAGGCGCTGCCCACCGCACCGGTTGCGGCGCTTACCACCACCGTCTGGCCCGGCTTGGCATCAATGATCTTGACCAGGCCATACCAGGCGGTTACGCCAGGCATGCCAACAGCGCCCAGGTAATGCGAAAGCGGCACATGGGTAGTGTCCACCTTGCGCAGCGCGCCCACCATGTCGCTGTTGACAACGCTGTACTCCTGCCAGCCGCCAAAGCCCACAACCTTGTCGCCCACCGCGTACTTCGGGTTGCGGCTTTCCACCACCTCGCCCACAGTGCCGCCCTGCATCACCTGGCCCAGCGGCTGCGGCTGGGCGTAACTTTTGGCGTCGTTCATGCGCCCGCGCATGTACGGGTCCAGGCTCATGTAGTGGTGGCGCACCAGCACCTGCCCATCAGCCAGTGCGGGCGTATCGCTGTTGACCAGCTTGAAGTTGCTGGCGCTGGCTTCGCCTGTGGGGCGGTTGTCCAGCAGGATTTGTTGGTTTTGAGGCATAAGAGTCTTTCTTCAGTCAGTTGAAATCACGTTCAGCGGGTTAACGCTTTTCGCCCCGGTGGGCAGGCGTTTGACGTACTTGAACGTGCCGGTGGCATGGGCGCAAGCCCTGCCCTGTTCGTCAAAAATCGTGCCTTCGGTGAAGGCCATGGTGGCGCTGCGGTGCATCAGCCGACCTTTGCCGCTGAGCTTGCCGCGGGCGGGCTGCATAAAGCTGGTTTTCATCTCGATGGTGACCACACCCATGTCTTTTTGTACGCTGCGTGCAGCCACGGCCATCACCACGTCCAGCAGCGTCATGCAGGCACCGCCGTGGGTCACACCGAATGAATTGAGGTGTTCAGGCCGGGGTTCGTAGTCGATCTGCGAAAGCCCGTCGTCAAACAACACCAGCTCAAAGCCCAGGTGGTTAACGAAGGGAATCTCGACACCGAACTTCAAAGCGGGCTCCATTCCAGTACCACCGCAGAACCGGCTTCGCCGGGCTGCTGGTGGCGCCCGCTTGAGGGGGAGGCGCGGCAGGCGCTTCGGGGGGGAATCATTCAGCCGCCAGTGACCACCGATACGCCACCATCTACCGCCAGCCACTGGCCGGTGATGTGCTTGCCGGCGTCGGACGCATACAGCACGGTGATGCCCTTGAGGTCTTCGTCGTCACCCAGGCGCTTGAGCGGTGCGTGCGCCGCCAGTTTTTCTTCACCCAGGGCCTTGAGGGTGGCGTTGGTCATCTTGCTGGGAAAGAAGCCCGGGCAAATTGCATTGACCGTGATGTTGTACTTGCCCCATTCGCAGCCCAGCGCGCGGGTGAAGTTGATCACCGCACCCTTGGAGGTGTTGTAGGCAATGGTGGTCATCTCGGGCGGGTTGCCGCCCAGCCCGGCAATGCTGGCGATGTTGATGATGCGGCCCTGCTGGCGCGGGATCATGCTGTGTTTGGCAATGTGCTGGCTCAAGATGAAGTAGCCGCGAACGTTCAGGTTCATGACTTTGTCCCAGCCTTCCACCGGGTGGTCTTCGGCAGGTGCGCCCCAGGCCGCACCCGCGTTATTAACCAGAATGTCGACCTGGCCCATGCGTTGCAAGGTTTCGTCTGCCAGGCGGCGGATATCTTCTTCCCTGGCGCAGTCAGCGGCGATCCAGCGGGCATCAATCCCGGCGGCCTGCAATTCCGCCACGGCTTCTTCAAGGTCGGATGCCTTGCGCGAGCTGAGCATCAGCTTCGCGCCGGCTTCGCCTAGCGCGTGGGCCATTTGCAGACCGAGGCCGCGCGAACCACCGGTGACGAGAGCGGTCTTGCCCGAGAGGTCAAACAGCTTGTGAATGGTGCGGGTCATGAGGTGTCCTTGGTAATGTTTGTGAAAGATTCAGTCCGCGTTCAAGCGGGAGCGGACCCAGACAAGAATTGCCCCGGCCACGGCTGCCAGCGTGCCCAGCAAGATCAGGGTCCAGCTGGTCGCCGGGTCCGCAGCTCGGGTGGCCAGGCCCAGTACCAACAAAAGCAGACCACCGTAAATCAAAACCCAGATCAGGCGCTGCACCCGGGCGATGGTGCGCAAAGAGGCCATCAAAAAGCCTCTTCGGCCATGCTGGCACAGGTTTGGTCGCGGCGGCTGACGACGTGTAGCCAGGCACCTATTTTAGGCAGCTCATAGTGATAAAAATAGGCTGTAGCCCGTATGCGGCCTGCGTGAGCCGCTATTGAATTTATAGCGTCTGGCGGAATGCAGAGAGCCACGTCGAGCCAGATCCAGGCCAGCACCGTATGGCCGAAGGCCTGCATATAAGGCACGGCGTTGGCCAGCGCGTCTGACGGGTCACCGGTGGCCCAGGCGGCCTGGGTGGCGTCGGCAACTTGTTGCAGTGCGGCCGCCAGCGCGTCGGCATGTGCCGCCAGATCGGGCCTTTGCCGCGCCCGCTGTACCGTGTTGTCAATGCGTGCGGCCAGCAACTGCAGGCCCTTGCCAGCTTCCATCAGCACCTTGCGCCCCAGCAGGTCGGCGGCCTGAATGCCGTGCGTGCCTTCATGAATCATGTTCAGGCGCTGATCGCGCCAGTACTGCTCGACCGGGAAATCGCGGGTGTAGCCATAGCCGCCGTGGATTTGAATGGCCAGCGAGTTGGCCTCCAGGCACCATTCACTGGGCCAGCTTTTGGCAATTGGCGTGAGCACTTCCAGCAGCAGGCGTGCTTCATTGGCTGCTGCGGCTTGCGCTGTGTGCTGCTCATCAACCAGCCGGGCGCAGTACAGTTCGAGCGCCAGGGCACCTTCGGCGTAGCTCTTTTGTGCCAGCAGCATACGCTTGACATCGGCGTGCTCAATGATCCGAATCTGGGGTTGCGCCGGGTCTTTGCCGGCCGGGCCCACCGCGCGGCCTTGCGGGCGGTTTTTTGCGTAGTCCAAAGAGGCGTGGTAGCCCGCCATGCCCAGCATGGTGGCCGCCAGACCCACGCCAATCCGCGCCTCGTTCATCATGTGGAACATGCAGCGCAGCCCTTCATGGGGCTTGCCCACCAGGTAGCCAACCGCACCGGCTGTCGCCGGTGCTGAGCCCGCCGAAGGGACCGGAAACTGGCCTTCACCAAAGTTCAGCAAGGTATTGGTGGTGCCGCGCCAGCCCAGCTTGTGGTTCAACCCGGCCAGTGCCACGTCGTTGCGCACACCGGTCAGTTGGCCTTGCACATCGACCAACTTCTTGGGCACGATGAACAACGAAATGCCGCGGGTGCCAGGAATCGGCTTGCCGTCGGGCCCCGGAATCTTGGCCAGCACCAGATGAATGATGTTTTCGGTGAGATCATGCTCGCCGGCCGAAATCCACATCTTGTTGCCCTTGAGCCGGTAGCGCGGGCCCAGTGGGTCGGCTTCAAAACCCGCACCGTCGGGTATGGCGCGGGTGGCCACGTCGCTCAGGCTTGAGCCGGCCTGGGGCTCGCTCAAGCACATGGTGCCAGACCAGCGCCCAGAAAACTCATTGAGCGCAAACACCTGTTTCTGCAGCGCAGTGCCGTGCACCATCAACAGGTTGGCATTGCCCACAGTGAGCAAACCTGAGCCCATGCTGACCGAGGCCATGGCAAAGAAAGTATTGGCGGCGGCCTCTACCGTGTAAGGCAACTGCATGCCGCCAATCTCGTAGTCTTGCGCGGCGCTGAGCATGCCCGAGGCGGCGTAGGCTTCGTGGGCGTCATGCGTGCATTGCGGCAGTACCACGCGCAAGCTGCCGTCTGCTTGCTGCTCGGTGCGCGGCTCCTGCACATCCAGCGTGCGGTTGAAGGGTGCGTACTTCTCGCGCGCGATGCGCTCGCAGGTGTCCAGCACTGCGTCAAAAGTCTCGCGGCTGTGATCGGCAAAGCGCTCGCGCTGGTTCAGGCTGTCGGCTCGCAACCAGTCATAGAGCAAAAAATCAAGTGTGGTGCGAAGGCTCATGGCATCAATCAGATTCAGTGGGTTCGTCGAACAACACTTGCGTGCACTGGCACTGAGTGGGCCAGTTTCGGCACGACCTTAAAGCACCTCGAACACGCCCGCCGCTCCCATGCCGCCACCGATGCACATGGTCACCACCACACGCTTGGCACCGCGGCGCTTGCCCTCAATCAACGCATGGCCGGTCAGGCGCTGACCGCTCACGCCATAGGGGTGACCCACAGCAATGGCACCGCCGTTGACGTTCAGGCGGTCACCGGGGATTCCCAGCTTGTCGCGGCAGTAAATCACTTGCACGGCAAAGGCTTCGTTCAGTTCCCACAGGTCGATGTCATTGACCGTCAGGCCCAGCTTCTTCAGCACCTTGGGGATGGCGTAGACCGGGCCAATGCCCATCTCGTCGGGCTCGCAACCGGCTACCGCAAAGCCCAGGAACCGGCCCAAAGGCTTGAGCCCCTTGCGGCTGGCCACGTCTTCATTCATGACCACCACCGCGCCACCGCCGTCTGAAAACTGGCTGGCATTGCCGGCCGAAATAACCCCGCCGGGGATGGCCGGGCGGATACCGCTGATGCCTTCTTTGGTGGTGCCGGCGCGAATGCCCTCGTCGTCGCTCACCGTAACCTCTTTGGTGCGAAGGCCCATCACTGCGTCGGCCACACCGGCTTGAACCGTGATCGGGGCGATCTCGTCCTTGAACAGGCCCTTTTCCAGCGCGGCCGTGGCGCGCTGCTGGCTTGCGGCTCCATATTCGTCCATTGCGTCGCGGCCGATGTTGTAGCGTTTGGCCACCTGCTCAGCGGTTTGCAGCATGTTCCAGTAGATCTCGGGCTTGAGCTTGTTCAGCGCCGGGTCCTGAAGCATGTGGGTATTCATTTCCTGCTGCACGCAGGAAATGCTTTCAACACCGCCAGCTACAAAAATGTCGGCCTCGCCGGCGATCACACGCTGTGCCGCCATGGCAATGGTCTGCAGACCCGACGAGCAAAAACGATTGACCGTCATGCCCGAGGTGGTGATTGGGCAGCCCGCCATCAGGGCAATCTGACGTGCAATGTTGGCACCGGTGGCTCCCTCGGGGTTGGCGCAGCCCATGATGACGTCGTCCACTTCAGCGGCGTCAATGCCGGCCCGCTGAATGGCGTGCTTCACGGCATGGCCGCCCAGCGTGGCACCGTGGGTCATGTTGAAGGCGCCCTTCCAGCTCTTGGCAAGGGGTGTGCGGGCGGTGGAAACAATTACGGCGTTGGTCATGGCGGTGCCTTTCAGTAGGGAATGCAGATTCAGTTGATAGCCGCCGAGCTGTTGCTCAGCAACTGGTGATAGAAGCGGACCACTTCAGCCAGATTGGCGGTAGAGATTCGTTCATTGGTGCCGTGAAAGCGCGACAGGTCTTCTGGCTTGGCGCGCACCGGCGAGAAGCGATAAATATGGTCGCTGATCGGCGTGAAGTGCCGCGAGTCGGTTGCAGCAATCATCAGGCCCGGGGCGACCAGGGTGTCGGGGAACAAAGACCGCACGGTCCGGTTGAGTAGCTGGTAAGAGGCCGACGCAGTGGGCGAGACCGGTGAAGGGTCGGCTCCACCCGGCAATGCAATAAGTTCAAAGCGGTCATTGGCGGCTTTGGCCTTGACATGTTGCATCACGCTCTCGCGCGTGTCGCCTGGCAGCAACCTGAAGTTGACCGTGGCTTCCGCCAGGCCGGGGATCACGTTGTCCTTGTTGCCGGCGTTGACGATGGTCAGCGCGGTGGTGGTGCGCAGCATGGCATTGGTGCTGGCACCCTTTTCCAGCTGTCCCTGCACCAGCGGGCCAAACAACCAGAGATTGGTGAGCGCAAAGCGGCTGAACCCCGACATCTCGGGCGCAATCGTCTCGAACATTTCCCGCGCCACGCCACGGATATTGGCGGGCAACTGCTCGTCGTCCAGGCGGCGCAAGGCGGCGCTCATCATGCCAATGGCACTGCTACCCTTGACCGGAGGCATGGATGAATGCCCGGGTGCCGCGGGAACCTTCAAGACCACCGACAAATAGCCTTTTTCTGCAATTCCAATCAATGCCGCCGGCTTGCTCAGGCCGGGCATGATGCCTTCTGTGATCAGCAGGCCTTCGTCCAGGACAAACTCAAGCTTGACATTGCGTTGCTGCAGCAGCTTGACGATCTCCACCGCGCCGCGCAGCCCTCCCACTTCTTCGTCGTGACCGTAGCCCAGATAGACCGTCTGGCGTGGCTTGAAGCCGCTTGCCAGCAGCAGCTCAACCGCTTCAAGCTGGGCAATCAGGTTTGACTTGTTGTCCCAGGCACCCCGACCCCAGACAAAGCCGTCCTTGATCTCACCGGCAAACGGGTCGGCCTGCCAGGCTTTTTCGGTGCCGGGCGCGATGGGCACGATGTCCTGGTGGGCCAGGAGCGCAATCGGCTTGGCCTTGGGATCGGTGCCGGGCCAGGTGTAGAGCAAGCTCAGCCCGCCCACCAACTCCCGCGTGAGGTTGGCATGAACCTTCGGAAAGCGCTGCGCCAGGTAGGCGTGCAGGTTACGGAATTCCTCGGCATTCAGCGCTGGATCAGCATGACTGGAAATGGTCTTGAAACGCAAGGCGCCAGCCAACCGCTGTGCCACGCCGCTTTCATCGACTACCAGAGCCGTAGCCGCTGGCACAGTAATCTGACGCGACCCCTGGCGCAAGGTGTTGACGACCACCACCGCAACCAGCAGTAGCAGCAGGCCTGCAACGCCCAGAAGTACGCGTTTGATCATCGCCCGCTTTAGCTGAAGCTCTTGCCTTCGGCCGCCAGGCGGGCCAGCAACGGGGCCGGCTCCCAGAACTTCGCATCATCCAGCGGGTTGCGCTGGAAGCGCTTCATGGCCTCAACCACATTGAACAGGCCCACCTGGTCGGCGTACATCATCGGGCCGCCACGGTGGATGGGGAAGCCGTAGCCGGTGAGGTACACCATGTCGATATCGCTGGCGCGTGAGGCAATACCGTCTTGCACGATGTGTGCGCCCTCGTTAACCAGTGCATAGACCAGGCGCTGCACGATTTCTTCGTCTGAAATCTTGCGCGGGGAAATGCCGAGCTCTTTGCGGTGGTCCTCGATCATTTTGTTGACCAGCTCTGACGGGATCGCGTCGCGCTTGCCTACCTGATAGTCGTACCAGCCGGCCCCGGTCTTTTGGCCAAAGCGGCCCAGCTCACACAGCTTGTCGGCGGTGCGGCTGTACTTCATGTCAACCCGCTCGGTAGCGCGGCGTTTGCGGATTGCCCAACCGATGTCGTTGCCGGCCAGGTCGCCCATGCGGAACGGACCCATGGCAAAGCCGAATTTTTCGACGGCCTTGTCAACTTGCTGTGGCGTGCAGCCTTCGTCCAGCAAAAAGCCGGCCTGGCGGCTGTATTGTTCGATCATGCGGTTGCCGATAAAGCCGTCACACACGCCCGACACCACCGAGGTTTTCTTGATCTTTTTGCCAAGCGCCATCACGGTTGCCAGCACGTCCTTGGCGGTTTTCTCGCCACGCACCACCTCCAGCAATTTCATGACGTTGGCGGGGCTGAAGAAATGCATCCCCACCACGTCTTGCGGGCGTTGGGTGAAGGAGGCGATCTTGTTCACATCCAGGGTCGAGGTGTTCGATGCAAGAATGGCGCCGGGCTTCATGACCCGGTCGAGTTCCTTGAACACCTTTTCCTTGACGCCCATTTCCTCAAACACTGCCTCGATCACCAGGTCGGCGTCTTTCAGCTCGTCGTAGCTCAGCGTGGTTGTGAGCAACGCCATGCGCTGGTCGTACTTGTCTTGCTTGAGCTTGCCTTTCTTGACCTGAGCTTCGTAGTTCTTCTTGATGATGCCGACGCCTTTGTCCAGCGCCTCCTGCTTCATCTCAAGAATCTTCACCGGGATGCCGGCATTCAGGAAGTTCATTGAAATGCCGCCGCCCATGGTGCCCGCGCCAATCACGGCCACTGACTTGATGTCGCGTTTGGCGGTGTCGTCCGGCACGTCAGGGATCTTGGAGGCGGCACGTTCGGCCACAAACAGGTGACGCAGCGCCCGGCACTCCGGCGTGAACATCAGCGCGGTGAAGACTTCGCGCTCAAACACCATGCCGTCGTCAAACTTGCGCTTGGTGGCGGCTTCTACCGCGTCCACACACTTTGCCGGTGCCGGGAAGTTCTTTGACATTCCTTTGACCATGTTGCGGGCGAACTGAAAATACGCGTCACCCAGCGGATGTTGCGCCTTCATGTTGCGTACCAGTGGCAGCGGGCCAGCGGACTTCGCGTGTTCTGCAGCCACTGAACGGGCAAATGCCAGGGCTTCATCGGCAAGGGATTCCGCAGACACCGCCATTTTGTCGAACAGCTTTTGTCCCGGCAGCTGGGCCAGCAACTCGCTCTTGACTGGCTCACCACTGACGATCATGTTGAGCGCAGTTTCCACGCCCAGAACCCGGGGCAGGCGCTGGGTGCCGCCAGCGCCAGGGATCAGCCCCAGCTTGACTTCAGGCAAGGCGATGCTGGTGCCAGGTGCGGCAATGCGGTAGTGGCAGCCCAGTGCCAATTCCAGTCCACCGCCCATGGCCACGGTATGAATCGCTGCAACCACCGGCTTGGACGAGTTTTCAACGGCCAGGATAACGCTCAACAAGTTGGGCTCGGCCAGCGCCTTGGCGCTGCCAAATTCCTTGATGTCGGCACCTCCCGAAAAGGCCTTGCCCGCGCCTGTAATGATGATCGCCTTGACGGCTGCGTCGGCATTGGCCCGGGTCAGCCCGTCGGTCAGGCCGACACGGGTGGCGTGCCCCAGCCCATTGACCGGCGGGTTGTTCATGCTGATCACGGCAACGTCGCCATGAACTGTGTATTCAGCCGTCATGCTGTAGTCTCCTGGATAGAAAAAGAACGGTCGTTCTATTTGATTCTAGAACGACCGCGTTGCACCGCAACAAAAGCTTGTCACTGGCGGGACTTCAGACCTCCAGCCATTCCTTGCGAATGTAGGCGTCAGCCCGCAAGCTGTCGGGCGTGCCCTGGAACACGATGCTGCCATGGCCCATGACCAGTGCGCGGTCAGACACCGCCATGGCAATGGTCAGCTTCTGCTCAATCAGCAGCACCGAAATCCCACGGTCTTTGAGCGTTTTAAGGTACTGCCCCACCAGCTCAACGATCTTGGGTGCCAGGCCCTCGGTCGGCTCGTCAATGATGATCAGGTCGGGGTCGCCCATGAGGGTGCGGCACAGCGTGAGCATTTGCTGCTCGCCTCCCGAAAGTACGCCTGCTTCGGTGTGCTGGCGCTCTTTCAGGCGCGGAAACATGGTGTACATGTCGTCAAAAGACCAGCGGCTGGCCTTGCCGCGGCCTTTCTCACCCAGCATCAGGTTTTGATGAACAGTCAGGTTGGGAAAGATGTCACGGTTCTCCGGCACATAGCCGATACCCAAATGAGCGATCTCGTAGGCTTTTGAGCCCATGATCTCCTGCCCCTTCCAATGCACAGAGCCCTGGCAGTCCACCATGCCCATGATGGCCTTGGCGGTGGTTGAGCGCCCGGAGCCGTTGCGCCCCAGAAGTGCCACGATTTCGCCCGCGCCCACTTCGAAGTGAACGCCATGCAGAACATGGCTTTTGCCGTAGTAGGCGTGCAGGTTGTCGATTTTCAGCATCAATGCGCTCCTGCCTGTGCGTCGGCTACATGCGAGCCCAGATAGGCCTCTTGTACCCGCGGGTTCGCCCGCACTGCCTCAGGGGTGTCATAGGCAATCACCTCGCCATAGACCACCACAGCGATTTTGTCCGCCAGACCAAACACCACGCCCATGTCATGCTCCACAGTCAACAGGGTTTTGCCCACCGTTACTGCCTTGATCAGGTTGATGAAGCGGCTGGTTTCGCTCTTGCTCATGCCGGCAGTGGGTTCGTCCAGCAGGATCACATTGGCGCCGCCAGCGATGGTGATGCCGATCTCAAGCGCGCGTTGTTCCGCGTAGGTAAGGTTCACGGCCAGCACATCCCGCTTTCGGTCCAGCTTGATCATCTGCATCAGTTCTTCGGCCCGTTCATTGGCGTCATCCAGGTCGGCCAGAAACTTCAGGAAGGTGTACTTGTAGCCAAGACTCCAAAGCACACCACAGCGCAGGTTCTCGAAAACGCTGAGCTTGGGGAAAATGTTAGTGATCTGGAAGCTGCGCGAAAGGCCCAGGCGATTGATCTCGAACGGCCGCAGGCCATTGATTCGTTTGCCGTGCAGCAGCACGTCACCACTGGTGGGAGCAAAGCGGCCGCTGATCAGGTTGAACAGCGTGGACTTGCCTGCGCCGTTGGGACCGATCACCGCGATGCGTTCCCCGCCGTTCACCGCCAGATTGGCACCACGGATGATTTCGGTTTTGCCGAAACTCTTGCGCAAATCTTTGAGTTCAAGCGCGTATGTCATGCCAGGGCCTCCCTTCGCTTGATCTCTTTTTCGATGTACTCCTGGATCGCGCCCCACTCGCGCGCGAACTGGCGACGCGTGACTTCAAACAGGAACAGGCCGGTAAGCATCACGAAGCCGGCCCCAAACCAGCTGTTCAGGCCCTTGGCATTGAGCGCGACGCCAAGGAAACGCAACTCGGAACCCAGCGCCGCATTCAACTGCAGGTGATAGACCATCTCGATCATGGCGGCGGCACCGGTCAGCGCAATCAGTGCGGTGACACCGAGCGCCAGGTAGCTCACCCAAAGCTGGCGCAGCTTCCCAAAGGCTGCCACACGCAGGTTCATCATGATCAGGCTTGCCACCCCGCCAGGGGCATACATCACCATGAACAGGAACACCAGGCCCAGATAGAGCAGCCAGGCCTTGGTGAACTCGGACAACAGCACGAAGGCCAGCACCATCAGAATGGCACCGATGATGGGCCCGAAGAAGAAGGTGGCCCCCCCCAGGAACACAAACAGGAGATAGGCCCCCGAGCGGGCCGCACCGACCACCTCCGATGTCACGATTTCAAAGTTAAGCGCCCCCAGCCCACCAGACACGCCTGCAAAGAAGCCGCTGATGCAGAACGCAAAAAACCGGACTTTCTGGGTGTCGTACCCGACAAACTCGACTCGCTCCGGGTTGTCTCGTACAGCATTCAGGATGCGCCCCAGCGGCGTACGCGTAAAGGCGAACATCAGGGCAGTGCAGACAAACGTGTAGATCGCGATCAGGTAATAAAGCTGGATTTGCGGGCCAAAGGTGATGCCAAAAGGCTTGCTGCCGGCAACCCGGTTGCTGGAGATGCCGCCCTCGCCGCCAAAAAACTCGGGGAACATCAGTGACATGGCCCAAACCAGCTCACCCAGGCCCAGCGTAATCATGGCAAAAGGTGTTGCGGCTTTTTTGGTTGTGACCCAGCCAAACAACAGCGCAAAGCCCAGTCCGGCCAGGCCGCCGACGATGGGAACCAGGCTCACCGGCAGCGCAAAGTCGCCCTTGCCAACAACATTGAGCATGTGAATGGCCAGAAACGACCCCATGCCTGAATAAACAGCATGGCCAAAGCTCAACATGCCGCCTTGCCCGAGCAGAATGTTGTACGCCAGGCAGACAATGATGGCAATGCCCATCTGGCTCAGCATGGTGTGCGACAGAGAACTGGTGAACACCAGTGGCGCGGCAAACAACAGCAGCGCGAACAGGCTCCAGATGATCCAGCGGCCAATGTTGAGTGGCTTGAATCGGTAGTAGGCTGCGGCCATCTCAGCCCTCCCTTGTGCCAAGCAGACCCTTGGGTCTGAAAATAAGAATGAGAACCAGCAAGAGGTAGGGCAGTATTGCCGCCACCTGCGATATCTTGACCTTGAGAACAACCCAGCCAAATGTGGATTCGTTGATCACCATGCCCAGGAACCGCAGGCCATCGGCAACGCTGCGGTCGCTGCCAACGGCAAAAGCGTCCATCAGCCCGATCAGCAGTGAAGCCACAAAGGCCCCAGGCAACGACCCCATGCCGCCGACCACCACCACCACAAAGATGATGGACCCAACAGAAGCCGCCATGGCCGGCTCGGTTACAAACTGCGCACCACCGACTGCACCAGCCAGGCCGGCCAGCGCGGCACCGCCACCAAACACCATCATGAAAACCCGAGGCACGTTATGCCCAAGCGACTCAACTGCGTGCGGGTGCACCAACGCCGCCTGAATGACCAGGCCAATTCTGGTCTTTTTCAGCAGCAACCACAGTGAGGCCAGCATTGCAAACGCAACGCCCATCATGAATACTCGAAATGCCGGGAACTGCGTCCCAAAAATAGTAAATGCCGGGTAGTCAAGCCACACCGGCTTGCGGTAGTCCATTGCAGAACGACCCCAAATCAACTGGACGACTTCAAGAATCAGGTAACTCAACCCAAAGGTAATCAGCAGTTCGGGCACATGGCCAAACTGGTGGACCCGGCGCAGGCAGTATTTCTCAAACAGCGCGCCCAGCAGCCCGACCACCAACGGGGCTGCGATCAGCCCCGGAGCAAACCCGATTGACGCGCTCACGGTGTAGCCAACGTAGGCTCCCAGCATGTAGAAGCTCGCATGCGCGAAGTTCAGAACCCCCATCATGCTGAATATCAGCGTCAGGCCCGAACTCAACATGAACAGCAGCAAGCCGTAGCTCAAGCCATTCAGCAATGAAACGGTGAAGAATTCCATGTCCAGGAGTCCAATTCAAAAAAAACTGGGGCACCAGGTGCCCCATCTGAAAGCCCTGGAGCGGCCAGCGCCGCTCCGATGGCTTCAGTTCAGGGACGCTTCATCTGGCAGGACGTTGGGGTGGACGCCACGTAGGGCTCCAGCTGCTTGACCACCGCAAAGTTGAAGCCGGTGTTCTCTTCGCTGTAGGGGTTCTGGGCGGTCGCTTTGGTCCACTTGCTGATGAACATGTGCTGTTGCAACTGGTGGTCAGCCTTGCGCATGGTGGCTTCGCCGGCCGTGCCCTTGAAGCTCATGCCGCTCATGGCGGTGGCCACCTTGACGGGGTCGGTGCTCTTGGCGTTGGCCATGCCCTGGGCCAGCATGTTGATGCCCAGCAAGGTCTGGAAGGTGTAGAAGTCGTCGTTGAACTTCTTCTTGAACTCGTTGCGCAACTCACGCAGGTCACCGCCATAGTTGGAATGGCTGATGGCGACCTGGCTCACGTTCATGTCTTTGCCCTGTGCCAGGGCAGTTGGGGTGCCCGACACGCCTGCATAGTAGGCATACAGCGGAACCTTCATGCCGGAATCATTCAGCGCCTTGACCAGCAGGGTCATGTCAGTGCCCCAATTGCCGGTGACGATGGTGTCGGCGCCAGCGGCCTTGATCTTTGCGACGTAGGGCGCGAAGTCCTTGACCTGGCCGAGCGGGTGCAGTTCGTCGCCGACGATCTTCACGTCAGGGCGCTTGCGCGCAATGCCTTCCTTGAAGTAGCGAGCCACCTGCTGGCCGTGCGCATAGTTCTGATTGATCAGATAGACGTTCTTGACTTCTTTCTGGTCCTTCATGTAGCTGGTCAGGGCCTCCATCTTCATGGTGGTGTCGGCGTCAAGACGGAAGTGCCAGAAACTGCAACGTTCGTTGGTCAGTGCCGGGTCAACGGCGGCGTAGTTGATGTACACCACCTCCTTGCCGGGGTTGCGCTCGTTGTGCTTGTTGACGGCGTCCTGAATGGCAGCTGCAGCGCCCGAACCGTTGCCCTGCGTGACGTAGCGAAAGCCCTGGTCGATGGCGGCCTTGAGCGCGTTCAGGCTTTCCTGGGGCGAGCCCTTGTTGTCGAAGCCGACAACTTCAAATTTGACGCCCGCCGGATTTTTTGCACCGCCATAGCGCTCGGCGACGAACTGCCAGCTCTTGAGCTGGTTTTGTCCGACGTTGGCAAATGGTCCTGAGAACGGATCGATGTGGGCGATTTTGACGGTCTCGCCCTTCTGGGCGAACGCGCCACCTGCCACCATCAGAATGGCGGTGGCGGCGACGGTTTTCATTGCAAATTTCATGGATGTCTCCTTGGTTGACTGACAGCGCGCAGGGTACTGGTTTTTGTGCAGTGCAACGCTCAGGGAATGCCCCTAAGCCGCGAAATTTCTATCGCACAGGTGACAGAAGATTTTTTGCGGGTGACTCGGGGGCAACTCATCAAGCGCTGTGGCGTATCAACCGGTATTCACGCGG
Source organism: Ramlibacter sp. 2FC (assembly GCA_943369755.1). Lineage (GTDB taxonomy): Bacteria > Pseudomonadota > Gammaproteobacteria > Burkholderiales > Burkholderiaceae_C > CALROG01. The sequence continues at coordinate 46,275 of CALROG020000017.1, forward strand.
AAGGCAGCTTGTAGTCCTTCAAGGTCTCGCGCAGCTTCATCTTCTGCATCTTGCCGGTGGCCCCCAGTGGAATGGCGTCGACAAACACCACGTCGTCAGGGATTTGCCACTTGGCCGTCTTGCCCTCGTAAAACTTCAGCAGCTCTTCACGGGTGACATCGCAGCCCGGCTTCTTCACCACGGCCACAATCGGACGCTCGTCCCACTTGGGGTGCCGCACACCAATGCACGCGGCCATGGCTACCGCCGGGTGCGCCACCGCAATGTTCTCGATGTCAATCGAACTGATCCATTCGCCACCGGACTTGATCACGTCCTTGCTGCGATCGGTAATCTGCATGTAGCCATCAGGGTCAATCGTGGCCACGTCTCCGGTGGGGAACCAGCCATCCACCAGTGGGTTGCCGCCCTCCCCCTTGAAATACTCGCGAATCACCCAGGGGCCCTTGACATACAGGTCGCCATAGGCCTTGCCGTCCCAGGCCTGTTCCTGGCCTTCCTCATTGACGATTTTCATGTCGACGCCATAGATCGCGCGGCCCTGCTTGAGCCGGATCGTCATCTTTTCGCTGTCAGACAGGGCCAGGTGCTTGTTTTTGAGCGTGCACAGCGTGCCCAGCGGACTCATTTCGGTCATGCCCCAGGCGTGCAGCACTTCGACGCCGTATTCGTCGTTAAAGGCGGCGATCATGGCCGGCGGGCAGGCCGAGCCGCCAATCACCGTGCGTTTGAGCGTCGAAAAGCGCAGTCCGGCCGGCTTCATGTGGCCCAGCAACATCTGCCAGACCGTGGGCACGCCTGCCGCGTAGCTCACACGCTCGGCCTCTATCAGCTCGTAGATCGACTTGCCATCAAGCGCGGGGCCGGGGAAGACGAGCTTGGCACCGACCAAGGCCGCCGAATAGGGAATGCCCCAGGCATTGACGTGGAACATCGGCACGACCGGCAGAATCGCGTCGCGTGCGCTCAGGCACATGACATCAGGCAGTGCAGCAGCATAGGCATGCAGGATGGTCGATCGGTGGCTGTACAGCGCGGCCTTGGGGTTGCCGGTGGTGCCGCTGGTGTAGCACATGCTGGAGGCCGAGTTTTCGTCAAAACTTGGCCAGGTGTATGACGCGGGCTGCACACCGATCCAGGCTTCGTAGCTGATGAGCCCTGGAATGCCGGTGTCCGCCGGCAGTCTGTCGGCGTCGCACATCGCCACCCAGGTCTTGACCGTGGTGCACCTGGCATGCACCGCCTGGATGATCGGCAGAAAGCTCATGTCAAAGCACAGCACCTGGTCTTCGGCGTGATTGGCAATCCACACCACCTGGTCGGGGTGAAGGCGGGGGTTGATGGTGTGCAACACGCGGCCCGAGCCGCTGACGCCGAAGTACAGCTCCAGGTGCCGGTAGCCGTTCCAGGCCAACGTGGCCACCCGCTCGCCAAAGCCGGTCTTCAGCCCATCGAGGGCATTCGCCACCTGTCTGGCGCGGCCTGCCACGTCGCGCCAGGTGTAGCGGTGAATGTCGCCTTCAACCCGGCGCGAAACGATTTCGACGTCGCCGTGGTGGCGCTGCGCGAAATCAATCAACGAAGAGATCAACAACGGCTGGCTTTGCATCAAACCCATCATGGGGACTACTCCTTGAGGCACTGAAAAAACTGGAACTTGCGCGCCACCCAAGGGTCGCGCAGCTGGCGAGTCTCATTCTGGCGCAGCACTGCGGCAAATTCTGTCGTTCGCACGACAACTGGCTGGTGTTAACCCTGAAGGCACCGCGTCCAATCCCCAACGGCGACAATTGGCGGCATGAACAAGCCCGCAGACATGGCACCCGACCTGGACCTCGGTGTGCGCTGGAGCAACAGCTTTGCCGCGCTAGGCCCCGAGTTCTACACTCCGCTGGCGCCCACCCCCTTGCCCTCGCCCTACTGGGTGGGCACCAACCGTGCACTGGCGCGCGAGCTGGGTCTGGATGAACAGTGGCTCGCCTCTCAGGCGGCGCTGGAGGCCTTCACCGGCAACCTGAAGATTGCAGGTACCGCGTCACTGGCCAGTGTGTACAGCGGCCATCAGTTCGGCGTGTGGGCCGGTCAACTGGGGGACGGCCGGGCCATCTTGCTGGGTGAAGCGCATACCGCTGCCGGGGCGCAGGAGTTTCAGCTCAAGGGCAGCGGCCTGACGCCCTACTCGCGCATGGGTGACGGCCGGGCGGTACTGCGTTCCAGCATCCGCGAGTTCCTGTGCAGCGAAGCCATGCATGGTTTGGGCATACCGACCTCGCGCGCCCTGTGCGTCACGGGTTCAGACGCACCGGTACGGCGCGAACAGATCGAAACCGCGGCGGTTGTGACCCGGGTGGCACCCAGCTTTATCCGTTTCGGGCATTTTGAGCACTTTGCCGCGCGTGACCAGATCGGGCCGCTGCGCGCGCTGGCCGACTACGTGATCGACCAGTTCTACCCCGAGTGCCGCCGCAACCCCGGTTCTGCCGGCCCGGCGCAAAGCCCACGCAACCCGTATGCCGCATTGCTGGAAGCGGTGAGCCTGCGCACGGCTGAGATGGTGGCGCAGTGGCAGGCCGTTGGCTTTTGCCATGGCGTGATGAACACCGACAACATGAGCATCCTGGGTCTGACGGTGGACTACGGCCCGTTTCAGTTTCTCGACGGGTTCGTGCCAGGCCATATCTGCAACCACAGCGACGGTGCGGGGCGCTATGCCTATAACAAGCAGCCCAATATTGCTTACTGGAACCTGTTTTGCCTGGGCCAGGCGCTGCTGCCGCTGATTGAAGAGCAAGACCTTGCCCTGGCCGCACTGGAGCCGTTCAAAGACCGGTTTGCGCTGGCCCTGCAAGCCCGCATGTGCGCCAAACTGGGGCTGGCCGATGTGCAGACCGGTGACCGTGCGTTGATTGAAACCATCCAGAAGCTGCTGGCGGCCGACGCAGTGGACTACAGCATTTTTTGGCGCCGCCTGTCCAACGCAATGGCTGCCAGTGCCTTTGAGCCGGTGCGCGACCTGTTCCTTGACAGGCCTGGATTTGACGCCTGGTTGCTACAGTATTCAGAGCGGCTCACGCAATCAGGACGCGGGCTGGCGGCCGATTTGATGCTCAAAACCAACCCAAAATATGTGTTGCGCAATCACCTGGGTGAGCAGGCCATCCGGCAGGCGAAGCAGCGCGACTATTCAGGCGTTCAGACCTTGCTCACCCTGCTGCAAGCCCCATGTAATGAACACCCGGGCCACGACGACTATGCTGCATTCCCGCCCAACTGGGCGGCCAGCATTGAAATCAGCTGCTCCTCTTGAAAGAACCCATGACCAAGATCCAGAAAACCGACGCGCAGTGGAAGGCCCTGCTGGCGCAAAAAGGGGCCGAACCCATGGCCTACGACGTCACACGCCATGAGGCCACCGAGCGCGCCTTCACCGGCAAGTACGCCGACAACAAGGACCCGGGCACCTATGCCTGCATTTGCTGCGGCAAGCCTTTGTTCGATGCTGCCGCCAAGTACGATTCGGGCACCGGCTGGCCCAGCTACTTTCAGCCGCTGACGCCGGACGCGGTTGAGACCAAAGTGGACGGCATGATGTGGATGAAACGCACTGAAGTGCACTGTGCCGATTGCGACGCCCATCTTGGCCATGTGTTTGAAGACGGCCCGGCCCCCACCGGCCTGCGTTACTGCATGAACTCAGCGTCACTGGACTTCAAGAAGCAAGCATGAAACTGCTGATCGATTTTTTCCCCATCATCCTGTTCTTTGCGGCGTTCAAGTTCGCCGACATCTACATTGCCACTGGCGTTGCGATTGCCGCCACCATCGTGCAGATTGGCTGGCTGCGCTACAGCAATGGCAAGGTCGAGCCGATGCAGTGGCTCAGCCTGGGGGTGATCGTGTTGTTTGGGGGGGCCACCCTGATCGCCCACAACGAAACCTTCATCAAATGGAAACCCACCGTGCTGTACTGGCTGATGGGTGGCGCGCTGCTGGTGGGGCAACTGCTGTTCAAAAAGAACCTGCTCAAGTCCCTGATGGGCGCGCAGATGGAATTGCCCGACGCCGCCTGGCGCACCATGAACTGGAGCTGGACCGGCTTCTTCGTGGTGATGGGCGTCATCAACCTCTGGGTGGCCTTCAACTTTGACACCGACACCTGGGTCAACTTCAAGCTGTTTGGCGGGCTGGGCCTGATGGCCGTGTTTGTGGTGGGCCAGGCGCTGTACCTGGGCAAATACCTCAAGGCCGACGAGCCCGGGCAACCATGAGCGCAGGCACCGGGGTCACCGCCTTGGCCATGCAGCAGCGCCTGGCGCTACTGCTGGCACCCACTCAGCTCGAAGTGCTGGATGAAAGCGCTGCGCATGCCGGGCATGCGGGTGCTGATGGCACTGGCGCCGGAACCCACTTCCGGGTGCGAATTGGTTCACCTTTGTTTACAGGAAAAACCCGCGTTGCAAGGCATCGCCTTGTGTATGATGCGCTGCAAGTTTTCATTGACCGGGGTGTCCATGCCCTGGCAATTGAAACACTCTGAACCTCTCAGGAACCCCATATGAAGAATCACACCTTGTCCGCCCTTGCTGCGGCTGTCCTGGTGGGCGCTTTCGCCCTGCCCGCCCTTGCTCAAAACCTGGCCATCGTCAACGGCAAAGCTGTGCCCAAGGCCCGTGCCGACGCGCTGGCGCAGCAGATCGCCAAGTCGGGCCGCCCGGTCACGCCAGAAATGCAGGCCCAGCTCAAGGACGAAGTCATTGCCCGTGAAATCTTCATGCAAGAAGCGCAAAAGCGTGGCCTGGACGCCTCTGACGACTACAAGGCCCAGCTCGACCTTGCGCGCCAGACCATCCTGATCCGCGAGCTGTTTGCCGACTACCAAAAAGCCAACCCGGTGACCGATGCCGACATCAAGGCCGAGTACGACAAGTTCGTGGCGGCCAACGGGGGCAAGGAATACCGCGCCCGCCACATCCTGGTGGAAAAGGAAGACGAAGCCAAGGCCATCATCGCCAGCCTCAAAAAGGGCGGCAAGTTTGATGAAATCGCCAAGAAGCAGTCCAAAGACCCTGGCTCGGGTGCCAACGGTGGCGACCTGGATTGGGCCAACGCCGCCAGCTACGTGCCCGAGTTTTCATCCGCCATGATCAAGTTGACCAAGGGCCAGGTGACCGATGTACCGGTCAAGAGCCAGTTTGGCTTTCACGTAATCCGCCTGGACGATGTGCGTGACGCGCAGTTGCCCAAGCTGGAAGAAGTCAAGCCACAGATTGCCCAGCAACTGCAACAGCAAAAGCTGGCCAAGTTCCAGGACGATTTGCGCGCCAAAGCCAAGATCGAGTGAGGGGCTTGCTGCCCAAGCAATGAAGCGGCCTTCTGGCCGCTTTTTTTATGCTGCCAGGGCCTTGATGAGCATAAGCAAGCCGATCAGCACCGGCTGGTGCAGCATGTACCAGCTCAGGCTCCAGCGGCCCAGCCAGGCCAGCGGCTCGGCCCCCTTGGGTAGCGCCATTGCCAGCCATTGCGGCTTGCGCGCCAGCGCCCATTGCCCAGCTGCCATGCCCCACCACATCACGCCGAGCCAGGGCACTAACGGTACCCAGTCTTCGGTGATTGGCTTGCGGCTGATCAAGCCCAGCCAGTTAAACGCCGGATTATTGAGAAAATCGGCTGCAGCCCCCGCCGAATGGGCGTAAGCCGCTATGAATTTCATAGCAATTGCAATGCCGCCCAAAAGCCACAACCAGCGCCCCCAGCCTGCTGTGAGCCGTACCACGATCAGCATCACGGCAATGCCGTGCAGCACACCGAAGTAAATAAAGCTCTTCGGATACATCAGGTAAGAGCCCGCCGTGACCAGCAGCGCACAGCCCGCCACCTGCGCCCAGCGCCGCCAAAAGCGCGGCCAGGCCTGCCCCTGCTGGTGCGCCACGGCCTGGCCCAACCCGGCACAAAACAGGAACAGGCTGACGATGGCGGTACGCTGCCAGGTCCAGATCGGATCGCGGTAAAAGTCTTCGCGCAGCCAGCCAAAGTGGTTCAGGTCAAAGCAGAAATGAAACACCGTCATCCAGACGATGGCAACGCCGCGCAGGGCGTCCAGGGCGTCAAAGCGCGGGGCGTGGGTCATGGCGCAAGTTTAGGGCGCGGCGCGGGCCCGTTGATGAATTGGCACCAACCGGTATCAGCTTGCGCGGGCGTCGTCCCAGCGGAAACTGCCACGGTAGGCGTGCCAGGTTGCGTGGCCCAACCACGGCCCGACAACCAGCACGCCAACGGCCCAGGGCAGCGCGATGGCCGCCACCAGCAGCACCACGATCAATGCGCCCCACAAAAGCATGGGGCCGGTACGGCCAAACACCACCTGCAAGCTCGCAATGGCGGCGGTGATGGCATCGGTGTCGCGGTCCAGAACCATCGGAATGGACACCACGCAAGTGCCGAACACCAGGCCGGCAAACGCGCCGCCCACCAGGGCATAGACCGCCACAAACTCCCAGTTCTCGGGGTTGAACACGGCCTGCAGCACACCGGCGGTGGTGGGCATGCCGGTGTTGAAGAACACCGCGAACACTACCAGTGAGGCGCGGCCCCAAAGCAGTTCCAGCAGCATCAGCACCAACACCAGCAAGCCCATGCTGCCCAGGCGTTGGTCCCAGCAGGTCAGGGAGGCACTGAAGTCCTGTGGCAAACCCGCCTCCCGACGGCGGCTCGACTCGTACAGACCCATCGCCAGAAACGGCCCCACGAGAAAACAGCCCGAAACGAACGACATGGTGTATTCCGGCTTGTTGCGGAACACGGCACCCAGCACCGCGGCCATGCCCCAGAAGCACAGGCCGTAGAACGCGGCAATGCCGGGTGCCGCGCGCAGGTCGCGCCAGCCTGCGGCGAGCCAGCGAAACGGGTCGGCCAGGTCGATGGGCTGCAGCACCCGCAGGGCGCCGGCAGCGGTGTCGTGCACGGGGTCAGCCATGGCTTATTGAAGCACAAAGGGAACGGAAGGCCGCACGTCCAGCGGGACCGTCACCGAGGCTGGAAAGCCCGGGATGGGCACCGGCGTCACCGGTGCCGCGATCGGCACCACCGTGGTACCGGTGATGCGGGGCTGGATGGCTGCAGGGGCTGAGCCGCCCGGGCCGAACGGGATCGGCATTTCGATCTGCCCCGACGCCTGCACGCCGCCGACCGAGTTGCCGTTCCAGTTGCCCCGGAAGGTGACACTGTTGTCCTGCAGGTTGCCAAACAGGTTGCCGGTGATGCGGCCGGCCATGTTGATCTGGATCGGGATGCTCACCGGGGGGATGGTGATGCCGGGCACCGGCGACGCGATGTTTACGGTGAAGGTCTCGCTGATTTCCGGGTCGATCCGGAAAGTGGCGTCCATGTAGCCATTGAGCGCAGGACCGGCAGCGCCCGGCGTCACCTGGGCCGTCCAGCCGCCCTCGATCACAATGTTGGTGCTGTAGTTGCGCGAAATGCCGAACTCCGGAATGGACAACGGAATGGTGATGGGCTCGGTGCGGGTCACTGGCCCGTTGAAGCGCGTGCCGGCCGGGTATCCGCCGCTGTAGAGGGCACTGGCGGGCAGCGCCAGATTGACCGTCAGCGCATAGCTGCAGGCGCGGCCCGAGGCATTGACGCTGCCATTGACCAGCGCCCGCCAGGCCAGCGCGCCCCCGGTGCCGGTGGGACTGAACTGGATGGGCTGGTCGGCCGTGTCGTCACTGTCACGGAAAGTGCCCGTCAACGCGCCGGTGGTGGCGTTGAAGTCGGCGGTGTAGGTGAACGACACCCCGGTACCGATAATGCTGCCGCGCCCGGCCACGACCGCATGCACTGCACCCGCCAGGTTGGTGAAGCGCAGGTCGCTGGAGACAGCCCCCAGCGACGGGCTGACCGCCGCAGCCGCCTGCCCGGCGCAGCTGACCGTGCCGCCCACGGTGCCATCCATGCTGCCCACGCCCGCCGCTGCGGGCTGCAACACAACTGTGGTGGTGCCGCTGGTCAGCCCGGCATGCTCCACCGTCATGGCGCTGTAGCTGTGGGGCAACTCGAATGAACGCACCAGGATGTACAGCGGCTCGGTGTACACCAGTGTGCGGCGGTCCACCTCCGTGCCGTTGTAGGTGAAGATGATGCGCTGCCCGTCCCAGTCCATGCCGTAAACGCCGCAGTACTGGCTGTTGCTGGCCACGGCCTGCGGGATGGCCTTGAGCACGTCCTCGTACTGGCCGCGGATGACAAAGGTGTGGATGCTGCCCGCGTAGTCCCAGCGCGTGGTCAGGCCAAACTTGGGTTTGATGGGGTACTGGTAGGCATTGGTGGCGTTGTTGAACGCCGTGTTTTTTTCTCCCACGACGATTCGGTTATAGCCGTAGCGGGTGCCCGGGAAACACCCATTGAACGTGATGCGCATGGGCGGCGTGAACGGCGTTGCCGTCATGGCCTCGTCGTAGTCCACGCCCTGGTCGGAATTGAACCAGCGCGCGTAAGGGTTGCCGTCGCGGTCGCTGTCGCTGCGGTCGTAGCCGATCGCGTCACCGAAGGAGCCCGCTGACGGCGAGGCCGTTCCATACACCTGCCAGGCAGTGGACTTCAGGTCGACCAACACGGCATGGGCACAAGACCATGCACTGAGCAGCAGCAGCGCAGCAAACAGGCGACGGATCATCGGGCAACTCCAGTAGCAGGGCCAAGGCCCAATCTACTGCGGCCCGGCACCGCCTCGCATGACGCAGATCAAGACAGCAGGCCGTCAACCCACCCACTTGCGCGCGTTGCGCCAGATCTGCATCCAGGGGCTCAGCGCACTGGCGTCGCCACTGGTCCAGCTCATCTGGATGTTGCGGAACACCCGCTCGGGGTGCGGCATCAGCGCGGTGAAGCGGCCGTCGGCGGTGGTCACTGCCGTCAGGCCACCGGGGCTGCCGTTGGGGTTGAAGGGGTAGGCCTCGGTCGGCCCGCCGGCGTTGTCCACATAGCGCATGACCGCAATCACCCGCGCCGGGTCGCCCCGGTGGGCAAAGTTGGCATAGCCTTCACCATGGGCCACGGCAATCGGCAGGCGGCTGCCGGCCATGCCCTGGAAGAACAGGCTGGGTGAGGCCAGCACCTCCACCAGCGACAGGCGCGCTTCAAAGCGTTCACTGCGGTTGGTGGTGAAGCGCGGCCAGTCTTGTGCGCCGGGAATGATGTCGGCCAGCTCGGCAAACATCTGGCAGCCGTTGCACACGCCCAGGCCAAAAGTGTCGGCACGACCAAAGAAGGCCCTGAACTGGTCGGCCAGCACCGGGTTGAAGGTAATGCTGCGGGCCCAGCCGATACCGGCGCCCAGCGTGTCGCCGTAGCTGAAACCGCCACAGGCCACCACGCCCTTGAAGTCCTGCAAACGCGCCCTGCCGGTTTGCAGGTCCGTCATGTGCACGTCGTAGGCGTCAAAACCGGCCTCGGTGAAGGTGTAGGCCATCTCCACGTGGGAGTTGACGCCCTGCTCGCGCAAGATCGCGACTTTCGGGCGGCTCAGGCCGAGGTAGGGTGCGGCGGGATTTTCACGGGGGTCAAATGTCAACGCCAGGTGCAGGCCGGGGTTGGTCGGGTCGCCCGCGGTGGCGTGCTCGGCATCGGCACCGGCGGGGTTGTCGCGTTGCTGGCAGATCTTCCAGCTCACGCTGTCCCAGACCTGATGCAGGTCGGCCAGCTTGCTGCTGAACACCAGCCGGGTGTCGCGCCAGACCTGAACTTCACCCTTGCCGATGTCGGTCTGCGAGGCTGCGGGCCGGGTCTTGCCAACGAAGTGGCTGTGCTTGCTCAGGCCATGGTCGCGCAGGGTTTGCATCACCTCGTTGCGCTGGGCGGTGCGCACCTGCAGCAGCACGCCCAGCTCTTCACTGAACAGCGCCTTGAGGGTCAGCTCGTCGCGCCGTGCGCTCACCTGGCCGGCCCAGTTCTTGGCGTCACCGGTGTCCATGCGGCTGTCGGAAATTCCGTCGCCTTCCAGCACCAGCATGTCTACATTCAGGGCCAGGCCAAGATTGCCCGCAAAGGCCATTTCGCAGGCGCTGGCAAACAGGCCACCGTCGCTGCGGTCGTGGTAGGCCAGAACCTGGCCGCTGGCGCGCAGTGCATTCACGGCCTTGACAAGGTTCACCAGGTCTTGCGGGTCGTCCAGGTCGGGCACGCCGGCGGCGTCGGTGCAGCCACTCTGGCCCAGCACCTGCTCCAGGATGCTGCCGCCCATGCGGTTGCGGCCTCGGCCCAGGTCAACCAGCACCAGGGTGGTGTCGGCCTCGGTGGCGTTGAGCTGGGGCGTGAAGGTGCCACGCACATCGGGCAGTGTTGCGAACGCACTGACGATCAAACTCACCGGCGAGGTGACTTTTTTCTTCAGGCCTTCGTCGTTCCATTGGGTACGCATGGACAGGCTGTCTTTGCCCACCGGAATGCTGATGCCCAAGGCCGGGCACAGCGCCAAGCCCACCGCCTCGACGGTGGCGTACAACGCTGCGTCTTCACCCGGCTCGCCGCAAGCCGCCATCCAGTTGGCGGACAGCTTGACGCGGGGCAATTCAATGGGTGCTGCCAGCAGGTTGGTAATGGCCTCGGCCACCGCCATGCGACCCGAGGCCGGCGCGTTGATCGCGGCCAGCGGCGTGCGCTCCCCCATGCTCATGGCTTCGCCACCAAAACCGCTGTAGTCGGCCAGCGTCACGGCGCAGTCGGCCACCGGCACTTGCCAGGGGCCGACCATCTGGTCGCGGTGCGTCAGGCCACCCACGGTGCGGTCGCCAATGGTGATGAGAAAGCGCTTGGACGCCACCGTGGGGTGGCTCAGCACCTGGATGGCGGCGTCTTGCAGTTTCACGCCGGTCAGGTCCAGTGGCTTGAAGGTGCGCGCCACGCTGTTCACGTCGCGGTGCATTTTGGGTGGTTTGCCCAGCAGCACGTTCATGGGCATGTCTACTGGAGCCCCCACGCTCCCCAAAGCGGCTGCGCTTGCTTGGGGCGGCCCGGCGCGGCGCGCGGCATCTGCGTCTGCCAGCACCAGTTGCCGCTCCTGGGTGGCCACGCCCACCACTGCAAATGGGCAGCGCTCGCGCTCGCAGAAGGCCTGAAACTGCGCCAGCGACTCTGGCGCAATCGCCAGCACATAGCGCTCCTGGCTTTCGTTGCACCAGATCTCCTTGGGAGCCAGGCCGCTTTCTTCCAGTGGCACGGCGCGCAGGTCAAAGCGGGCGCCGCGCCCTGCGTCGTTGGTCAGTTCGGGGAAGGCGTTGCTCAGGCCGCCTGCGCCGACGTCATGAATGGCCAGTATCGGGTTGGCCTCACCCTGGGCCCAGCAGTGGTTGATGACCTCTTGTGCACGGCGTTCAATTTCGGGGTTGCCACGCTGCACCGAGTCAAAGTCAAGCTCGGCCGCGTTGGCCCCGGTGGCCATGGAGCTGGCGGCACTGCCGCCCATGCCGATGCGCATGCCCGGCCCGCCGAGCTGGATCAGCAAGGAGCCGGCCGGGAACGCAATCTTGCTTGTCAGCCGCGCGTCGATGGTGCCCACGCCGCCGGCGATCATGATCGGCTTGTGATAGCCGCGCAGCACGGTGTCTACGTCACTTGCCACCGCCTGCTCGTATTCGCGAAAGTAGCCCAGCAAGTTGGGCCGGCCAAACTCGTTGTTGAACGCGGCACCGCCCAGTGGGCCCTCGGTCACGATTTGCAGCGGGCTGGCAATGTGTGCAGGCTTGCCGCCGGGCTGGTCTGACCAGCCGCCCCAGAGCCTGGACACGGTGAAGCCGGTCAGCCCGGCCTTGGGTTTGGAGCCCCGGCCGGTGGCACCTTCGTCGCGGATTTCCCCGCCCGCCCCGGTGCTGGCACCAGGGAACGGGCTGATGGCCGTGGGGTGGTTATGGGTCTCCACCTTCATCAGCACATGCGCCGTCTCGCTATACTTTTGATAGTGGCTCGCGCTTGCTGCATGCGGGCTAGAGCCCGGTTTTGCCATAAAACGCTGAATCTGCAGGCCCTCCATCACCGACGCATTGTCGGAATAGGCAATTACCGTGTGCTGCGGGCTGGTCTGGTGGGTGTGGCGGATCATGCCGAACATGCTCTTGTCTTGCGCCACGCCGTCGATGGTGAAACTGGCGTTGAAGATCTTGTGCCGGCAATGCTCGCTGTTGGCCTGCGCGAACATCATCAACTCGACATCAGTGGGGTTGCGCTTGAGCTCTGCAAAGGCATTGACCAGGTAGTCAATTTCGTCGTCGGCCAGCGCCAGGCCAAAGGTCTGGTTGGCCGCCACCAGCGCCGCCCGGCCGCCGCGCAACACGTCAACATGGGCCATTGGGGCGGCATGCAATTCAGTGAACAGCCTGGCCGCCAGCGCGCGCTCGAACATGACGCTTTCAGTCATGCGATCGTGCAGCAACGCCGCCACGCCCGCCACCTGCTCGGCTGTGAGCTGCGGCGTGCCGCCAAGCAAACCGGTTTTGAGCGCCAGCCGGTACTCGGTGATGCGCTCGACCCGGCGAACGCCCAGGCCGCAGTTGTGCGCGATATCGGTGGCCTTGCTGGCCCAGGGCGAGACCGTGCCAAAACGCGGTGTCACCACAATCAGCGGGCCGTCGCTCGGGCCGCTGTAGGGGTCGCCATAGACCAGCAGTGCGCCCAGGCGGGCCTTGTCGGCCTCGGACGGCATGGAGTCGGTGGCCACCAGATGCACAAAACGCGCTGCGATTGCGGTGATCTTGTCGTGAATGCCCTGCAGGCGTGGCAGCAGTTGCTGGACTCGGAAGTTACTAAGGGCATTGCCGCCCTCAAACTGGGTGATGTGCAGGGTCACGTGGTGGCCTTGGAGGTGGTTCGGCGCTGCGCTGAATGGGCAGCCCCGTGAAAACCCGTAATTCTAGCTTCCGGGGATTTCGCTGAATGGGATAATTCAGCCCCATGAGCATTACCTACAAAGACGCCCAGGGCATTCAGGGCATGCGCGAGGCCTGCCGCCTTGCGTCCGAGGTGCTGGACTACCTCACACCGCATGTCAAGGCCGGGGTCACCACCCGGGAAATTGACCGCCTGGCCAATGATTACATGGTCAACGTGCAGGGCACCAAGTCAGCGACGCTGGGCTACCAGCCAGCCGGTTACCCACCCTACCCTGCGTCGCTGTGCACCTCGCTGAACCACGTGGTGTGCCACGGCATCCCGAACGACAAGCCGCTCAAAAAAGGCGACATCATGAACATTGATGTCACTGTGATCACCAAAGACGGCTGGTTTGGCGACAACAGCCGCATGTACATGATTGGCGAGGCATCCATCGCCGCCAAGCGCCTGTGCGCCGTGACTTTCGACGCCATGTGGCACGGCATTGTTCAGGTCAAGCCTGGCGCGCGGCTGGGCGACATTGGCTGGGCGATCCAGAAGTTTGCCGAGGCCCAGGGCTTTAGCGTGGTGCGCGAGTTTTGTGGCCACGGCATTGGCAAGGTTTTTCATGAAGAGCCGCAGGTGCTGCACTACGGCAAGCCCGGCACGCTGGAAGAACTCAAGCCCGGCATGACCTTCACCATCGAGCCCATGATCAACGCGGGCCGCCGCGACATCAAGGAAATGGGTGACGGCTGGACCATCGTGACCAAAGACCATTCGCTGTCGGCCCAGTGGGAGCACACCATTTTGGTCACCGAGACCGGCTACGAAGTGCTGACACTGTCGGCCGGCAGCCCGCCGCGCCCGGCGTTTGTTTCAGCCTGATCGCGTTCATGGCTGACCTGCAGGCACTGCGCACCGACTACCGCGCAAAAAAGGCCGCGCTGCTTCAGTCGGTGCATGCCAGCGGCAGCTCAACCCGGGGCATTCGCACCCTGCTGCAAAAACTGGCCGCTCTGGCCGACGAGGCACTGAAAGCGCTGTCAGAGCATGCGGGCCTGCCCGCCAGCGCCGCCTTGATGGCCGTGGGCGGGTTCGGGCGCGGCGAGCTGTTCCCGCACTCTGACGTGGACGTGGTCTTGCTGCTGCCCGACGGCACCTCGCCCGACGCCGATCCAGACCTCAAGCGCCAGGTTGAAGCCTTCATCGGCAGTTGCTGGGATGCCGGGCTGGAGATCGGCTCCAGCGTGCGTACCCTGGCCGACTGCGTGGCCGAGGCCGCCAAAGACGTCACGGTGCAAACTTCACTGCTGGAGTCGCGCCTGGTTACCGGCAACCGCAAGCTCTATGCAGCCTTTGCCCGTGCCTTCACCGCCGGGCTGGACCCCAGGGCTTTTTTCATTGCCAAAACGCTGGAGCTGCGCCAGCGCCACAACAAGTTCGAAGACACGCCCTATTCGCTGGAGCCCAACTGCAAAGAGTCGCCCGGGGGGTTGCGCGATCTGCAAATCATCCTGTGGGTGGCCCGCGCGGCCGGCTATGGCAAGACCTGGGACGAGCTGGCCCGCACCGGCCTGGCGACCCCGTTCGAGGCCTTGCAGATCAAGCGCAACGAGGCCCTGCTGAGCCTGATCCGCGCCCGCCTGCACCTTATCGCCCACCGGCGCGAAGACCGGCTGGTGTTTGACCTGCAAACCGCCGTGGCCGAGAGCTTTGGCTACACCAACCAGTTGGCCCCAGACGGCCGTATCGTGGCGCGCGCCAGCGAGGCGCTGATGAAGCGCTACTACTGGGCCGCCAAGGCCGTGACCCAGCTCAACCAGATTTTGCTGCTCAACATTGAAGAGCGGCTGAACCCGACCACGCACGCGCCACGGCCAATCAACGGCCGCTTTTCTGACAAGGCCGGCATGCTGGAAGTGGCCAGTGACGACCTCTACGAACGCCACCCCCACGCGATTCTGGAGACCTTCTTGCTGTACCAGCGCACGGTGGGCATCAAGGGCCTGTCGGCACGCACACTGCGGGCGTTGTACAACGCCCGCGCCGTGATGAACGGCAAGTTCCGCAACGATCCGGTCAACCGCCAGCTGTTCATGGCCATCCTGCAAGAGCCCAAGGGCATCACCCATGCGCTGCGGCTGATGAACCAGACATCGGTGCTGGGGCGCTACCTGTGGGTGTTTCGCAGGATCGTCGGCCAGATGCAGCATGACCTGTTCCATGTCTACACGGTGGACCAGCACATCCTGATGGTGCTGCGCAATGTGCGCCGCTTCTTCATTGCCGAGCATGCGCACGAATACCCGTATTGCTCGCAGCTCGCCGCCGGTTGGGACAAGCCCTGGATTCTTTACGCCGGCGCGCTGTTTCACGACATTGCCAAGGGCCGCGGGGGCGACCATTCCGAGCTGGGTGCACGCGATGTGCGGGTGTTTTGCCGCCACCACGGCATTTCCCGCGAAGACTGCAAGCTGATCGAGTTCTTGGTGCATGAGCACCTGGCGATGAGCCGCATCGCCCAGAAAGAAGACCTGAGCAACGCCGCCGTGATTGCCGCCTTTGCCAAACGGGTGGGCAATGAACGCAACCTGACCGCACTGTACCTTCTGACGGTGGCCGACATTCGCGGCACCAGCCCGAAAGTGTGGAACGCCTGGAAGGGCAAGCTGCTGGAAGACCTGTACCGCTACACGCTGCGGGTGCTGGGGGGCCGCGCGCCCGACCCGGACGCCGAAATTGAGTCGCGCAAACGCGAGGCACTGATTGTGCTGGCGCTGCATGCCCTGCCCCACGAGTCGCAAAAGCCGCTCTGGGCCACGCTGGACGTGGGCTACTTCATGCGCCATGACGCCGCCGACATTGCCTGGCACGCCCGCATGCTGTCGCGCCATGTGGGCACTGCCAAATGCATCGTCCGGGCGCGCCGCTCGCCGGTGGGCGAAGGCTTGCAAGTGCTGGTCTACACGCCTGACCAGACCGACCTGTTTGCGCGCATTTGCGGCTACTTTGACCAGGCCGGCTTCAGTATTCTCGACGCCAAGGTTCACACCGCAAACAACGGCTACGCCCTGGACACCTTCCAGGTGGTCACCTCCATGCTGCCCGAACACTACCGCGAACTCATCAGCATGGTCGAGGTGGAGCTGGACAACACCATCGAAGCCCCCGGCCCATTGCCCCCGCCCAGCCGCGGACGGGTGTCGCGCCGCGTCAAAAGCTTCCCCGTGGCACCGCGCGTGGACTTGCGGCCCGACGAAAAGGCGCAGCGCTGGCTGCTCAGCATTTCGGCCAGTGACCGGGTTGGCCTGCTCTACAGCGTGGCCCGGGTTCTGGCGCGCCACAAACTCAACCTGCAACTGGCCAAGGTCACAACGCTGGGTGAACGGGTGGAAGACACCTTTTTGATCGAGGGGCCCGAGCTGCAACACAACAAGGCGCAGATCGCCATTGAGACCGAGCTGCTGGAAGCGCTGTCAGCCTGATTCAGCGTTGCGCAGGTAGTTGTGCAACCGGCCTTTGTAGGCTGCGCCGCCGGGCAGCGAGGTAACCCGGGTCTGGCTGTGCGAATAGCCCAGCACCCCCATCTTGCGGCTGAAGCTGGGATGGTTGCCACGGTCGGGGTCGGCAATCAGCACCTGCACGTCGCTGCCCGAATGCAGGCTGATGAACTGCGACAGCGCCTCAGGCTGGTCGCGGTCGTACAGCAAGTCGCTGCCGATGATCAGGTCAAACCGGCCGAGCTGCGGGTTGGGCAGGCTCCAGTTGCCGGTCTGGTACTTCATGGCGGGCAAATCGTTCAGGCGCAGGTTTTCGGTCAGAAAAGCCTGCGCCAGCGGGTGTGCGTCGCTGGCGGTGATGTTGCCGCCGCGCCGGTGCACCACGATGCTGGCCAGCGCCAGGCCGCAGCCGACCTCCAGAATGCGCCTGCCGCCCAGCTCGAACGACACCATGGCATGCGCCAGCACCTGGCCGGAGGGCCAGAGCAAACCAAACAGCGGCCAGGTGGCCGACGAGATGCCGGCGCGGCTGGCTTCGCCCAGCGGGTCGTGAAACTGCTGACGGTCCAGCAATGAACGTAGCTGCAGGTCGGCACCGCTGCCATGCACGGTCTCAAGCTTGGTGCGGTAGCCGGGATCGGGCTGTTGTTCAGTCGTCGTCACCGGCATCCAGACCGGGGAACAGCACGTCTGTGTAGCCGAATTGAGTGAAGTCGCGCACCCGCATGGGGTAAAGCTTGCCGATCAGGTGGTCACACTCGTGCTGCACCACCCGCGCGTGAAAGCCACTCACCGTGCGGTCAATCGGCTCGCCAAACGGGTCAAAGCCGGTGTAGCGAATGCGTGCCCAGCGCGGCACCATACCCCGCAGGCCAGGCACCGAAAGGCAGCCCTCCCAGTCGCTTTCTTCGTCGGTGCCCATCGGCGTGATCACCGGGTTGAGCAGCACGGTGCGCGGCACCAGCGGCGCATCGGGGTAGCGCGGGTTGACGCTGTCGGTGCCAAAAATCACCAGTTGCAGGTCTACCCCAATCTGCGGCGCTGCCAGGCCTGCGCCGTTGACGGACTGCATCGTCTCGAACATGTCGCGCACCAGCAGGTGCAGTTCGCCGGTGTCGAAACGTGGCACGGGTTTGGCCACGCGCAGCAGGCGCGGGTCGCCCATTTTGAGGATGTCACGCACGGCCATCAAGCAACTCCTTCAGTCCTGCCTCATCCAGCACCGCCACACCCAACTCGCGCGCCTTGTCGAGTTTGCTGCCGGCTTCCGAGCCGGCCACCACATAGTCGGTTTTCTTGCTGACCGAGCCGGCCACTTTGGCTCCCGCGGCTTCGAGCAGTTCCTTGGCCTCCTCGCGCCCCAGGGTGGGCAGGGTGCCAGTCAGCACAAAGGTTTTGCCGGCGAGCGGCTTGGGCGGCTGTGCTGCGGGCTCGCCCTCTTCCCAGTGCACCCCGCAGGCGCGCAGTTGCTCCACCACCTCGCGGTTGTGCGGCTGGTCAAAAAAGGTACGAATGCTTTGGGCCACCACCGGGCCGACATCATTGACCGCCAGTAATTGCTCCGGGCTCGCGTCCATGACGGCGTCGAGCTTGCCGAAGTGGCGGGCCAGATCCTTGGCGGTGGCCTCGCCCACATGGCGAATGCCCAGGCCGAACAGGAAGCGCGCCAGGGTGGTGGCTTTGGCCTTCTCCAGCGCGTCCAGCACGTTCTGCGCAGATTTTTCAGCCATCCGGTCCAGCGCGGCCAGCGAGGTAAGGCCCAGGCGGTAAAGGTCGGGCAGGGTCTTGATGACCTGGGCCTCGACCAGCTGGTCCACCAGCTTTTCACCCAGGCCCTCGATGTCCACTGCCCGGCGCTGGGCGTAGTGCAGGATGGCCTGCTTGCGCTGTGCGCCGCAAAACAGCCCGCCGGTGCAGCGGTGGTTGACTTCACCCTCTTCGCGCACTGCCAGGCTGGCGCAAATCGGGCAATGGGTGGGCATGGTGAACGGCGAGCCCCGTTTGGGCTGAGCTTGTTGTAGCCCTTCCACAGGCTCAGGCTGAACGGCAGGCAGCACCACGCTTACCACCTCGGGGATCACATCGCCCGCCCGCCGCACGATCACCGTGTCACCCACCCGCACGTCTTTGCGCCGGGCTTCGTCTTCGTTGTGCAGCGTGGCGTTGGTCACGGTCACACCGCCCACAAACACCGGCGCGAGTTTGGCCACGGGCGTGAGCTTGCCGGTGCGGCCCACCTGCACATCAATACCCAACACGGTGGTGAGCTGCTCTTGCGCCGGGAACTTGTGCGCCACGGCCCAGCGTGGCTCGCGCGTCACAAAGCCCAGGCGCTGTTGCAACGACAGGCTGTTGACCTTGTAAACCACGCCGTCAATATCGAACGGCAAGGCGTCGCGCTCGGTCGCCACCGCTTGGTGAAACGCTATTAATTCAATAGCGCCTTGCGCAATACTGGTGCGGGCTGAGACCGGAAACCCCCAGGATTTAAGGGCCTGGAGAAAGGCAAAATGGGTGTCAAACACCGGCCCGCCTTGCGCGGGCGGCGTCACTTCGCCCCAGCCGTAGGCGTAAAAACTCAAGGGCCGTTGCGCGGTAATGGCCGGGTCGAGCTGGCGCACCGCACCGGCGGCGGTGTTGCGCGGGTTGATATAGGTCTTCTCGCCCTTTTCGCGCTGGCGTTCATTTAGCGCCTCAAAGTCGTCACGGCGCATATAGACCTCGCCGCGCACTTCCAGCACGGCGGGGGCTGCGCCTTCAAGCTTCAGGGGAATCTGCCCGATGGTTCTGATGTTCTGCGTCACATCTTCGCCAATTTCGCCGTCCCCGCGGGTGGCGGCCTGCACCAGCACGCCGTGCTCGTAGCGCAGATTGATGGCCAGGCCGTCGAACTTGAGCTCGGCCACGTATTCGACGGCTGGCGCGTTGTCGGCCAGACCCAGCTCGCGCCGCACCCGGGCGTCAAAGTTCTGCGCACCGGTGGCTTCAATGTCGGTCTCGGTGCGGATCGACAGCATCGGCACCTGGTGGCGCACTTTCTCAAAGCCGTCCAGCGCCTTGGCGCCGACCCGCAGCGTGGGCGAGTCTGGCGTGCGCAACTCGGGGTGCGCGGCCTCCAGTGCCTGCAGTTCCTTGAACAGGCGGTCGTACTCGGCGTCGGGCAACACCGGCGCGTCGAGCACGTAGTACAGGTGGGCGTGGTGGTGCAGCAGTTGCCGCAGCTCGGCGGCCCGTGTCATGAAAAAAGCCGACGCGCCAGCACCGAGCCGGCCGACAGGTCGCGCGCGTCCAGCGTGTCGTAGAGCTGTTCAAGGTCGGCACCAATAGCGTCCAGCGCCTCGACCCGGATGACTTGCGCGTTGTCGTCGGTGATGCTGCCGTCCATCGAGGCGGCCAGGGCAATGGCGGTTTCGCGCATCCGCACAAAGGGCTGTTCACTGCGTTGAACCTGGGGTGCGTCCAGGCTTAGCGTCAGCTCGCGGATGGCCGACTGCGCCGGGTCGTCGGCCAGCGCGGCCTGGGTGTCAAACGCCAGGCCCAGCACCGGTGGCATGCCTGCCTGGCTGGCGGGCAACACCATGCGCCCCGGGATGGCGCCTGCCACAAAACCCAGCTTCTGCGCGTTTTGCTGCACATAGCCGGGGCTCCAGGCGGCGCTGCGCGCGCGCAGGGTGAAGCTGAGCTGCGCATCGTGCCCGCTGGCAAATTGGTCCAGCTCGCGGGCCCGGGCCACTTCGTCAAGCATTTCAGGGAACTCGGGCGCGCCGCCCACGGCGTCTGCAAAGGCCTGGGCCTTCATCACAAATTCGGAGTATTCAATCTCGTTCAGGGCACCAACCCGGTTGGCCAGTTGCACGCCGGCCTGAAAGGCGCTGTAGCGCTGCCCTGCCACCGGCAGCTCCCAGAGCTGGCTCTGGTCGTTCAGGCCCTCCACCGCAAACGGCTTGCTGCCGGCGCGCCGGGTCGGCGGCATGGCGGCCAGCGCGGCGTCGCCCGAGACCAGTCCGTCCAGGGCAATCGGGGCAATGACGTCAATCAGTGCGTCCAGGCCTGGCTTTTTTTCCGGCATGGCCAACGCCATCGGCTCGGAGTCCATTTCGGGGTCGCGGCGCTGGTCCGGATCGTCGCCAGCGGACGCGGCTTGGGCCGGAACCGGCTGGCGTGGCGCATTGCGCCGGGCTGACCAGGCCCCATGGGCCACGATCAGCGCCAGCACCAGCCCGCCCAGGATTGCCAGGCCCACCGTCAGGTTGCTCATGGCGCGGCCTTCATGCTGCCTCAGCCATGGAGACGGCGGCCTCCATATCGACCGCAACGATCCGCGAGACGCCTTGCTCCTGCATGGTTACGCCGATCAGTTGTTCGGCCATCTCCATCGCAATCTTGTTGTGGCTGATGAACAGGAACTGGGTTTCACGGCTCATGGTCTTCACCAATTTGGCGTAGCGCTCGGTGTTGGCGTCGTCCAGCGGTGCGTCAACTTCGTCCAGCAGGCAAAACGGCGCCGGGTTGAGCTGAAAGATGGCAAACACCAGCGCAATCGCCGTCAGCGCCTTTTCGCCGCCCGACAGCAAGTGGATGGTCTGGTTCTTCTTGCCCGGCGGCTGGGCCAGCACCTGCACGCCAGAGTCCAGAATTTCCTCGCCCGTCATGACCAGCCGGGCCTGGCCGCCGCCAAACAATTCAGGGAACATCTTGCCAAAATGCTGGTTCACGGCGTTGAAGGTGCCGGCCAACAGCTCGCGGGTTTCACCGTCAATTTTCTTGATGGCGTCTTCCAGCGTCGCCATGGCTTCGTTCAGGTCGGCCGACTGGGCGTCCAGAAACTGTTTGCGCTCGCGCGAGGTGGTCAATTCATCCAGCGCGGCCAGGTTGACGGCACCCAGCGCGCTCACTTCGCGGTGCAGGCGGTCAATCTCGGTTTGCAGGCCGTGCAGCTTGACACTGCCGCCTTCCAGCGACTTGCCCACTGCGTCCAGATCGGCCTGGGCATCGACTAACAACTGGGTGTATTGCTCCAGCCCCAGGCGTGCCGCCTGTTCCTTGAGCTGCATGTCGGTAATGCGCTGGCGCATCGGGTCCAGCGCGCGCTCAAGCTGCAAACGGCGTTCGTCGCTGGCACGCAGTTTGGCGGTCAGGTCGTCGTATTCGCTGCGTTGGGCCCCCAGGCGCTGCTCGCGCTCCAGCTTGAGCGCCAAGGCGCTTTGCAAGCCTGCCTGGGCGGCAGCGTCAGTCAGGCGGGCCAGCTCTTCCCGGGCCCGCTGCTCTTCAACCTCAAGGCTTTGCGCCTGTTGGGCGGCGGTTTCAATGGCGCGGCTTAGTTCGGCGCGGCGCGCTTGCAGGCTGCGCTGGGAAAACACCGCCTCCTGGGCCTGGCGCTCCAGGCTGCGTTGTTGCTCGCGGCATTCGCTGAGCTTGCGTTGCGCGTCAATCACCCGCTCGTCCAGCAACGCATGGCGCTCCTGGCTGTCGGCGAGCTGCATGTCGAGCTCTTCAAAGCGGGCCTCGGCCGTGACCCGGCGCTCTTGCAACAGCTCCAATTGGGCGTCCACCTCGGTCAGATCGGCGGCAATCTGCTCACTGCGGGCGCGGGTTTGCTCCGCCAGCTGGGCCATGCGCAGGGTCTCTACCTGTAGCTCGTGGGCCCGGCCCTGGCTCTCGCCGGCTTCACGGCGTGCGCCCATCAGGCGTTGCGACGCGTCAGAGTAAGCGGCCTCGGCGCGCACCAGCGCCGCGCGGGTTTCGTCGCTGATCAGCGCCTGCGCCCGGAGCTGCTTTTCAAGGTTTTCAATCTCTTGCGCGCGCGCCAGCAAGCCGGCCTGCTCGGAGTCTTGCGCGTAAAAACTGACGCTGTTGGCGCTGACGGCGTGGCCCGTCTTGACGTAAATGACTTCACCGGCCTTGAGCTTTTCGCGCTGGGCCAGCGCCTCTTCAAAGCTGGTGGCGGTGTAGCAGCCCTGCAGCCAATCGGCCAGCAAGGCTTTTTGGCCCGCGTCGTTCAGGCGCAGCAAGTCAGCCAGGCGCGGCAAGGGGCTGGGTGCCTCGGGCGCGGCGGCCAGCGCCGGGCTGTAAAAGGCCAGCTTGGCGGGCGGGGCGTCGTTGGCGAACGAGCGCACCATGTCCAGCCGCGACACCTCCAGCGCACCCAGTCGCTCGCGCAGCGCGCCTTCAAGGGCGTTTTCCCAACCCTGCTCAATATGGATACGGCTCCACAGGCCCTGCAGGCCGTCCAGCCCGTGCTTCGCCAGCCAGGGCAAGAGCTTGCCGTCGGTCTTGACCTTTTCCTGCAAGGCCTTGAGCGCCTCCATCCGGGCAGACAAGTCGGCCTGGCGCGCACTCTGCGCATTCACGTCTTGCTGCCGGGCGCGGCGCTCGTCGTCCAGTTGCGGCACCTGGTCTTGCAGCTCATGCAGGCGGGCATCGGCCAGCTCCGCCGCCTCCTGAGCCGCGGCCAGCTGGGTTTGCAGGTTGGTCAGGCGGGCTTCATCCGGGGCGGCCAGCGCGTTGCGGTCAGCCGCCAGCTTTTCGCGGCGCAGGGTGAGCTGGCGCCTTTGTTCTTCAATATTGCGCTGGTCTGCGGCCAGCACCTGAATTTGCTGCTGCACCTGGGCAACGCTGCCACGTTGCTCACTGGACTTTGCCTGGGCCTGGCGCAGCGCCTCCTCCAGGTCGGGCAGGGTTTGGGCCTGCTCCTCTACCTGTGCGGCCAACAGTGTGGCCTTTTCTTCGGCCTCCTGGCCTTGCGCGGCCAGGGTTTCGGTTTCGGCTTGGGCGTCGTCTTTGCGGGCGGCCCACTGGGCGGTTTGCTCTTTGAGCTGAGCCAGGCGTTGCTCAACGCGCTGGCGGCCTTCCACCACAAAGCGGATTTCAGCCTCCAGCCGGCCCACCTCGGCGCTGGCCTCGTACAGCAGGCCCTGGGCCTGGTTGACCTGGTCGCCCGCGGCGTAGTGGGCCTGGCGGATGGTTTCAAGCTCGCTCTCAATGTGGCGCAGGTCGGCCACGCGCGACTCCAGCGCATTCACGGCCGACTCGGCCTCGGCTTTCACGCGGGCCTGGTCGGCCTGGCTCTCGGCGCGCTTGAGGTACCAGAGCTGTTGCTGCTTGAGCGTGACGTCGGCCTGTAGCGCGTTGTACTTCTGTGCAACCGCGGCCTGCTTTTCGAGCTTGTCCAGGTTGCTGTTGAGTTCGCGCAGGATGTCTTCTACCCGGGTCAGGTTCTCGCGGGTGTCACCCAGGCGGTTTTCAGTCTCGCGGCGGCGCTCTTTGTACTTGGAGACCCCGGCGGCCTCTTCCAGAAACAGGCGCAGCTCCTCGGGCTTGGACTCAATGATGCGGCTGATCGTGCCCTGGCCAATGATGGCGTAGGCGCGTGGCCCCAGGCCGGTGCCCAGAAACACGTCTTGCACATCGCGGCGGCGCACCGGCTGGTTGTTGATGTAGTAGCTGCTGGTGCCGTCACGCGTGAGCACCCGTTTGACGGCTATTTCCGCAAACTGCGCCCACTGGCCACCGGCGCGGTGGTCGGCGTTTTCAAAGATCAGTTCAACGCTGGAGCGGCTGGCCGGTTTGCGGGTGGTGGTGCCGTTGAAGATCACGTCTTGCATCGACTCGCCGCGCAGCTCGCTGGCCTTTGACTCGCCCAGCACCCAGCGCACCGCGTCCATGATGTTGGACTTGCCGCAGCCGTTGGGCCCCACCACGCCCACCAGTTGGCCGGGCAAAAGAAAGTTGGTCGGCTCTGCGAAAGACTTGAACCCGGATAACTTGATGGAATTGAGACGCACGGCAGACCTGGGCTAACGCGTTGATTCGGAAAGGGATTTTGGCAGCTCGCCAGGGCCCTGGAGGGCCGGCAGCGAGCAAAGATGTTACCCGAGGTGCCCCAGTGAAAGCCCCTGAAGCGCCACCGGTGCCCGCCCACCGCCAGTCTTTACTGGCAAATCAGGCCTTCAGCCCACGCCAAGGCTTGTTGAGCCACTACAAATTTGATAGCGATTGGCCAGAATCAGGTGGCGCTGCGGGTTGACCGACATGTCTGGCCGCAGTTCGCGTCAACTGGTGCCACATGTGGACCTTTGACCTGAAGCCCTCTGGCGTGGCGATTGCCATTGGCTCCAAGCCGAACGTCTTGAAGCCTGACGATTGGTAGAGCGCAATGGCTGGGGCATTGCCTTCGGTAACCGTGAGGGTGACGACGAGTACTTCTGGCCGTTTGGCTGCCGCCGACAGTGCAGCTTGAACCAGCGCTTTCCCTGCGCCTAGACCTCTTGCGGCTTCGCTGACGAACATGCCAATGAAGTGCGCTTTGTGCCTGGTCTTGGGCTTCGCTGAGAACTCAATCGTGACTGTTCCAACGAGTTCGTCGTTGTGAAACGCGCCGAAGGCCAAGCTCAGGCCCTTGGGATCGACGATGCGACTTACCCACCATGATTCAGGCTCGGCGGCTCGCTCTTCTGGCGTAGAAGTGAATGCATCTGCCGCCGCTGCGTACGCGTGCAGCATGAGTGCCCGATATCGTGGAGCATCCGAGGCAGCGAGCTGGGCAATGTGCATGGTTTCTGCGGCCAAACGTCGCGCTTCAGCGGCGCCCGCTCGCGGGCGGCCGCTGCAAGCGCTTGTTAGGCAGCGCACATGTCGCGACTGCATCGCTCATGCTCGCGCTTTAGAGAAGTAGTTCACGAGGCTATTCAGTGAGCTATTGTTTCCGACCTCGGTGCCGGAAATCATGTCCTGACCAATGAAGGAGGCAACTTGGCTGGTGCTCTTAAGCTTCGTCACACCTCCCGACTGCGTCAGCTCAAGAGTAATTAGTGATGCACAGAGTCGCTTACCGTCCATCGAGATCGTCTCGCTCGATACTATGCGGCGATTCGGGATGATTTCAAGATAGCGTGTAGTACCGCGAATATTTGGATTCGTTTTGGAGCCGCAACGGAAGCGATCTTCACCGCCCTCTCGAAAGTCATCTTGGTCATAGATGATGGTGGCAGTGTCGGATGGCGCCCCCCAATTCGAGCGACTTTCTGCGCTTGCAAAAGCTGCGAACACCCTTTCGACGGTGGCGGGAACTTCGCGCTCGAATACCAATGTCGCGTGAGTTGTGTGTGCAGTGTGCTGGGATTCTTCGAAAGCCATACCAATTCTCCGTACTGTGATTTCGCTTCGTTCTGCGAGATGTGCTGCCTAGCGTAAAAGTAAGGGGCGCGAGCAGCTTCGCCGCGAAGCGTCCCTCTCGTCTGCCAAGTTAGGCAGCATGGGTCACCTCCCCACCAAGAAATCAAGCGCCTGTTCTCCCGCCGACACGCGGCCGGAGTAGAACTCTGTGAAGCTGCATCGCCTGCACACGATGGCAGTGTACTTAGCGCTATCGACCCCGAACATGGAGCCCAACAAGCTACGGGATGTCCGACTCTCCTCGACCTCGAATGCTGTGTGGCCGCATTTGGCGCATTTGTAGTTCGCAGCGGGAGAACGGGCCGCGAGTTCCTGCTCAAGGAAGGTCGCAATCTCCAGATAGTGCCCGGGGTTCACTTTGCTCAGGCGCAGATGCTCCATCAACTCGAAGTACGAGAGCGATGCCACGTCCTCAGGCTTGGGCGCATGTGCAAACACGTCCGTCATGATGCTGTCCAACGTTGGAGTTGACCGGCGGCGAGTAGGCCGGCGAAGCTGGCCGACAAGACGGCCGTGACGAATGATGGGATGGACTCCCCCTGTTTTTTGCGCCAAATTGGCGTCCTGGTTTTCATTGGCGTGGAGATCAGGTTCATTAACAAAAGGAGTCCGACATGAATGCTACAACCGTTGCCGTTGATTTGGCAAAGTCCGTCTTTC
>CALROG020000018.1:0-72236 GCA_943369755.1 Ramlibacter sp. 2FC
GATGAAGATCACCATGCAGTTGGCCTTCTTGATGGTGGCAGTGAGCTTGCGCAAGGCCTGGCTCATCAGACGGGCCTGCAGACCGGGCAGGCTGTCGCCCATTTCGCCTTCGATTTCGGCTTTGGGCGTGAGCGCCGCCACCGAGTCGATGACGATCAGGTCCACCGCACCCGAGCGCACCAGGCTGTCCACGATTTCAAGCGCCTGCTCGCCGGTGTCGGGCTGGCTGATCAGCAGGTCCGACAGGTTCACGCCGAGCTTTTGCGCGTACTGCACATCAAGCGCGTGTTCGGCGTCCACAAACGCGCACTGACCGCCCAGCTTCTGCATCTCGGCGATGACCTGTAGCGTCAGCGTGGTCTTGCCAGAAGATTCCGGGCCATAAATCTCGATCACGCGGCCACGCGGCAGGCCTCCGACGCCCAGCGCGATGTCCAGCCCCAGCGAGCCGGTAGACACCACCTGGATGTCTTCAATCACCTCGCCTTCGCCCAGCCGCATGATGGTGCCCTTGCCAAACTGCTTCTCGATTTGGGCCAGCGCGGCTTGCAGGGCTTTGGCTTTTTCGCTGTTGGCCACAGAAATGCTCGTTCCTTTGACTTGGGCATCCATAAAAATCTCCTTGAAAATCAACAAGTTAAATAAAGGCAACCAGTTGTTTTTATTTACAGGCTGGATGCTTGATCAGTACTTTAACCATGCCATTGGTTGAAGTAAATGGTTTTTTTGGTCAGTTTGCTTTACTATTTACCAGTGAATGACAACTGGCGCCAAACCCATCTCGGCCGACTGCTGGGGCACGCCATGCGCCGCTTTGACGCGCGCGTGCTGGCCTTGATGGCGCACAACATCGAGGTGCCGCTGGCACTGTCCAACCTGGCCGCGCGCGA
Source organism: Ramlibacter sp. 2FC (assembly GCA_943369755.1). Classification (GTDB taxonomy): domain Bacteria; phylum Pseudomonadota; class Gammaproteobacteria; order Burkholderiales; family Burkholderiaceae_C; genus CALROG01. Next base: position 891 of record CALROG020000018.1, read on the forward strand.
GCAGGTGAGCGCCGCCCATGTGCACATCACCCGCCACCTGGCAACCGGTGGCTCGCGCCTGACTGAGCTGGCCGAGCGCGCCGGCATGAGCAAACAAGCCATGGGGGCATTGGTAGACCAGTGCGAGGCCTGGGGCCTGGTGCGGCGCGAGCCCGACCCGCTGGACGCACGCGCACGCAAGGTGCTGTTCACCACCACCGGCCTGGCCTGGTTGCAGGCGTTCAAAGACGCCGTGGCCCAGGCCGAGACCGAGTTCCGTGCCGAGGTTGGTGATGAAATAGCAGCAGTGGTGATGATCGGCCTGGAGGCCTATGCTGGTGTAGCCGCCTAAAATTTGGCAAAGCACAAACAACCGGAGACAGCCATGCGGATACTGATTGCCGAAGACGACCAGGTACTGGCCGACGGCCTGCTTCGAACTTTGCGCGCCTCGGGCGCGGCCGTGGACCACGTGGCCAGCGGCACCGAAGCCGATGCCGCACTGATGACCAACAACGAGTTTGATCTGCTGATCCTCGATCTGGGCCTGCCAAAAATGCACGGCCTGGAGGTGCTGCGCAAGCTGCGCGGCCGCGGCTCAGCACTTCCGGTGCTGATCCTGACCGCCGCCGACAGCGTGGAAGAGCGCGTCAAGGGGCTGGACTACGGGGCCGACGACTACATGGCCAAACCTTTCAGCCTGCAGGAACTTGAAGCACGGGTGCGCGCGCTGATCCGCCGCGGCATGGGCGGCACCAGCAACACCATCAAGCATGGCCCGCTGGTGTATGACCAGGCCGGGCGTGTGGCCACCATTGACGGCAAGATGGTCGAACTGTCGGCGCGCGAGCTGGGCCTGCTCGAAGTACTGCTGCAGCGCGCCGGGCGACTGGTCAGCAAAGACCAGCTGGTCGAACGACTGTGCGAATGGGGTGAAGAGGTCAGCAACAACGCCATCGAGGTTTACATCCATCGCCTGCGCAAGAAGATCGAGAAAGGCCCGATCCGCATCGCCACGGTACGCGGCCTCGGCTACTGCCTAGAAAAGATCCCAGGGTGATATGACCCACCCCCGAAGCGCCTGCGGCGCCTCCCCCTCAAGGGGGCGCCACCAGCGGCCCGGCAAAGCCGGTTCCGCGGTGGCACGCGACTAAGGCATCGACCTGTGAAAATATTTCAGCGGGAGCAGCGCTCTCTGTTCGGCGAGATTCTTGACTGGATGCTCACGCCGCTGATGCTGCTGTTGCCGGTGGCGCTGGCATTGACCTGGCTGGTGGCCCAGAGCATTGCCGGCAAGCCGTTTGACCGTGCACTCGAATACAACGTGCGGGTACTGGCGCAACTGGTCAGCGTTCACAACCAGCGGGTCCAATTCAACTTGCCCCAGCCCGCGCGCGAGATCTTGCGCGCCGACGACTCCGACCTGATCTATTACCAGGTGCTGGGCTCGCGCGGGGAGCTGCTCAGCGGTGAACGCGACTTGCCCCTGCCCGAGGACGAGAAACCGGTGGCAACCGACGCACTGGTACGCGACGTGCAGCTACGCGACGCCGAAATGCGCGGCCAGGACGTACGCGTCGCCTGGACCTGGGTGCGGCTGGACCTGCCGGGCGACCCATTGGCGCTGATCCAGGTGGCGGAAACCCGCGAGAAACGCTCGGTTCTGGCGACAGAAATCATCAAAGGCGTGCTGCTGCCACAGCTGGTGTTGTTGCCACTGGCCGTGTTGCTGGTGTGGCTGGCGCTGGTGCGCGGCATCAAGCCTTTGTCGCAGCTGGAAGAGCGCATCCGGGCGCGCAAGCCGGACGACCTGAGCCCGCTGGACGACCATGCCGTGCCGATGGAAGTGGCACCGCTGGTGTCATCGGTCAATGACCTGCTGAATCGGCTCAAGGACTCCATCGCCACCCAGAAGCGGTTTCTGGCCGACGCGGCGCACCAGCTCAAGACGCCGCTGGCGGGCCTGCGGATGCAGGCTGACCTGGCCCAGCGTGAGGGCGGCAGCGCTGCCGAACTGAAACAGTCGCTGCAGCAAATTGGCCGCTCCAGCATCCGCGCCACCCACACGGTGAACCAGCTCCTTGCGCTGGCACGCGCCGAAAGCAGCGGCGCCGCCACAGCGCGCCTGCCGTGTGACCTGGCCAAACTGACAACCGAAGTGGTGCGCGACCTGGTCCCACGGGCGCTGGACCGCCACATTGACCTGGGCTACGACGGCGCGCAACCGGGGGCCCGGGGCGTGAAGATCGCCGGCAACCCGACCTTGCTGACGGAAATGATCCGCAACCTGCTGGACAACGCGATTCTGTACACGCCCTCCAGTCCCGAAAAGCCGGGCGTGATCACCGCGCGGGTACTGGCCGACCCGTTTGGCCATGTGCTGATCGTGCAGGTGGAAGACTCGGGGCCCGGCATCCCGGAGTCAGAACGGGAGTTGGTGCTGCAGCCGTTCTACCGGGCTTTGGGGACCAATGTGGACGGCTCCGGCCTGGGCCTGCCGATCGTGCTTGAAATTGCCAACCAGCATGGTGCCTCGATCACTCTGGCCGACGCGCACCCGGGGCAGCCATCACCCGGTCTGCTCGTCACCCTGCGTTTTTCCACCGCTGACCAGGCTGCCGCGCAATAGCCGTTGGTGCTGCCACACCAGCCGCACGGTCAGCGGCAAGCGCGCAGTGACTTTCCATTCAGCACGGCCTTGATTTCATCAAGACGCGGGCGCAGCGCGTCGTCCACCTGCGCCAGTTTGAGCAATTGGCCCCTGAGCTCGGCCCGCTCCGCCATGACCCGGGCAGTGCGCACGCCGCGCTGGGCCAGGCGGTCCAGTTGCTGCTGCGCTGCGGCCTGACTGGCAAAGCCGCCCAGCGACAAGCCCGGCTCCAACGATGAGTTGGACAAGCCCTCAAACGACACCCCGAGCTGACGCAGCTCGGCCTTCTTCTTGTTCACCGCGTCCGACGAAGGGTAGCGCCCCATGTAGATGATCCAGCGGGCAGGCTCCACGGCTTCTTCGAGCTGCCAGCTGCCCACAGGCAACATCGGCTCCAGTGCCTGGCGCAGCGTTTCAACCTGCTTCTCGTCAAACAGGCCGGCCTGCAGGCAGTCGGGCGCACGCGCGGCCGGCGCAGCGCCGGTTTCGATCCGTTTGGCCTCGTCGATCGACAGCAGGCGCAGGGCCTCGGGGCGAATTTGCTGCTGCAGCCGCTGCGGTTCTGCCTGCTGTGCCGGTGCCACGCCCCATTGCTGCAACAGCCCCTGCGACCACGCGAAGTACAGGCCGTTGGCCAGCACCAGCAAGAGCACGCTCAGGCGCAGCATCAACTCACGCCCCCGCCGCGCCGACCGGGCGAACACTGACTTCAGAGCTGGTGACTTGCTTCATGCCGCCCGCAGTATGCACCAGCAACGCACCGTCCTGGCCGACCCCGTGAGCCGTGCCAGCGGTGCCGTCGCTCAGACTCACCGCCGCGCCGCGCAACGCATCTCGCGCATTGAAGCGCGCCTGCAACGGGGCAAAGCCAGTCGCCTCAAACGCCTGTAGCGACTGCACCAGCGGCAGCACCAGCGCCTGCAAGGCCTGCGGCGCGTCCATGGCGGGCCGCAGCTCCTGCAGCCACGCGGGGGGGGTGGCCAGGCCGTCTGGCGGCCGGGCCCCGATGTTGATGCCCACCCCCACCACCGCATAGCGCTGTGCCGCTGCGCCCTGGCCAATGCTGGCAGTTTCTATCAATATGCCCGCCAGCTTGCGGCCGTGCAGCCAGAGGTCGTTGGGCCACTTGAGGCGCAGGTCCGGGTGCAGGCTTTCCGCCAGACTCAGGCCCACTGCCAGCGACAGCCCTGACCAGTCGCGCGGCGCCATTGGCAGGCCAAGGGAAAAGGTGAGGGAGGCCGCCGCATCACTGGCCCAGCCGCGCCCCAGGCGACCGCGCCCAGCGGTTTGGCGCTCGGCGACCAGCAACACCGGCTCGGTCTGGCCACTGCGTGCGCGCCGCATCAGCTCGCTGTTGCTGGAGTCAACTTCCGCCAGCACCTCGACCGTAAAGCCCCCCAGCATGGGTGCCACAACCTCCCAGATCGCCTCCGCGGGCCATCGGACTACGCTCACCGTTCAGCGTCCGCGCTTGGGTGCCAACAGGGTGCCGCGGCACTTTTTTGCACCGCACCAGCAGGGGTACTCGGCCTTGAGCTTGGGGGTGTAGCGCGAGTCGATGATCAGCCCATAGTCGTAGTTGAGCTCTTCACCGGCTTTGATATTGCGCAGCGCCTTGATGAAAACCCGCCCGCCTTCCTCGTCGGCTTCGCAGTTGGCGTCGCAACTGTGGTTGATCCAGCGTGACGAGTTGCCACCATGTTTGGCGTCAATCACCCGTGTTTCGTCAATGTGGAAGTAAAAGGTATGGTTTGGGTCTTTTGGGTCGTGCGGGTGGCGGCGCTGCGCTTCTTTCCAGCTGATGACTTCGCCCACATACTCAATAAGGGTTTCGCCCTCGGCGATATCTTGCACGGCAAACACCCCTTTGCCGTGCACGCCCGAGCGGCGGGTCTGGATACGGCGGGCGGAACTGGGGGGGGCTTTTGCTGGCATTGCCAAAACTCTGTTAAGTTGAATGTGCACACATGCGCGCGTACGCGTACGCGCGAGGGAAACCCGAGATTCTAAGTATGAACAGTCCGACCCCGAAGCGGCCTTCGGCCGACTCCCCCTCAAAGGGGCACCACCCGCGACCCGGCAAAGCCGGTTCCGCGGTGGCCCCTGGCATGGGCCGCCGCGCATTGCTGACAGCCGCCGGCTTGGCGGCGCTAAGCCTGGCGCAGGCTCAGGCGCCGGGCAGCAGCACGCCTGGCGACGCCCGCGCGCCAGCCCTGCCGCAGCCCGGCACGGCGCTGGCGCTGCGCGACATTGCGCTGCTGGACGGCACCCTGTTGCGGGCCAGCGCGGCCGACGGCAAAGTGCTCGTGGTCTACTGGTGGGCGAGCTGGTGCCCTTTTTGTGCGCTCCAGAGCCCGCACATTGAGGCCCTATGGCGCAAGGAACGCGGCCGCGGCCTGCAGGTGTTGGCCCTGTCAATTGACCGCACGCCCGAGGCCGCCTTGGGCTACCTGAAGAACAAAGGCTACACGTTCCCGGCCGGCATGCTCACCCCCGAAGTGGCTAAAGTGCTGCCCAAGCCCAAGGGCCTGCCAGTGGTGGTGGTGCGGGGACGAGACGGCAAAGTGGTTTTGGCACAAGCCGGGGAAATGCTCCCCGAAGACATCGAAGGATTGGCGAAATTCCTATGACGAAGACGTTAGTGATTGCAGAGAAGCCGTCGGTGGCGCAAGACATCGTGCGCGCGCTGACGCCCCTGGCTGGCAAGTTCGAGAAGCATGACGAGTTCTTCGAGAGCGAACAGTATGTTGTGACCAGCGCGGTCGGCCACCTGGTAGAGATTCAGGCCCCCGAGGAATTTGACGTGAAGCGCGGCAAATGGAGCTTTGCCCACCTGCCGGTGATTCCGCCGTACTTTGACCTCAAGCCGGTGGACAAAACCAAGACCCGGCTGAATGCCGTGGTCCGCCAGGCCAAGCGCAAAGATGTGTCGGCCCTGGTGAACGCCTGCGACGCGGGCCGCGAAGGCGAGCTGATCTTCCGCCTGATCGAGCAGTACGCCGGGGGTGCCAAGCCGCTGGGCAAACCGGTCAAGCGACTGTGGCTGCAAAGCATGACGCCGCAGGCGATCCGCGACGGCTTTGCCAGCCTGCGTACTGAAAAGCAGATGCAGGGCCTGGCCGACGCTGCGCGCAGCCGCTCCGAGGCCGACTGGCTGGTGGGCATCAACGGCACCCGCGCCATGACGGCTTTCAACAGCCGCGACGGCGGCTTCTTCCTGACCACAGTAGGCCGGGTGCAAACGCCCACCCTGGCGGTGGTGGTTGAGCGCGAAGAGCAAATCCGCAAGTTCGTCAGCCGCGATTACTGGGAAATCCACGCCAGCTTTCTGGCCGAGGCCGGCGAATACCCTGCCAAGTGGATCGACCCAAAGTGGAAGAAAGACGCCGAAGACGCCGAGAAAAAGGCTGATCGCGTCTGGAGCCAAAGGGAGGCTCAAGCCATTGCCGACGCAGTGCGCGGCAAGGCGGCCACCGTCACCGAAGAAAGCAAGCCCACCACGCAGGCTGCACCTGGGCTGTTTGACCTGACATCACTGCAACGCGAAGCCAACGGGCGTTTTGGGTTTTCGGCCAAGACCACGCTGTCGCTGGCGCAAAGCCTCTATGAGCGGCACAAGGCCCTGACCTACCCGCGTACCGATTCACGCCACCTGCCAGAAGACTATGTGCCGGTGGTCCGGGATACTTTCGAAATGCTGGCCGACAGCGCCATGAAGCACCTGGCCCCGCATGCCCGAACAGCCCTGAGCAACGGCTATATCAAGCCCAGCAAGCGCATTTTCGACAACGCCAAGGTGAGTGATCACTTTGCCATTATCCCAACCACGCAGGCACCCAGCGGCCTGAGCGACGCCGAGCAAAAGCTCTATGACCTGGTGGTGCGCCGCTTCATGGCGGTGTTTTTCCCCAGCGCGGAGTACCTGGTGACCACCCGCATCAGCCAGGCCGTGGGGCACAGCTTCAAGACCGAAGGCAAGGTGCTGGTCAAGCCGGGCTGGCTGGCAATTTACGGCAAGGAAGTGCTGGAAGAAGGCGACGAGAACAACAAGACCCTGGTGGCCGTGAAGCCGGGCGAAATGGTGCGCGCCGAAATGGTGGAGCCCAAGGCCCTGAAAACCCGCCCGCCCGCGCGCTACTCGGAAGCCACACTTCTCGGTGCCATGGAAGGTGCCGGCAAGCTGGTGGAAGACGATGAGCTGCGTGAAGCCATGCAGGAAAAGGGCCTGGGCACACCCGCCACCCGGGCCGCCACGATTGAAGGCCTGATCAACGAAAAGTACATGTTGCGCGACGGCCGCGAGATGATCCCCACCGCCAAGGCCTTTCAACTGATGACGCTACTGCGCGGCCTGGGGGTGGAAGAGCTTTCCAAGCCTGAGCTCACGGGTGAGTGGGAGTACAAGCTGGCGCAGATGGAGCACGGCAAACTGAGCCGCGAAGACTTCATGCGCGAGATTGCCGAGATGACGAAGCACATCGTCAAGAAGGCCAAAGAGTACGACCGCGACACCGTGCCCGGCGACTACGCCACGCTGCAAACGCCCTGCCCCAACTGCGGCGGTGTTGTAAAAGAAAACTACCGCCGCTACGCCTGCACCGGCAAGAGCGGCGGCGGCGAAGACGCCTGCGGCTTCTCGTTCGGCAAAACCCCGGCGGGGCGCACCTTTGAGCCGGCCGAGGTGGAAGAATTTCTGGCCCACAAGAAGATCGGCCCGCTGGAGGGCTTTCGCTCCAAGGCGGGCTGGCCTTTTACCGCCGAGATCGTGCTGAAGTACAGCGACGAAGACAAAAACTGGAAGCTTGAATTCGACTTTGGCGACGACAAGAACGCCGCCGATACCGGCGAGATCATTGACTTCAGCGTCCAGCAGGCGCTGGGCAAATGCCCCAAATGCGGCGGCAGCGTGTTCGAGCATGGCAAGAACTATGTGTGCGACAAATCCGTGCCCACCACAGCCCAGCCCACGCCCAGCTGCGACTTCAAGACCGGCCAGATCATCCTGCAGCAACCGGTGATGCGCGAGCAAATGACCAAGCTGCTGGAGACCGGCAAGACCGACCTGCTCGACAAGTTTGTAAGCATGCGCACCCGCCGCGCGTTCAAGGCCTTCCTGGCCTGGGACGCTGAGGCCGGCAAGGTCAACTTTGAGTTTGCGCCGTCCAAGTTTCCGCCGCGCAAGACCGCCGCTGCCAAAACACCCGCAGCCAAGGCCGCCCCCGCTGCCAAAAAAGCGGCCGCAAAAAAGGTGGCAGCGAAGAAGGCCCCGGCGGCAAAAAAGACCGCTGCGCCCAAGAAGCCCCGCGCCACCGGTGCCGGCCTCAAGCCCAGCGAAGCACTGGCCGCCGTGATCGGCGGCGAGAACGTGGCCCGCACGGCGGTCATCAAGAAGCTTTGGGACTACATCAAGGCCAATGGTCTGCAGGACGCTACCAACAAGCGCGCCATCAACGCCGACGCCAAACTCAAGCCGGTGTTCGGCAAGGACCAGGTCACCATGTTTGAGCTGGCGGGGATTGTGGGCAGGCACCTGGGCTGAACGCCATGCCCACGAGCAGTTCTTCTACGACCCGAAGCAGTTCGTACCCAAGCTACCCGCAGCGGCTTGACAGGCAAAGCGGCCGCTAACGCCCCATCCCACCCACCCGCGCCAGATGCACCTGGTGCAGCGTGATCTTGCGCACCTCGGCCTGACTGGTTTCAATGTGGGCGCGCAACAGCATGGAGGCCTGGTCGCCGCGCTTGCGCTGCACGGCTTTCAGGATTTTGCTGTGCTCGTCATAGGTGGCGTCAATGCGCGCCTGTTTGGTGAAGTCGAGCCGGCGGATGATGCGGATGCGCTCGGTCACGTCTTTGTGCACCCGCGCCATCTCTGCGTTGCCCGCGGCGGCCACCAGTGCGCAGTGAAAGGCTTCGTCCCACCGGGAAACCTGCACCATGTCTGCGCTGCGTTCGGCCACCGGCACCAGCCAGATGGCGGCCAGTTGGTCCAGCAGCGCACGGTCCACGCGCTGGCCGTCGGTGCACAGGCGGTGCACAGCGGTGGTCTCCAGCACCATGCGCAGGTCGTAGAGCTGTTCAAACTGGTCAAAGTCAAACGGCAACACACGCCAGCCGCTGCGAAACAGCACCTCCACATAGCCTTCTTGCTGCAAGCGGAACAACGCCTGGCGTACCGGGGTGCGGCTCACACCCAAGCGCTCGCTCAGCTCGTTTTCGGTGAAGCGGTCGCCGGGCACGAGTTTGAACTCGGCCACGTCCTGCTTGAGCTGCGCGTACACATCGTCCGCACGCGAACGGTGGGGCGCGGCTTCAACGGCGGCGGAGCGGCGGGCAATGGTGTGCACAGCGCAAACTCTATCAGTGCAGGGCCTGCAGCAGGGCGGCGCTGGGTGCCGTCCAGCCCACAATGGCCCCCTGCGCACGCATCATTTCAACGGCTGCGGCCTTGAAGGCGGGGAAGTAGCTCTCGGTGCAGTCTTCCAGAAGCAGGCAGTCGTAGCCGCGGTCGTTGGCCTCGCGCATGCTGGTCTGCACGCAGACCTCGGTGGTCACGCCCATGAACAGCAGGTGCGTAACTGCTTTTTGCTGCAGCAGGCTGTGCAGCGGCGTGGCATAAAAAGCCCCCTTGCCGGGCTTGTCGATCACCAGCTCGCCCGGCAGCGGGGCCAGCGCCGGGATGATCTGGTTGCCCGGCTCGCCCGCCACCAGAATGCGCCCCATGGGCCCGGCGTCGCCAATGCGCAGGCGCGGGTTGCCGCGGCTGCGTTTGGCCGGCGGGCAATCCGACAGGTCGGGCGCATGCGCCTCGCGGGTGTGCACCACCAGGCCACCGGCCCCGCGCCATGCCGCCAGCACACGCTGGCAGGCCGGCACGATGGCTTCAAGCAGCGACACATCGTTGCCCAGCGTTTCACCAAAACCGCCGGGCTCGATGAAGTCGCGCTGCATGTCGATGATGACCAGCGCGGTGCTGGCGACCCGAAACTCAAACGGGAAAGGGTTGGCGTTGATCTGCATGTCAGTGGCCTCCGCCCATATGCGAACCGAGTACATGCCTTTCGGCCCCTGCAGCCGCTGTTTCATACACAATGCGCCCCTCACTCATGACCACGATGCGGTCGGCCAGTTCCAGCAGTTCGTCCAGGTCTTCGCTGATCAGCAGTACCGCGCCGCCTTTGGCGCGCACCTGCAAGATGCGGGTGTGAATCTCTTTCACCGCCGCAAAGTCCAGCCCAAACACCGGGTTGGCCGCGATCAGCACATTGATGTCACCGGCCAGCTCGCGCGCCAGCACGGCGCGCTGCACATTGCCGCCCGACAGGCTGCGAATCGGCGCGTCCTCGCCCTGGGTCTTGACGCCGTATTCGGCAATCCATTGGCGGGCCCGCGCGCGCCAGGCGCCAAACGCCAGCCAGCCGTTGCGCGCCAGGGGTGGCTGGTCAAAGTCGCGCAGGGCCATGTTCTGCGCCACACTGAGCTCGCCCACGCAGGCGTTGCGCAGCGGCTCTTCCGGCAGGCTGCGCAGCTTGAGGCGGCGGTTCTCTTCGCGCCGCGCGGCGTAGGGCTGGCCCATCACCCGCACGTTGCCGCCCAGGCGCGGGCGCTGGCCCACCAGCGCCTCCACCAGCTCGCGCTGCCCGTTGCCCGAGACACCGGCCACACCCAGAATTTCCCCAGGCTGCACGCTCAGGCTCAGGCCCTGCAGCGCCAGCGTGCCTCGGTCACCCTGCACTTGCAGGTTTTCTACCGACAATGCCGGCTCGCCAATTGCTATATTTTTTGTAGTGGGTGACGCAATATCTACGCGGGCTACAGCCGTTTTTTCTTCTGAAGTGTTGGCTGATTCACCCATCATGGCCTGCGCCAGCGCGCCCGGGTGGGTGGCCCGCACCTCGCAGTTGTGCACCGCCTTGCCCCGACGCAACACGGTCACGTTGTCGGCATAGGCCATCACTTCGCGGAACTTGTGGGTGATGATGAGAACGGTGCAGCGCCCACTGCGGGCAAACTCGCGCACATGGCCCAGCACCTCGTCAGCCTCCTGCGGCGTCAACACCGAAGTGGGTTCGTCCAGGATCAGCAGGCGTGGCTTCAGGTAGAGCTGCTTGAGCAATTCAAGCTTCTGCTTTTCGCCAGCGGCCAGGCCCGCGGGCGTGGCGTCCAGGTCAAGCCGGAACGGCGTGGTGGCCAGAAAGGCCTCCAGTTCGGCGCGCTTGGCCTTCCAGTCAATCAGTGCCGGGGTCTCGCCACCCGCCAACAGCAGGTTTTCGGCGACGGTCATGCCCGGTGCCAGCGTGAAGTGCTGGTACACCATGCCAATGCCCAGGGCCCGCGCGACCACCGGGTTGGCAATCTCGTGCTCGCGCCCGTCGGTGACGATGCTGCCCACTTCAGGCCGGTGAAAGCCGGCAATGCACTTGACCAGCGTGCTCTTGCCCGCGCCGTTTTCGCCCAGCAGCGCGTGCACGGTGCCGGGAGCGACCTTCATGGTCACGTGGTCCAGCGCAGTGAAGCTGCCAAAGCGTTTGGTCAGCTCAAAAGTCTCAAGCGCCATGGCACCCGTGGGCGCGGGCATCGGGTCGATGTGCAGGGCGGTCATCTGGCGTTTTCCTTCAGGCGCGCTTCGTGCCAGGCACCGCCTGCCGCGACGCGGGGGTTAGCACTCCGCCGGTTGTGCGCCAACAGCACTGTTGCAAAGGCGTGTGCGTCCGGGGTGTGGTGCGCCTCTGGAGCGCCGAGTAGCGCAGGGCTTGCGGCCACGCGCGCCAGCGCGCTCGTTGACTGACTCGTCGCGGCTGTTTGAGCGGCGTGAGCGCAGCGAACACAGCGAGTTTCGCGACGGGCCGCATGACCGAGCAACGCAGGGCAGTCACCGCGCAGCGGTGACCGCTGCAGTGAAGCGCCACGGCCCGGGCGCGCACGCCTTTGCCGCGAGGTGCCAGGCGCGAGAGAAACAGCACTCATTCCAGCGCACCCAACACATCCAAAGACGTCGCATGCGCGCCAAACACGCCTCCCTGCATGGTGATCATCTTCAGGGCAGCGTCATGGTTGCCACGGTCAGTGGCGGCGGTGCAGTCTGACAGCAGCAGGCATTCAAAGCCACGGTCATTGGCCTCGCGCATGGTGGTGTGCACGCACACGTCGGTGGTGATGCCGGTGAGGATCAGGTTGTCAATGCCGCGGGTGCGCAGGATCAGCTCAAGGTCGGTCGCACAGAAGCTGCCCTTGCCGGGTTTGTCGATCACCACCTCACCGGGCAGCGGTGCCAGCTCGGGAATGATTTCCCAGCCCGGCTCGCCGCGCACCAGGATGCGCCCGCAAGGCCCGGCGTCGCCAATGCCCACGCCGTTGGTGCCAATTTGCTGCGAGCGCCAGCGCTTGTTGGCCGGCAGGTCGCTCAGGTCAGGGCGGTGGCCTTCGCGGGTGTGAATCAACGTATAGCCGGCTGCGCGCATGGCGGTCATCAGTTTCTTGAGCGGCTCAATGGGCGCACGCGTCAAGGAGATGTCGTAACCCATCTTGTCGACATAGCCGCCGGGGCCGCAGAAGTCGATCTGCATGTCAATGATCACCAAGGCGGTGTTGTCGGGCCGCAGGGCACCGTTCCACGGCCACAGGTAGGGGTTGGCCTGAACGAAACGTTCGATTTTTGGCATGGGATTACGCCGCCTTCTTGACCGGTACGGGCCGTGCGTCTGGCACCAGCGGGTGGGCCTCAGGGCCCTTGTAGCTGCGGGTGGGCGGGGCAAAGCCACAGCTCGTGCCGTCGGTTACTTCAACAGGCCAGGGCAGTTGGTACTTGCCAGCCGCCATGTCGTGCATGTAGGTATAGGGGCAGTCCTGGGCACCCCCCTTCACGGCTACAAAGCCGCGGTGGTAGAGCTGGTAGATGTTGTTTTCCACGCCCCAGCCGCTGCGCGCCTCGCGCACCAGGTCGGGCCGCAGCTCGGCGGTGATGATCTCGTCAACCCGGCCGCCGCCCTGCACCAGTACCGTGCCGTCAAAGTTGCAGAACATGCCCTCGCCCATGGAGTCAAAGCTGCCATCGCTGCCGCACATGCACACATTGGCGGTATAGGCCAGGTTCTGGAAGGCGTTGGCCTGGTTGGTGATCTGCCAGGCGTGGCGAATCGGCGCGGTGTAGCCGGCCGTGCGGATGATGATTTCGGCCCCCTTGTAGGCCGCTTCGCGCGCCATTTCGGGGAACATGCCGTCGTGGCAGATGATCAGCGAAATCTTGCTGCCGTTGGGCCCGTCACACACCGGCACGCCCAGGTTGCCGGGCTCCCAGGGCTCTACCGGCACCCAGGGGTGCAACTTGCGGTAATACAACCTGATGACACCGGTGGCGTCAATGATCAGGCCACTGTTGTAGGGGTTACCGCCCGGGTTGGCCTCCATGATGGAGAAGCAACCCCAGATATTGTTGGCCACACAGGCCTGCTTGAAGGCTGCCACCTCGGGGCCGTCGAGCGAGCACATGATGGCCGGGTTGGTGTCCATGCTCAGGCCGTGCAATGAATACTCCGGGAACACCACCAGGTCCATGCTGCCCTGGTTGCGCCGGGCCTTGGCCACCATGTCGCAGATGCGCTGGGTCTGCGCGGCCAGATCCGTCGGCGTGACCACCACCGGCAACTGCAGCTGCACCAGGCCCATCACCACGCCGTGTTTTGATTTGTTGAGTCCACCGAGTCCAGACATGCGTGCTCCTTCAGCGGGTAGAAGAGAGTTCACCCGGGCTGCCCGCCGCCACGCTGCCGGGCTTGCAGGTAATCACCAGAATTACCAGCGTCATGACATACGGCACGGTGTTGAAAAGGTGGTAACCCCAACCCACACCCGCCGACTGCAGCGCCGGGCCGATCGCTCCCGCGCCGCCAAACAAGGCCGCCGCACCAATGCAGCGCAGCGGGCTCCAGCGGGCAAAGATGACCAGCGCCACCGCAATCAGGCCCTGGCCGCTGGAAATGCCCTCGTTCCAGCTGCCCGGGTAAAACAATGTGAGCGACGCGCCGCCCAGCCCCGCAATCGCGCCGCCCGCCGCCGTGGCCGCAATCCGGATGCCCGACACCGAGTAGCCCAGCGCACGGGTTGCGTTGGCTGAATCGCCCGCCATGCGCACCAGCAGGCCGGCCCGGGTGCGTGCAAAACCCCACCACAACACCACCGCCAGCAACAAGCCGATGGGCAGCAGCGCATTGATTTGCAGCGCCGAGCGCACCGCCGACGAACTGCTCCAGTTGCCCAGTGCAATAGCCGGTATCTGCGGCGCCTGCGGCTGGATCAGACCCTTGCCGAGATAGAACGCGAGCCCCGTGCCGAGCAGCATCAGCGCGATGCCCGTGGCCACGTCGTTCACGCGCGGCAGCGAGCACAGCACACCGTGCAGCGTGGCCAGCAAGGCACCCGCCAGCGCCCCGGCCAGCACACCCAGCCACGGCGAGCCCGTGAGGTAGGCCCCGCCAAAAGCCGCCATGGCCGACAGCACCAGCACGCCTTCAAGGCCGAGGTTTATGCGGCCTGATTTTTCCGTGAGGCATTCGCCCAGGCTTACAAACAGGAAGGGCACGCCCACACGCAGTGCGCCCCCAACGATGCCCGCGAAAAGTGCAATCCACTGGTCGGCGGTCATGCGATTTTGTCCCCCATGGCCGTCTGCGCCCCGCTCGGCCCGGCCGAGCGCGCCAGCTTCGCGAAGAACGCCTTCCAGTCCACGTCACGCAGCGCCTCGCTGGCCAGAATCAGCACAAACGCGATGCCCTGCAACACCATGACCGACGCATCCGGCAAGCCGAGGCGGCGTTGCAACAAGCTGCCCGCAGCGCCAAAGCCACCAAACAGAATGGCCACCGGAATCACTGCCACCGGGTTCTGCCGCGCGATGAACGCCACCAAAATGCCGGCGTAGCCATAGCCCGCAATCAGCGAGGCGTTGGCGTTGGTGTGCACCGCCGCCACCTCCACCGCGCCTGCCAGCCCGGCGCAGGCGCCGCCGAGGGCACAGGCCAGCAAAATCAGCCGTGTGGCGGGCAGGCCGACGAGCTGCGCGGTGCGCGGGTTGCCGCCCACCACGCGCACTGAAAACCCCGACGCGGTCCATTTCAGCCAGATGCCCAGCGCCAGGCACGCAACCACACCCAGCACCAGGCCCCAGTGCACGTCTGAGCCGGCAATGCCGCCGATGCGCAGGCCTTCGGCCAAGGCGTAGGTTGACGGCTTGTTCAGGCTGGAGGGGTCGCGCAGCGAGCCCTCCACCCAGTGCTTGAACAAACCAATGGCCACATAGGCCAGCAGCAGGCTGCTGATGGTTTCATTGATGCCGCGAAACTGGCGCAACCAGCCGGCCAGCATGATCCACAGCGCACCGGCCACCGCCCCGGCCGCACAGACAACCGCAGTGCCCGCAATATTGGCGGGCAGCGGCAATAAATACGGCAGCGCCGCACAGGCCAGCCCGCCCAGCACCATCGCCCCCTCGCCGCCAATAATGACCAGCCCGGCGCGCGCCGGAATGGCCACACACAGCGCGGTCAACATCAGCGGTGCGGCGCGCTGCAAGGTGTTCTGCCACGAGAACCAGTCACCGAACGCGCCCTTGAACAGCAGCACCCAGACATCGACCGGGTTAACGCCCGCGAACCACACAAACACGCCAAACACACCCAGCGCCGCCGTGATGGCGGCGACCGGCAAGGCAATGTCGTTAACGGTATCGCGGGCCAGAGCCATCAGATACTTCCGATGACGCCTTCAACCAGGTAGTTCATGCCTTCCAGCGTCAGGTCGGTCTGCTTGAGCGTCTTGCCCGCAGCGATGACTTCCTTGCCCTTGTTGTCCTTCAGTGGGCCCTTGAAGATGTCAAAGCTGCCGGCAATCATCTTGGCCTTGATGCCGTCAGCGCTCTTCTTGGCGGCGTCGGTGACCATGGCGCCGTAGGGCGAGGTCTTGACGTAGCCTTCCTTCAGGCCACCGCGAATGAAGTTGGGGTGCGGCTTGCCGGCGCGGGCTGCGTCAACCACCGTCTTGTAGGCGGTGAGCCAGTTCCACTCGGCACCGGTCAGGTAGGCGTTGGGGGCCAGCTTGGCCTGTGAGGCGTGGTAGCCGCAAACCATCTTGCCGCGCTTGGCCGCCGTTTCCACCACCACCTTGGGGCCGTCCACATGCATGGTGAACACGTCCACGCCCTGGTCGGCCAGGCTGTTGGTGGCTTCTGCCTCCTTCACGGCCATGGACCAGTCGCCAGTGAAGATCACATTGCAGGTAATGCCAGGCTTGACCGAGCGTGCGCCCATCAGGAAGGCGTTGATGTTGCGCAGCACCTGCGGGATCGGCTTGGCCGCGACAAAACCGATCTTGCCGCTCTTGCTCATGTGCCCGGCAATCACGCCGTTGAGGTACTGGCATTCGTCGATATAGCCAAAGAAGCTGCCGGTGTTCTTGGGGTGCTTGCCCTCGGTCCACATGCCGCCGCAGTGGGCAAAACGCACGTCGGGGTATTTGGCGGCCATGGCCAGCATGTGCGGGTCAAAGTAGCCAAACGAGGTGGGGAACAATACCTTGGCACCGTCTTGCGCAATCATGCCGGTCATGGACTTCTGCACGGCTGCGGTTTCCGGCACGTTTTCCTCTTCCACTACCTTGATGCCAGGCATCTTCTTCAGCTCGGCTGCGGCCTGGGCCTGGGCCTGGTTGTAGCCAAAGTCGTCACGCGGGCCAACGTAGATCACGCCTACGGTCAGCGGTGCCTGCGCCTGCGCCAGGGTGCTCAAGCCCCCCAGCGTGCCGGCGGCGCCGAGCGCGGCCAGGGACTTGAGGGAGTCACGACGGTTGATGGATTTAAGGCTCATGGTTTTCTCCGATCAGGTGGTTCAAGGGTTGGGTAAATGGGTTAAGCAGGATTCATGCAAGCGGCGGTGGCGCAAGCAACAAACTTACATGCGCGCTCACCACCCGCCAGCCGGCGGGGGTGCGCAGCCAGGTTTGGCTCTGGCGGCCGGTTTTGTCGCTGCCGGTGCGCTGAAACTCGATGTTGGCGGTGGCGAAGTCGTGCCCGTAGGTGGTGATGACGGTGCGCAGCACGGTGCGCGACAGGCCCTGAGCCGGCCGCGCCGCACGGAAGGCGCAAATTGCCTGGTAGCCGTAGAGGTTTTCGCCCACGCCGTAGCGCAGGGTCTGCGGGCTGTTCCAGAACAGTTCGTCCAGCACCGCCACGTCATTGCTGATCAAGGCTTTTTCATAGCGATCAAATTCGGCGGTGACTTCGGCCAGCACCTCGGGCAGGTTGATTTGCATCACAGTGCGGCCTCCTTGAGGTGGGCCACACCCGAGCGCTCCAGCTCCCGTGCTGCACGTAGCGCCAGGTCTTCGCGCCAGGGCGCAGCAATCAGTTGCACCCCGATCGGCATGCCGTCAGCACCCTGTGGCCACATCGGCGCGGCCACGACCGGGCAGCCAGCAAACGAAACCGGCTGGGTCAGCAAGCCCATGGCGGGGCGGCTTGGGTGCTTCTGGCCGTTGATATCAAGCCAGTCGGTTCCTATGGCGGGGGCCGCAACCGGCGTAGCGGGGGCAATCAACACGTCCCAATGCTCAAACAATGCGTTGACCTTGTCGCGGTAAATCCGGCGATAGCGCTGGGCCCGCAGGTACCAATCCAGCGGCTGCAGGGCACCGGCAATGAAGCGGTCTACCGACAGCGGCTCGAAGTCTTCAGGCCGGGTGCGCAGGTCGTCCAGGTGCAGGCAGCCGCCCTCGCTGGCGGTAATCACGAAGGCGGCGGTGCGGCCCAACGCGGGCTCTGGCCAGTCGACGATCTCGACCACGTCCAGCGCGCGGGCGGCGGCCCGTGCCACCTCACGCGCCGGTGGTGTCGCCAGGTCGTTGAAGTAACCGCCCAGCAAACCGATGCGCAGACCCTTGACGCCGCGCTCCAGCGAGGGCGCTGTGGCCTGGATACGGGTGGCGTGGCAACCTGGGTCCAGCGCGTCGGGGCCCTGCAGGGCGTCGTAGGCACCGGCCAGCAAGCCAACGCTGCTGGCCATGGGCCCCAGGTGGTCGATGCTGTGCACAAACGGATAGCTGCCGCGCCGCGACAGGCGGCCAAACGTCGGCTTCAGCCCCCAGACCCCGCATAAAGAGGCTGGCACGCGGATTGAGCCATTGGTGTCCGAGCCCAGTGTCAGTGGCACTTGGCCCGCAGCTACCGCAGCGCCGGAGCCGCCCGAAGACCCACCGGCGATGCGGCCAAGGTCGTGCGGGTTGTGGGCCGGCCCGTAGTGGCTGTTCTCGGTGGTGAAGCCGTAGGCGTATTCATCCATGTTGAGTGCGCCCAGCAAAACCGCACCGGCGGCCTTCAAGCGTTGCACCAGCACCGCGTCTGACGCCGCTGGCGGATGGTCGCGGTTGATTTTGGAGCCCGCCAGCGTGGGCAGCCCCTGCACATCAAACAGGTTCTTCACGGCATAGGGCACGCCCGCCAACGGGCCCAGCGGCTCGCCACGTGCGCGGCGCGCGTCCACCGCCGCCGCCTCGGTGCGGGCACGGTCAAAGGTGCGTGCGGTGAAGGCATTGACGCGCGCGTCGGTCGCCTCAATCCGGGCGATGGCGGCCTCCACCCGCTCAATGGCTGAAGCGCTCATTGCCCGGCCTCCGTGTCATTGGCCGGAAACGGCGCGGGCCGAAAGATTTCAGCCAGCTCGTGCTCGGGCAACAGGGGAACCGCCATCAAGCCACTGACCATGCCAAAGGTGCGCCCCAGATGCGTCGCCACACCTTGCGCGCGGGCGTCGTCCAGGGGCAGGCGAATCGCGGCCGCCGCCGAGCGAACGTAGTTCAATGTTTCTTGCTCATTCATGATTCAAAAAGCCTCCAGGTCTTCAAGGTGGTGGCAAGCGGCCTCGCGCCCGGCACTCACGCCAACCAGCGCCGGAGCCTCCTGGGCGCAGCGCTCGCTGGCATGGGGGCAGCGCCCCTGAAAGCCGCAACGCGGAATGACCGGCGCAACCTCTGCGCCCGCCATCTGGATCGGGCTTTGCGGGTCACCGGGCAACAGGTGGCGCGCAATGTCGCGGCCCGAGCCCGGAATGGACGCAATCAGCGCCCGGGTGTAGGGGTGCTGCGGGCTGGCAAACAGTTCTGCGGCCGGCCCGCTCTCGACAATGCGGCCCAGGTACATCACCAGCACCCGGTCGCACAGCAGGCGCACCACGTTGAGGTCGTGCGAGACGAACAAAAAGCTCATGCCCAGCTCGCGCTTCAGTTCAGCCAGCAGCTGCAAAATAACCACCTGCACCGACACATCCAGCGCGGCGGTGGGTTCGTCCAGCACCAGCAAGCGTGGGCGCAGCACGGCGGCCCGCGCGATGCCCACCCGCGCTTTTTGCCCGCCCGACAGCTGGTGCGGAAAGCGCGCCAGCAGCTCGTGCGGCAGGCCGGTGAGCGTTGCAATTTCTTCTACCTGCCGCTGCACCTCGGCCTGGTCTTTCACGCCGCCCAGCAAGCGCAGCGGTTCGGCAATGGTGTCAAAGGCGCTGTAGCGCGGGTTCAGGCTGTCATGCGCATCCTGAAAGACCATCTGGACTTCACGGCGCGACTTGTGGCCCGGCATCAGGTTCGGGTCCACCAGGGCCAGGTCGGCGCCCAGAAAGCGGATCTGGCCGTCTGTGACCTGCAGCGTTCGGGTCAGCAGGCGCACCAGCGTGGACTTGCCGCAGCCCGATTCACCCACCAGGCCCACGGTTTCCCCGGCTTCAATGCGAAAGCTGACACCGTCCACCGCATGTAGCAGGCCTTTGCCTTGTGGTGTTTTGACGGGGAAACGCTTGGCGAGGTCCATGACCTCCAGCAGTGCGGCGCTCATTGGGTGACCCCTGCGTGGTGACAGCGCACCATGTGGTTGCCGTCGGTCACGCTCGGCAATGCTGCGCTACAGGCGCTGCTGCGCTGCGTGCAGCGCTCGGAAAAGCGGCAATTGGGCAAGTCGGCGCGGCGCAGGTCCGGCAGATTGCCGGGGATGGCACTGAGCTGCGTCAGCGAGGCCCGCCCGACCGGCGTGGCACCAATCAGCTGGCGGGTGTAGGGGTGCTGCGGCTGCCTGAATAGCACCTCGGTGGGCGCAGACTCGACCATGTGGCCGGCATGCATGACGATGATGCGGTCGCACTGGTCGCGGGCCAGCCCCAGGTCGTGCGTGATCAACAGCATGGCCATGCCCTTGGCGCGGGTCTTGTCCTTGATCAGCGCCATGATGGCGGCCTGGGTGGTCACGTCCAGCCCGGTGGTGGGCTCGTCCGCTATCAGCAGCTTGGGGCCACAGGCCAGGGCCAGCGCAATCATCACGCGCTGGCACAGCCCGCCCGACAGCTCGAACGGGTAGGCGTGGTAGCGGCGCGCCGGGTCGGGGATTTTCATCTCGGCCAGGCATTCGATGGCGCGGGCTTTGCGCGCGCTGGCCACGGTGGTGGTGTGGCGGGCCAGCACGTCTTCCAGCTGATGCCCGATCTTGCGGATCGGGTTGAGCGCAACCTTGGGGTTCTGAAAGATCATGCTGACCTCGCGCCCGCGAATGTCGGCCAGCTCGCTTTCCCGGGCCGCCAGCAGGTTCAGGCCGTCAAAATGCGCGCTGCCAGCGGTGATGCGTGCGGCAGCGTCCGACAGGCCCAGCAGCGCATACGAGAGCACGCTTTTGCCCGAACCGGACTCACCCACCAACCCCACGGTTTCGCCTTTGGCGATGGCCATGGACACGTCTTGCAAGGCCTGCACCGTGCCGCCACGGGTGCGGAATTGCAGCGACAGGTGTTTGACTTCCAGAATATTGCTCATGTGCGCTTGCGGGGGTCGATCAGGTCACGCAGGCCGTCACCCAACAGGTTGAAAGTGAACACCGCCAGCATCAGCACCGCACCGGGAAACAGCGCGACCCACCATTCACCAGAGATGATGTAGGTGGCCCCCTCGGCGACCATGATTCCCCACTCGGCTTCGGGCGGGCTCACGCCCAGCCCGATGAAGCTCAGGCCCGCCGCGTTCAGGATCGCCCAGCCCATGTTCAGCGAGATCTGGACCATCATGGGCGGCATGGCGTTGGGGATCAGGTGGCACAGCAAAATGCGGGCGTCACCATTGCCGGCCAGCCGCGCGGCCTCTACAAAGCCGGCTTCGCGCCGCACATTCACTTCGGTGCGGGCAACGCGGATGTAGAACGGCAGGTTGACCACCGCAGTGGCAAGAATGATGTTGAACACCGAGTTGCCCAGCGCCGCCACAATGCCCATGGCCAGCACGAACAGCGGAAAGCTCATCACCATGTCGCAACTGCGCATGATGATGCGCTCCATCCATCCGCCAAAGTAGCCCGCGCAGGCACCCAGCAGGCCCCCGATCACAAACGAGGCCAGCACCGCAGACAGCGCAATGATGAAGTCGATGCGGGTGGCCACCAGTACCCGGGAAAAGATGTCGCGGCCCAGCGAGTCGGTGCCGAACCAGTGCGCGGCGCTGGGTGCCGACAGCGCCGCCCCGACATTGCTGGCGTAGGGGTCATGCGGGGCGATCCAGGGCCCGGCAATCGCGATGAAAACAAACCCGCTGAACAGCACGGCAGCCACCAAGGTGAACGGGTTGTCAGACAAAACGTAAGCCGCATGGGACCAGAACGTCTTGTTGTTTGCTACAGTTTTTGTAGTGGGTGACGCAACAACGGCGCGGGCTCCGGGCATATTTGTCATGAAATCAGGCCCCCAGCCGTACCCGTGGGTCGATCACCACGTACAAAAGGTCAATCACCAGGTTGAGCAGGGTGTACAGCAGTGCCATGGTCAGCACAAAGCCCTGTACCGGCGCGTAGTCACTGGCCACCAGCGCGTCCAGGGCGAAGGAGCCGACACCCGGCCAGGCAAACACTTTTTCGACAATCACGCTCATGCCCAGCAGGAAGCTGAACACCATGCCCAGTGTGGTGATGATCGGCAGCAACGCGTTGCGCAGGGCGTAGCGCACCAGCACCGTCCCGGACGACAGCCCCGAGGCACGGGCGGTGCGCACAAAGTCGGCGGAAAGCACCGCAATCATCGAGGCACGCGTCATGCGCGCCAGCGGTGCCAGCACAAAAATCCCCAGCGTCAGCACCGGCATCAGCATTTGACCGGCACTGGCCAGAAACAGACGCGGCTGGCCGGCGAGCAGGCTGTCCACGGTGTACAGCCCGGTCACCGTGGGCGGTGAAGTGAGGTAGGGGTCCAGCCGACCGATCGGCGAGGGGGCCCAGCCCAGCAAGTAATAGAACACGTAGGCCAGCAACAGGCCGGTGAAGAAAGTGGGCAGGGAAACCCCGGCGGTGGTGATCAGGCGGCAGGCGTGGTCGATCCACGAGTTGGGCCGCTGCGCCGCCGCCACGCCCAGCGGTACCGCGACTGCCACCGCAAACAGCAGCGACGCCAGCACCAGCTCCAGCGAGGCGGGCAGGCGCACCAGAAGTTCCTCGCGCACCGGCTGGCCGGTGGACAAGGCGGTGCCCAGATCGCCGCGAGACAGATCCTTCAAGTAGATCCAGAACTGTTCGGGCAGGCTTTTGTTCAGGCCCAGCTTCTCACGCACCTCGGCCACCGCCTCCTGGGTGCCGGCCGGCCCGGCGAAGAACGCTGCCGGGTCGCCCGGCAGCGCCCGCGTCAGCAGGAAGGTGATGAGCACAATGCCAAACAGATTTGGCAACGCACCCAGCAGGCGCTTGGCGACGAGTACAAACATGCCGGGTTCTCAGGCTTTGACAAGCTGGCGGTAGTCGGGCTCCAGGTGGAACCAGTAGGTGTAGCCACTGACGTTGGGCTGCATCGCCACATCCATCATGGGCTGGGCAATCGGGATCCGCGGCACCTCGTCGAAGGCCAGCTTGACCATGTCTTTGACCATGCCTTCATAAAGCGGCTTGCTCTCGGCAAAGCGCGCATTGGTAATCATCTTGTCCAGCAACGGGTTCTGGTAGCCCATGGTGTTGAACACCGCGTTCTGGCCGTGATAGCACCAGAAGAAGAAGTACTCGGGGTAGTTCAGCCAGCCGCCAAAGCGGTTAAGGATGATGGGCATGTCTTTCTTGAGCAAGGCGGCGCGCCAGTTGGCCCCCGGGATCTTGTTCAGCGTCAGCTTGATGCCAATCTGCGCCAGCGCTTCCTGGATCAGGATGGCTGCGGGCTCGGAGATGGTGGCTCCGCCCAGGTCGTACGACAGCTGGGTTTCAATGTTGGAAACGCCTGCCTCCGCCATCAAGGCCTTGGCCTTGGCCAGGTCGGTTTTGTAGCCGTGGGGCTGCGGCCAGACCGCTGCCTTGGGGGTGTTGCTGCCGCCGTCCTGCCGAATGCCGCGCTTGTAGAAAGCCGACTCGTAAAGCTTGTCGTACGGCAGTGCCCAGGCCACGGCCTGGCGCACCTTGAGGTTGTTGAACGGGGCTTTGGTGGTGTTCATGCCCAGGTAGAACAGCGCGTTCTCGATCGGCATGCTGGCCACCTTGATCTTGCCCTTGTCGCCGGCAAAGTCAGAGAAGTCTTTGGGCGGCAACGAATAGGTCATGTCAATGTCGCCGCGCTGCAGCAGGGCGCGGCGGTTGCCGGCTGAAGGGATGTCACGCTGGATGATCCGCTTGATCTTGGGCAGCGGCCCGCTCTTCCAGTCGTCAAAGCGCTCCAGCACCAGCTCCTGGCCGGGCTTCCAGCTGGCAACCTTGTAGGCCCCGCCGCCGGCCTCATTGGTCTTGAGCCAGTCGGCGGCCCAGGGGTCTTTTTCGGTGGCGTTCTTTTTTGCCATCGTTGAGTTGTAGACCGACGCCACCGGCACCGCCATGTCGGGCATGGTCAGTTTGTCAGCGCGCAGGAACTTGACGTAAAAGGTGTGGGCATCGATGGCCTTGAACTGGGCCGGGTCTTCGAGCGAGCCGGCCTTCATCTGAAATGTGGGGAAGCCACCCATGCCCAGCGCGCGGTCGTAGCTCCATTTCACGTCGGCGGCGGTGACGGGTGTGCCGTCGTGAAACTTGGCGTCCTTGCGCAGATAAAAAGTCACGCCCATGCCGTCGGCGTCCATCTTCCAGCGCTCGGCCAGCTCGGGCTCGAGCTTGCTGAAGTCGTACATCATGGTGCCGTCCGGCCGCTTTTTCCGGCCATAGGTCATGAGCCGGTCATAGCAGTTCCAGGCCACGCCATAGCTCGGGCGGTTGGCTCCCAGGCCATGAATGTCCAGCATGTTGGGGCCGAATTCGTTGGCCATGATCAGGGTCTCGCGCCGGTCCTGGGCTTGTGCCACAGACGGGGCGATGCTGGCGGCCACGGGCGTGAGGGATGCGGCCTGCAACAGCGTCCGGCGGTTCAATGCGTGTGAAGGGGTTTTCATGAGGGGCTCCTTGTCGGTAGGTGAAGCAGGTTCAGGGGGTTTTGGTTTTGAGTGACTGGATATAGGCGCGCCAGCCGCCCAGGTGGGTGATGTCTTGCGCGCCCTGAGTGGCCAGGGCTTCACAGACGAAGCCCTGCACGCTGGTGCCATCGGCCAGTGCCAGCGTGCCGATGCCCAAGGGCGCAGGAATCAGCGCCACGAACGAGCCGTAGTGGGCCAGCGGCATTTCCCAGATTTCCAGTGCTATTGCGCCGCCGCTGCCGTCGGCCACACGCAGCAGGCCGGGCTTGGGCGGTGTGGTGCCGGGCAAGGCAAAAAAGCGGTAGTGCGGGGCGGTTTCTGCTGCGCCCACCAGACGAGCCCCGCGCTCGGTCAACTGGCCGTTGAGTGGCATGCCCGACAGGTGGGCCCCAACCACCGCGACCCGTACCGTGGCCGCAGCACGGATGCCGGGGATGGGCTGCGGCGCGGGCAGCGGCCGCCCGGTGGCCCCCTGCGTCAGGCCAGTGCTGTGGTGAAAGCGCTGGCCCAGCTCGGCGAGCTGCCAGTCGCTACCGCAGGGGCCAATCAGCGTGATGCCAAACGGCAGGCCGTCAGCCCGGATGCTGCTGGGCACCGACAGCGCGGCATAGTCCAGCAAGTTCACGAAGTTGGTGTAGGCCCCCAGGTTGCGGTTCAGCGCCACCGGGTCGGCCTGCATGGCGGCAATCGTGTAGTGGGTGGGCGCGGTGGGCACCAGCAACAAGTCCATGCCCTGCCACAGTGCGGCGGCTTGCTGGCCGAGCGCCCGAAGCGTGCGTTGGGCGTCATACAGGTCAGCGGCGCTGTAGGCGCGGCCACTGGCGATGATGCCGCGCACCGGCTCCATCACCTGCGCCTCATTGGCGTCAAAAAACGGGCGAATGGCGGCGTAACGCTCGGCCACCAGCGCGCTTTCATAAAGCAGCGCTGCGGCGCGCGCCAGCGGGGTAAAGTCAATTTCTACCGGCGTGCCACCCAGCGAGACCAGGCGCAGAGCGGCCAGCTCAAACGCGGCCTGAGCGGCGTCGTCGCCAAAGAACGGCAGCTCGGTCGGCACACCAAACCTGAAGGCCGCAGGAAAGGGCTGCGACGCCATGCTGAGCGTGCGGGAGTAAGGGTCTTGCGCGTCGTACCCCATGGCCGCGTGCAGCACTTGCGCGGCCAGGCCCACGCTGCCCGCGAAGATCGAAACGCAGTCCACACTCTGCGCCGCGGGCACCACACCGCGCGCGCTGATCAGCCCCTTGCTGGGCTTCAGACCCACGATGTTATTGAGCCCGGCCGGCACCCGGCCAGAACCCGCCGTGTCGGTGCCCAATGAAAAGTCCACTTCCCCCGCCGCCACTACATAGGCCGAGCCCGCACTGGAACCGCCCGACACATAGGCGGCATTGAAGGCGTTGGGCACCGCGCCGTAGGGCGAGCGGGTACCGTTGAGCCCGCAGGCGAACTGGTCAAGATTTGTTTTGCCGACCAATTGCGCACCAGATTCGAGCATTTTTTGAACCACCACGGCATGCGCTGAGGGCTGGTAGGCAAAAGCCGGGCAGGCCGCCGTGGTAGGCAAACCGGCAGCGTCGATGTTGTCTTTGGCGGCGAAACGAAGCCCGGCCAGCGGGCCACTGGCCCCGCTTGAAAGCGGTACGTCAAAGCGCGAAATCCAGGCCTGCGGCGCGCCACCCGCCACGCCCAGCGGCTGGCGCGGGGTGGAGGTTTCAGCAGTAACTGCGGCGTGCACCATCTTTGAGCATCCAATCTTGTATCCAAGTTGATATGCAAAGACTGTGCCACCGGATTTGGCGAGATTGAGCGGCAGGAGTGTTCTGACTGCACGATGAGCCAGATACGTCAGGTGTTCGAGGCTACTAGGCTGGTTGCTTGTGGAGTCGCTTTGCCTGGGTGCGCACGCCCTCAAATATCACCGCCGCCAGGTCCTGCGGGAATCCCTCCGGCAACTGATTTGCGACCGCCTCGATGGCGCCTTCAACCTTGTCCAGCAGTGCTTCGATGATGTCCTCGGCGTTGTCGCCCACACCGCACTTGGCAGCGGTCGCATTGAAGTG
Organism: Ramlibacter sp. 2FC; assembly: GCA_943369755.1. Taxonomy (GTDB): domain Bacteria; phylum Pseudomonadota; class Gammaproteobacteria; order Burkholderiales; family Burkholderiaceae_C; genus CALROG01. Next base: position 26,991 of record CALROG020000018.1, read on the forward strand.
GCGGCGCATGATGTTGGCCAGGTGGTGGTGGCGGTTCTTGCCCGAGATTGCCATCGCGAGCTTGGCGTTCGACCAGTCGCGCTTTGAATTCGCCGCTGTAGGTGCGGTGGGTGCGCCGTAGCGCTTGTCTCGCGTCCTCAGTTTCCCGGCCCATGGTGTGCACTCCCTATTGCGTGCACACGATCTTGAAAGTCTTCGCCTCGCCGTTCAAGATGGGTTGGCCGGACGCTTACAAAGCTCAGGCCGCCCTGGTTGTCTGGGTGAAAGTACCAAGTGTCGCGCCCCGACTTCTGCTCCCTCACGCGTTCATGGTCCGGGCCGTATTGCCAGCTGTAGCTCACCCCCGAGCCCGTCAGGCTGGCCGGCAGGTTGAAGCTGGTGGGCACGATGGCGCTGTATTGGCAATTGGAATCTGACCCCAATTACCCCCCAATTACCCCCGGGTGGAAGTGGCCAAGATAGAAACAGCTACCGCAATTCAAACACTTCCAAGTTCAGTAGTGAGATACGAATGTGCACCGGTCGCCTCTGAGCATCTGTCACTTCAGCGGCCCCGGAGTCGGAATCGAAATTTTCGACGTTGCATTCAATCTCTTTGGTGGATTCGAATGCCTCTACCTCACAGGTAGCCAACCAGTGGAAAGTGATGGGAAACACTGGCGACGTCATATCACCACCCTCCTTGATACGGTCGATGCAACTTCTGCGTCGCGGGCGTCAAACCACGATGGTAGTGAAGACGAGAGGCCGTGACACCATTGAGTTTGAATGCGTGGTGATCCACCGCAAGCACTCGACTTCCTCCAAGGAAGAAGTTCACCCAGCCACCGCCATGCTTGTACGTGTGCGCCCAGATGCCAGCTGTGTTCTTCCAGCCTAGCGAAACGCCTTCAGGAATTGCTCTTATACCCCCGGCCCCAGCCGTGCCCAGCGTAAACGCAGTCCCCACTGCTGTATCCGGCGTCCAAAGAGAAGAGAGCATGCCCGGCACTCGCATACAGCGAGTTCCCTGTCGACACATGCAAGTCTGCCCAGTACTGCGCAGCACTGTCGCCCGCTGCCGTCCCCGGCAGATGGCTCCCCAGGGAAGGAGTTGCTATCCCGTTTTCCGCACGGTACTGCTCTACTTGCTCTGCCCCCGAATGACCGAGATGGCTAAAGAGATGCGCAATTTCCAATACGTCTACCGTCTGAATACACTGGTTTCATCTACGGGACTAAGAAATCTTCGACCTCCGCTAGCTTTTTCTTTCATGAGATCTTCTATCTTTTCCATTTCATGGATTTCGATGGTGAGACTCGATCCACGCGGATGAACGAAAAATCCATGTTCATGTTCCAGAGGAACATCGCTTATCGCTCCCTCTGGACGACTTTGGTCAGTAAGGACACTCGGATTTTCGCTCTCGCACGCAATGAGCAATCTCTCCGCAAGAGCCCGCGCGGCATTCTTTGTGAGTCGAAGATAGATATACACATCTTCCCCGCTGATCTCCTTCCATCCAGGACTGCGCGGCAATTCAAGGCTGCGCTCAAGAGCTTGCGGGGAACATATGGCCCAAGCGGCCAAGACCGAATCGGGTTGAGAATTTTTCAGATTCATATTCATTTAGGTATCTGCTGTTCTGGAGCAAGACGATAGGTCTGCCCACCATTCCAACGTCCCATGGAGTCTTTGGCGTAAATGACGCGCCCCTCGGCCCCGGTAACTACATGGATATTAGAGACTTGCTTAGACCCAGCCTGCAAATGAATGTTGTAGTGAACCGTGGGTCCAAATCCTTCTACGTGCCCGTACTCTTTACGAAACATCATCCGTGTTCCGTCTTCAAGTACTGTAACTAGTTGGCCCGAATGTTTCGGGTCAATAGTAGCCCTACCTAAAGCCTGCTCGAGAACTCCCGCTGCCTTGCCCGCTCCGATAGACGCCATGCCAACTTCGGCAGCCGCCATTTCCGTCAGTAGCTGTCCCGTCGGACTAGCCACGAACATTTGCAAGCTGCCCCAAGCCTGCTGCACGAGCTGCGCGCCTCGGCTAAGCACATGGTTAAAGAGGTACCCGAAAACCGCAGTAGTAGCCCCGTTCTCAAACTTGCCTCCACCGATCACGCTGGCTGTGCCACCTGCGACCACGGCGGCCACGGCGTTGTCCCCCGATGCATTGGTACCCCACTTGCCCGCTACGGCGCTGGCTGCGCCTCGCCCGCAACCATTGCCGCCCATCATGCCGTGGGCGCAGCCCGCTACTGCGTGGGCAGCGTAACGTTCTGCGGAAGCTGCCGTACCAAACCCAGCTGCGCCATGGAACATGCCAGCCGTCACAGCACCCGTGATGCCGCCTTCCAGGCTGCCGGTGGCAACGACGCCTGCCGCGAACCCGCCAGCGAACATGCCCACTGCCGCGTAGTTGGTAAAGACGGTTCCGGCTGCAGCTAAGCATGACACGGACGATGAACCTGCCACTACTGCAGCTGCAGCCTCTCCCGCGGCCGCAAACAACCCAGGCGCATACACGGCAATTGCAATGGCCACCGCAATCCGCACGATCTTTTTGAAGCTATGCCCACTGGGGTCGGTCGCATTCAGCGGATTGTTCAGCACGTAGCTAAAGCGGTTGTAGTTCTGCCCGTTGTCTGGCTCCTGGATGATCGGGTCAGCCTGCATGAACCGCCCAATATGCGGGTCATAAGTGCGCCCGTTCATATGGATCACACCCACGTCGTCCAGGTGCTCGTGGCCGGTGAAGCCGCGGTCGGTGGCGTTGGGGTGGTCGTACACCAGGGTGCCCATGGCGTCATACGTGCCGTTGACCTGCCGGCGTTTGCCAAACGGGTCGTAGCTGAATCGCTGGGTCACCTGGTACACGCCCGCTTCGTCGTCAAACGAGGTCTGCGTCACCACGCTGCCCAGGTGGTCTGCGTGCCACCACTGGGTTTTGGTGATGGAGCCACCGCTGTTGCCTTCAAACATCTGCACCGTGCGGCCCATGACGCTGATGTAGTGGCGGTTGACCGTGCCGCTGGGGCCTTGCTCCTGCTCATAGGCCAGGCCGCCCGCGTTGTCTGGGTGAAAGTACCAGGTGGTGCGCCCGCCCTTGACTTCCTTGATGCGCTCATGGCCGGGGCCGTACTGCCAGCTGTAGCTGCCTCCTGCTCCACTCAGGCTGGCGGGCAGGTTGAAGCTGGTGTATTGCAGGGTGGTGTATTTGCCGCCGGTGGAGGCGGTGAGGTTGCCTGCGGCGTCGTAGGTGTAGCTTCTGGCGCTTTGTCCTGCTGCTCCCGTGATGCTGGAGACCGCCCCGGGGCGTACCGAAGCAGCTCCGCTGGCCGGGTAGCTGTACGTGCCTACGTCGCTTTTGCTGGTGATGTTGCCAATCGCGTTGTACGCCAGCGTCACGTCTTTGCTTAAGCCCGCGATGCCCGCCGAGCTGGTCTGGTAGCTGGTCAGACGGTTCAGTGGGTCGTAGCCGAAGTTCTCTGAGACCACCGGTTGGCTCTGCGGGCTGTCCGCGCGGTCTGTCAAATTGCCCACCGTGTCCCAGCCGTAGGTCTGGCGCTGAATTTCGCCACCGGCGTCGCCGTTGCCCACGTTGATGCCCAGGGTGCGCCCGGTCAATGCGTCATAGGCATGCTTGGTCGCCTGGGCTGCGCTGCCCAGGTCATAGCGCTCTGCCTTGCCCCAGGCGTTGGCCGTGCGCAACTGCCACACCACCTGGCCCTGGCGGCGCACTTCGCTCAGATAGCCCAGTGGCGTGTACACGTTGGTGATTTGCGCACCCGTGGGGTAGGTGTAGGTAGCAACCTGGCCGGCCGCGGTGTAGTTTTGTGCGCTGGTGAAGCTGGGCCCCCCTTGCACCGTTTGTGTGGTGCCGATGGGGCGGCCCAGGTTGTCATAGGTGGTCTTGCGCTTGACGCCATGACTGGTGGCGGTTTCGCACAGCTTGCCTATGCCTTTGTTGCAGCTGCTGTTGTCTGCGTATTTGTCATAGGTCCAGGTGGTGACGTATTCGGGTTCGCTGCGTTGCGTCATGCGCCCCAGCACGTCGTACACCATCGTTGTCCAGGTGCTGCCCGGCGTGGGGCTTAGCTGCCCCACCAGTTCGCCCAGTGCGTTGTACCTGTATTGCCAGGTGCCTGCATTGGGGTCGGCCAGTTGGGTTTTGCGGCCCCGCACGTCAAAGCTGGTCACCACGCTGTTGTCCATCGCGTCACGCACCTCGACCACGTTGCCAAACGGGTCATAACGCTTGCGCAGCGAGTAGTTCAACCCGTCGATCACCTGCTCCAGTTGCCCCAGGGGGTTGCTCACGCGGTGGGTCACCAGGTTGGTGCCCGCTTGCTGCTGGTCCTGGGCGTTTTTGCTGGTGCGCAGGCGCGTTTCTGTCACCGTCAGACCGTTGTAGGTAAAGCTGGCCTCGGCCACAGCCAGGCCTTCATAGGTGCCGCTGCCTTCGCTGTCGCGTACCAGCACGCTCACCGGCCGGCCCTGCGCGTCGTAATGCGTCACCGTCCAGCCGTAGGCCGCCGCCCCACTGGCGGCGATGGAGGTGCCGTTGCTCGCAAAGTAGGGCTGGGTGACTTTGACCACCGCACCGGTGTCGTTGTAATGCGTGTCCTTGAGCACCATGCGCAGATTGCCTGGCTGCGACGGGCCGTCGTAGCCTTCTGTTTCCTGGCGGATTTCACGGCCCAGGATGTCCATGTATTTGCGCGTGCCTGGGCCCGTTTGCGTGCCTGCGGCATCGCGCATATGGGTTTCAACATAGCTCAGCGCGTCGGCAGGTGTATTTGCTGGTGTGGTGCAGCCGTCGCTGTTGGCACTGGTGTCGCTGGCCCTGGCGGGCAGCAGGCAGTAGCGGGTGACGATGCGGTTGCCGTCAGGCGCGATTTCCAGCACCTTGCGGCCAAAATCGTCGTATTGCCATTGGGTGGTCAGTCCGTTGGGCCCGGTCTGCGTCATCAGGGCACCAAAGCGCGGGTCGTACTGACGCGCTTCGCCCTGGCCCAGCGCATTGGTCACGCTGCTGGGGTAGGCGCCCGCAGGCACCGCTGCGCCGCCCACGTTGGGGATGGCGACGGTCTGCGCGGCGTAGGGGCTGGCTGTGGTGCGGCTGGCAAACTGCGCCTGCGCGCCCGCGCCCGGGCACGCGCTGGTGGTCGCGCCCGTGCGGTTGCCATAGTTGTCCAGCGTGTAGCTGGTGCGCACGCAATGGTCGGCGCTGTCGGGCTCGACGATTTCGGCTTTGAGCAGGCCGGTGACGGCGTCGTACTCAAAGGCACTGGAGCGCGCGCCCGTGGCGGTCTGGGCAATGGCTGCGCCAGCGGCGCAGGCCAGCATGGCAGCCGCCACGGTGGCGTGCAGCGAGTGTCTGCACATCTGCGATGAAAGTGAAGGGAAACGGGATGTCATTTTTGTAGCCCTCACTTGTACAGCTTGTACAGCTTCATACCGCACCAGGCACCATTCAGGCCTTGAGACGTGATGCCGTTGGCAGTGGTGCTGGTAAAGCCTGGCAGCTTGCCTTGCGGAATCAGTTGCACCTCTGCAAACTCACCCGGCCCCACAAGGCCGGCGTGGGTGGCCGCAAGTGACACGTCGGAGTCGGTCGTATAGCCTGTCGCGTTGTTGCCATAGACCCAAGGCAGGCCAGAGGGCACGGCCCCCACCACCCTGCGGCTGTAGGGCACCGCCGCGTTGCACGCGACGTCTTCAGCCGTCTGCGGCGCGGGCGACGCAGGCGGGGGCGGCCGTGCAACGTAGTTGGGGTCGCGCACGAGGCGGATGCGGCACGCGCCTCCGTAGGATTGCGACCTGACGCCATTGGCAATCACGCCTGCCACAGACCCTTCGTCCAGATTGAGGAAGTGAATCAACCCCGTTTCGCCCTCCTGGAGCAGGCCGGCATGCACCGCGGCAATCGACAGGTCGGAGTCGCTGCGGTAGCCGCCCGTATTGCTGCCCCACACAGGCGTTTGAGAAACAGACTGCCAATAGGGCTGTCGCTTGCCCGTCACTATTTTGCTTAGCAGTTGCAGTTGTTGGCATGCTGGGTTGGCAATGGTCGTAGGTACAGCCACCGTCGGCGGGAGCGCAGGCACATGCGGCGCTGGTGGCGTATAGCCCGGCGCACGGGCCAGACGGATGGCGCAGGTTTCGCCCACGTAGTCCAGGGTGGCCACGCCGTTGCGAACCGTGCCACGCAAAGATATGCTGCTGCCGCCAAACCCGCTGACCTTGCTCAGACCGATGACCGAGATATCGGCGGTTTCACCAAGCCCGACAAGGCCTGCATGCAGTGCGGCCACGCCAAGGTCGGCGCTCAGGTTGTAGCCACGGCTTTGGTCGCCGTACGTCACCCGGGGGTTACTGGGGTCGGTCACCAGTCTGCCTGTGACCTGGCGCAGCCCGGAATACAACGATGTCTGACAGGCTGCGTCGAGCTCGGCAGGCACAGGTGTTTCAGGGTGTGGCGGCGGCGGTGCCCAGAGGTCCATGGCACACGACGGCCCACCGGTCGCGTGAGAAGTAACGCCGAACTGCGTGCTGGCGCCGAAGGTGAGTTGCTCGCCGCGCGGTGTCACAGTAAGCGACGCGGTTTGCCCAACGGCCACCAGACCGGAATGCACTGCTGCCAGGGCCAGATGTGAATCGACCGTGTAGTTTGAATTCGGTCCACCCCAGACTCTGTGGTGCGCTGACGCTGTCTGCGCCAAGCCGGTCACCACCTGGCTGGCAGGTGTCTGCACCCAGCACGCGGCGCTCACGCCAGGGGGATGGTAGGCCACCTTGCTGATAAGCATGACGCACTGATTGGCGGGTGCGCTAGTCGACGTGATGCCGTTGGCCTGCGTACCTGCCGAGACCGCGGTGGACGTACCTATTGGAATGGTGAGAATAAAGCCCCCCTCACCCACCCCCAGCAGGCCCGCATGCGTGGCTGCCGTGGCCAGGTCAGAGTTGAGCGCGTAGCCTGTCTGGTTGTTGCCATGGATCGAATTACCTTGGGTTGGCGGTATGCCCAGCAACCAGCGCCCAGCTGGGGTCTGGCTGGTGCAAAAGTCCACGACCACAGCCCCAGGCGTTCCAGGCAGCGATGAAGGTGGCGTTGGTGTCGACTGCGGCACGCCCGGCGCCGACAGCTTGTTTGGCACCGTGTTGCTCTGGCGGGACGAGCTCAGCCGACCCAAGATCCAGTTGTCGGACCAGGTCGCAGCAGGCAGGTACTGGTTGGTCGTGACGCGGGTATACACGTCTGCCGTTTCTGGCAAATGGGTTGTCACCACCGTCACCACGCCAGGGTCACCAAAACATGTGTAACCACTGTTGGTGGTGTTCACCTTGGCCATGCCCGCCCCATTGAGGTCGCGGCTTTGTTCAATGCTGGTCTTCAGCACCGGGCGGTACAGGCGGGGGCTGCCGTTGCTGGGGCAGCCTTCGGTGTGAAGGTCGCCATAGGTGCTGCTGGTATGCGACAGCCAGTCCGAAGCGCCCCGATCGGTGGCACCGTCCTGGTGGAGATAGCGGCGGGTTTCTTCGGGCAGGCCAATGTAGGGAAAGTCTTGCCTGCTGCGGGTGCGCGTGGTCACCAGCGCTCCATTGGCGGCCGGCGCGGTCCGCTCAACCTGCCAGAACCCCAGATGGCCCCGGCCCGACAAATCGGCGCGCTGCCGTTCATAGCGGTAACTTGTGGTGACGACGCCGCCGCGCCCGTTGGGCGCGTCCACGGATGAAACCACCCACTGGGCACCGGCAAAATCGACTTGGGGGTACACCGCGCCACTGCCACGGGTATAGACGGTTGAGTCGGTCAACGGTTTGTAATGGAGTGTTGTCTGGGCGTTGCCTGCGGTCGTGGCCGTCTTGAGCATGTCCGCCGGCACGCTGTCAGCACGCGCAAAAAGCGCCGTCTGTTCAGGCTGATGCGAAAAACGCAATAGCTCTACCGTACCCCGGCCGGTGAAGTCGCCAACCAGGACGTCCTGCGCACCCACGGCCAGCTCTTCGATGTCCAGCGGCAACGCGAAGGGCAGGAACGAACCGTTTCGCTGGCCTTTCAGAAAGGCGTTCCGTGTGCCGTTGCCCGCATACCGGCTCTTGCCCAGGGCAAGAACGTCGCTGATGCCGTCACCATCCAGGTCGGCGGCCAGGTAGGTGATGAATCCGCGATATAGCTTGGAGGGGCACGGTGCCGATTGGGCATTCCCCCCCTCCCCCTCGACGCAGCCCGTTGCACCCGCCCACGTACCCACGTTACCGCGCAACGTAAATTTACCGGCACCATCGTTGACAAAGGCCGTGTAGTTGCCCTCCTTGCCGTAGTCCATGCAGGCCAGGTCCCACTTGCCATCACCATTGATGTCCAGCACCTCCACGCCCGACAAGCAGGGGGATGCATCGCCCGCCTTTTGCTCAAAGACGCCCGGCGTGCCCGTGGCCATGTAACGCACGCCCGTGTCGCGCACCAGAATGTCGGGCAACGCGTCGGTGTTTAGATCGCCTATGAAGATGCGGTTTTCTGCATAGGTGCCCGGCACGCCTGATCGGCCCATGGCTTCGTTTCTCGGGCTGAACAGATCGCTTTGCGCCAGCGACGTGCTCACCTTGGTATACACGCCCACCGTGTGGGGTGACCCCAGATACAGGCAAGTTCGTTCACCAGGCGCGCAAGCAGTGGCCGGGTTGTCAAGGCTGCCTGGCGCGGTGTTGGTCACCAGAATGTCGGGCGCTCCGTCACCATCAACGTCCGCCACATAAAAAATGCTGCCGCTGCGATAAATGCCCACCGGGGTGTAGCCGTTGCAAGCCCAGTCAGCCTCGCTAGTGCCGCCGCATTGAGCCTGCCCCCCCGAGTAGGTCGGGTCGGTACGGAGCAAGGGAAACGGCTGGCCCTGTGCGTTGGTGACGTTCACGCCCGCCTGGAAAACACCCGTGGATGACCCCAAAAAGATCTGGGCCGAACGTGTCGCCAGCGCACACGCAGGCAGCGCATCGGGGTCAGAAACCTGCAGCACATCAGATACGCCATCCAGGTTGAAGTCGGCCACCACCGAGTACTGGCAACCATTGCTGTGACCCAACTGCGCACCCGCGGCAGGCGACGAAGTAAACGAGCCGTCCCCATTGGAAAGCAGCAACCGGTTCTGGGTGTGGTCATCGTCCCACACCAGCAGGTCTTGCCGCCCGTCGCCGTTGAAATCGCCTTGGTACACACCCCGAGTTGCGAGGGCTGTGCGCAGGGCAATGCCCGTAAGATTGGTGGGCATCGGCGCAAAGGCGACGCCCGGACCCGGCGTGTAAGTGAATTCAATTTTGGGCAGGCACCTGGCGGCGTCGGGGCCCGCGCAATTTTGCACCCAGGCCAGCAATGCGCGGTCTGTGTGGGGCGATGTGCCATAGCCCAGGTTGAGCAGGCCCACGGCCCTACCGCCCGTACCGTCTGCATTGGTGCCGGTGAAGCTGCGCACGGACACCATCCGTTTGCTGTTGACGCTCTTGGCGCCTTCGTGCAATGCCTCGCTCACGTCGAAGCGGTCCACATAGGCAAAGTCCACACGGTTAGCCGGTGCCTGAGCGCCATTGCCGGTGTAGCGAATCTGGGCAATGTTCCACTCGGTGCCCGCCGACCCGGCAAAGCTGGTCGTTTGCACGTTGTACGACATTGACATGAAATTGCCTGTCGTATCTGAAACCTTGTTCACTGCCCAGGCCATAGTGACGGCGGGCATGCGGCCCGTGGTGCCGATCCGCGCATTGGTACTGGCACCGTACTCGTATATCAGGCCAGACTTGGTCCAGACCTTGAAAGAGTCCGGCCCGGTGGCAGCCGAACCGCCAAAAGCGCGCACACGAGCGAACGAATCTTTTTCGGTCCGGTACTCGGCATTGGCGTTGGCATAAGCCGCCTGATTCAGCGGGTTGCCGTCAGCGTCCGTGAGGATCAGGCGCTGGCCGTCAAGGCAAAACCGGTCTTCAGCGGTGTACCTGACGCCCTTGCGCAGGCCATCAGTCGCCGCTGTCGATCCGCACCGCGTGATGACTGACAAGCCGCCCAGCGACCAACCCACCCCAAACGGCCCCCCTTGGGGACCACGCGAATACTGAAGGGTTAACTTTGGCTCCATCCCGGCAATGCCCGGTGGAACCGCAATCGGAACTGAATAGACTGGTTGCCCGGACTCAGACACGGCGACTTGGCCTTGCGCCGCACCGATCGGGAACAACCCTGAAGCCGCAATGCAAAGCCACCCCCATCGAGCAACGCCGGCCACCCGGCGTGTCATCTTGCGCATCATCCGAATTCTCCCTGAACGACCTAAAACTGGGCCTTTAGGCCTAAAATCGTCGCAATTCTATATATATTTTTGGCAATATTCCTCCTTCATTTGGAGGATGCGACGCATTTTTTTCTCATGGATAATCTGGTGCCATTTGCCTATACGATGGCGAAATGTGGCCTTTGGTACGGTGCGCCCACATTTTCCTTTGACGCAAAACAGGTTGGCTCAGCTGCAATTCAGACAATGCGTCGAGTACTTTCGATGGATGTACAAAGCACCTATTGGCGGTGGATAGCCGCCGTGCGTGCGGTGCCGTTGGCGCGGGCCCCGGTTCGCTGGCATATGCTGGCCGCGTGCGGGCTGGTGTTGGTGGTTGCCGCCGTCTGCCTTGTCGTAGCGGCCCAGACACGAAAAGCCCTCGACCGGGCATTGACCGACCAAGTTGAAGCCCAGGCCCAGCTTCGAAACAGCTCGGCCCTGGACGCCGGCAAGCAACTCGCGCCGGAGCTGGCGTTACTCGAACCCAGGCGGCTGGATGACGTCGTACGCGACATCAGCCGGTTTGCCACAGAGCGCAACCTGCGGGTTGGATCGCTGCGGATCGAGCATGCAGCGCCAAGCGGCCGGCTGGCGCAAGTGCAACTGACCCTTGCGGCAAAGGGCACCTACAGCGACCTGAAGTCCTGGTTGTCTGAGCTGCTGGCGAGGTACCCGTCGGTGGCATTGAAGAGCCTGGCACTGCAAGCGCCACCAGCTGGGTCTGCAATGGTCAGCGCCAACCTCACGCTGACACTGTTCATGAAGCCGGCGCAATGAGTTTCAGGCCATGGCTTTACGGGGGGCTGGGCGCCTTTGTGGTGGGTGCCTGGGCGACCCTCGATACCCGCGGGCCCGGGCCTGCGGTGCCCCCTGTTCCCACGGCCCAATTTGCCATCCCGTCGCAAGGCCCGGCATCGGAACTATCGCAGCGCGCGGTGCTGGAGACCGCCGCCAAGGATCCGTTCGCCACTACACCAGCACCAATGCCCGCTGCGGTGGCCCTGGCCAAACCTATGCCAGCGCCGCCTCCGATGCAGCCATCGCCGCCGCCAGAGCCCGTGGCACCGCCCCTGAACCTGCGCTTCACTGGTCGAATGGTCGGGCCCGACGGCCGGGTGGCGATTTTCGCGGTGGCCGGCACCGAACAGGTGACGCTGACCCCCGGTCTGCTGCTGCCTGGCGGGTATCGGGTTGACCGAATAACCGCCACAGCCGTCGAGCTGACATACCCGCCGCTGAACACATCAGCACGCCTCGATTTGCCACCGGCCCCAACGCACGAAATCCGATGAACAGAACGCGCCTGCCCTATCGGCTCTCCTTGGTGGCCATGACGCTGATTCTGGCGGGCTGCTCTGCCCAGCTGATTCGCGATGAAGCCACCACGCAAATGCGTGAGGGCCGGTATGAGACCGCCATTGATGTACTGACCAAAGGCGTTACACAGCACCCGGATAGCCTGATGCTGCGGTCCGCGCTGCTCAACACCAAGGCCGAGGCCATGACGCGCTGGGTGGCAGAGGCAACGCAATTGCGCAACGCAGGCAAGTTCGACCAGGCCTTGCAGGTGTTGACCCGGGCCCAGGCTGCGGACGCGCGCAACGAGCGCATCGCCAACTTGCGACTTGAGCTGCTTGCGGATATCCGGGTGCAGCGCCTGCTGGAGACCGCCACCAATCAAGCGGCGGCTGGGCGCAAGGACCAGGCCATCCAGACGCTGGACAACGCACTGCGCGAGTCCCCGCGCCACGCGACCGCACTGACCCTGCGGCGCCAGTATGAGGCGGACTTGCGCATGGCGTCAGGTGGCGGCCGCCCCCGCCTTGCCGAAACTCGGGCCGTGTCACTGGACTTCAGAGGGGCACCACTGTCGACGGTGCTGGACGCACTGACGCGGGGAAGCGGCATCAACTTCGTGCTGGACCGCGATGTCAAGCAGGATGCCCGCACCACCGTTTTCTTGCGTTCGGCCTCGCTGGAAGACGCGCTGGACCTTGTCACCGGTGCCAACCAGCTTGCGCGACGCATTATTGACTCGCAAACGGTGCTGATCTACCCCAACACGGCAGACAAGCACAAGGAACATCAGGAACAGGTGGTGCGTGTCTTTCATCTTGCACACGCTGACGCAAAGGCCACTGCCCAGCTCTTGCGCAGCATGCTGCGCCTGAAGGATCCGTTTGTGGATGAACGAACCAATATGGTCGCCATCCGCGAGACACCGGAGATCGTGGCGATGGCGGAGCGCCTGGTTGCGCTGCATGACTCGGGCGACTCCGAAGTAATGCTGGAGGTTGAAATTCTGGAGGTCAAAACCAACCGCCTGACGGAACTGGGCATCAGCGTTCCAAACGGGCTGACCCTGACACCGCTGGTTGCTGCGGGTGCATCTGCGGGGTCCACGGGTGGTGGTCAGACGGTTCGCAGCATTCGCGACATCAACTCCGACCGGATCGGTATTTCCGCCGGGAATGTATCGGTGAGCCTTCGGCGCGAGGTCGGAGACTTCAACATCCTGGCCAATCCCCGCATCCGGGCAAAGAACCGCGAGAAGGCCCGCGTGGTAATTGGTGACCGGTTTCCTGTCGTGACTTCGACCACAAACGCAACCGGCTTTGTGTCGGAAAGCGTGAGCTACCTCGACGTCGGCCTCAAACTGGATGTAGAGCCCATTGTTTCGCTGGACGACGACGTCACGATCAAGCTGAGCCTTGAAGTCAGCGCCCTGGCCGGGTCTGTTCGGACCGCTGGCGGCTCACTGGCCTACCAGGTCGGCACACGAAATGCCAACACCACCCTGCGGCTGCGCGACGGCGAAACGCAGGTACTGGCAGGCTTGATCAGCAATGACGACCGTAGCAGCGCCAACCGCATCCCAGGCCTGGGTGATTTGCCGATCGCGGGCCGGTTGTTTTCTAACCAAAAGGATGAATTTCAGCGAACCGAACTGATGCTGGCGATCACGCCGCGGGTGATCCGCAGCGCAACCCGTCCTGACGTGTCCCAGGCCGAGCTCTGGGTTGGAACCGAGAACGCGCCACGCCTGAAAAGTCCAGCCAGAGCAGCCGCGCCCGTGGCGCAAGGCAGCGCAGTGGTACCGGCGACGGGCGGGTTTCCTGGCGCGGCGGCGACCAACCCACAACCCGCTCCCCTCGCCTTTGCCGCAAACCCGATGGGAAACGTTGCCCGCGTGGACGGTGCGCCTGAGGCCGCCCCTGCAGTGGCACCGGCCAAACTGGACTGGAAGGGCCCGCTCACGCTGAAAGCCGGAGAGGTCCACACCATTCCAGTCCACCTTGTCTCGAGCACTGCGCTGCGAGGGGCCATGGTGGACCTGAAATACACCCCTCAGAACATGGAAGTCCTGGAGGTCCTGGAAGGTCGCTTTTTCCGCCAGGGGGGTGGCACCACGAACTTCACGCAATCGATTGACGCCAGCACTGGCCGAGTCAGTGTGGGCGTGCTTAGGGGGGATCCATCCGGCGTCAGCGGGGATTCACCCATGTTTGAGCTTCGGGTTCGCGTCAAGTCGGCAGGCGCCGCGGATGTAGGCATTGCAAGCCTGCGGCCGGTGGGCGTCGGCGCGGCAGCGCCGGCCGGGGCCCAGGCCAACTTCCGCATCACGGGGCAGTGACACGTCACCATGAACAACCGTCACCGCATGTTCATGCCGCGCCGGCTTGCGGGCTTCAACATGATCGAGCTACTGGTCGTTTTGGCGATTCTGGGCGTACTCGCAGGCGCGGTGATGCCGCTTGGTGAAGCGATGTTGGTCTCACAAAAGGAGCGGGATCTGCGCGCCGGGCTGGTGGAGATTCGAACGGCATTGGACGCCTACAAGCTGGCCACCGACAAGGGGCGTATCAGCAAGGTTACCCCCTCAGGCTACCCGCCAGCGCTGTCTGCCCTGGTGGCTGGCGCTCCGGATATCCGGCCTGAGTACCGGGGCCAGATGCATTACTTTCTTCGTCGAATTCCGCGCGACCCATTTGCAGACCCCGCACTTGCCGACAGTGCCACCTGGCAGCTGCGCAGCTATGCCTCTGCACCCGATCAGCCGGCCGCGGGAGATGATGTGTTTGACGTCTACTCAACATCCAGCGGCACTGCGCTGGACGGCTCGCGCTATTCAGCATGGTGACCGATCTCTCCGTCCGTCGCGCCAAGGCCCAGCGCTTTGGCTTCACCCTGATCGAGCTGCTCGTTGTGCTGGCGGTTCTGGCCATCCTGGCCAGCCTCATCGCACCCAACTACCTCGACCGTGTCAGTCAGGCGCGCGAGTCGGTGCTCAAGCACGATCTCGCTGGCTTCCGAACCGCGATTGACCAGTATTACCGGGACAAAGCGAAGTATCCAGAGACGTTGCAGGATTTGGTCACTGGCCGCTACATCCGTGAGATTCCGATCGACCCTGTCAGCGGCCGCCATGACAGCTGGGTGGTGGTGGCACCCACCGCAGGGCCCGGCGGCACGACCCCGCCAGGCAAGGTTTTCGACGTTCGCAGTGGTGCCGGTGGCAGCGCCAGCGATGGAACGGCCTATGCGAGCTGGTAACAACAAAGGGGCACACCCCCAACGGGCCCGCGGATTCACCCTGCTGGCCATGATCGCCGCCGCGTTCATTCTCGCGCTGAGCGCAAATCAGGTCATGGCGGTCTTGGCGCAACAAGCCCAACGCGACCGGGAGGCAGAACTCCTGCGGATGGGACAGGAGATAGTCGCCGCCATCGGCAGCTACTACGAGCAGTCGCCTGGCAACGTCCGTCAGTTTCCCGCCGCGCTTGAGGATCTGATGGAAGACCGGCGGTTCGTCGGGCTCAAGCGGCATCTGCGGCGCGTGTACAACGACCCGATGACACCCGACGCTGCGTGGGGATTGGTGCGCCGTGCCGATGGTCGGATTGAGGGTGTGTTCAGTACGTCAATGTCACACCCCATTCGCGACCAGGGCGTTGACCTGGGTGATCTTCAACTCCCGCCCGCCCGCCGTTACGAGGAGTGGAAGTTCGTGTATGTGCCAAAACCTATGGCCACAAATACCCTATGAAGTTCAAGGTACGTCAAGTCACCGCGAGTGATGCCAACGTGACCGAGGTCATCGTGGAAGCTGATGACATGCTAGACGCGCGCACGCAAGTCCAGCAAACCGGCGCGGTCGTTCTGAGTGTGACGAAGGAGCGCTTGAAGGCAAGACGGGTCACGGGGCCAAGGCGCGACGAATATGCCTTGATGTGCCGCGAACTCAAGACGCTAATTCAGGCCGGTATGACAGTGGTGGAGGCCGTCGATACTTTGAGCGCCCGGGCGGCGCTTGAGAGCCGGGCGAGCGGGTTGGTCCATACACTTCGGGAAAAACTGCAGCAGGGCCAGTCGCTATCGGCGGCGCTGGCCACACTTGAGGGCGTTCCGGCCGTGCTGGTGGCGGCGGTCAAAGCGGGGGAGCGAACCAGCAACTTGCTGGAGGCGCTTGAAGATTTTCTGAAGTTTGAAACACTGACACAGCAGCTGCGTCGCAAAGTCACCAGCGCCGCCATCTATCCTGCCGTCGTGACGGCACTGGGCATTGGTATCTCGATCTTCCTGCTCATGTTTGTGCTGCCGAACTTCGCGCGAATGTACAAGAGCCTGAAGGCACAGGCCAGCGGGGCCAATGCGCTGATGATTAACCTCAGCACGTTCCTGAGCGATCACCAGCTGGCGTCTTTTGCGGTGCTTGGCTTGATCGCCGTCGCTGTTTTTGCCTGGGTGCAATCCGGGGCAGCGGTACGACAGGCCAAAGCATTGGGTCTGCAAGTCCGGTGGGTGCGCCTGCGGGTGGAGGACTTCCAGCTCGCCATGATGTTCCAGGCGATGGCGCTGCTATTGCGCGGCGGCTACCCCATGACAGAGGCCCTGCACATCGCCGGACAGTCAGCGCTTTCACCGCACCTGCAGACCGCGCTGGCCCAGGCGCAGTACAAAGTGACTTCCGGCGAGCCGATAGCCGCTTCCCTTCATGGCGTCGGGCTGTGCGATGAGGTTGACCGGCGCCTGATGGCGGCGGCGGAGCGCAATGGCGACTTCCACCTGGCCGCCGACGTGGTCTCACGCATGCATGGGGAGCGGTTCGAGTTGTTCGTGGAGCGGATGACCCGTATCGTCGAGCCCGTGCTTTTACTGGCCGTTGCATTGATGGTGGGAACCATCGTGGTCATGATGTACCTGCCTGTCTTCGACATGGCGACCCGAATGAGGTAGCCGAATGAAGCCTGAATTCAGTTTGCTGACCGATCTTCCCGTTCTGGTGCGCCACGCCCGCAAGACATGCCCGGCTGGAACCAGCCTTTGGGATACGTTGATCCAGGTCGCGGGGGCACGGTGGACGCCTGCACAACTGGCCGACGCGCTGGCAGCACGGTATCGGGTGCTTCCGCCTCTGCAGAATCTGCCACCGCCGGGGGCGGCCGCTGAATGGGTCAGGGGCCCGGACGGCCAGTCCATGATGGGCGTGTGGCTGGAACACGACGGCCTGCCAACCCTGTTGAGCCCTGATCCGTGGGATGCCGGGGCCATGATGGCGATCAGCCGCCGGCCAGGTGCTCGTGCCGTTCTTGCGGAGCCCGGACAGCTTGAACAGCTTCAAACGTCTGGGCGCAACGCACCGACCGCAGCGAACGACAGTCCAAAGCGCCCGGCAGCCATCGCCGTCGGTCCAGCCATGAACGACAGCACTTTGCCTGTGGTGGTGCAATTCGTGGACAACGCCATCATGAAAGCGTACGCCGATGGCGCCTCAGACATTCACTTTGAAACCAGCCGTGACGGCATCGCTTTGAAATTCCGGATCGATGGTGTCATGGCACAGGGTGATCGACTGGCGGATTCAGGGCGCGCCGAGGAGGTGATTTCGCGCATCAAGGTGTTGGCGCAACTTGATATCACGGAGCGCCGGCGCCCGCAGGACGGCCGGATCCACTGGCAAAGCGCGTCCCAAGGGAAGCACCCGGCGCTGGATCTGCGCGTTTCTATCATGCCCAGCATCTTTGGCGAGGACGCGGTGCTGCGACTCCTGGACAAAGCGCAACTGCGGGAAAGCGACACCGACGTGTCGCTGGACTCGTTGGGCTTTGATGCAGTCCTCGCCGCCCGCATCAGGAATCTTGCCAGCCGACCCCATGGCATGCTGCTGGTAACGGGCCCCACAGGCAGCGGCAAAACCACGACGGTCTATGCCGCGCTCAGCGAGATCAACGACGGCCTGGAGAAGATCATCACGATTGAAGACCCGGTGGAGTACGAACTGACCGGTGTGCTTCAAATACCGGTCAACGAACAAAAGGGGTTGACGTTTGCGACCGGCCTTCGCTCCATCCTGCGACACGACCCCGACCGGATACTGGTCGGCGAAATTCGCGACGCAGAGACCGCCGAGATTGCGGTTCAGTCGTCCCTGACAGGCCACCTTGTCATGACGACCGTCCATGCCAACAGCCTGTTTGATGTCCTTGGCCGATTCCAGCACTTTGGCATTGATCCTTTCGGCCTGGCGTCCGCGCTGAATGGAATCGTCGTCCAGCGGCTCCTGCGCAAGCTGTGCCAGGCGTGTGTGACGTGGCGCGAGGTCACGGCGGCAGAGTCTGGGGTTTACAGGGCCGCAGGCTTGGCAGTGCCAGACAGGCTGCCCCAGCCGGTGGGATGCCCGCACTGTCGAGCCAGTGGGTACAAGGGGCGGTTGGTGGTCGCGGAGGTGCATGAGCTGAGCGATGCGCACCGGGACCTGATCGTGAAGCGTGCGAATCTGACCGACATGCGTAGCGCGATGTATCAGGCGGCTGGTACGGATCTGCTGGGCCAGGCCCTCTTGCGTGCGGCCGAGGGCGTCACATCCATTGAGGAGATCCGTCGTGTGGTGGGACTGGCGTAAGTCATCCAGACTCTACATCGGCAAGGCGTTGGTACTGCTGCAGTTGCCACGACAGCCGATACACGTCGTTGCAGCTGGCGACGCAGATCTGGCGGGCACTCTTGCGAATGTCCGCACGCAACTGCCCGCTGGCGCGCGCCTGCACGTCGACTTGGGTGTGGAACGATGCATGGCTGTCCCCGTCCGGTACCCACAAGGGTTGCGTGGCTTCGAGGAAAAGCGGCAAGTCGCGCAGGCTGTGAGTGCGTCAGCCCTGGGCCTGTCAGCAGAGCAAGTTCACTGCGAGCTGGATCCATTGCAGCCAGGGGTTGCTGCCGCAGCGTCTGCAGCTGACATCATTGGCCTGCAGACCTGGGCCAGCGCCAGCGGTATCCAGCTGCTCGGTATCCGCCCATGGTGGTCTGTGGTGAGCACTGACACCAATCGAGCACCCGGCATGGCGCTGGTAATCCGCGAACCAGGCGGCACAACAGTGCTGGGGCAACGCGACGCGTTGGCTGCGTGGCGTGGATTCAGTCTCGTTCCACAGGACGGCGCCGGGAATGAAACGGATTGGCGGGAAATGCTGGACTCGGTTGATTTGCCGGTCGATGGTGCAAAGGTGGTCACCATTACCGACCACGCGGACCTGGCGAATCCTCAATCTGGGCTGCCGAATCTTTGGCCCGGCCACCTCCGATTGATGGCATGAGCGTTCGAATCGACTTTGTTCGTCAACAGCGCTGGGTTCACGTTTGGGTGATCTGTGTTGCCGCCTGCGCGGCGATCGGCGCAGCTTCGGCGGTGCACATTGGCGGCCAGCAGCAGCGAATCAAGGTCAGCAGCGCACAAACAGCGGCGGCCAGGCTCCAGCTTCAAGCACTTCAGCAGCAGGCCCAAAAAGCAACACACGCGGCTCAATCGGATCCGAACCTCGGCACCGCGCGGGCTGCCGCTGCGGTGCTTCGCCTGGACCTCAACCCGGTTTTCAGCGTTGTGGAGAACATCTCGGAACCCGGCACCCGACTCGCAGCCGTACAGTTTGAATCAGACAGTCAGCGTATCCGGCTCGAGTACACCGTGGAAACGCTGGCCCACGCGGCATCGGTTACTGTGGCACTTAACACCGGATTTGACGTTGCACCCTGGAAGCTGGAGGCCGTCTCCAGCGGATCTGCGATGAACAGTCCCGAAGGTGGGGCCCAGGGCATGCGCGCAAGCTGGTCGGGACTGCTGAGCAAGCTGAACAAATGAGCCCTGCGACTTGTCAACCCGCCCGGACGAACGTCGAGCCCTATCTGTGATCACCCACAACACGAATCAGGGCGTCCGCCACCTTTTGCCCGCCTGGGCGTTCACCAAAAGGCGGTCTACAGCGCCATCAATGGCGGCCTGGACAAGTCCAGCGTTGCAGCCAATGCCACCCCGCGCGGTGCTGCATAGTCCGCCACCACCCAGCCACGCGCCGGGTGGCTGCTGGCGTCTTGCAGCAGTTCAGTGACCAGGCCGATGGATGGTTTGTCGAGTGCGGCGAGGGGCTGGTCCAGCAAGGTGAGCGCAGCGCCCGAGGCGAAAGCGGCGGCGAGCCAGACTTTGCGCCGCGAACCGGTGGACAGCATGTCCAGCCGCTTGGCCCGATGCGGGCTGAGGTCCAGCGCTTGCACCAACTGCTCCAGCAGCATCACGTCCAGCAAGGGATGCTGCCGTGCCATGCGCTCAAAGCATTGGCCGGGGGTCAGCGCAGCGCAGCCGTCGTCCCGCGGGTTGACCCAGAACACCGCGCCAGCCGCGCGCACGCTGCCCGCCTGCGGCCTGAGTTCACCGGCCAGCAGCCGCAGCAAAGTGGTTTTGCCGCTGCCCTCGTCACCGCCCAGCCAGCTCACGCCGAGCGGAACAGTGAACGACAAGTCTTTGAACAACGAAGGCTGGCCGGGGTGACCGAAGCCCAGGCCGGTGGCCTGTAGCACCGCGTTTGCTTGCAACGGTGGGCTCACTGCGCAGCCCTTTGATTTGAAGAAAAATCGGCTGTAGCCCGCTTCGGATATGCGCCAGCCACTATCAATTTAATAGCGTTTCAGCGCGGCAGTTGTAGCGTCGGCCAGCCGCGCTTGCCGGCTTCAGCACGCAAGCGCGGGTCCGGGTCCACCGCCACCGGCTTGTTCACTGCGCACAGCAACGCCAGGTCGTTGATGCTGTCGCTGTAAGCGGTGCTTTTGAACTGGCTCAGTGAATGGCCCCGGGCAACAAGCCATTGCTTCAGGCGGGTGACCTTGCCTTCGCGCATGTTCAACACGCCCTTCGTGCGGCCGCTGAAGATGCCGTTCAGGCACTCCACGTCGGTCGCGATCAAATGTTCAATGCCCAGGTACAGCGCCGTCAGCTCGGTGATGAAACGGTTGGTGGCTGTGGTCAACACCACCAGGTCGCCCGCGTCCAGGTGCTGGTCTACCAGCGCGACGGCGGCGGGTGGAATGCGCGGTGCCACCTCGGTGGCCATGAACTCCTGTCGCAGCGGCTCCCAGTGCTGCGGCGTGTGGCCGGCAAGGGTGCCCACATAGAAGTCGGCAAACTCCTGGGCGTCCACGGTTCCGGCTTTGTAGCGCGCCTCAACGTCTGCATTGCGCGCAGCAAAGCTGGCCCGATCCAGTCGACCCTGCTTGATGAGAAAGTCGATCCACAAGACGTCGCTGTCGCCGGACAGCAGCGTGTGGTCCAGATCAAAAAGCGTGAGTTTCATCATGTGCGCAAATGCCACGCCTTGGTGCGCGTGAACGTGTCGATGCCGTAAGACGACAGGGTCAGGCCGACGCCGGAGTCGCCCACACCACTCCAGGGCAGTCGCGGGCTGACCCGGTCGCAGCAGTTCCAGTAGACGCTGCCCGCGTTGACCTGGGCCAGCAGCCGCGTGGCGCGCGCCTCGTCGGGGGTGTAGACACCAGCGGTCAGACCATAGCGGGTGTCGTTCATCAGCTGCACCGCTTCGGCGTCGCCAGTGACTTTCTGGATGCCGATGATCGGGCCAAAGCTTTCCTCACGCATCAACGCCATGCTGTGGTTGACATGGCTAAACACTGTGGGCTGGTACCAGTTGCCCGGCCCGGCGTTGCGCGCGCCCCCGGCCAGCAGCTTTGCGCCTTTGGCTTTGGCGTCGGCCACCTGCGCGTCAAGCACGTCAAGCTGCGCCGCGCGGGTCATGGCACCGATGTAGGTCTCCTCGCTCATCGGGTCACCGGTTTTGAAAGCCTTCACGGTGTCCACAAACGCTGCCACGAATGCATCGTGGATCTTTTCATGCACATAGATGCGTTCGACCGAGCAGCAGCTTTGGCCGGTGTTGTACATGGCCCCGTCGGCCAGCGACTCGGCGGCGGCCTTTGGGTCGGCGTCTTCAGCCACATAGGTCGGGTCCTTGCCGCCCAGCTCAAGCTGAAGCTTGATGAAGCGGCCCCCGCCAGCGGCGGCCACATTTCCTGCCGCCTGGGCAATACGTTTGCCGGTGGCCACTGACCCGGTGAAAAACACGCCATCGACTGGCTGCGCCAGCAAGGCCTCGCCAACCTCGCCGGCGCCAACCAAGCAAGCCATGACGTCCGCCGGCACGCCAGCCTGGTGCAGCAAGCGCGTGATTTCCAGGCCGGTCATGGCCGCAAATTCCGACGGTTTGTACAGCACCGCGTTACCGGTCAGCAGCGCCGGAATGATGACGTTGCAGCCCACAAACCAGGGGTAGTTCCAGGCCGAGATATTGGCCACCAGGCCCAGTGGCGTGTGCTGGATTTGCTCGGTCATGCTCCCATCGTCAAAGACGGTTTCGGTGGCCACGGCAACGTCAACTTCTTCAAGGAAAAAGTCAATCCGGCCGAGCAGGCCGTTCAACTCGTTGCGCGACATTTTGATTGGCTTACCGGTCTCGCGCGTCATGGTTGCAGCCAGCGCGTCGAGCTCGCGCAGCACCCCGGCGCGGAATTTTTCAACACAGGCTTTGCGCTGCGCCAGCGCCAGCGCGGCCCAGGCCGGTTGCGCGGCGCGAGCGGCGCTGGCCTTGGCCGCCACCGAGGCTGCGTCGTCGGCAGGCAGCGTGGTAATCAGTTCGCCGGTGGCGGGGTTGTAAATGGCAAGCGTGGTCATGGGTTTTTTTGGTGAAGAACCAGAGGGCGTTAGCGGGCTGCGGCGGTGCGGGCCTGGTGCGCGGCCGACAGAAAGTCGTGCAGCAGCGGGGCGTCGTCCAGCACGCCGTCTTCGGGTTTGTGAAATTCAGGGTGCCACTGCACGCCGGCCACCCATAGGCCCCCGGTGTGGCGAATGGCCTCGACAACGCCGTCTTCCGGGCAACGCGCTTCCACCACAAAGCCGGGGGCCAGGTCCTTGATGCCCTGGTGATGGATGCTGTTGATCTTGCGCGAAGCCTGGCTGCCCAGCAGCTGCGCCAGGCGGGTGCCGGGCACCAGTTCGAGCGCATGGAACAGCTGGTCATAGACCTGTGCGTCACGGTGCAGGCGCGAACCGGTTTGCTGGGTGTTGATGTCCTGGTACAGCGTGCCGCCATAGGCCACGTTGATCAGTTGCAGCCCGCGACAGACGCCGAGCACCGGCTTGCCGGCGTCGGCGAAGGCCCGCACCAGGGCAATTTCATATTGGTCACGGACGCGGTCGCCGCCCCATTCGGGGCGCATGGGCGCTTCGCCATAGCTGCCGGGCCAGACATCGGCCCCGCCATGCATGACCACGCCGTCAAGCCAATGCGCGTAGTCCATCAGCGACACATCACCGCGCGCGGTGTCGCCCTCGGGCGACGGAATCAAAACCGGCACTGCGCCTGCAGCCATGACCCAGTGCGCCATCGATTGCTCCAGGTACTGCAGCGTCTTGTAGCCAAAGGCGCTGCGCTGCGGATCCGGGTGCAGAAAGCAGGCGCTAATCCCGATCTTCAGGCGCTCCATGGCTACATCGCTGTCTTGAACAAGCGCTCAAAGTCGGCTGCGCTGCACGGCCTGGGGTTGGTCTGGTGGCAGATGTCGGCGGTGGCGATTTCAACCAGGCGCGGAATCTGCCCCGGCTGCACCCCATGCGCCGCCAGCGACCCGCTAATTCCCACGCGGGCTTTGAGCGCTCGCAGCCAGGGCACAAACTCTGAACCACCGCCGCTGATGCCGCACACATGCGCCAGCTCGTCGAACTTGGCGGGCACAGCCTCAAAGTTCCAGGCCATCACGGTGTCGATCATCAGCGCATTGGCCAGGCCATGGTGCAGGTCGCACACCGCACCCAGCGCATGGGCGCAGGAATGCACCGCGCCCAGGTCTTTCTGGAAGGCAATCGCCCCCATCATCGACGCCATCATCATGTCGCTGCGGGCCTTCAGGTTGGACGGCTCCCTCACCGCCGTGAGCAGCGCGGCAGCGGCAATGCGCGTGCCCTCAAGTGCGATGCCGTCGCACAGCGGGTGGTAGGCCGGCGACAGGTAGCTTTCTATGTTGTGCGTCAATGCGTCCATACCGGTGGCGGCCGTCACATGGGGCGGCAGACCAAGCGTGAGCTCTGGGTCGGCGAACACGCACTGGGCAAGAATTTTCGGGCTGAAGACCACCCGCTTGAGATGGCTGTCGTTCTCGCTCACCACCGAAGAGCGGCCGACCTCGGAGCCCGTGCCCGATGTGGTGGGCAGTGCCACAAAGTACGGCAGCGGGTTGCTGATCGCGCGCACATTCGGGTGGTCCCACACATACTCAAGAATGTCCCCCGCATGCGTGGCGGCCACGCCCACCACCTTGGCCACATCCAGCGCTGCGCCGCCGCCAAAGCCGATGATGCAGTCGGCACTGTGCGCCCGGTAGGCCGCCGCACCGTCCATCACCTGGGCGCAGGTGGGGTTGCCAAACACGCCGCTGAACATGGCCAGGTCCAGCCCGGTCAGGTGGGTTTTGAATTCAGCCAGCACCGGCAAGGCCGCCAGGGCTTTGTCGGTAACGATCAGCGGCCGCTTCAAGCCGTGGTCTTTCAGGTGCTGCGCCACCAGCTTGCGCGCACCGGCGCCGAACTTGATGGCGGTAGGAAAGGAGAAGCCTGTGATGTTCATGGAATGCTCAAATAATTTCGAAGTAACGCTTCATTTCCCAATCAGTCACCGCGTCCAGCCACTGACGCCATTCCCATTCACGGGTGGCGGCAAAATGCTCCACAAAGGTGTCGCCCAGCCAGTCGCGGGCGATTTTTGAATCGCGGAAGTTGCGGGTGGTTTCAATCAGGGTGCGCGGCGCACGGGGAATGTTCTCGGCCCCGCCGTTGGTACCGGTAATCGGTGGGGCGGTGAGCTTCAGGCCCTTTTCCACACCGTCCAGCCCAGCGGCAATGACGGCGGCCATGGCCAGGTAGGGGTTGACGTCGGCACCGGGGCAGCGGGTTTCAAGCCGTGTGGCCTTGGGGCTGCCCGCAATGACGCGAAAGCTGGCCGTGCGGTTGTCCATGCCCCAGGTGGGTTTGACCGGTGCCCAGAAACCGTCCACCAGCCGCTTGTAGCTGTTGATGGTGGGCCAGATCATGGGGGCAAATTCCATCATGCACGCTACCTGGCCGGCCAGGTAGCTCTCGAACAACTTGCTCATCTTGCGCGGGGACTTCGCATCAAAGAACAGATTGTTCTTGCCGTCGCTCAAGCTCTGGTGGATGTGCCCAGAACACCCCGGCAGCGGCTGGTGCGGCTTGGCCATGAAGCTGGGCATGATGCCAAAGCGCGCGCCAATTTCCTTGGTGCCCGCCTTGAACAGAATGGCGCGGTCGGCCTGCTCCAGCGCCTCGCTGAAACCGATGGCGGCCTCATAGACACCCGGGCCAGTTTCGGTGTGAAGGCCCTCGATGGGCACGCCGAAGGCCAGCATGTCGTCCATGATGGCGTTAAAGAACTCCCGGTTCTGGTTGGCGCGCAACAGCGAATAGCCAAACATGCCGGGCGTCAGCACCTCGGGTGCCACGCCTTTTTTGGCGGCCCAGCTCTGCGGCGTCTCGGAAAAGTTGTACCACTCGAACTCCATGCCGGTCATGACCTGGAAGCCCAGCTTTTCTGCGCGCTTGAGCACGCGCTTGAGCGTCTGGCGTGGGCAGGCGGCGTGCGCTGAGCCGTCGGCATTGACAAACTCTCCGAGGAAAAAAGGTACCTTGTTGTCCCACGGCACATGGCGCGCAGTGTCCAGGTCCAGCCGCGCCAGCGCGTCCGGAAAACCGTGCTGCCAGCCGGTGACGGTGGTGTTGTCGTAGCAGGTGTCCATCATGTCCCAGCCCAACACCACGTCGCAAAAGCCAAAACCGCCTTTGGGGTAGGGCTCGGCCGCGCCAAGGAACTTGTCCCGGTGCAGGTACTTGCCGCGCAAGATGCCGTCAATGTCACTCACCGCGACCTTGACCTTTGCCGCGCCAGACTTCTGCACAGCGGCAACAGCGGGGTGAAGTTTTGTGGCCATGGGTGGTGTCTCCTGGTGACTCAGCGATTCAATTCGTGGGCACTGCGGCGCCGGCTTTGCCGCAGGCGCTTCGGGGGTGGATTCTCATATCGCCGGCTCGCCAGAGGCAATGCCCAGGTCCTGGAGAGCCAGTTCAATCGCATGCACAGCCTGCTCGATCTCACGCGGGCCAATGGCACCGATGCAGCCCACACGAAAGGTGTCCACCTGGGTCAGCTTGCCGGGATACAGAATGAAGCCGTGGGCTTTGGCTGCGTTGTAGAACGCCTTGAACTCGTAGCGCGCATCACCCGGCGCGTGAAATGTGACGATGATGGGTGCCTGAATCGCCGGGTCGAGAAACGGCATGAAACCCAACCGTGTCATGCCGTCAATCAAGGTCCGGTAGTTGGCGGTGTACCGCGCCAGGCGGGCGGGCTGGCCGCCTTCTTCCTCAAACTGCGCAATCGCTTCGGCCAGTGCCACCACCACATGCGTGGGCGGCGTGAAGCGCCACTGGCCGGTTTTCTCCATGTAGGTGTATTGGTCGTGCAGGTCCATTGCCAGGCTTTGGCTGCGCCCGGCGCAGCTGTCCAGGATGGCTTTGCGGATGAACACGAAGCCCATGCCGGGCACGCCTTCCAGGCACTTGCCACTGGCCGCGACCAGGGCGTCAAATTTAACGCTACGCGCATCGATCGGCAAAGCCGCGAATGAACTCATGGCATCAACAATCAGGCCCTTGCCGTGGGCCGCGCAGACATCGGCCACGGCTTGCAGCGGGTTCAGCACGCCGGCCCCGGTTTCACAGTGAATCAGCACCACGTGGGTAATGCTGGCGTCAGCCTTGAGCTTGTCGTCCAGCACGGCAGCGGATACCGCCTCGTGATCGCCAAAGTCCACCACCGTGCAGCGCCGCCCCATCAGGTTGGTGAGCTTTGCCGCGCGCTTGCAATAGGCTCCGTTGTCCAGCACCAGCACATGCCCGTCTTGCGCAACGATGGTGGCAACCGCTGCCTCCACGCTGAACGTGCCGCTGCCCTGCAAAGGTACCACCACATGGCTGTCTTCACCGTGCACAACGCGCAGCAGACTGGCGCGCACGCGGGCCGTCACGGCATTGAATTCGGCGTCCCACGAACCCCAGTCGCGCAGCATGGCAAGCTTGGTGCGCAGCGTGGTGGTCAGCGGGCCGGGTGTGAGCAGGATTTTGTCTCTGTCCATCATGTCTCTCATGGTTAGCGTTCAGTACCACGCCAGGCCTGCGTGCGCCGGTTCACCCACCAGGCCAGCAGCGTGAACAGGCCCATGGCAACGCTGGAAGCCAGCAGTATCAACACCGCCATGGCGGCCGCAGCCCCCATCTCGCCGGCTTCATCGAGGTTCAGGATCGCGATGGACGCCACCTTGGTTTCGGGCGAGTACAGGAACACCACCGCCGAGATGGTGGTCATGGCGTTGATAAAGAAGTAGCGCGCAATATCCACCAGCGCCGGGGTACAAATCGGCAAAGTAACGCGCCAGAAGGTTTTGAAGAACGGCACCTTGAGCGAGGCGCTCACCGCCTCGAACTCGCCGTCCAGCGACTTCAGCGCAGTGACCGCCGTGAGATGGCCAGTGGTATAGAAATGCACGATGGTGCACAGCGTGAGCAGCGTGACGGTGTGGTACAGGCCGTTGAGCGGGTTCTTGGGCTCGTTGAAGAAAAAGATGTAGCCCAGGCCGAGCACCAGGCCGGGCACCGCCATGGGCAACATGGCCAGCAGACGCAGCAGGCCGCGCAGGCCATCCATGCCCTTGGTTTTTTCCAGCAGGTAGGCACCACAAAAGACCAGCGCGGTGCCGAACACAGCGGTGCCCGCGGCCACCTTGAGGCTGTTGACAAAGCCCACGCCCACCTCGGCGTCAACCAGGCCCATGGCGTAGTGGCGCAAGCTCGGCGAGAGGTTGTAGGGCCAGAAGCTGGCCAACGAGGCAAACACCGCCATGCCCAGCATGGCCAGCACCAAGAAGGCGATAACGCTGCAATAGGCCGTCATGACGATGTCGTACCTGCGTGAAGGCCGGGGCGCATAAGGCACGGCGCGCGCAGTGAGCATGGCGGTCTGGCGGCGGCTGACGTAACTGTCCACCCCAAAGGTCAGCAGCGCCGGGGCCAACAACAAGATGGCCACCACCGCACCCTTGGCAAAGTCCTGCTGGCCAATGACCAGCTTGAAGACGTCGGTGGCCAGCACATTGAAATTTCCGCCAATCACCTTGGGAATGCCGAAGTCTGTGATCACCAGTGTGAAGGCGACAAGCGCCGCCGATATCAGCCCGTACTTGGCACCGGGCAGCGTGATGGTAAAAAACTTGCGCGTGGCGCTGGTGCCCATGGCGTCGGCTGCTTCATACAGCCGCGCATCAGCCAGGCTCAGTGCCGTTACCAGAATCATCAGCGCATGGGGGAAGACTGCGAAGCACTCGGCCACCACAATGCCCGGCGCGCCATAAATTTCCGCTATGCCAATGCTGGTGAGCCACGCCTTGAGCACGCCCTGATTGCCGAACCAGTAGATCAGCGAGATGGCCGACAGCAGCGAAGGGGCCAGCAACGGTATCAGGGTGATGCCGCGAAACAGCGGCTTGAATGGCATGCATGAACGCGTCAGCGCATAGGCAAAACCAAATGCCAACGGAATGGTGATGAGCGTCACGAGCCCCGAAACCCAGATGCTGTTCCAAAGACTTTCAAGCAACGCCGGGGTTTGGGCATAGGCAATAAAGTTGGCCAGGCCAACAAACTCACCCTGCTTGCCTTCCAGTGCCTGCAACAGAATCGCCAGCAACGGAAGCGCCAGGAACGCGACCAGCGCCAGCGCCACCAGGGCCAGTGCCGCATGGGCGCAACGGTCGGTCCAATGGGTTTGCTGCTTTACCAGCGCACCCGGAGCAACAGGCAGCACGGCGGCCATCAAAACACCTTGATGCGCTCGGGCAGCAGTTTGAGCTTGAGCGTGGAGCCGACTTGCAGCGACTGCTCGGACAAGAAATTCAGCGACAAGTAGACCGTGAGCTTGTGCGGCTGCAACGCCGCCGATGCCACGTGCACATGGCAGAAGGAGCCCAGGAACTCGATCTTCTCAATGGTGGCGTCAAACACGTGGGCGTCGCCAGGCGCGATAGGCCGCGCCAGCACGTCTTCAGGGCGCAAATAAACCCGGGCGTCGCGGTCGGCGCCGCCGCACGGAAGGCACAGTGCGCCGATGCGCAACTCGCCGCCGGTGACGCGAGCGGGCAGCACATTGACCTTGCCCACAAAATCAGCCACAAAGGGCGAGGCTGGTTCGCGGTAGATCTCAAAAGGCGAGCCCACCTGCTCGATCACGCCGTGATTCATGACCACGATGCGGTCCGCCACACTCAATGCCTCTTCCTGGTCGTGGGTCACCATGATGGTGGTGACACCCAACTGGCGTTGTAGCGCGCGGATTTCCGAGCGCAAACGCACCCGCTCCAGCGCGTCCAGCGCCGACAGTGGCTCGTCAAGCAGCAGAAGGCCCGGCCGGGTGGCGAGCGCGCGGGCCAAGGCAATGCGCTGCTGCTGTCCGCCTGAGAGCTGGCTTGGATATTTGCCTTCACTGCCGGGCAGGCCCACCAGCTTGACCAGTTCGCTGACACGCTGCGTGACGTCGGCGCGCGGCGTCTTGCGGTTGACGAGCCCATAGGCCACGTTGTCGGCCACGCTCAGGTTGGGAAACAGCGCGTAGCTCTGAAACACGATGCCGTAGTCGCGCTGGGCCGGCGGCAGCCGGGAAATGTCGCGCCCGCCCTGCCAGACCTCCCCCGCCGTCTGCACCTCCAGCCCCGCGATGATGCGCAGCAAGGTGGTCTTGCCGCAACCCGAGGGCCCGAGGAAGCAGACGAACTCACCCTTGCGGATGTTCAGGTCGATGTCGTGCAGTGCGGTGAAGCTGCCGAACGCCTTGCGGATTCTGCGCAGCTCAAGAAACAAATCGGGCGTCACCGTTTCTCAGACTTGCCGTTGTAGCGCTTGGTCCACTCTGCCAACACCCGCTCCCGGTTGGCGGCGGTGGTTGCAAAGTCCATCTTCACCAAGCGCGCCTCGTAGTCCTTGGGCACGTTGGCCAGAGGTGCGGCCACGCCCGGCTGCGCGGTAATGGCGAAGTTCTTGCCGTAAAGGATCATGGCGTCCTTGCTGGTGGCCCAATCGGCGAGCTTTTTGGCCGCATCCAGCTTCTTGGTGCCCTTGTGGATGGCGAAGGCTTCGAGGTCCCAGCCCAGGCCCTCTTTCGGGAACACCAGGTCGATCGGTGCACCCCTGGCCTTGTTGGCATTGGCACGGTACTCGAAAGAAATACCCACTACAAACTCGCCGGCAGCGGCCATGTTGCAGGGCTTGGAACCGGAATGGGTGTACTGCGCAATGTTCTCGTGCAGCGCGTCCATGTACTTCCAGCCACCGCCCTTGCCGTTGTCGTCGCCCCACAGCGTGAGCCAGGCCGTAACGTCAAAGAAGCCGGTGCCACTGGACGCCGGGTTGGGCATCACAACCTGGCCCTTGTAGATTGGCTTGGTCAGGTCTTTCCAGGTCTCGGGCTTGGGGATACCGCGTTTCTGGGCTTCAACCGTATTGAAGCAAACTGTGGCCCCCCAAACGTCCATGCCGACCCAGGCCGGTGGGTTCTTGGGGTCACGGTACTTGGTCATGATGGCGTCAAGATTCAGCGGCGCATAAGGAATGAGCATGCCGTTCTTGTCCAGCAGGGCCAGGCTGGATGCGGCTACGCCCATCACGGCGTCAGCCTGCGGGTTGTTCTTCTCGGCCAACAGTTTGGCGGTAATAACGCCGGTTGAGTCGCGCACCCATTTGATTTCGATGTCAGGGTTGCTGCGGTTGAAGCCCTCCTGGTAGGCCTTGAGCTGGTCGGTTTCCAGCGCGGTATAGACCAGCAGCTGGGTTTTCTGGGCCGACGCGGCTGCCGCGAAGGCGCATAGGCCGGTCAGGGCCAGGGACTTGAAGAACTTGGACAAACGCATGGGAACTCCTCTGGGGCAAAAGATTTCAATGGTGTGACCCGACCGTGACGGCGTGATGACGCTTCAACTCCCCCGGGGTCGCCGGGCACCGCACTTGAATTTGATTTAACTTCGGCCGCCTTTTCTTGTCAATTGTTTTTTGCAGATTGTTGACAATCTGGCTGATGCTGCTCTAATGCAGGGCATGAATGCCGTGATGCACCCGACCATTGCGCTGCTGCAAAGCAGCTCGCTCACCACTGTGGTGCAACAAGAGATCGAACGCGCCATTCTGGTCGGCGAGTACGCGCCGGGCAGCAAGCTGATTGAGGCCGCGCTGGCCGAGAAGCTGGGCGTCTCGCGCGGGCCGGTGCGGGAGGCCTTTCGCATGCTGGAAGAGGCAGGCCTGGTGCGCAATGAAAAAAACCGCGGCGTGTTTGTGCGCGACATCCCGATTGACGAAGCGGTGGAAATCTTCGACCTGCGTGCTGTCATGGACGAACTGGTCGGGCGCCAGCTTGCGGCGAACATCACGCCGGTGCAGCTCAAGGAAATCAAGAGCCTGGTAGACCAGATGGAAAAGGCCGTGAAGGCACAAGACACCCGCAACTACCATTTGCTGAACCTGCGGTTCCATGACCGGCTGGTAGAAATGGCGGGCAATCGCAAGCTCACCGCCATTTACCGCAAACTCATCAAAGAGCTGTCGCTGTTTCGCCGGTTGAATCTGGCAGACGGCTGGCTCATGCCGATCTCGGCCAACGAGCACCGCCAGATCGTCAAGGCAATCGCCTCGGGTGACGCCGACGCCGCTGGCAGCGCCATGTTCGCCCACGCCATGGAAAGCAAGGCGCGCACGATCGACAACGATCTGCGCCGCCAGTCGCGCCAACAACAGACCACCCAGGTCAAGACAGGAAAGGCCACGCCCCGTGCTGAGCGTTAACGCAAGAACCTACAAACTCCCAGCGGCACCCACTGTGGTGGTCTGCATTGATGGCTGCGAGCCCGACTATCTGGGCCAGGCCGTGGCCGGCGGCCACATGCCCTGGCTCAAGCGCACGCTGGCACAAGGCACCGGCCTGGTGGCCGAATGTGTGGTGCCCAGCTTCACCAACCCCAACAACCTGTCGATCGTGACCGGGGTGCCGCCGAGCGTGCACGGCATTTGTGGCAACTACCTTTTTGACACCGCCAGCGGCACCGAGGTCATGATGAATGACCCAAAGTGGCTGCGCGCCCCAACCTTGTTGGCCGCGCTGGCCGACGCGGGCAAGTCGCTGGCCGTCATCACCGCCAAGGACAAGCTGCGCAAGTTGCTGGGCCACAAAATGAAAGGCATCTGCTTCTCGGCGGAAAAGGCTGACCAATTGACGATGGAAGAAAACGGCATCACCGACGTGCTGGGCCTGGTCGGCAAGCCGCTGCCCAGCGTCTACAGCGCCGACCTGTCGGAATTCGTGTTCGCTGCGGGCGTGAAAATCATGGCCTTGCACCGCCCGGACGTGATGTACCTGTCCACCACCGACTACATCCAGCACAAGCACGCGCCCGGCACTGAGGGTGCCAACGCGTTCTACGCCATGATGGACGGCTACCTCAGCCAGCTCGACGCCATGGGCTGCGTGATCGCGCTCACCGCCGACCACGGCATGAACGCCAAAGTGGCCATGGACGGCACGCCCGACGTGATCTACCTGCAAGACTGGTTTGACACCCGCATGGGTGCCGGTGTGGCCCGCGTGATTCTGCCCATCACCGACCCCTACGTAGTGCACCACGGCGCGTTAGGCTCGTTTGCCACCGTGTACCTGCCGCCCGAAGCGGATGTGCAAACCACCTGTGGGTTGCTCAAGCAACTGCACGGCATGGAAACTGTTCTCACCCGCGAGGCTGCCGCCCGCCGCTTCGAGCTTCCGGCTGACCGGATCGGCGACATCGTGTGCGTGTCAGAGCGCTTCACCGTGATCGGCACTTCGGCCAGCCGACACGACCTGTCGGGCCTGGACGCGCCGCTGCGCTCGCACGGCGGCATCAGCGAGCAGCGCGTGCCGCTGATTCTCAACCGCAAGCTGCCGGGGCTGGACAGCCACCGGCGGCTGCGCAACTTTGATGCGTTCGACCTGGCGTTGAACTACGCCCAATGAGCCGCGCATGCCCATGACCATCCAGCAGTACATCCGAGACCACGGGCTGGACGCCATGCGCCTTGCCGGGGCCAAGGTGGGGGCCGGACGCGACCGCAACATCGCGGTATTTAACCCTTACACCAACGCGCAGATCGGCAGCGTACCCAAGGCCACGCTGGACGAAGTGCGCGAAACCTATGCCAGAGCGCAGGCCTTTCAGCCCAAGCTCACCCGCTTCGAGCGCGCCGCCATTCTGAACAAGGCAGCCGCCATCATCAGCCAGCGACTGAACGAGGTCGCCAGCCTCATCACCGCCGAAGCCGGCCTGTGCCAGAAAGACGCCATCTACGAGGCCGGCCGCGTCAGCGACGTGCTGCTGTTCGGTGCCAACGAGGTTCTGAAAGACGACGGCCAGATCTTCAGCTGCGACCTGACGCACCACGGCAAGAAGCGACGGGTGTACACCCAGCGCTCGCCGTTGCTGGGCGTTATCACCGCCATCACGCCATTCAATCACCCAATGAACCAGGTGGCGCACAAGGTCGTGCCCAGCATCGCCACCAACAACCGCATGGTGCTCAAGCCATCCGAGAAAGTGCCGTTCTCGGCCATTCTGTTCGCCGACATCCTGTACGAAGCCGGCCTGCCCCCCGAGATGCTGAGCGTGATCACCGGCGACCCGCGCGAAATTGCCGACGAGCTGATCACCAACGAACATGTAGACCTGGTCACTTTCACCGGCGGCGTGGCCATTGGCAAATACATCGCCAGCAAGGCGGGCTATCGCCGAATCGTGCTGGAACTGGGCGGCAACGACCCGATCATCGTGATGGAAGACGCCGACATCAACGAGGCCTCTACCCTGGCGGTTCAGGGCAGCTACAAAAATTCAGGCCAGCGCTGCACCGCCGTCAAGCGCATGCTGGTGCACGAGGCAGTGGCCGCGCAATTTGTAGAACAAGTGCTGGAGAAAACCCGCGCCTGGAAGTACGGCGACCCGATGGACACAGCCAACGACATGGGCACGGTGATTGACGAGCCCGCCGCGATGCTGTTTGAGTCGCGCGTCAGCGAGGCTGTGGCCCAGGGCGCAAAGTTGCTGGTGGGCAACCAGCGGCGCGGCGCACTGTATGCACCGACGGTGCTGGACCAGGTTGACCCGCGCATGACAGTGGCGCACGAAGAGACCTTTGGCCCGGTGTCGCCCATCATCCGATTCAGGAACATCGACGAGGCGATACGCATCTCTAACGGCACCGCCTATGGCCTGAGCAGTGCGGTATGCACCAACCGACTGGACTACATCACCCGCTTCGTAACCGAGCTCCAGGTGGGCACGGTCAATGTGCGCGAGGTACCAGGCTACCGGCTCGAACTCACGCCCTTTGGCGGCATCAAGGACTC
Source organism: Ramlibacter sp. 2FC (assembly GCA_943369755.1). Taxonomy (GTDB): domain Bacteria; phylum Pseudomonadota; class Gammaproteobacteria; order Burkholderiales; family Burkholderiaceae_C; genus CALROG01. Next base: position 61,177 of record CALROG020000018.1, read on the forward strand.
GGGCCTGGGCTACAAAGAGGGTGTGCAAGAGGCCATCAAGAGCTTTACCAACCTCAAGACTTACTCATTGCCATGGGCCTGAGCCTTCAAGACATCGAGACGCTGTTCGCCACCCGCGGTGGCGAACAATACAGCGGCGAACCCGTGACGCAACTCCAGCACGCCTTGCAGTGCGCCATGCTGGCCCAGACCAGCGGCGCAGACGACGCGCTGGTTACCGCCGCCCTGCTGCACGACCTGGGCCACCTGTTGCATGACCTGGGTGCCACGCCTACCCTGCAGGGTGTGGACGACGTACACCAGTACCGCGCCCTGCCTTTTTTGCGCGGCCTGTTTGGCGACGATGTAATTGAGCCGGTGAAGCTGCATGTGGACGCCAAGCGTTACCTGTGCGCCACACGGCCCGCCTACTTTGCCGCATTGTCTGACGACTCCAGGCGCTCGCTGGCCTTGCAGGGCGGCATCTTTTCTGCGGGCCAGGCCGAGAACTTCATTCGCCTGCCCGGCGCTGAAGCTGCGGTGCGCTTGCGCATCTGGGACGACCTGGCCAAGGCCGACGGTCTGAGTACACCGCCGCTTTCGCACTTTATGGCGCATGCGCGCCGCTGCGCAATCGTCCCGGAACCCATCCGGGAATGACGCTGACCTGGCCTGTGGTTGCGGCAGTGCTGTTCGGGGCGCTGCTGCACGCTGGCTGGAACGCCCTGGTGAAGTCCAGCACCGACAAGGCGCTGGACACCGCGCTGATCCACTTGCTGGGCTCCATCGTTGCGCTGCCGCTGGTGGCCTGGCTGGGCTGGCCCGCGCCAGAAGCCTGGCCCTTCATTGCGGCGTCGGTCACGATCCATATTGCCTACTACCTGCTGCTCACCGGAGCCTACAAGAACGGGGACTTGGGGCTGACCTACCCGTTGATGCGCGGCACCGCACCGTTGCTGGTGGCGCTGGTCAGCGCAGCGACCTTGGGCGAGCACTTGTCGCTGATGGGCTGGCTGGGGGTGCTTGGCGTCAGCGCTGGGGTGTTGGTGTTGGGGCTGCCGGGCTCGATCCTGACAACGGCCAGGCCTGATGGCACGGGCACCCATGCGGCCGAAGCCGCGCTGCGCAACAAGGCAATTGCATTTGCCCTGGCCAACGCCGTCATCATTGCCATCTACACCGTGATTGACGCCAAAGGCGCACGCGCATCGGGCAACGCCCTGCAGTATGTTGTGGCGCTGTTCGTGCTGGACGGCTGGCCTTTCGCCTTGATCGTGCTGGCGCGGCGCGGCAAAGCGGCGCAGCCCTACATCCGCAGCTATGCCAGCAAGCGCTGGCCGATTGCGCTGGGCGGGGCCGTCGCCTCATTCGGCTCCTATGGCATTGCCTTGTGGGCAATGACCCAAGCCCCGGTGGCCACGGTGGCCGCGCTGCGCGAAACCGCGGTGCTGTTTGCGGCGCTGCTGGGCATCTGGTTCCTGAAAGAAGCCTTCACACCCCGCCGGGCCATTGGCACCGGCATTATTGTTGGCGGGGTCATGGCACTAAGACTGGGTTGAAAACATGACACTTCCCTCCCACGCGCAAACCATCATCGTCGGCGGCGGCATCGTCGGCTGCTCAACCGCCTACCACCTGGCCAAGCTGGGCCGCACCGACGTGCTGCTGCTGGAGCAGGGCAAGCTGACCAGCGGCACCACCTGGCACGCGGCCGGGCTGGTGGGGCAGATGCGGCCCAACCGCAACATGACGCGCATGAGCAAGTACGGCATCGAGCTGTACTCCACGCTGGAGCAGGAAACCGGCCTGGCCACGGGCTGGAAGCAGTGCGGCAGCGTGAATGTGGCCGGCACGGCCGAACGCATGAAGGTGCTGAAAAAGCAGGTGGCGCTGGCCCACAGTTTTGGCGTGGAGTGCCACGAGATTTCGCCGGCCGAGGCGGGCGAGCGCGTGCCCGTGATGCGCACCGACGACCTGCACGGTGCCATCTGGCTGCCGGGGGACGGCAAGGCCAACCCGGCGGACCTGTGCATGTCGCTGGCCAAGGGCGCGCGCAACCGCGGCGTGACCATTCGCGAAGGCGTGGAAGTAACCGGCGTGATCACCGAGCGCGGCCCCAGCGGTGAGCGCGTGGTGGGTGTGCGCACCACGCAAGGCGAAGTGCGCTGCGAAGTGCTGATCAATTGCGGCGGCCAGTGGGCGCGCCAGTTCGGCAAGCTGGCCGGCGTGAATGTGCCGCTGTATTCGGCCGAGCATTTCTACATCGTCACCGGCAAGATCGAAGGCGTGCACCCCATGCTGCCGGTGGTGCGCGACCCGGATGGCTACATCTACTACAAGGAAGAAGTGGGCGGCCTGGTGATGGGCGGCTTTGAGCCCCAAGCCAAGCCCTGGAAGATGGACCCGATACCCAGCACCTTCCAGTTTGAGCTGCTGGGCGAGGACTGGGACCAGTTTGAAGTCTTGATGACCAACGCCATGCACCGCACACCGTGCCTGGAGACCGCCGAGATCAAGATGCTGCTGAACGGCCCCGAGAGCTTTACGCCCGACGGCAACTTTATCCTGGGCGAGGCGCCCGAGCTGCGCAATTACTTTGTGTGCGCCGGCTTCAACTCTGCCGGCATTGCCAACAGCGGCGGTGCCGGCCGGCTGATGGCCGAGTGGATTGTGGGCGGCGAGCCCAGCACCGATTTGTGGGACGTGGACATCCGCCGCTTTGGTGCCTTCACCGGCAACCGCAAGGCGCTGGCCGAACGAACCGGCGAGACGCTGGGCCTGCACTACGCCATGCGCTGGCCGCGCCAGGAGCTGGAAACTGCGCGGCCGCTGCGCACCTCGCCGCTGTACGACCTGCTGGGCGCCAAGGGCGCGGAGTTTGGCAGCCGCAACGGCTGGGAACGCGCCAACTATTTCAAGCCCCACGGTGCCACGCGCCCCGACTACACCTTGGGCACGCCCGGCTGGCTGACCTGGATGGCGGCCGAACAGAAGGCCACGCGCGAAGCCGTGGCCCTCTATGACCAGACCTCATTCAGCAAGCTGGCGCTGCAAGGGCGCGACGCGCTGGCGCTGCTGCAGCGCCTGTGCGCCAACGAGATGGATGTGCCCGTGGGCAAGATGGTTTACACCGCGATGCTCAACGCGCGCGGCGGCTTTGAAAGCGACCTGACGGTGATCCGCCTGGCGGCGGACCGCTTCTGGATCATTACCGGCTCGGCCCAGACGGTGCGCGACTTCGACTGGATCAGCCGCCACATTGGCGAGCACGAGCACGCGGTGCTGACCGACGTGACGGCCATGACCAGCGTCATCTCGGTCATGGGCCCGAGGGTGCGCGAGCTGCTGGCCCGCGTGAGCCCCGACGACCTGTCGCCCGAGGGCCTGAAGTTTTCTTGGACGAAAGAAATTGACCTGGGCCACGCCCGGGTGCGCGCCGCGCGCATGAGCTATGTGGGTGGCCCGGGGTTTGAGCTGTACGTGCCGATTGAAATGGCCCGCCACGTGTACCTGGCGCTGCACGAGGCTGGCGACAGTTTGGGGCTGGGCAGTGCGTCAGGCCGCGCCGGTGGCCTGACCGATGCCGGCTACTACGCCATTGACGCGCTGCGCATCGAGCAGGGCCGCCGCGCCTGGGGTGCCGAGTTGGGCCCGGACGAAACCCCATGGGAAGCCGGCCTGGCGTTCAGCGTCAAGCTCGACAAGCCGACCGACTTTATTGGCAAAAAGGCACTGCTGGCCAGCCAGGGCCAGCCCCTGCGCAAGAAGCTTGTGACCCTGGTGTTTGACGATGCAGCCGCCTTCGGCTGGGGCGGCGAGCCCATCGTGCTGAACGGCGAGACAGTGGGCGAGATTTCGTCGGTGGGCTGGAGCCCGCTGGCCGGCGCCTGCGTGGCGCTGGGCTACGTGCGGGGCGCGGGTGCCAATGCACCCCATGACGGCACGCCGGCACACATCGAGTTGTGGGGCGAGCGGGTGGCGGTGCGGCTGTTTGACCAATGGCCGCTGGCCCGGTGAACTGGCGCGCCGCTATCCTTGGGCCACATGAACACCTCCAGCATTGAAATTGTGGCCGCTGCGCTGATTGCCGCGCGCCGAGACCAGCGCCCCACCGACGCCGCCCCACTGGCCCACACCCTGAGCAGCGCCGACGAGGCCTACGCAGTGCAAGCGCGGGTGGCGAGCGAACTGCAAGGCAGCGCAGCAGCGGGGGCCAGCCACTGGAAGTCTGGCGGCCCGTCGCGCACGGCCACGCTTACCCACGCGCCCTTGCCAGCGGCGGGCATCTGGGCCAGCCCGGCCAGGGCCGCGGGCTTTCACTTCAACCTGCGGCTCATAGAGGCCGAAATCGCCCTGCGGCTGGGCCAGGCTGTCACACCCGCAGCGGCCACAGCGCTCTCGCCTGAGAGCGCAGGCGCGCTGGTGGACGCCATGACGGTGTCGATAGAAGTGGTGGACTCGCGCTGGCAGCAAGGCCCCGCCGCGCCCGCGCTGCTGAAACTGGCCGACCTGCAGTCACATGGCGCGCTGGTGCTGGGTAGTTGGGTGCCCTACATGGCGCGCGACTGGTCTGCACAAACCTGCGAGGTGCACATTGGCAACCAGCCTGCGCAATGCTTCACCGGCAGCCATTCATTGGCTGACCCGGCCTGGCTGCTGCCGCTGTGGCTGCGCCACGCCACCCGCGCCGGCCAAACCGTGCCAGCCGGCACAGTGGTGACCACCGGCACCTGGTGCGGCATGCTGAAAGCCGACGCGGGCGACCTGGTGCTAGCCCGTTTTGCCGGCGTGGGCGAGGCGCAGGTACAGCTCTAGCCCCCGGCTTGCTATTATTTTTATAGTGGCTCGCGCAATCTACACGCGGGTTGCAGCCTGATTTAGCCTTCAACCACCTGTTTGACCGTGGCCAGCTCCATGCCGTACATGTCGGCAAACTCGGCCACCGTCTTGCCGCTGGCCGCATAGGCCCGGCGCAGCGCTTCACGCCGGGCGGCACGTTCACCGATCTCGGCAAATACTTCATCCAGCACCGCACCCGCCACCGGGTCGGGCGTGGGCATGCGCTCCAGATAGGCCTCGCGCGGCAGGCCGCAGGCTTCAACAGCAGCCGACAGGCGCGCCCGCAACCAGTTGGGCCCGTCGTCCCGGCCACGGGCCTGGCGGCGGCGAAACACTTCCAGAATGGCGTGGTGCACATGCTCGGGCGCCACAGGTTCAACCGCCACGCCGTTGAGGTCATGGCGCTGCGCACCCGAGGCCACCGCCTCCAGATAGCGGGTGGAGCGCGCATGCTGGCTCATGGCCAGCTTGAGCTCTTCTTTCTTGAAGTCGTCCGGGTGCAGGGCCAGCAATTCCTGGTACACACCCAGCTTGAGCGGCAGAAAACGCGCGCCAAACATAGCGGGGTAAAGCGCAAACAGGCGCTCCAGCACCGGGTTGGGTGCCCGTGGTGCCCGGTTGGCTGAGGGCTTGGCGGCAGGCTTCGCTGCCGGGCGGGCGGGCTGTTTGGCTCGGGCGGGGTTGGCGCTGGGGGCGGCGGTATCGGGCATCAAAAGCGATCTGAAAACAAAGACCCCAGACTGTACTGCCCAAACGGGCTTGCAAGGCACGGCAGAATCGGGGGATGAAAATCGCAAAAGACACGGTTGTGTCCCTCCAATTCAAGGTCGCCGACGCCACCGGCAAGCTGGTCGAAGAGAGCAAGGAGCCCATGGTCTACCTGCATGGTGACTACGACAACACCCTGCCCAAAATCGAGCAGGCGCTGGATGGGCGGGAGGCGGGCTACGCCGTCACCCTGGCGCTGGCGGCTGAAGATGCTTTCGGCCTGCGCGATGAAGCGCTGGTGCGCACCATCCCCAAAGCCGAATTCCCGCCCGGCGTGAAGGTCGGCGGGCAACTCGAAGGCCGGGGCGACGACGGCAGCCCGGTGGTCTACACCGTGATGAAGATCAAGGGCCCCGAGGTACTGCTGGACGGCAACCACCCCCTGGCCGGCAAGGCACTGACGTTCTTCCTGAAGGTCACGGGCGTGCGCGCCGCGACGCAAGAAGAAATAAGCCACCGCCATGTCCATGGCGCGGGCGGCCACCACCACTGAAGCGCCCGCCATGAAATTCAAGATGGCCCCGAATTCGCTGTTTGCGATCCTGCTGCGCTCGCCGTGGTGGATCAGCATTGGCATTGCTGTGGTGTTTGCCGCCGCTTCGCGCGCGCTACTGCCGGCGGACTACTGGGTGTTTGGCGCGATGGGTGGCTTCCCGTTCCTGGGCATCGGGCTGTACGCCTGCTGGCAGCAGATGCAGGCACCCAGCAGCAAACGCATGGCGGCCATCCTGCAAGCCGTATCTGCCATGGGCTGGCGCGAGTTTGCCGACGCACTGGAACAGGGTTTTACCGCCCAGGGCTACAGCGTGAAACGCATCGACGGCAGCGCCGACTTTGCGATACAGCGCGAAGGCCGCACCACCCTGGTGGCGGCCAAGCGCTGGAAAGCGGCGCGCGTGGGTGAAGAGATGCTGCAGGCGCTGCACAGCGCGATGGCGGCACAAGACGCCAGCGCCTGCCAGTACGTCACGCTGGGCGAGCCCAGCGCCAACGCCTTGCGCTTTGCCAGGCAACACAACGTGCAACTGGTGCAAGCCGACGCGCTGGCCCTGCTGTTGCGCCGGCTGGCTCTGAAGTAGCCGCTCTGCCGGGTCAGGTACCGATCACACCGCCGTCGGCCTTGCGGATCACCACCGTGGCAGAGCGCGGGCGGCCGCTGGCGCGTTGGTCAGGCCAGTTGGAATTCTTGCGCGGCTCCGCCGGGTCGCTGCGCTCCGACGGGCTTTCGCCCGGGTGCTGGACATTGATGAACATGGTGCGGCCATCCGGCGTGGCCGTGGCACCGGTGATCTCGCAGCCGTTGGGGCCGGTCAGGAAGCGGCGGATTTCGCCGGTCTTCACATCCGCAGCCAGCATGGCGTTGTTGCCCAGGTTCTTCAAGTCGCCCTTGCCCATGGCTGAGGTCGACATGTCGGTCTGAATCCACAGCACGCCGCGCGCGTCCGTCCACAAGCCGTCCGGGCAGCCGAAGGCGTCGCCCTTGACGTTGCCCTTGGCCTCGGCACGTGCGTTGGCCGGGTCGCCGGCCAGCACGAAGTGGTTCCACTGGAAGGTGATGCCGTCAAAGTCGCCGTCTTCCTTCCAGCGAATGATGTTGCCCATGGTGTTGTTGGCGCGCGGGTTCATGGCGTCCACGCCCGGCTGTTTGTCGGCACCGCGGTTGCTGTTGTTGGTGAGCGTGCAATAGACCCAGCCCTGCTTGTCGATGTCAATCCACTCGGGGCGGTCCATCTTGGTGGCACCCAATGCATCGCTGGCCTGGCGGCTCTTGATCAGCACCTCGCCCTGGTCGGCAAAGCCGTTGGCTGCCGTCAGCGGGCCTTGCCCTTGGGTCAACGCCAGCCAGCGGCCCTTGCCGTCGGCGTCGAACTTGGCGACGTACAGGGTGCCGTGGTCCAGCAACTCGGCGTTCTCGCGGGCACCGCCGGGTTTGATGCGGTCGCGGCTGACAAACTTGTAGATGTATTCAAAGCGCGCGTCTTCGCCCGAATACACCACCGCCTTGCCGTCGCGGGTGGTGGCAACCGTCGCGCCTTCGTGCGCTGCGCGGCCCAACGCGGTGCGCTTGACGGGCGTGCTGCTGGGGTTGAGCGGATCAAACTCGACCACCCAGCCAAAGCGGTTTGGCTCATTGGGGTTCTTGCTGGCGTCAAACCGCGCGTCGTGTTCGTGCCAGCGGTAGCCCACCGGGTCACCCTTGCGCAGGCCCCAGCGCCGCTCGTGGGCGTTGGGCTCGTCCGGGCCCTTGAAATAGAAAATGAAGTTTTCTTCACAGGTCAGGTAGGTGCCCCAGGGGGTGATCCCACTGCCGCAGTTGTTCAAAGTGCCCAGCACCCGTGTGCCCGACGGGTCAGCTGCGGTGCGCATCAGTGCATGGCCGGCGGCCGGGCCGCTGACATTCATGGGCGTGCGTGCCGTAATGCGGCGAGCCCACGGCGAAGGCCGAACCATCTGCCATTTGCCGTCTTTTTGCTCCACCTCTACCACCGCCACACCGTGGGCAGCCTGCGCCTTGCGCACCTTCTCGGCGGTCCAGGTTTTCATGCCGTCGGCATGCAGCAGGCCGTCGTCGGCGTACTCGTGGTTCATCACCAGCAGGCCCGACTTGCTGCCCTCTTGCGCGAAGAAATGAATGCCGTCGTGATGCATGCCCATCTGCGCCTCCTGGTCGGCGGCAGAGTTGCTGGCGTCGTCCTTGAAGGCCGGCATTTCGCCCGACAGGCCCACCGGCTCGCCCCATGCGGCAATCACTTCAGCAATGTAGCCCTCGGGCACGGTGATGCGGTCCAGCGTGGAAACCGGGACGCTCTTGAAGCCCAGCAGTGGCCCGGCCATGCCGCCCATTGCCGCACAACCGGGCAACGACACCGCCGCCAGCGGTGCCAGCACACCCGCCAGCGCGCCACCCAGACCACCGCGCAGGATGGTGCGGCGCGATGGCAGGGAAACCTCATGGATGCTGGGGTTGGAAGAGCGGTTGCTGTCCTCCATCCGGGAAAAGTCTTTGGCCATGGTGTCTTTTAGAAGCAGCCGCAAAGTCGCGGCCAGCCTCGAATGATCAGGCTCATTGGTGACAGTTTTTTGACTACGCTTTTCAGCGCGTCAGCGCGGAGCTCCCTTTTCGCGCAGCAGCTTGGCCGCCACACAAGCGCCGGCGCTGGCCTCGATCCGCTGCAACTCCGCCTCGCTCACATAGCTGCCAGACACCCGATTGCCCACTTCATTGCCGGCCGACTGGCGGACAAAACGCAGCGCGTCGATGTACTCGCGGACCTCACGGCGGCAACGCCCCTCATCGGCCTGCGCCAGCTTGACGTCGCCGCGCCGCTCGGGCACCGCCGGCTGGGCCCCCAGATAAGTTGCCGAAACGGCCAATACGGCCAGCGCGTAAAAACTTTTTTGCATCGCGAACCCCCTTGTTCAGTTGAATCACTGAACCTGATTGTTCGGGCCTGCTGTGTCGAGACAATGACGCAGTGCAACAAAAGGTACGCGCCCAGTGGCGCGCGGCTCCCGGAAAAGCGACTGCTTACTTTGAAACCACGCGCACCATTTCAAGGCACTTGTTCGAGTAGCCCCATTCGTTGTCGTACCAGGCCACCACCTTGATGAAGGTGCCGTCCAGTGCAATGCTGGCGTCGGCGTCAAACACGCTGGTGCAGGTTTCGCCACGGAAGTCGGTGGCCACCACTTTGTCTTCGGTGTAGCCAAGGATGCCCTTGAGTGCGCCTTCACTCTGCGCCTTCATCTCTGCGCAAATTTCCTTGAGCGTGGCTTCCTTGTTGAGTTCACAGGTCAGGTCCACCACCGACACATCAGACGTTGGCACACGGAAGCTCATGCCGGTGAGCTTTTTGTTCAGCTCGGGAATCACGACACCCACCGCCTTGGCCGCGCCGGTGCTGGACGGAATGATGTTTTCAAGAATGCCGCGGCCGCCGCGCCAGTCTTTGTTGCTGGGGCCGTCCACCGTCTTTTGGGTGGCGGTGGCGGCGTGCACCGTGGTCATCAGGCCGCGCTTGATGCCCCATTTGTCGTGCAGCACTTTGGCCAGAGGAGCCAGGCAGTTGGTGGTGCATGAGGCGTTGGAAATAATGGCCTCACCCTTGTAGGTTTTGTCGTTCACACCAAACACGAACATTGGAGTGTCGTCCTTGGACGGCGCCGAAAAGATCACCTTTTTGGCCCCCGCCGCCAGGTGCTTTTCACCCGAGGCTTTGTCCAGGAAAAGGCCCGTGGCTTCAAGCACGATGTCGGCACCGATCTCGTTCCACTTCAGGGCGGCAGGGTCACGCTCCTGCGTCAGGCGGATTTTTTTGCCGTTGACGATCAGGGTGTTGCCCTCAACCGAAACCTCGCCCTTGAAGCGGCCATGGACCGAGTCGTACTGCAGCATGTACTTGAGGTAGTCGGGCTCCAGCAGGTCGTTGATGCCAACGATCTCGATGTCATTGAAGTTCTGCACGGCTGCGCGCAACACGTTGCGGCCGATGCGGCCAAAGCCATTGATGCCCAGTTTGATCGTCATGGTTATAAGCTCCTGTAAGTGAAAGAATTACGGTTGCCAGTCGGGCTGCAACAGCCCCGGTTGAAGCATGTCGTGCCGGGCTTCGCTCCAGAATGCAAGCTCACGCAAACGGCCCTCAACCTGAAAGCCCAATTGCGCAGCCAGGCCCAACGAAGCCTGGTTGTCCGGATGAACAAGCGCCTCTAACCGCAGCATGCTGGCGATCCAACTCAATCAACCGCAGTCGCGGCGTTTCAAGTGTTGGGAACTCCGGTTGTGGCATCGAGCGGGTTCTATTTGGACTGAAGTACTTTGCGCACGGTGTCGGCCACGTTCTCGGGCGTAAAGCCAAAGTGCTTGAACAATACAGGTGCCGGGGCCGACTCGCCGTAGGTGTCGATGCCGACCACCGCCGCGCAGCCGTACTTCCACCAGCCGTCGGTGGAACCCATTTCCACCGCGACACGCGGCACGCCCTTGGGCAGCACCTCGGATTTGTACGCCACAGTCTGCTTGTCAAAGGTGGTGGTCGAAGGCATGGAGACCACGCGAACGGCAATCTTGCGGGCCGCCAGCAGCTCTTGCGCCTTCAGGGCCAGCTGCACCTCGGAGCCGGTGGCAATGATCACCGCCTGCGGCTTTTTCTTGACGCCCACATCAGCCGGTTCCGACAACACATAGGCGCCGCGGCTGATGTTGCCCAGGTCGCTCTTGGGCGCGTAGGGCAGGTTCTGACGGCTCAGCAGCAACGCCGTGGGCTTGGCCTTGTTCTGCAAAGCCACGGCCCAGGCGACCGCCGTTTCGGCCGTGTCGGCGGGGCGCCAGACGTCCAGGTTGGGAATCAGGCGCAGGCTGGCGGCATGCTCGATGGACTGGTGCGTAGGGCCGTCTTCACCCAGGCCGATGGAGTCGTGTGTGAACACGTGAACTACCCGCAGCTTCATCAGCGCGGCCATGCGGATGGCAT
>CALROG020000019.1:0-70116 GCA_943369755.1 Ramlibacter sp. 2FC
GCAAAAGCAGGCAAGCAAATTTGGCAGCCCCGGCGTGCCGATGTACGGCTACAACGTGAAGATCCTGCATGAGAGCACCGGCGAAGAACTGACCGAACCCGATCAGAAGGGAGTGGTGGTGATTGAGGGGCCTACGCCACCCGGCTTTATGCAAACGGTGTGGAAAGACGACGCACGCTTTGTCAATACCTACTGGAAGAGCATCCCGGGCAAGCTGTTGTACAACACCTTCGACTGGGGCATTCGCGACAAGGAGGGCTATTACTACATTCTGGGCCGCACCGACGACGTGATCAACGTAGCGGGCCACCGATTGGGCACGCGTGAGATTGAAGAGAGCATCTCTAGCCACCCCAACGTGGCCGAGGTGGCCGTGGTGGGTGTGGCAGACGCACTCAAGGGGCAGGTTGCAATGGCCTTCGTGGTCGCGAGAGACGTCACTGCGCTTACCGATGACGCTACAAAACTCAAGCTGGAAGGGGCCATCATGAAGCTCGTTGACGAGCAACTGGGCGCGGTGGCGCGGCCTGCCCGCGTGCGCTTTGTGACGGCGCTACCCAAAACCCGCAGTGGGAAGCTGCTGCGCCGCGCGATCCAGGCTGTGTGTGAAGGGCGCGATGCCGGTGATCTGACCACCATTGAAGACCCGACGGCACTACAGCAGATTCGCGATTTGCTCGCTGCTTGACGCGCCAGACCGCAAGCCAAATCGGGGCACGCCTCTTGGCAGCGTTCGCGCTAGGACGTACATTAGCGGCTGATGATTTACTAGAAGTCTGAGGTCACGCTTCGCTTCACGCCCTATGGTCAAACGCAACGCACTGGCTCCCACCACCGAAAACACCCCGGCCGCCAATGCCAGCGGCCCGGTAGAGTCCGATGAGGTCTTCGAGCTGGCCGCTGAGGTGTTTCGTGTCATGTCAGCACCCATGCGGCTGAAGATCATCAGCAGCCTGTGCAATGGCGAAAAAAACGTGGGCGAATTACTGGCCGAGATCAACACCACACAGCCCAACATGTCCCAGCACCTCGGCACGCTGTACCAGGCCGGGGTGTTGGGCAAGCGACGCGATGGGGTGCAGATTTATTACCGCATCATCAACGACCGGGTTGTCACGCTGTGCCGCGCGGTCTGCACTCAGATCGCCATAGAGACCGACCTGCAACACCACTGAAATTAGGGCTTCAGGTAGGCGAAGCCTTCCTGGGCCTGCAACCGGGCCACTTCGGCCACGCCCGAAGGCACAATTTTCGTTTCTATCAGCAACTGGCCCGCGTCGATCTTGCGCGTGACCAGCGTGTTGTTGCACACGCGGAACTCCACCTTGCGGTCCGCCAGTTCGCTGACCGCAGCGCTGAATTCACGCCCGCGGCTGTCTTTGGCGTTTTGCAGCAGAAAGTCGATCCCCGGGCCATGCGTGACCACCACGATCTTTGCCGTCGGGTCGGCATTGAGGTGGTTGCGGATGTTGCCCAGCGCGGCCGTCGCTGTCTCTACGCCGGTATTGATGTGGTAGACGGTCTTGCCCGGCTGGACTGTGCCACCCGGGGCGGCGGCGCATCCGGCCAGGGCGGCTGCGGCCATTACGAGCGAGCTGAGTGCAAGGCGACGGCGCATGGGAATCTCCTTTGGGGTGTTGTGAGAGTGCAGCGCCCCCACAGGGGCATCAAAGCAGCGAGTCAGCCCAGATATTCAGCGCCCAGTTCCAGGCGTAAACACCTTCCAGTTCGTTGGGCGCCGCCGACACACCGCCGGAGCCCGGCACGGTCTTGTAGGTCTTGTCCTTGGCGTCGTACATATTTGTGATGGCGAATGTAAAGAGATAAGCGACAATTGAAACTAGGGCAAACACCCATGCGGGGTGTTGCCTTCAGGGCACCGACAATCCGGGCATCGGGGCCGTCTGCGCATCATGTGCAGGTGCGGTCTGCGCGGCGCGGCCATCCAGTAGGCGGTCAGTCAGGCCGGCGCCTGCCCACATGCCCACCAGCGTTAGCCAGGCGGTCAGGGCAAACACGGCACCACCGGTCATGCCGGCACCCACGGCGCACCCGCCTGCCAGCATGGAGCCAAAGCCCATGAGGATGGCGCCTGCGATATAGCGCGGCATGCTGTAGCCGTCGCCGAAACCCTCAAGCTTGAGGTCTCCGCCCAGCCATGCGGCAATGAACGAGCCGACGAACACCCCCGGGAGCATTCCGAAGTCGAATCCAATCGCCGGCGCGGGCGATGCCAGCACCCGCATGAGCCATTCTGCCGAGGGGCCGCTGAAGGTAATGCCCTGCACCTGCACCACCTGGAACGACTGGCTGGACACCTCGTACGACCACCACCAGGCCAGCGCAATGGCCAGGCCGGTGCCGACGCCGCCGACCCACTTCCAGGTCTGCCAGCCGCTACGCACTGAAAAATACAGCGCGGCGGCCAGCCAGACCAAGCCGACTGCCAGACCGCCCGTGTTGCCGATGTGGGTGATGGCAAGCAAGTCGCGGCTGGCGCCGCCGTCCACCGTCCACCACTGGCTGATGGCCGTGCGCGCAGGCGCCAGCGCGCCCGACAGCGACGCCTGCGCCGTCACCGCAAAGATCAGGCCCGACAGCAGGGCGCGCAGGTTGCCGTTGGCAGACAGCACCAGCAAGCGGCTGGCACAGCCGCGCGTCATGATCATGCCGGTGCCAAACAGCGCGCCGCCCAAAAGCGCACCCGACAGGCTGCCTCGCATGGCCAGCTGGCGCGCACCGCTGGTGTCCAGCAGGCCGCTGACTACCAGCGCCTGCACGGCCACCACCGCTGACGAAAACGCCAGCAACCAGACCGCCAGCCGCTGCCCTGGTGTGCGGCGCCAGAACTCAATGACCGCGGCGCGCAGGCAAAAGCGCGAACGCTGCGCCATGAAGCCAAAGGTCAGCCCCACCAGGGCACCGCCGCCCGCCAGAGCCAGCGGCTCGCCCAGGCGCTCGATCCACGCGGACATTTCCATGGCTGCCTCCAAATTAGATAAGATGTCGCTTATATGAATGGTATGAAGCTGCTTTCAGGGCGGTTTGATGGATATCAAGTCGCCGCCAATCTGGTGCGCAGGGCCGGGCTGCTGGCAGCACTGTGCCTGGGTGTCGTGGGAGCGCAGGCCCAACCTGCTGCCGCGCCGGCCCTGACGTCCCAGGCCGTGTCGGCCCACGCACGGTACGTCGAGGGTCTGTCGGCCCTGGGCACGTCGGCCAACCAGAACTTCATCTCCAACGCAGGTTATGTGGTCACGCGCGACGGGGTGGTCGTGATCGATGCGCTGGGTTCGCCGGCATTGGCCGAGTGGCTGATCGCAGAGATTGCCCGCCAGACCGGCAAGCGTGTCACGCACGTGATCGTGACCCACTACCACGCCGATCACATCTATGGCCTGCAGGCATTCAAGGCCGCGGGCGCGCGCATCATCGCCCACAAGGCGGCACGTGAATACCTGCATTCCGACACAGCGCAGTTGCGCCTGGAAGCGTCGCGCAACGAGCTTGCGCCCTGGGTCAATGCGCAGACCCGGCTGGTGGAGGCCGACGACTGGCTGGATGGCCCGCGCGACCTGGTCATTGGCGGCGTGACGCTGCAAATCCGCCCCTTGGGGCCATCCCACACACCCGAAGACCTGGTGGTGTACCTGCCGCAGGACAAGGTGCTGTTTGCCGGGGACCTAGTGTTTCGCGCGCGTGTGCCGTTCGTGGGTCAGGCCGACAGCCGCCAGTGGATCAAGGCACTGGACCAGTTGCTGGCCTTTGAAGCGGCAGTCATCGTGCCAGGGCATGGCCCCCTGTCGACCCAGGCCCGCCAGGACATGCAGCTCACGCGCGACTACCTGTCGCACCTGCGCAGCGTCATGGGCGAGGCTGCCCGCAACCTGGACCCGTTTGAAGACGCCTACAAGGCGGCCGACTGGTCGATGTTCGAGAAGCTTCCGTTGTTCGGCGTGGCCAACCGCATGAACGCCTACAACACCTATTTGCTGTTGGAACGGGAAGCCAGGTGAACGCACGTCGCAGGCAGTGGAATGTCGGCCTGTTGGCAGGCCTGGCTTTCGCGCGGCTGCCCGCCGCGGCGCAGGGCCGGGTGGAACTGGCCCGCGCGCAGGACCTGCCGCGCGAGCTGGCCCGCGCGCTGGCCGCAGGCCGCCCGTTGGTGGTGATGGTTAGCCTGGAAGGTTGCCCCTTTTGCCGCGACGTGCGCGACGCCCACCTGGGGCCGTTGCGCGACACGCAGGGCCAGCTCGTGGTGCAGCTGGACATGCGCAGCACCCAGGCCGTGACGGCGCTGGATGGCCTGGCGACTACCCACGGCGCTCTGGTTCGCAGCCTGGGTGCCAGCGTGGCGCCCGTGGTGCTGTTCATCGGTCCCGGCGGTCGTGAAGTCGCGCCCCGGCTGAGCGGCTACATGGCGGACTTCTACAGTGCCTACCTGGAAGACCGGATGGCTGCGGCGCTGCGTTCGGTCAGGAACTGAAGTTCAAGCCAGCACGACACGCAGCAGGACCGAAGCGATCGCGAAAGGTCGCGTTCTTCTTTGAAGCCGGCCGCGTCAGTGTAAACCCTGATCCAGATATTTCTGCTGTCATATATATTAGCAATTGTGAATATCTGGATATACAAATGAGTGACGGTGCCTTTGACGTGTCGATGCAGGTGTTTGAGAAGGCGGCGGAGGTATTCAGCCTGCTTTCCACACCAGCACGGCTGCGCATCGTGGACGAGTTGTGCCGCAACGAACTAAACGTGGCGCAGCTCAAGCAGCGTGTGGGCGTGGCGCAGCCCAACATGTCTCAGCACCTGGGCTTGCTGTACCGCGCGGGTCTGGTGGCGCGCCGCCGTGAAGGCTCGCAGGTGTTCTACCGGGTCAACGCCGAAACAGTGCCGCTGCTGTGTGTGGCGGTTCGCAGCCTGCTGCCGTGTCCTCCCGCGACCTGGAGCCCCAGCCTAATTTCCAAGGAGAACCCGTGAAATCAGACGATCAGACCCTGCCCGGGCGGGTCCAGAAGGCACCAGAAAATTTTCTGGATCGCGACGGCGTTCGCGCTGTTTTTGCCGAGAGCAAACGTGGGCGGCGTGATTTCATCCGCAATGCATTTGCGGCTGCTGCAGCGGCCACGGCCGGTGGTGCGGCCCTGGCACAGGCCAACCCGGTGGCGGCCGATGGCGGCGACCCCAACATCCTGGAACTGCCTGAACACACCCAGGGCCTGGGCCAAGGCGTGGCCACCGACGGCTATGGCAAACCGTCCAGGTACGAGGTCAACGTCCAGCGCCGCCAGAGCCCGGGGCTGACGCAGACCGCGCAGTCGTCGGTGTCTTTTGCGCCGCTGCAGTCGCTATTTGGCATTGTCACGCCCAGCGGCCTGCACTTTGAGCGGCATCACCAGGGCTGGTGGGACATTGACCCGTCGAAGCATCGCCTGATGGTCCACGGCATGGTGGGCAAGTCAATGGTGTTCACCATGGACGAGATCATGCGTCTGCCGTCGGTGTCGCGCTTTCATTTCATCGAGTGCGGCGCCAACACCGGCATGGAGTGGGGCAACGTGGCCGTACCAACCTGCCAGTACACCCACGGCATGTTGTCGTGCAGCGAATTCACCGGCGTGCCGCTGATCCGCCTGCTGGAGATGGCAGGTGCAGACCTGAAGAATGGCAAATTTGTGCTGGCCGAGGGCGCGGATGGCTCGTCGATGACGCGCACGATTCCCATGAGCCAGATCACGTCGGGCGAGGTGCTGGTCGCCTACGGCCAGAACGGCGAGATGCTGCGCCCCGAAAACGGTTACCCGCTGCGACTGGTGGTGCCGGGTATTCAGGGTGTGAGCTGGGTCAAGTACCTGCGCCGACTGGAAGTGGGGGACAAGCCCTGGGGCACCAAGGATGAGGCCATCCACTATGTGGACCTGATGCCCGACGGCATCCACCGCCAGTACAGCTCCGTCCAGGAGGTCAAGAGCGTGGTGACCACGCCCTCGGGCGGGCAAGTGCTGCTGGATAAGGGTTTCTACAACGTCAGTGGCCTGGCCTGGTCCGGGCGCGGCAAAGTGCGTCGCGTGGATGTGTCGGTGGACGGCGGGCGCAACTGGCGCCAGGCGCGTATGGAGGGGCCGGTGCTGCCCAAATGCCTCACTCGCTTCAATCTGGACTGGGTATGGGACGGCAAGCCCGCGCTGATCCAGAGCCGAGCGACAGACGAGACCGGCCACGTGCAGGCCACCTACCGCGCGCTGCGCGCCGTGCGTGGCACGCGATCGATTTACCACAACAACGCCATCCAGACCTGGCTGGTGCAGGAAAACGGCGAGGTGAAGAATGTCCAGCTTTCGTAATTCCACCCTGGTTTTGGTGCTGGTGTGCATGGGCGGCGTGGCCCTGGCGCAAGGCAAAGCCATTTATCCCGGGGTGGGCCGCAGCGCCACGCCCAAGGAAATCCAGGCTTGGGACATCGACGTTCGCCCGGATTTCAAGGGCTTGCCCGCGGGCGCGGGCTCGGTGGCCAGGGGGCAGGAAGTATGGGAAGGCAAATGCGCGTCCTGCCACGGCATATTCGGCGAATCGAATGAAGTGTTCAGCCCCATTGTGGGCGGCACCACGAAGGACGATGTCCTGACCGGGCGCGTGGCGCGCCTGAAAGATCCGTCATTTCCAGGGCGCACCACCCTGATGAAGGTGCCTACGGTGTCCACGCTGTGGGACTACATCAACCGCGCCATGCCCTGGACCCAGCCCAAGTCGCTGACCGTGGAAGAGGTTTACGCGGTCACCGCGTTCATCCTGAATCTGGGTGGCGTGGTGCCCGACGATTTCACGCTGTCGGACAAAAACATGGCTGAAGTCCAAAAGCGCCTGCCCAACCGCAATGGCATGTCCGCAGTGCATGGCCTGTGGCCCGGCAAGGAGCTAGGGGGCACCATTAAGCCTGATGTGCAAGGTATTGCCTGCATGAGCAATTGTGCGGTGGAGCCCAAGGTGGCTTCCATCCTGCCGGACTTTGCGCGCAATGCCCATGGCAACCTGGCTGAGCAGAACCGCCTGGTCGGCGCGCAGCGTGGTGCCCAGACCCTGGTGCCCGAGGCCGCACGCGGCGCAACCCCTGCGACCCCGCAGACCGTTGCAGCCGCCGCAGCAACCTCGCCAACGGCACCGGCTGCCAATGCTGGCGGTGTGGATGCCAAGGCAGCTCAGGCGCTGGCGCAAAAGCACACGTGTACGGCATGCCACGCGGCGGACCGCAAGCTGGTGGGGCCCAGCTGGGCGGACATCGCCAAAAAACATGCGGGCAACACAGGCTATCTCGCCGGTAAAATCAAGTCAGGTGGTACTGGCGTCTGGGGCGCCATCCCCATGCCGGCCCAGACATTGCCTGACGCTGATGCAAAAGCCATCGCCGCGTGGCTTGCAGCAGGCGCACGCAAGCAATAGGTCTACAGGGATATTCCTGATCTTCTTGTCTTCCGTCTTTCATTAGTATTCGCTTAATCAAAGGAGTAATCCATGCAAACCCGTCGCGAGACTCTCAAACGCAGCGCTGCTGTGGCCAGCCTGCTGGCGTCTGTGGGCCTGTTCCCGCAACATGCCCACGCGTTCAACAAGGCGGCGTTTGACGCCAAAACCGTGGCTGATGCCGCCAAGGCTTTTGGCGGTGGCGCACCAACCGAGAGCAAGGACGTCACACTGACCGGCCCGGACATCGCAGAGAACGGCGCGGTCGTGCCCTTGGGTGTGGCGACTTCGCTGGCGGGTGTGAAGCACCTGCTGATTCTGGTCGAAAAGAACCCCAACGCACTGGTTGCGATGTTCAACGCGTCGGATGCCGTGATGCCCAATTTTCTGACCCGGGCCAAGATGGGCCAGTCGTCGGATGTCTACGCCGTTGCCATCATGAACGACGGCCGAACGCTGTTCGCCAAGAAGGAAGTCAAGGTCACACTCGGCGGTTGCGGCGGCTGACGGCACGCTAACCCGCACACGCACTTCAACGCAACAGATATCAGGAGTCAAATCATGGCAGAACCGATGCGCATTCGCGCCCAAGCAGCAGGCGGCAACGCAACCGTCCGTGTCCTCATGAGCCACGAAATGGAAACTGGCCAGCGCAAGGACGCCGCTGGCAAGACCATCCCCGCCTGGCACATCACCGACGTGACCGCCAACCTCAACGGCAAGCCGGTTTTCTCGGCCGAATGGGGCCCGGCAGTTTCAAAGAACCCGTTCCTGCAGTTCACCCTGAAAGGTGCCAAGGCCGGTGACAAAATCGCCGTGACCTGGAAAGACAACAAGGGCGAGACGCGTACCGACGAAGCCGTCGTTTCCTGATCCGGACTACGACGCGTGACCGCGGGGGAGCGGTGGCGGGCAGAGTGCAATCCACGACAACCAGAAAGAGGACGACATGAGAAAAACAGGCACCGTGATCGCAGCTGCGGCGGCCATTTGCGCGACCGCAGCGTTCGCTCAACAAGCCCCCGCCAAGACATCCATCCAGGCCATTGAGGAATACCGTGCCATGCTGGCCGACGGCAACCCAGCCGACCTGTTCGAGGCCAAGGGCGAAGACCTATGGAAGCAAAAGCGCGGCCCCAAGGCTGCGTCGCTGGAGCAATGCGATCTGGGCAAGGGGCCTGGCGTCATCAAGGGCGTTTTCGTCGAGCTGCCGCGCTACTTCGCCGACGTGAAAAAGGTTCAGGACCTGGAAATGCGCATCGTGCACTGCATGGCGACGCTGCAGGGCTTCAATGCCGACGAAATATCCAGAACACCCTTTGGCCGTGGCGAGATGGCCAATGTGACCGCGCTGGCTACCTGGGTGTCGTCGCAGTCCAAGGGCCTGGCGTTCAACCTGCCGCAATCCACACAGGAAGAGCGCGTGGCTTATGAAGTGGGAAAGCGATTGTTCTTCCAGCGCGGCGGCACACATGATTTTTCGTGCGCTTCATGTCACGGCGAAGAGGGCAAGCGCATCCGCCTGCAGGATCTGCCCATTTTGACCAAGAACCCGGGTGACGGCGTTGGCTTTGCGGCCTGGCCGGCCTACCGTGTCTCCAATGGCCAGATGTGGACCATGCAGCTGCGCCTGAATGACTGTTACCGCCAGCAGCGCTTTCCGGAGCCGAAATTCGGCAGCGATGCCCTGGCTGCGCTCAGCACTTACCTTGGCGTGAATGCCAAGGGTGCCAAGTCTGCCGTTCCAACTGTCAAGCGCTGAAGCACAAGAGGGCTCACCATGAAGAAGATTCACACGATTGCACTGTCGTTGCTGGCTTCCGCTGCTGTGGCGGGTTGTGCCAGCCTGCCATCCGCCGGCGAGCTGGACCAGTTGACCGACCAGATGATCAAGTCCTCGTTCCAGACGAAGGGCATTGCCAAGGTTGAGCGTATCACCGAGGTGGATGACACCCTCAAGGCCTGCAACGCTGCTGATGTGGCGGGCAAGCCGCTTGACAAAAAAGTGGCTGATGCGCTGGAAGCTGCCGAGATGAAGAAGATCAAATGGCCTTCGGACGGCAAGTTCCTGGGCGACTGGAAGCAGGGCGAGAGCATTGCCCAAAGCGGTCGCGGCCAGACCTGGACCGACACCGCGCAGACGATCAACGGCGGCAACTGCTACAACTGCCACCAGATGGACAAGAAAGAAATCTCGTTCGGAACGATCGGCCCCAGCTTGTTGAACTACGGCAAGATCCGCGGCGTGACCGATCCGAACAGCGCGGCGTCCAAGCCGATCGTCGAGTACACCTGGGGCAAGATCTACAACGCCAAGGCCTATAACGCCTGCTCGAACATGCCACGTGCCGGCCACATGGGCGTGCTTGACGAGCAGCAGATCAAACACGTCATGGCTTTGCTGCTGGACCCGGCTTCCCCCGTGAACCAGTAATCACAAGAGCCCGGCTGTGTGCCGGGCTTTGTTTTGCGCTTTCCATCATTGATTGCGGAATTATGAATCTAACCAAGCGTGAGTTTTTCCAGGTACTGGGCGCCGGCACCATGGCAGGCATGGCACTGGGCCAGCATGCCGATGCCGATGCGGCAACTGCCGCCGATCGCCTGTACGAGGCACCGCGTTTCGGCAATGTCTCATTCCTGCACATGACCGACTGCCACGCCCAGCTCAACCCCATTTATTTCCGCGAGCCCAGCGTCAATCTGGGCATTGCCGGCATGAAAGGGCAACTGCCACACCTGGTTGGCGAGCACTTGCTGAAGACCGCGAAAATCCGCCCCGGCACCGCCCAGGCCCATGCGCTGACGTATCTGGACTTTGACAAGGCCGCGCGGCGCTACGGCAAGGTGGGTGGCTTCGCGCACCTGGCTACTCTGGTCAAGCGCATGAAGGCGAGCCGTCCAGGCGCGCTGCTGCTGGACGGCGGTGACACCTGGCAGGGCTCCGGCACGGCTTTGTGGACCAACGGGCAAGACATGGTGGACGCCTGCAAGACGTTGGGCGTGGATGTGATGACAGGTCACTGGGAGTTCACCCTGGGCATGGACCGCGTCAAGGAAATCATCGAAAAAGACTTCAAGGGCAAGGTCGACTTCATTGCACAGAACGTCAAGACCAATGACTTCGGCGACCCGGTGTTCCCGCCCTACGTGATCCGCGAGATCAACGGCGTGCCCTGCGCCATCATCGGCCAGGCGTTCCCGTACACCCCCATTGCCAACCCGCGCTACATGGTGGCCGACTGGACCTTCGGCATCCAGGACGACAACATGCAGAAGATGGTGGACGAGGTCCGTGGCAAGGGCGCCCAGGTCGTCGTGGTGCTCAGCCACAACGGCATGGACGTGGACCTGAAGATGGCCGGCCGTGTGACCGGCATTGACGCCATCATGGGCGGACACACCCACGACGGCATGCCCGTTGCCAGTGTGGTGGCCAACAAGAGCGGCCAAACGCTGGTGACCAACGCCGGTTCCAACGGCAAGTTTCTGGGTGTCATGGACTTTGACGTCAAGGGCGGCCGGGTGAGTGACTTCCGGTACCGGTTACTGCCCGTGTTTTCCAACATGCTGCCGGCGGATCCGGACATGGACGCGCTGATCCGCAAGTTGCGCGCGCCTTACGAAACCAAGCTGGCTGAAAAGCTGGGTGTGACGGAGGGCACGCTGTACCGCCGTGGCAATTTCAACGGCACTGGCGACCAGCTGCTGCTGGACGCCTTGATGGACGTGCAGGGCGCCGAGATCGCGTTCTCGCCGGGCTTTCGGTGGGGAACCTCGCTGTTGTCGGGGCAGGCGATCACGCGCGAATGGTTGATGGACATGACGGCCACCACGTATTCGTACGCCACTGTGACTGAGATGACGGGCGAGACTCTGAAGACCGTGCTGGAGGACGTGGCCGACAACCTCTTCAACCCCGATCCCTATTACCAGCAAGGTGGTGACATGGTGCGCGTGGGCGGGATGCAATACACCTGCGACCCCCTGGCCGGCATGGGGCAGCGCATCACGGCCATGCAGCTCAACGGCAAACCCATCGAAGCCGGGCGGCGCTACAAGGTGGCCGGTTGGGCCCCGGTGGCCGAAGAGGCACGCACTGCCGGCAACAAGCAGGTGTGGGAGGTGGTGGAACAGTGGCTCAAGGCCCGCAACGGCCGCGTCGCTGCACGAACGCCCAATCTGCCAACGCTGCTTGGCGTCAAAGGCAATCCCGGCCTGGCCTGAAAACGCACGACCGTTCGCCAGGCCGGTTCGAAGCTGCTTTCAAATAGGTGGCACAATCCCGCCTGTACTAGGCCCTTCCCCAGCCACAGTCGCATCCGCCAATCGGTCCAGCCGTGTCGCGGAAGGTTTTCTTAACCAGCTAATGTTTCCCATAGGGAAACGGAGGTCAGCGGAATATGAGCGATCAATCGACGCCGTCAACGGCGTCTGTCTACACTGCCTATCAAGGCAATTCTTACCTCTTCGGTGGCAACGCGCCCTATGTCGAAGAGATGTACGAAAACTATTTGGCCAACCCCGGCAGCGTGCCCGACACCTGGCGCGGCTACTTCGACGCGCTGCAGCATGTGCCCGCAGTCGATGGGTCGAACGCCAAAGACGTTCCCCACCTGCCGGTGGTCAATGCCTTTGCCGAGCGTGCCAAGCAGGGCGGAACCCGTTTGGTGCACGCCACCGGGGCCGATTCCGAGATGGGCCGCAAGCGTACGGCGGTGCAACAGCTTATCGCCGCTTACCGCAACGTGGGTGCGCGCTGGGCCGACCTGGACCCGTTGAAGCGCACCGAGCGCGACAAGATTCCCGACCTGGAGCCTGGTTTTTACGGCTTCAGCGACGCCGACCAGGAAACCGTGTTCAACACCAGCAACACGTATTTCGGCAAAGAGACCATGACCCTGCGTGAGCTGCTGAATGCACTGCGCGAAACCTACTGCGGCACCATCGGCGCCGAGTTCATGTACAGCACCGACCAGGGCCAGAAGCGCTGGTGGCAGCAAAAGCTTGAAAGCATCCGCAGCAAGCCGAACTTCACGGCCGAGAAAAAGCGCCACATCCTTGACCGCTTGACCGCCGCTGAAGGCCTGGAGCGGTTCCTGCATACCAAGTATGTTGGCCAGAAGCGGTTCTCGCTCGAAGGCGGCGAAAGCTTTATCGCCTCGATGGACGAAGTCATCCAGTTGGGCGGCATCAAGGGCATCCAGGAAATCGTGATCGGCATGGCGCATCGTGGCCGCCTGAATGTGCTGGTCAATTCGCTGGGCAAGCTGCCCGCCGACCTGTTCGCCGAGTTCGACCACACGGCCCCGGAAGACTTGCCCAGTGGCGACGTCAAATATCACCAAGGCTTCAGTTCTGACGTGACCACGCCTGGCGGCCCGGTGCACCTGACGCTGGCGTTCAACCCGTCGCACCTGGAAATCGTCAACCCGGTGGTTGAAGGCTCGGTTCGAGCCCGGATGGACAGGCGCGCCGACCCTGAGGGCAAGCAGGTGCTGCCTGTGCTGGTGCACGGCGACGCGGCTTTTGCCGGCCAGGGCGTTGTGATGGAAACGCTGGCATTGGCAGAAACCCGCGGCTATTTCACCGGGGGCTCGGTACACATTGTCATCAATAACCAGATTGGTTTTACGACTTCAGACCCTCGAGACAGCCGTTCCACGCTGTATTGCTCGGACGTGGTCAAGATGATCGAGGCGCCTGTGCTGCACGTGAACGGCGACGACCCGGAGGCCGTGGTGCTGGCAACACAGCTGGCGCTGGATTACCGCATGGAGTTCAAGAAGGACGTGGTGGTTGACATCATTTGCTTCCGCAAACTCGGTCACAACGAGCAAGACACCCCGGCGCTTACCCAGCCACTGATGTACAAGAAGATTGCCCAGCACCCAGGCACACGCAAGTTGTACGCCGACAAATTGGCAGCGCAAGGCATGGGTGCCACGCTGGGTGACGACATGGTCAAGGCCACCCGCGCAGCGCTGGATGCCGGAAAGAACACCTTCGACCCGGTGCTGACCAACTTCAAAAGCAAATACGCGGTGGACTGGAGCCCGTACCTCAACCGCAAATGGACCGACGCCGCGGACACGGCGATCCCCATGGCGGAATGGAAACGCATCGCGCAGAAGATCACAACAGTGCCCGCTGGTTTCACGCCACATTCGCTGGTCAAAAAGGTGCTTGACGATCGCGCTGCCATGGGCCGGGGCGAAGTCAATGTCGACTGGGGCATGGGCGAGCACATGGCCTTTGCATCGCTGGTTGCCAGTGGCTACCCGGTGCGCCTTTCGGGCGAAGACTGTGGGCGTGGCACCTTCACCCACCGCCACGCCGTATTGCACGACCAGAACCGCGAGAAGTGGGACATCGGAACCTACACCCCGTTGTGCAATGTGGCCGAGAACCAGGCACCGTTCGTTGTGATCGACTCGATCCTTTCCGAAGAAGCGGTGCTGGGCTTTGAGTATGGTTATGCGTCCAATGACCCCAACACGCTGGTGATCTGGGAGGCCCAGTTTGGCGACTTCGCCAATGGCGCGCAGGTGGTGATCGACCAGTTCATTGCCTCGGGCGAAGTGAAGTGGGGCCGCGTCAATGGCATCACGCTCATGCTGCCGCATGGCTACGAAGGCCAGGGCCCCGAGCACAGCTCGGCGCGGCTTGAGCGCTTCATGCAGCTATCCGCCGACACCAACATGCAGGTGGTGCAACCCACCACGGCCAGCCAGATATTTCACCTGCTGCGCCGCCAGATGATCCGCAACCTGCGCAAGCCGCTGATCATCATGACGCCCAAGTCGCTGCTGCGAAACAAGGACGCCACGTCACCGCTGAGCGAGTTCACCAAAGGTACTTTCCAGACGGTGATTCCTGAACACAAGGAAGAGATCAACAAAAAGGCCGACAAGGTCAAGCGCGTGATCGCTTGTTCCGGCAAGGTCTATTACGACCTGGCCAAGAAGCGCGAGGAGAAGCAGCTTGATGATGTGGTGATCCTTCGCGTTGAACAGCTTTACCCGTTCCCGCACAAGGCGTTTGCCGCCGAGCTCAAGAAGTACCCCAATGTGTCCGACATCGTCTGGTGCCAGGATGAGCCACAGAACCAGGGGGCCTGGTTCTTTGTGCAGCACTACATCCACGAAAACATGCTCGAAGGGCAGAAGCTCGGGTACTCCGGCCGTGCCGCGTCAGCATCGCCCGCTGTGGGCTACTCGCACCTGCACCAGGAGCAACAAAAGGCGCTGGTGGACGGTGCCTTTGGCAAGCTCAAGGGCTTTGTGCTCACGAAATGACGACGGGTCAACAAGGCCGGCTGCGCCCGCCTTGTCCTTGTAAATTTTTAGGAAAAATTAAAAATGGCTATCGTAGAAGTGAAAGTCCCGCAGCTGTCTGAGTCAGTTGCCGAAGCGACGATGTTGCAGTGGAAGAAGAAGGCTGGTGATCTGATCACCATCGACGAAATCCTGATCGAAATCGAGACCGACAAGGTGGTGCTGGAAGTACCGGCCCCGGCGGCTGGCGTGCTGGCAGAAATTCTGGTGGCGGACGGCGGCACGGTGGTGGCTGAACAGCTGATTGCCAGGATCGACACCGAAGGCAAGGGCGCTAGTGCCGCACCCGCAACGCCCGTTGCCAGTGCGGCGATGGCTGCAGCTGCGCCACCCGCGCCTGCTGCGATTGCTGCCGCCTCGGGCGGCTCCAAGGCCGGCGTGGCCATGCCCGCTGCCGCCAAGATCATGGCCGACAACAACCTCCCGGCGGGCTCGGTGGCTGGAAGCGGCCGGGATGGCCGTGTGACCAAGGGTGACGTGCTTGGGGCTGTGGCCGCCGGTGCCAAGCCTGCCCTTGCGCCCGCGGTGGCGATCCCGACCGGCACGCAGCGCGCAACGCTGCCGCAGGTGGCTGGCCCGCTGATGCCCGACCTGGGCGACCGCCCCGAGCAGCGCGTGCCCATGAGTCGCTTGCGTGCCCGGGTGGCCGAGCGCTTGCTTCAGTCGCAATCCACCAACGCGATCCTCACCACTTTCAACGAGGTCAACATGGCCCCGGTGATGGAAATGCGCAAGCGCTTCCAGGAAAAGTTTGAGAAGGAGCACGGCGTCAAGATCGGCTTCATGAGCTTCTTCGTGAAGGCAGCAGTGCACGCCCTCAAGAAGTACCCGGTGCTCAATGCCAGCGTGGATGGCAATGACATCGTCTACCACGGCTACTTTGACATCGGCATTGCCGTGGGCTCACCCCGCGGCCTGGTGGTGCCTATCCTGCGCAGTGCCGACCAGATGAGCTTTGCCGATATCGAAAAGAAGATTGCCGAATACGGCGCCAAGGCGCGCGACGGCAAGCTGGGCATTGAAGAGATGACCGGCGGCACCTTCTCCATCAGCAATGGCGGGGTGTTCGGCTCCATGTTGTCCACCCCCATCATCAACCCGCCACAGGCGGCGATCCTGGGTGTGCACGCCACCAAAGACCGCGCCGTGGTGGAAAACGGCCAGGTGGTGGTACGGCCCATCAACTACCTCGCCATGAGCTACGACCACCGCATCATCGACGGCCGCGAAGCCGTGCTGGGCCTGGTGGCGATGAAGGAAGCGCTGGAAGACCCGGCACGACTTCTTTTCGATATTTGATCCACCCCCGAAGCGGCCTGCGGCCGCCTCCCCCTCAAGGGGGCGACACCAGCGGCCCGGCAAAGCCGGTTCCGCGGTGTCTCCCGAAAAGTCCCTGGAGAATGGGCATAGGAAACTAGCATGAGCAAACAATTCGACGTGATCGTCATCGGCGGCGGTCCTGGCGGCTATATCGCCGCGATTCGCGCTTCGCAACTGGGCTTCAACGTGGCCTGCATTGACGAGTGGAAGAACGACAAGGGCGGCCCGGCACTGGGCGGCACCTGTACCAACGTAGGCTGCATCCCTTCAAAGGCGCTGCTGCAGTCATCCGAGCACTTCGAGCATGCCGGCAAGCACTTTGCTGACCATGGCATTGAGGTCAAGGGCCTGGGCCTGGACCTGGGCAAGATGATTGCCCGCAAGGACGCGGTCGTGAAGCAGAACAACGACGGCATCCTTTATCTGTTCAAGAAGAACAAGATCAGCTTCTTTCATGGCCGCGGCTCGTTCGTCAAGGCGTCCGAGGGCGGCTACGAGATCAAGGTGACGGGCACCGCTGAAGAAACTCTCAGTGGCAAGCAGATCATCCTTGCCACGGGCTCCAACGCCCGCGCGCTGCCCGGTACGCCGTTCGATGAAGTCAACGTGCTGTCCAATGACGGCGCACTGCGCATCGGCGCTGTGCCGAAAAAGCTGGGCCTTATCGGCTCCGGCGTAATCGGTCTTGAGATGGGCTCCGTCTGGCGTCGCCTGGGCTCCGAAGTGACCGTGCTCGAAGGCCTGCCCACCTTCCTGGGCGCGGTGGACGAGCAAATCGCCAAGGAAGCCAAGAAGGCCTTCGACAAGCAGGGCCTGAAGATCGAGCTGGGCGTGAAAGTCGGTGAGATCAAGTCCGGCAAAAAGGGCGTCAGCGTGGCCTACACCAACGCCAAGGGCGAAGCCCAGACGTTGGACGTGGACAAGCTTATTGTGTCAATCGGCCGCGCGCCCAACACCATCGGGCTGAATGCCGAAGCCGTGGGCCTGAAGCTGGACGAGCGTGGTGCCATCGTGGTGGACGACGACTGCAAAACCAACCTGCCCGGTGTGTGGGCCGTGGGCGACGTGGTGCGTGGCCCGATGCTGGCGCACAAGGCCGAAGAAGAGGGCGTGGCCGTGGCCGAGCGCATTGCCGGGCAGCACGGGCATGTGAACTTCAACACTGTTCCCTGGGTGATCTATACCAGCCCCGAGATTGCCTGGGTGGGGCGCACTGAACAGCAGCTCAAGGCCGATGGTGTCAAGTACAAGGTTGGCACTTTCCCGTTCCTGGCCAATGGCCGGGCGCGGGCGTTGGGCGACACGACCGGCATGGTCAAGTTTCTGGCCGATGCGGCCACGGACGAAATCCTGGGTGTGCACATTGTTGGTCCCATGGCCAGCGAGCTGATTGCGGAAGCCGTGGTCGCCATGGAGTTCAAGGCCAGTGCTGAAGACATTGCGCGGATCTGCCATGCCCATCCGTCGCTGAGTGAAGCCATGAAGGAGGCCGCGCTGGCGGTCGACAAGCGTACGCTGAACTTCTGACGTGCCATCCGTCCACGAAGCCTACGCCGCAGAACTGCTGGCGCGGGGTTACCAGAGTGACCCCGCCCAGCTTCGCGCCGTGGACGCACTGGAACGCTGCGCCCGGGAATGGGCGGGCTACAAGGAGCAACGCTCTAATGCCCTGAAAAAGCTGATCAACCGGCCCGCGATCCCGCGCGGCGTTTACATGTACGGTGGCGTGGGCCGCGGCAAGAGCTTCCTGATGGACTGCTTCTTCAATGCAGTGCCCATCGTGCGCAAAACCCGGCTGCATTTTCATGAGTTCATGCGGGAGGTGCATCGCGAGCTGGCTGACTTGCAGGGCACCGTCAATCCTCTTGATGAGCTGGGCAAGCGCATGGCCAAGCGCTACCGGTTGCTGTGCTTTGATGAATTCCATGTGGCTGACATCACAGACGCAATGATCCTGCACCGGCTGCTGGCGGCGTTGTTCGAGAACGGCGTGGGCTTTGTCACCACGTCGAACTTTCAACCCGACGACCTGTATCCCAACGGCCTTCACCGCGACCGGATTCTGCCTGCCATCGCGCTGCTCAAGCAGCGGCTGGAAGTGATCAACGTAGACAACGGAACAGACTACCGGCGTCGCACCATGGAACAGGTCAAGCTTTACCACACGCCGCTCGGCCCCGCGGCTGACGCGCAGATGGGAGAGGCTTTCACCCGGCTGGCCGAAGCCCACGACCAGGACCCGGTGCTGCACATCGAAGCGCGCGAAATTCGGGCACGGCGCAGGGCGGGTGGTGTGGTGTGGTTTGACTTCCGCACCCTGTGCGGTGGCCCGCGCTCGCAGAACGACTACCTGGAAATTGCGACCCAGTTCCACACCGTGCTGCTGTCCGACGTGCCGCAAATGTTCGTACGCCATGCCTCCGAGGCGCGGCGTTTTACCTGGCTGGTGGATGTGCTGTACGACCGGCGGGTCAAGCTGATCATCTCGGCCGCAGTGCCGCCCGAGGCGTTGTATACCGAAGGCCCTCTGGCGCACGAGTTCCCGCGCACCATTTCGCGCCTCAACGAGATGCAGTCGGCCGAGTTTTTGGCGCTGGAACGCCGCAACGTGGACACTCGCCTCACATGAAGCACTCATTACTTGCTCTCATTTTGATAGTGGCTAGCGCAATACCTATGCGGGCTACAGCTCAAAATGACCTTGAATCAAGGCTCACAGCCGAGCGTGAGCGAATAGCCTCTGAGCGCCGCGCCGCCGACGCCCGCTACGGGCAAGACGAATCAGACTGCCAGCGCCGCTTTGCGGTCAATGATTGCCTTGGCGAAGCGCGGGCTCGTCGCAGTGAATTGCTGGCTGATTTGCGGCGTCAGGAAGTTTCTCTTAATGACGAGGCGCGACGCAGCAAGGGCGCGGCTCAGCGTCAGCGCCTGGACGAAAAGTCATCACTTCAGAACCAGCAGCGTTTGGCGCAGCAGCGCGCCGAGGCGCTTCGCGATACGGCGCAGCGTGAAGACCGTTCCGCCCGCAAAGCGGCCGAGCGCGTACAACGCCCTGCCTCTGCGCCAGCCCCCGGCGCGGCTTCGGGTTCATCGGCTGAGGAACGGGCTGCCGCCCAGCAGCAGCGCCAGGCCGCCGCTGCGGCGCAGGCGGGCAAACGTGCCCAACGTGAACAGCAGGCGCAAGCGCGAAAGGAGCGCCAGAACGCCAGGCTGCGCGCGCAAGGCAAACCAGCCGCCCAGCCGCTGCCGGCGCCGCCTTGAAGCAGCGCGCGGGGGTCAGGCGTCCAGCGGTTCCAGCTTGACGATGACCAGCGACAGGTTGTCGCCACCGCCACGCCCGCGTGACCGGGCCTTGTCAATCAGGAACTCCGTGGCTTCGCGCGGGCCCAGTGAGGAGAGTACCGAGCCCAGCTCATTCGGGCTGAAGTAATGCCAGACGCCGTCGCTGCAGGCCATCAGTACGTCGCCCGGACGCAGTTGCGGGATGAAGTGCAGGTCCATCGTCGGATCGTCTTCGGTTCCCAGGCAGCCCATCAGGATGTTGGACTGCGGGTGCACATTGGCCTCTTCCTCCGTGATCTCGCCCTTGTCTACCAGCGTCTGCACATAAGAGTGATCCATGGTTCGCTTGACCAGCTTGCTGCCATGGTAGTGATAGACCCGCGAGTCACCCGCGTGAACCCAGTGGCAGTCTCCGGCAGGGTTGATCAGGAAGACGGCAATCGTGCTGTGCGGTTCCTGCTCGGATGAAATGGCCGTGAGCTTGATGACGAGATGAGCTTCCTGCACCATCTGCTTCAGTACCGAGGGCGCGTCATCGTGGTCAGGGGAATAGCGCTCAAAGAGCTGCTTGCAGGTCATCATGACCTGGTCAGAGGCCTTGCGTCCACCACTGCGCCCGCCCATCCCGTCGGCAACCACGCCGAGAATGCAACCGGCAATGCGTGGGTGACTCAGCAGGGCAATCTGGTCCTGCTGGTATTCGCGATCACCCTTGTGGATGCCGGTGGAAGCGGTAAGACGGTAGCCTTTGCTCATATTGAAATTGTCGGTGGTCTGCCCCGGGGCAGATTACTCGAAATGTCCTCCTTAAACACGTATTATCAAGCGAACCGCGAAGGCGGCTGCGCGCGCGGCCGGAAACAGTTTTGGACTCCAATCTTCATTCCCCGGAACGCCGTCTGATCGAGCTGCGTATTGAGCATGCCGACCTTGATGCAATGATTGATCGTTTGGGTCTTGAAACCCCGCTGGACGAGCTTGTGGTGCGCCGTCTCAAGAAGCGTCGGCTGCGGCTGCGCGACCAGATTTCCCGGTTCGAGCTGATGCTCGATCCCAAAGAACCCGCCTGATGCCGCTGGAGAATCAGGTTCGCGAAGCCTTCGCGCCCGGCGGCGTGTTGTCGCGCGCAGCGGACGAGTTTCGCCCCCGTGACGGCCAGACCGAGATGGCGCTGGCGGTGGCACGAACCATCCAGCACGGCGGCGCGCTGGTGGTGGAGGCGGGCACCGGTGTGGGCAAGACCTTTTCTTACCTGGTACCGGCACTGCTCAGCGGCGAACGGGTGTTGCTGTCTACCGCAACCAAAACCCTGCAAGACCAACTATTCGGGCGCGACCTTCCGAGGCTGGTCCAGGCGCTGGGCTTGCCGGTGCGCATGGCGCTGCTCAAAGGCCGGGCCAGTTACCTTTGCCTGCATCGCATGGAGCTGGCGCGCCACGACTCGGCTACCGGGTCTGAGCGCACTTTGGTGCGCACCCTGGCCAAGGTCGAGGAGTGGGCGCAAGTTACGCGAACCGGTGACCTGGCCGAACTGTCGGGGCTGGACGAGCGCTCGCCGGTGGTACCACTGGTCACCTCCACCCGTGAGAACTGCCTGGGCTCCAACTGCCCCAAGTTCCGCGCTTGCCACGTCAACCTGGCGCGCCGCGAGGCGTTGGCGGCCGATGTCGTGGTGATCAACCATCATTTGTTTTTTGCCGACCTGGCGGTGCGTGAAAGCGGCGTGGCTGAGTTGCTGCCCAGTGTGCGCGTGGCCATTTTTGACGAGGCCCATCAACTCAATGAGACCGGGGTTCAGTTTCTGGGTACCCAGTTGAGTAGCGGCCATGTGATTGACTTCGCCCGTGACATGCTGGCTGCCGGCCTGCAGTTTGCGCGCGGCCTGGTGGACTGGCCGCAGATCGTGGGTGCCACCGAGCGCGCGGCGCGCGAGCTGCGCCTGGTCGCCGGCCGCACCGCCCCGGGCGCGCGCCTGCGCTGGAGTGGTGCCGCCCCTGAGCAAGTGGACCCGCAGGCCTGGGAACAGGCGCTGCATGCGCTGCATGCTGCGTGCGAGCAAGCCATGGCGGCATTGGACACCGTGAGCGAGATGGCCCCTGATTTCGTACGCCTGCACGAACGTGCGGCCGGGCTGGCGCAGCGTGCCGAATGCTTTTCAGGCCGCTGTGAGCCCGGCTCGGTGCGTTGGGTGGACGCGGGCACGCAGTTGCGGCTGGTCGAGTCCCCGCTGGACATCGCCCAAGCGGTTCGCGCCAAGCTGCTGCGTGAAGATGTCGCGCCGACGCCCGACGCCCCGCAGCGAACGTGGATCTTCACCTCCGCCACGCTGGGCGACGATCCGCAGCTTCGCTGGTTCACCGAGCCTTGCGGGCTGACTGATGCCCAGGTGCTTCAGGTTGGCAGCCCGTTTGACTATGCCAGCCAGGCTGCTGTGTATGTGCCGCGTGAGCTGCCGCGGCCCAACGACCCCGGGCACAGTGCCGCGGTAGCCGGGTTTGCTGGCGACGCGGTGGCCCGCCTGGGCGGACGCACGATGGTGCTCACCACCACGCTGCGTGCCCTGCGAGCCATCGGCGAAGCGTTGCAAGCCCGTTTTGAATCTGGCGGCCAGGTAGAGGTGCTGGTGCAGGGCCAGTGGCCCAAGCGCCGCCTGATCGAGCGCTTCCGCGAGGGCAGTGGGGCGGGACGGGCGGGCTGTGTGCTGGTGGCGTCAGCCTCGTTTTGGGAGGGGGTGGACGTGCCGGGCGAGGCCCTGCAAATGGTCATCATCGACAAACTGCCGTTTCCCCCGCCCAATGACCCGCTGGTCGAGGCGCGGGCTCAACGGCTGGAAGCGCAGGGCCGCAGCGCGTTCAACGACTACTTTGTGCCCGAGGCTGCGGTTGCGCTCAAGCAGGGTGCGGGGCGGTTGATCCGGCGGGAAACTGACCGGGGTGTGCTGGTGGTATGCGATACCCGCCTGGTCACCATGGGCTACGGACGGCGTTTGCTCACCGCCTTGCCGCCAATGCGCCGCCTGCAATCCGCGCCAGAGCTGGCAGAGCTGCTGGACAGCCTGGCTACCAGAACTTCCACCACGCAGACGAGCCCGTGGACTTGAAGCCGCGCGTGAGGTACTCGCTTTGCGGGTAGTTGCGCTGCATCACACGTTTTGCGTCGTCGCGCAACTGCGCCATGCCCAAGGCGTCATAAGACTGGACCATGATGAACAGGGCCTCTTCAAGCGCTGGCACGTCCCGGTAGTCGTTCAAGGCCGCCTGGGCGCGGTTGATCGCTGCCACGTAGGCACCGCGGCTGTAGTAGAAGCGCGCCACATGAACTTCGTACTGGGCCAGCGAATTGACGATGTAGGTCATGCGCAGGCGCGAATCAGGTGTGTAGCGGGAGTCGGGAAAGCGGGTTGCCAGCTCGCGGAATGCCTCGAACGACTCCTTGGCGGCTTTTTGGTCGCGTTCGGACAGGTCCTGACGCGAAAGAAATGAGAACAGGCCCAGGTTGTCGTTGAAGTTGACGATGCCCTTGAGGTAGAGCGCATAGTCAATGGCCGGGCTGGCCGGGTGCAGCTTGATGAAGCGCTCCAGCGTGGCAATCGCCTGCGCCTGCTCATTGGCTTTGTACTGGGCGTAAGCGCGCTCCAGCTGGGCCTGCTGGGCCAGCGGCGTACCGGCGGCACGGCCTTCGAGTTTTTCAAACAGGGTTACAGCCTTGTCGTAGGAGCCACCATCTAGTTCTGCCTTGGCTTCGGCATAGATCTTGTTCGGACTCCAGTTTGCCGTGGGGTCCGCGGTGGTCGAAGCGCATCCCTGCAGCAAGGCCAGCCCCGCCAACAGCAGACAAGGGACCATCGATAATTTGGCACGAAGCATCACAGGTAACCTTCTTGGAACAAAGCAAATTGATTATATCGACGGGTACCGGGTCCGACGCATACGAGCTGGCGGACGAACCCGAAGAAACCGGTCCTGACAGCGAGTTGCGGGCGCTGACGATTGACGCGCCCTGGCACGCCGAGCGGCTGGACCGCGCCCTGGCCGCGCTGGTGCCTGAGTTCTCGCGCAGCTACTTGCAGCAACTGATTGAGGCTGGCGCGGTACGCATCAATGGTGTTGCGGTGACCAAGCCCTCGGTGAAGGTCAAGGCCGGGGATGCTGGTGAGATCGAGCTCAGGCCCACGCCGCAAAGCCAGGCCTTCCTGCCCGAGGCCATGGCCCTTGACGTGGTGTTTCAGGACGAGTACCTGCGGGTGATCAACAAGCCCGCCGGGCTGGTAGTGCACCCGGCACCGGGCAACTGGCGCGGCACCTTGCTCAACGGCTTGCTGGCCGACGATGCCAAGGCCCGGCTGCTGCCGCGTGCCGGTATCGTGCACCGGTTGGACAAGGACACCAGCGGTCTGATGGTGGTGGCCCGCAGTCGCGCGGCCATGGACGCGCTGGTGTTGGGTATTGCGGCGCGTGAGGTGGGTCGCCAGTACCTGGCGCTTGCGCACCGGCCCTGGAAAGGCATCAGCCCGCGCGAGGTGGACGCCCCGATTGGCCGTGACCCGCGCAACCGGCTGCGAATGGCGGCGGTAGATCTTGCGCGCAGCCCGGGCAAATCAGCCCAAACCGGTTTGGAACTTGTCGAAAACGCTGCCGAAGGTTGCTGGGTACGCTGCACTTTGCGCACTGGGCGCACCCACCAGATTCGTGTGCACATGGCGTCGATCGGGCACCCCCTGGTGGGCGACGCGCTCTACGGCGGTGCGGCGGCGGCCGGGCTGCAGCGCCAGGCCCTGCATGCGTTTCGGCTGGCATTCAATCACCCGATCACGGCTCAGCCTTTGGTGTTTCATGCCCCGTTACCGAAGGACCTGCGTGAGGCGTTGGCCGCATGGGGCCTGCGTTACAATGACACGCAATGGCAGTGAGCCATGGCCGCCCAACAAGGGCGGCTTGCACCGAGAGGCCTGTAGCTTGACCCCGGTGCCCAGCGTTGAATCGCTCCCGAATCACCTTTGATTGACGCGCCACCCGGCGCCCCGGAACCAGACCATGAATACGACGGATGCCAAGCGCGTCCTCGAAACCGCGCTGATTTGTGCCCAGCAGCCCCTGCCGGTCAGGGAGATGCGCGTCCTGTTCAATGACGAACTTGGCGCAGACACCCTCAAGACGCTGTTGCATGAGTTGCAAAATGACTGGGCGCAGCGCGGCGTCGAGCTGGTTGGCGTGGCCAGTGGCTGGCGCTTCCAGAGTCGGCCCGAGATGCGCGAATACCTTGACCGGCTGCACCCCGAGAAGCCGCCCAAGTACACCCGCGCCACACTGGAGACTTTGGCCATCATTGCCTACCGCCAACCGGTGACGCGTGGCGATATGGAAGACATCCGTGGCGTCACCATCAACAGCCTGATCCTTAAACAGCTCGAAGACCGTGGCTGGGTTGAGGTGATCGGCCACCGTGAGGCTGCGGGGCGCCCGGCGCTGTTTGCCACCACTCGCCAGTTTCTGGACGACCTGGGCATCGAGTCGCTGGACCAGCTCCCCGAGCTGGGTGACCCGGCCCAGCAGGCCGGCGTTTTCGAAGCGCTAACCATGGCCGAAGATGCCTCCCAGCCCGGCCTGCCCATGGAGGCCGAAGCAGAAGCCGGGGCAGACGCCCCGGCCAGCCTCAGCCCGGCTGCGCAGTCCGGCGATGCCGCTGCAGACGATGTAACCGACCCGATCGGAACCTGACATGAACGAATCGACTGACGGCCTCCCACGACCCCTGCCCGAGCTGGCTCCAGCCCCGCCGCTAGAGGAAAAAGTGCCTCTAGCCCGCATGGAATATACGCCACCCACTATCGAAACAATAGCAGATGACGAAGACGACATCGACGGCAACCCGGCAACCCCGGTGCCTGCCGGGCCGCGCGAAGTGGTCCCGGCGATCCAGTTTTCCGATGTGGTATCCGGCCAGTTTGACGCGGACGAGGAAAGCCCCGAAGTTGGTCTGCCCAAGCGCGTGTTGGCACCCCAGGCTGAGACCCCAAAGCTGCACAAGGTGCTGGCGCAGGCCGGCCTGGGTTCAAGGCTGGAGATGGAGCAGCTGATCATGGAAGGGCGGATCTCGGTCAATAACGAGCCAGCCCACATTGGCCAGCGGATCCAGTTTGGCGACCAGGTCAAGGTCAATGGCAAGCCTATTCGCTTTCGCATTGCGCCGCCTCCTGCCCGGGTGATTGCTTACCACAAGCCTGTGGGGGAGGTGGTTACGAATGACGATCCGCAGAACCGTCCGACAGTGTTCCGCAAGTTGCCCAAGCTGTTTCAGGGCAAGTGGCAATCCGTCGGTCGGCTGGACTTGAACACTGAAGGGCTGCTACTTTTTACCAGCTCGGGCGAGCTTGCCAACCAGCTCATGCACCCGCGCTTTGGCCTGGAACGTGAGTACGCAGTGCGGGTGCTCGGGGCCCTGAACA
The DNA here is from genome assembly GCA_943369755.1 of Ramlibacter sp. 2FC. GTDB lineage: Bacteria > Pseudomonadota > Gammaproteobacteria > Burkholderiales > Burkholderiaceae_C > CALROG01. The sequence goes on from CALROG020000019.1 coordinate 25,843, forward strand.
AGGAAGAAAAGGAACGCCTGCTGGGGGGTGTTCGGCTGGACGACGGAATGGCCCAGTTTGGATCGATTGAAGAAGGTGGCGGTGAGGGTGCCAACACCTGGTATCGCGTCACGATCTCGGAAGGCCGCAACCGTGAAGTGCGGCGCATGTTTGAAGCCGTCGGCCATGCGGTCAGCCGGTTGATCCGCATCCGCTACGGTGCCATGCAATTGCCACGCGGCCTCAAGCGTGGTGCCTGGATGGAGCTCGACGACCGCGACATCCGGGCGCTGGTGCAGGCTGCGGGTGGCCCAGCCGCAGAGCGCCCTGCGCGGGCAGACGCCGGAGCCGACGCCGAACGTCAGCCGCGCGGCGAAGGCGGGGGTGGGCGAAATCGGCGCCGGGGCGGGCGGGGTGGCGGCCCGCGTGGCGATGGACCACGCCCCTCAGGCAACCAAATTGGCGGCCAGGGCGGGGGTCAAGGTGGCGGGCAGGGAAGCGGTGGCCCGGGTCAGCGGCGCAAAGAGCGCGGCGACCGGGGGGAGCGCGGCGGCGGCCAGGGGGGCAGTGCCCAGCCCGATCCGATGAAGACCGCTTTTGGCTACATTGGTGCGGACAGCTTTACTCGCCAGCGCCAGGGGCAAGGTCAGGGCCAGGGCCAGGGCAACGGCCCGCGTCGTGGCGGCTCTGGTGGTGGGCAGCGTCGCGGTGGCGGTGGTGGCGGGCGCAGCCGCTAGGTCGCATCAGTTTCACACGCGCAGGTTAAAATGCGAGGCTTTGCCCAGTTGGCAAAAGCCGAAAAACTTTACGCTTCAGGAAGAAAACTCAAATGGCTATCGAACGCACTCTCTCCATCATCAAGCCCGACGCCGTGGCCAAGAACGTCATCGGCCAGATTTACGCCCGTTTTGAGGCCGCTGGCCTGAAAGTGATTGCCGCCAAGATGGCGCACCTGTCGCGTGGCGAGGCCGAGCAGTTCTATGCAGTTCACAAAGAGCGCCCGTTCTTCAAGGATCTGGTTGAATTCATGATCTCCGGCCCGGTGATGATCCAGGCGCTTGAGGGTGAAGGCGCAATCCTCAAGAACCGCGACCTGATGGGTGCCACCGATCCCAAGAAGGCCGCTCCCGGCACCATTCGCGCAGACTTTGCCGACAGCATTGATGCCAATGCTGTGCATGGTTCCGACGCTCCCGAAACTGCCATGGCAGAAGTCTCGTTCTTCTTCCCCGGCATGAACGTCTATTCGCGTTAAAAGGACCAGATGACGGCCTGTCCTGAGCCAGGTCAAAGGGCCAACCTTCTCGACTTCGATCTCGAGGGATTGGCCGCGTTTTGCGAGCGGCTTGGAGAAAAGCGCTTCCGTGCCACCCAGCTGTTTCGCTGGATCCACCAAAAGGGCGCGACTGACTTCGACCAGATGAGCGATCTGGCCAAGTCCCTGCGCGAGAAGCTCAAAACCTCGGCCCGGCTTTGCGGCTTGCAGGTTATTTCCACACATGAGTCAAGCGACGGCACCATCAAGTGGCTGTTTGATGTGGGCCATGGCGATGCTGTAGAGGCCGTGTTCATTCCGGAGTACGGCGACTCCGGGCCGACCCAGGGCGACGTAGCGCCCTCGCGGGGGGCGGCAGCCGCAGGCGGCCGGGGGCTGTCAATTCTCGACCGCGGCACGCTATGCGTGTCGTCCCAGGCCGGCTGCGCTGTGGGGTGCCGCTTCTGCTCCACCGGCCACCAGGGTTTCAGCCGCAATCTCGGGGCCGGCGAGATCGTCGCCCAGCTCTGGTTTGCCGAGCATTTCTTGCGCAAGCACCTGAACACCAATGAGCGCGTCATCTCCAATGTGGTCATGATGGGCATGGGTGAGCCGCTGCAAAACTACGCAGCGCTGGTGCCGGCGCTGCGCGTCATGCTGGACGACCACGGCTACGGATTGTCGCGGCGTCGTGTCACCGTATCCACTTCGGGTGTGGTGCCCATGATGGACCGGCTGGGGGCCGATTGCCCGGTGGCGCTGGCGGTGTCGCTGCATGCGCCCACCGATGCGCTGCGCGACAACCTGGTGCCACTCAACAAGAAGTATCCGCTGGTCGAACTGCTGGAGGCCTGCAAGCGCTACCTGGTGCACGCGCCGCGGGACTTCATCACGTTCGAGTACTGCATGCTTGACGGGGTCAATGACCAGCCCGAGCATGCCCGGCAACTGGTTGAGCTGGTACGCGGGCACGGTGTCTCGTGCAAGTTCAACCTGATCCCGTTCAATCCGTTTCCGGCTTCGGGCCTGTTACGTTCTCCCCAGGCCCGGGTACTGGCTTTCGCGAAAATCCTCAGCGATGCTGGTATCGTCACCACTGTGCGCAAAACGCGCGGAGACGACATTGACGCGGCCTGCGGCCAGCTCGCGGGCGACGTTAAAGACCGCACCCGCGTAGGTGAGCGAATTGCCCAGCAGCGCATCGTAATGCTGACACCCGACCGACGCCCTGTTGGTGGGTAAAAGGAGACCCTGAAGCCATGAAACTGTCTGTGTTGGGCGAATCGACTGGGGGGCGCTGGCTCCTTTGGACCTGCATGGCAGTTTGCGTGTCGCTGGGGGGCTGCGCCAGCAAGCCCGGCGGCGGGCAGGCCGGTCAGAACGACATCATGACCGAATCCGATGAGCCCGAAGGCCGCAAGCGCGCCCGCATCCGCATGGAGCTGGCGGTCGGCTACTTCGAGCAGGGGCAGACAAAAATTGCCCTGGACGAACTCAAGCAAGTCATCACCGCAGACCCGAACTTCCCCGACGCCTACAACCTGCGTGGCCTGATTTACATGCGGCTCAACGACTTTCGCCAGGCCGAAGACAGTTTTCGCCGGGCTGTAGCGCTGAATCCGCGGGATGCCAATTCGCTGCACAACTTTGGCTGGTTGCAGTGCCAGCAGGGGCGCTACACAGAGTCGTTCCAGTCGTTTGAGCAAGCGATGGCCAACCCGCTGTACGCTGACCGCGCCAAAACGCTGATGGCGCTGGGTCTGTGCCAGGCGCGCGCTGGACAGCGGGCTGAGGCCGAGCGCAGCCTGTCCCGGGCCTATGAGCTGGACGCCGGCAACCCGGTGACGGGGTTCAACCTGGCCAACCTGCTGTTCCAGCGCGGCGAATTCCAGCGCGCGCAGTTCTACATTCGGCGTCTCAACAACACCGAGCTGGCCAATGCCGAAACGCTGTGGCTGGGCATTAAGGTTGAACGCCGGATGAACGACCGGGTGGCCATGAGTCAACTCGGTGAACAATTGAAAAAGCGCTATCCGCAGTCCAGGGAAATCGCTGCATATGAACGGGGGGCGTTTGATGAGTGAGCCGGATCAAATCACCGCAACCGAGGCCTTGTCGCAGCCAGAACCGGAGCCGGAGCCGCAAGCAGCTATGCCTGTGGTGAGTGCGGGCGGAATGCTGCGCGAGGCCCGCGAAGCCGCCGGGCTGCATATTGCTGCGCTGGCGGTGGCGCTGAAGGTACCCGTGCGCAAGCTGGAAGCTCTGGAGGCCAACCGGCTGGATCTGCTGCCCGACGCCGTGTTTGTACGTGCGCTGGCGTCCAGCGTGTGCCGCACCCTCAAGGTTGACCCTGCGCCCGTGCTTCAGTTGTTGCCGCAAACTGCGGCACCACGCCTGACGCCCGCCGAGGGCGGTATTAACACGCCGTTTCGCACCTCCAGCGAGGTGGCGGGTAGCTCCTGGGCAGATCAGCTGTCCAAGCCGGTCTTTCTGGCGGTGCTGGCCCTGCTGCTCGGCGCGCTGGTGCTGATCTTCCTGCCTACGGCCAAGCTGCCTGAGCCGGATGCCGTGCGCCCCGAGACCACGACCAGCACGCCTTCGGTATCTCCTGCGGTGGCAACGGCACCAACGGCGCTGGCGCAGCCCGAGGTGGCACCGGTTGTTGTCCCGCCGCCAGCTGCTGCCAAGGGCGTCACGCCAGCGCCCCCTGCTCAGCCCACCTTGATCGTGACGCCGGCCGTCAAAGCACCGACGGTTTCCCCCAGCTTTTCGGTCGCGCTGTCCACGCCAACGGTCGCCAGCCCTACCCTGGTTTTGACGCCGGGCGCAACGCCAGTCGTCAGCGCAGCGTTGCCGACTACGGGCATCGTGGTGTTCAAGACCAAAGGCCCATCGTGGGTGGAGGTCACTGACGCCAGGGGCGTGGTTGCCGTGCGCAAAATCGTCAGCCCGGGTGAGACTGTCGGTGCCAGCGGTACGCTGCCGCTGGCAGTCGTTATTGGACGCGCAGACGCCACTGAAGTACAGGTTCGTGGCAGGGCTTACGATCTGGCCCCGGTTGCGCGCGATAACGTCGCCCGATTCGAGGTGAAGTAATGCAAGACTGCCTGCCTATAGAAGCTGCGGCACCCAGGCCGCGCCGTTCGCGCCAGGCGAACACAGTTTGGGGTTCCCGCGTGGTCACAGTGGGGGGCGACGCGCCCGTGCGCGTTCAGTCCATGACCAACACCGACACCGAAGACGCCATTGGCACCGCCATCCAGGTCAAAGAGCTGGCGCTGGCGGGCTCCGAAATGGTGCGCATTACGGTCAACACGCCAGAGGCCGCCCAGCAGGTACCCTACATCCGCGAGCAACTCGACCGCATGGGCATCGATGTGCCCCTGATTGGCGACTTTCACTACAACGGCCACCGCTTGCTGACCGACGTGCCGGCTTGCGCCGAGGCGCTGTCCAAGTACCGCATCAACCCCGGCAACGTTGGCAAGGGCGACAAGCACGACAAGCAGTTCGGCCAGATGATTGAAGCCGCGATGCGATGGAAAAAACCGGTGCGCATTGGTGTGAACTGGGGCAGCCTGGACCAGGAACTGCTGGCCAGTCTGATGGACTTCAACAGTACCCGGGCCGTGCCCTGGGATGCCAAGTCAGTCATGTACGAAGCGCTGGTCACCTCGGCCATTGATTCCGCCAGACTCGCGCAATCCATGGGGATGGACGGCAACCAGATTATTTTGAGCTGCAAGGTCAGCGGGGTGCAAGACCTGATTTCCGTGTACCGCGAGCTCGCCAAGCGCTGTGATTACGCGTTGCACCTGGGCCTGACGGAAGCCGGCATGGGCACCAAAGGAACGGCAGCTTCTGCGGTGGCGTTGGGCATTTTGCTGCAAGAGGGCATCGGCGACACGATCCGGGTTTCACTGACACCTCAACCGGGCGAAGCGCGTACACAAGAAGTGCTGATTGCGTCCGAGATTTTGCAGGCGTTGGGGCTGCGCAGCTTTGTGCCCAGCGTAACCGCCTGCCCGGGTTGCGGTCGCACCACCAGCACCACCTTTCAGGAGCTGACCAAGCAGATTGACGACTACCTACGAGCCCAGATGCCGGTGTGGCGCAGCAAGTACCCGGGTGTCGAGAAAATGAAGGTGGCAGTCATGGGCTGCATCGTCAACGGCCCGGGCGAGAGCAAGCATGCCGACATCGGCATCAGCCTGCCAGGCACCGGTGAGGCACCAGCCGCGCCGGTGTTCATTGACGGCCAGAAGGCGCTGACACTGCGCGGCGAGAACATCGCCTCCGAATTCCACCAGATCGTCGAAAACTACGTTGAAAAGCGCTTCGGCCACGCGCGAGCTGCCGAAACCGCCTGAAGAACCCCATGGCTGAGAAATTAAGTGCCGTCAAAGGCATGAACGACATATTGCCGCCCGAATCGGCGCGCTGGGAATGGCTGGAAGGCAAGGTGCGCGGCCTGATGAAGCGCCACGCTTATCGCAACATCCGTACGCCCATCGTCGAGCCGACCCCGCTGTTTGTGCGCGGTTTGGGTGAAGTAACCGACATTGTCGAAAAGGAGATGTACTCCTTTGAAGACAAACTCAACGGCGAACACCTCACGCTGCGGCCGGAAAACACCGCCGGGGTGGTACGTGCGGTGGCAGAGCACTCGATGCTCTATGACGGCGGCAAGCGCCTTTATTACATGGGCCCCATGTTCCGGCACGAGCGGCCCCAGCGCGGGCGCTACCGACAGTTTCATCAGGTCGGTGCTGAGGCTTTGGGCTTTGCCGGCCCCGATGTGGACGCCGAAATTATTCTGCTGGCGCAGGCGCTCTGGAAAGAGCTGGGCCTGACCAACATCCGGCTTGAAATCAATAGCCTGGGCCAGCCTGACGAGCGCAAGCAGCACCGGGCTCAGCTCATTGCGCACCTTGAAAAGTACTTCGATCAACTTGACGAAGACGCCCGCCGCCGTTTGCACAGCAACCCGCTGCGTGTTCTGGACACCAAAAATCCGGCCATGCTGGCGGTGGTGGAAGCCGCGCCGAAGCTGATCGACTTTTTGGGCGAAGCGTCCCTGAAGCATTTCGAAGGCCTCAAGGCCATGCTGGACGCCAATGGCGTGGCTTACCGAATCAACCCTCGGCTGGTGCGTGGCATGGACTACTACAACCTGTCGGTGTTCGAGTTCATCACCGATAGTCTGGGCGCACAGGGCACCATTTGCGCTGGCGGGCGCTACGACTACCTGATCGAGCAGATTGGTGGCAAAGCAGCCCCGGCCGTTGGCTGGGCGCTGGGTGTAGAGCGGGTACTGGAGTTGCTGAAAGAGCAGGGTGTTGCCATTGCGGTGGATACGCCGGACGCCTATGCGGTGATACCAGACTTGGCCGCCATGCCGGTCGTGCTGCGTACCTTGCAGGTGCTGCGAGCCACCGGGCTCAGCGTGCAGATGCATTGCGCCACAGCCGATGGCATGGGCAGCATGAAGTCCCAGTTCAAAAAGGCCGATGCCAGTGGCGCGCGCTTTGCGCTGATTTTTGGTGCAGACGAGCTGGCGCAGGGCGAGCTGACAGTCAAGTCACTGCGTGACGGTGCTGGCGAACAGACCCGGCGTGCACTTGCCGACGCCAGCACCTGGGCCGCCCACCTACAATCCAAAGCTTGATACAAGAGACCCATGGCAAAACATCTCGACCTTGAAGAACAAGAACAGCTTGACGAGCTCAAGCACTTCTGGAAAACCTACGGCGACCTGATCACCTGGGTGCTGATCGCTGTGTTCGGCACTATCGCAGCCTGGAATGGCTGGCAATACTGGCAGCGGACCCAGTCCGCCCAGGCCTCTGTAATGTTCGACGCGGTCGACCGTGCGGCGACCGTCGGCGACATGGCCCGGCTGGAACGCAGCCTGGCCGACATGAAAGACAAGTTCGGCAGCACCACATACGCCCATCAGGCCGGCCTGATCGCCGCGAAGGCGTTTCACGACAAGGGCAAGCCCGATGCGGCGAAAGCTGCGCTGGCGTGGGTTGCCGACAAATCGGCCGACGAAGGCTACACCGCAGTTGCACGCCTGCGCCTGGCGAGCCTGGACATCGAGGCCAAGGCCTACGACGACGCGCTCAAGCAGTTGTCGGGCTCGTTCCCGGCCGAGTTCCAGGCGCTGGTGGCAGATCGCAAGGGCGACGTTTATCTTCTGCAAGGCAAACGGGCGCAGGCGCGTGAAGAATTCTCCAGGGCCTATAAGGGGCTGGAAGACCGCTCTGAGTACCGCCGACTGGTCGAAGTCAAACTTAACTCACTCGGGGTCGATCCCAAGTCGGCAGTTGCCGCCGCCGCCCCTGTTGCCGGAGCCAAACCGTGATAATCATGCGATTTATCCCTCCAGCCCGCGTCTATACAGCGCTAGCCGCTATAGTTTTTGTAGCAACCTTGGTCGGCTGTTCGAGCAAACCTGAGCGGCCCAAACCGGCTGAACTGGCCCCCAATGCTGCCTTGCTGGGCGTGCGTCTGGCCTGGACGGCACGGATTGGCGCGGTCGACTTTGCGTTGCAACCCCAGCTCAATGGCAGCGCCGTCACGTTGGCCAGTAGCGACGGGACGGTGGCCAGCATTGATGCCGCGACCGGCCGTGACCTCTGGCGCGCAAGCGTCGGCACACCGATTGCCGCAGGCGTGGGCAGTGACGGCAAGTTTGCCGCCGTGGTGACCACGGGCAACGACTTGGTGGTGCTTTCGGCCGGCAAGGAGGCCTGGCGTCATCGCATGCCGGCGCAGGTCTATACCGCACCGCTGGTTGCTGGTGCTCGCGTTTTCGTGCTGGCAGCCGACCGTTCCGTGACCGCCTTTGACGGCCAGACCGGTCGCCGCCTCTGGAGCCAGCAGCGCCCCGGCGAGCCGCTCGTGCTGCGCCAGGCCGGCGTGCTGATGGCTGTGGGTGACACCTTGGTCGCGGGACTTGCCGGTCGACTGGTGGGCCTCAATCCGATTAACGGCGGGGCCCGCTGGGAGGCCCCGATTGCCACACCGCGCGGTACCAACGACGTCGAGCGACTGGTGGACCTTGTGAGCGGCGTCAGCCGAGTCGGCGACGCGGTTTGTGTGCGCGCCTTCCAGGCCAATGTGGGCTGTGTCAACGCGGTGCGCGGCTCCTTGCTTTGGACCAAGCCCGCCAACGGCGCGTTCGGGGTCGGTGGCGATGATGCCCGGGTTTACGGTACCGAGGCCGATGGCCGCGTCGTGGCCTGGCGCCGCGACAACGGTGAGCGCGCCTGGATTTCTGACCGCCTGCAATACCGGGGCCTGACCGCACCGCTGGCGGTAGGCCGCTCGGTTGCCATTGGCGACAACACCGGCTTGGTGCATTTGCTGTCGCGCGAAGATGGCACCCCGCTGAACCGCCTGACCACCGATGGTTCGGCCATTGCCGCGCAGCCATTGTTGGCGGGTGCTACGCTGATGGTCGTGACGCGCAATGGTGGCGTGTTCGGCTACACGCCTGAATAGGCATCGAATGCGGGCCCCATGAAACCAGTTATTGCCCTGGTCGGCCGCCCCAATGTCGGCAAATCTACTCTGTTCAACCGGCTGACCAAGTCGCGCGACGCCATCGTTGCCGACTTCGCTGGCCTGACGCGCGACCGGCACTACGGCAACGGTCGCCAGGGCAAGCACGAATACATCGTCATCGATACCGGGGGCTTCGAGCCGACCGCCGAAAGCGGCATCTACATGGAGATGGCCAAGCAGACCCGTCAGGCCGTGGCCGAGGCCGACGTTGTGGTGTTCGTGGTCGATGCGCGCGGCGGCCTTTCGGCGCAGGATCACGACATTGCCAAGTACCTGCGCAAGCTGGGCAAACTGACAGTGCTGACCGCCAACAAGGCCGAGGGCATGAAGGACGGCACCCATCTGAGCGAGTTTTACGAGCTGGGCCTGGGCGACGTTCATCCGGTTTCCGCTGCCCACGGCGAAGGTATCCGTAGCCTGGTTGACCTGGCGCTTGAGCCGCTGAATCTGCCTGATCCAGACGACGAGGCGCAGGCCTTGGACAGCGGCATCATCAAGCTGGCAGTGGCGGGGCGCCCTAACGTGGGTAAATCCACGCTGATCAATACCTGGCTCGGCGAAGAGCGACTGGTGGCGTTCGACATGCCGGGCACCACCCGCGATGCGATTTCCGTGCCGTTTGAGCGCAATGGCCAGAAATTCGAGCTGATCGACACAGCCGGTTTGCGCCGCAAGGGCCGGGTATTCGAGGCTATTGAGAAATTCTCGGTGGTCAAGACGCTTCAGGCGATCGAGTCGGCCAACGTTGTTTTGCTGTTGCTGGACGCCACCCAGGGTGTGACCGACCAGGACGCGCATATCGCCGGCTACATTCTGGAAAGCGGCCGCGCCGTAGTGCTGGCCGTGAACAAATGGGATGCAGTGGACGAGTATCAGCGCGAGCTGCTACAGCGCTCCATCGAAACCCGGCTGGTGTTTCTCAAGTTCGCGGCGCTGCATTTCATCTCGGCTAAAAAGCGCCAGGGCCTTGGCCCGCTGTGGACTTCTGTTGCCCAGGCTCACAAATCGGCCAACTGCAAGATGAGCACACCGATTCTGACCCGGTTGCTGCTTGAGGCGGTGCAGTTCCAAAGCCCCAAACGCGCCGGCATGTTCCGCCCCAAGATGCGCTACGCCCACCAGGGCGGCATGAATCCCCCGGTGATCGTGGTCCACGGCAACTCCCTGGAACATGTGACAGATGCTTACAAGCGCTTCCTGGAAGGGCGATTCCGCAAGGAATTCAACCTGATTGGCACGCCGCTGCGCATCGAGATGAAGACCTCGCACAACCCGTACGCTGACAAAGACGCCGATTGAGGGCCCACCCGCTCTGCGGATATCGGCTTTGGCCTACTTGCTGCGCGGCACCGGTGTGGTAACGTCGGTTTTCAACATAACTTCCGAACACGGAGAATATCGTGAGCAACAAAGGGCAGCTACTGCAAGACCCCTTCCTCAACACCCTGCGGCGCGAGCATGTGCCGGTGTCAATCTATCTCGTCAACGGGATCAAGCTGCAGGGACAAATTGAGTCGTTTGATCAATATGTCGTTTTGCTGCGCAATACCGTCACCCAGATGGTTTACAAGCACGCTATTTCGACCATCGTGCCGGGGCGCGCGGTCAACTTTTCGGCCGCCGAAGGCACAGACGCCCCCGCTGCCTGATCGCCGGGCCGCGCTATACGGCAGGTTGCTCTTCGTTTTTCTGGATTTGCGCTGATTGAGTTCCCCTGCCACGCCTGAGAGCCCCCGCGCCCCTGCCATTCTGGTGGGGGTTGACTTGGGTTTGCCGCATTTTGATGTCGGCCTGCTGGAGCTGGGCCTGCTGGCCCAGACCGCCGGCCTTCAGCCGGTGGCCCGCGTCACTTGCAAGCGTAAGGCCCCTGACGCTGCACTTTTCATTGGCAGCGGCAAGGCGGACGAGATCAAAGCTCTGGCCGCCGAGTGTGGTGCGACCGAGGTGCTGTTTGACCAGTCGCTAAGCCCGGCGCAGCAGCGCAACCTGGAGCGCCACCTGGAGTTGCCCGTCAATGACCGGACACTGCTGATCCTGGAAATCTTTGCCCAGCGCGCCCGCAGCCATGAAGGCAAGCTACAAGTGGAACTGGCGCGCCTGCAATACCTCAGTACCCGGCTGGTGCGGCGTTGGTCGCACCTGGAACGCCAGACCGGCGGGGCCGGTGTGCGCGGCGGCCCCGGCGAAAAGCAGATCGAGCTGGACCGCCGCATGATCAGCGACTCGATCAAGCGCACCAAAGAGCGCCTGCACAAGGTCAAGCGCCAGCGTCAGACCCAGCGCCGCCAGCGTGAACGCCGCGACACCTTCAACATCTCCCTGGTGGGCTACACCAATGCTGGTAAATCCACATTGTTCAATGCGCTGGTCAAGGCGCGCGCCTACGCTGCCGACCAACTGTTTGCCACGCTGGACACCACCACCCGCCAACTCTACCTGGGCGAGGCGGGTCGCTCGGTGTCGCTATCTGACACCGTAGGCTTCATTCGTGATCTGCCGCATGGCCTGATTGATGCGTTTCGCGCCACCCTGGAGGAGGCGGCTGACGCCGACCTTCTGCTGCATGTGGTGGACGGTGCCAACCCCGACTTTCCCGAGCAGATTGCGCAAGTCCAGCGGGTACTTGAAGAGATTGGCGCATCGGGGGTGGCGCAGCTGCTGGTGTTCAACAAGCTGGATGCCCTTGAATTCGACCGCCGGCCCCCGCACTTGCAGGACATGTATGAACTTGATGGTCATGCCGTTCCCCGTCTGTTTGTGAGTGCGCAGTCGGGCGAGGGCTTGGCGGCTCTGCGTCAGCAGCTCGCGCGGGAGCTCGGCCGGCCACCCGGAACCAACATACCCCCGCAACACGATGCCCCTTTGCCGGAGATCGCTGCCTGATTGGGCACAATCAGGGCAGCACAAGAAAAGAGACCGTACCGAATGAACATCAATCTATCCCGCATGCCGTGGGCGGCCCTGGCAGGCCGCATCCGGGGCATGTTCAATCTGAACGACCCGCGCTGGGGCCGTGGTGACGACGACAAAACCCAGGGCGACAGCAAGCCTGAAGAAAAACGCCCTGACCCGCCGCCGCCGCAAAACAACAACGGCGGCCGCGGTCAAGGCCCGAACCAGGGCCCGCCCGACCTTGACGAACTGTGGCGTGACTTCAACCGCAAGCTTGGTGGCCTGTTTGGCGGGGCCAAGGGCAACCGCCGGCCTGAAGGCGGGGGCGGCGGGTTTGGTGCAGGTGGGGGTGGTGGCTTCCAGCCGGACATGAAGAGCGCGGGCATCGGTGCAGGCCTGATTGCTGCGGTGGTATTGCTGATCTGGCTGGGCACAGGCTTCTTCATCGTGCAGGAAGGCCAGCAGGCCGTGATTACTCAGTTCGGCAAATACAAATCGACGGTTGGCGCAGGCTTCAACTGGCGTTTGCCGTACCCAATCCAGCGCCACGAGGTGCTGTTTGTCACCCAGGTCCGATCGGTCGATGTCGGGCGCGACACCATCATCAAGACGACCGGACTGCGCGAATCGGCCATGTTGACGGAAGACGAAAACATCGTCGAAATCAAGCTGGCAGTGCAGTACCGTCTGAGCGACGCCCGCGCCTATCTGTTCGAAAGCAAGGCCCCCGCTGAAGCGGTGGTGCAGGCTGCCGAAACGGCTGTGCGCGAGGTGGTGGGCAAGATGCGCATGGACGCAGCGCTGGGCGAGGAGCGCGAGCAAATCGGCCCGCGCGTGCGCCAGCTCATGCAGAACATCCTTGACCGCTACAAGGTCGGGGTTGAGGTGGTGGGCATCAACATGCAGCAAGGCGGCGTGCGCCCGCCCGAGCAGGTGCAGTCGGCATTTGACGATGTGCTCAAGGCTGGGCAGGAGCGCGAGCGCGCCAAGAACGAAGCCCAGGCCTATGCCAACGACGTGATTCCGCGTGCCGTGGGCTCTGCGTCGCGCCTCAAGGAAGAGGCAGACGCCTACAAGTCCCGTATCGTGGCGCAGGCGCAAGGCGATTCGCAGCGCTTCCGTTCGGTGCTGTCCGAGTACCAAAAGGCACCGCAGGTGACGCGGGACCGCATGTACCTGGACGCCATGCAGCAAATCTACGGCAGTGTGACCAAGGTGCTGGTCGAGTCGCGCCAAGGTTCCAACCTGCTGTACCTGCCGCTGGACAAGATCATGCAGCAGACCGCCGCAGGCGGCGTTGCCGCCAACCTTGACGCGCCAGCCGCTGCGGCCAGTGCGGCACCGCTGGCACCCACCGCTGCGCCCCCACTGCCGGCGGACTCACGCGCCCGTGACGGTGCCCGCAACCGCGACTCCCGCTAAGAGGACACCCCCATGAACAGAATCGGACTCATCGCTTCTTCGCTGCTGGTGGCGCTTGCGCTGCTCAGCTCCATGTTATTTGTGGTTGACCAGCGCCAGTTTGGCGTGATCTACGCCTTGGGCCAGATCAAGGAAGTCATCACCGAGCCTGGCCTGAACTTCAAGTTGCCGCCGCCGTTCCAGGATGTCAAGTACCTGGACAAGCGCCTGCTCACGCTGGACAGCACCGACACCGAGCCGGTCCTTACCGCGGAAAAGCAGCGCCTGGTGATCGACTGGTACCTGCGCTGGCGCATTACTGATCCGTCGGCCTATATTCGCGCCATCGGGGTGGACGAAACCGCTGGTGCCAACCAGCTCAGCCGCGAAGTCCGCAACGCATTCCAGGAGGAAATTGGCAAGCGCACCGTGCGCGAGTTGATTTCAACCAAGCGCGAGCCACTGATGGCGGAAGTCAAGCGTGAAGTGCAGGAAAAAGTGCGCAGCAAGAACTGGGGCATTGACATCGTGGACGTGCGCCTGACGCGTGCCGACTATGTGGACGCCATTACCGAGTCGGTGTACCGCCGTATGGAGGCCGAGCGCAAGCGCGTGGCCAACGAGCTGCGCTCCACCGGCGCGGCCGAGGGAGAAAAAATTCGCGCCGACGCCGACCGTCAGCGTGAAGTGACGGTGGCCAACGCCTACCGCGACGCCCAGAAAATCAAGGGTGAAGGCGACGCCGAGGCCGCGCGCCTGTATGCCGACGCATTTGGGCGTGACCCCCAGTTTGCGCAGTTCTACCGAAGCCTGGACGCCTACAAGGCCAGCTTCAATAAAAAGAGCGACGTGATGGTGGTAGACCCGTCGTCGTCTGAGTTCTTCAAGGCCTTCCGCAACGGGGGCAACGCCGTCGGCGCGCCAGCGGCAAAGAAGTAAACCTTGGACGCCGAGACCTTCTGGGCTGCACTGGCCATGGTGCTGGTGCTGGAGGGCCTGTTCCCGCTGCTGGCACCCAGTGGCTGGCGCAACATGTTCCAGAAGCTTTTGCTGTTGCATGACGGGCAGTTGCGCTTCTTTGGCTTGTGCAGCGTGGCCATCGGTTTGCTTTTGCTCTGGTTTCTTTTCTGAGCAGCGCCGGGCGCAGGAAAACCGGGGCCACGAGCCCGGTAAAATACCGTTTTTAACAGCCCCCCAAATCCCATGTCTGCCTGGGTCCTGCCGGATCACATCGCCGATGTTTTGCCTTCCGAGGCCCGGCACATCGAAGAACTACGTCGCGTTTTGCTCGACACCGCCCGTGGCTATGGCTATGAGCTGGTGATGCCGCCGCTGCTGGAGCATCTGGAGTCCCTGCTCACCGGAACCGGTGAAGCCCTGGACCTGCAAACCTTCAAACTGGTCGATCAGCTCTCGGGGCGCATGATGGGCCTGCGCGCCGACACCACGCCCCAGGTCGCCCGAATCGATGCCCACCTGCTCAACCGCCAGGGCGTCGCGCGGCTTTGCTACTGCGGCCCGGTGCTGCACACCCGGCCAGATCGCCCGCACGCTACCCGCGAACCGCTGCAATTTGGTGCCGAGATTTATGGCCACGGTGGTCCCGAGGCCGACCTTGAAACATTGCTGCTGGCGCTGGACAGCCTGCGCGCGGCGCGGCTGAGCGATGTGACGGTGGACTTGGGCGATGCGCGCATCGTGCGTGCCGTGCTGGCGGGCGTTTCAGCCGACGCCGCCACACTGGGCCGGGTGCATGCTGCATTGGCCACAAAGGACGCTAGCGAGCTGCGCGCGTTGAGCCGCGATTTCCCTGAGGCGGTACGCGAGGGCCTGCTCGCACTGGTTCAGCTGTATGGCGACGGGAGCATCCTGGATGAGGCTGAAAAGGTGCTGCAGCCCTCACCAATGCTGCGCGAGGCGCTATCAAATTTGAAGTGGCTCAGCAGCCACCTGAGTGCGGTGAAAGTCAGCTTTGATCTGGCCGACGCGCGTGGCTACGCCTACTACAGTGGTGTGCGCTTCGGCATCTACACCCGGGGCGGGAGCGACGCGGTGGTGCGTGGCGGGCGCTACGACGAGGTCGGTGCGGTGTTTGGCCGCAATCGCCCGGCGGTGGGCTTCAGCCTGGACGTGCGTGAGCTGGTGGGTGTGGTGCCGGCGCGACCCCTGCGCGCCGCGATTCGCGCGCCCTGGGGTGAAGCCGCCGAGCTGTGCCAGGCCATTGCCGGCCTGCGCCAGCGGGGTGAAACCGTGGTCTGCGTACTGCCGGGGCATGAGAGCGAGATAGATGAGTTCCACTGCGACCGCGAGCTGGTATCGGCCGCCGGGCAGTGGGTCGTGCAAGCCATTTGATGTTTCAAAGAGTCGAGATGAACGCAACCAAAGGTCGCAACGTAGTGGTCGTAGGTACCCAGTGGGGCGACGAGGGCAAGGGCAAGCTGGTCGACTGGCTCACCGAGATGGCGCAGGGCGTCGTGCGGTTCCAGGGCGGCCACAACGCGGGCCACACGCTGGTGATCAACGGTGTCAAAACTGCGCTGCACCTGATCCCCAGCGGCATCATGCGCCCCGGCGTCAAGTGCTATATCGGCAACGGTGTGGTGTTGTCCGCGGGCAAGCTTTTTGAAGAGATCGAAGGCCTTGAAAAGGCTGGCGTGGAGGTCCGTTCGCGCCTGCGCATCAGTGAGGCCTGCCCGCTGATCCTGCCGTTTCACGCGGCGCTGGACGTGGCCCGCGAGGCCTACCGCGAGAAGGGTGGTTCCGAGAAGATCGGCACCACAGGCCGCGGCATCGGCCCGGCCTATGAAGACAAGATTGCACGGCGCGCCCTGCGGGTGCAGGACCTCAAACACCCCCAGCGTTTTGGCGACAAGCTGCGCGTGCTTTTGGACTTGCACAACCACGTGCTGACCCAGGTACTGGGGGCACCGGCCGTTGACTATCAGGCAGTGTTTGATGAGGCCATGCGCCATGCCGAGCTGCTCAAGCCCATGATGGCCGACGTCTCGCGCGAGCTCAATGAGGCCCATCTGCATGGTGCCAACCTGCTGTTTGAAGGCGCGCAGGGCACTTTGCTGGACGTGGACCACGGCACCTATCCCTATGTCACCTCCAGCAACTGCGTGGCTGGCAATGCGGCCGCCGGCTC
Organism: Ramlibacter sp. 2FC; assembly: GCA_943369755.1. Classification (GTDB taxonomy): domain Bacteria; phylum Pseudomonadota; class Gammaproteobacteria; order Burkholderiales; family Burkholderiaceae_C; genus CALROG01. The sequence goes on from CALROG020000019.1 coordinate 42,090, forward strand.
GGGCGTGGGCCCGGGCATGCTGCATTACATCCTGGGTATCACCAAGGCCTACTGCACCCGTGTTGGCGGTGGCCCGTTCCCGACCGAACTTGAATGGGAAAAAGAAGGCACGCCGGGTTGGCACATGAGTACCGTGGGCGCTGAAAAGGGCGTGACCACGGGGCGCAGTCGGCGCTGCGGCTGGTTTGATGCAGCGCTGCTCAAGCGCAGTGCGCAGGTCAACGGCCTGAGCGGGCTTTGCATTACCAAGCTGGACGTGCTGGACGGCCTGAAGGAACTCAAGCTATGTACCGGCTATGAACTCGACGGCGAATACACCGACATCTTGCCCATGGGGGCCGATGAAATCTCTCGCTGCAAACCAGTGTACGAAACCATGGACGGCTGGAGTGAATCGACCGTAGGCATCACCCAGTACGACAAGCTGCCGGTGAACGCCCGGCTGTACCTGCAACGCATCAAGCAGGTCACGGGCGTGCCGATCGATATGGTGTCTACCAGTCCCGACCGCGACCACACCATCATGATGCGCCACCCATACCTGCCCGATTGACCTGAAATAATGGAAAACAGGCTGTAGCCCGCACCAATACTGAGCAACCCACTATCAAATCAGGAGCAAACAAACATGTTGACTGAAGACGGCAAGCATCTGTACGTGAGCTATGACGAGTATCACAACCTGATCGAAAAGCTCGCGATCAGGGTTCACCAGTCGGGCTGGGAGTTCGACACCATCTTGTGCCTGGCGCGCGGCGGAATGCGCCCCGGCGACATCCTTTCGCGCATTTTTAACAAGCCGCTGGCCATCATGTCCACCAGCTCGTACCGCGCCGACGCGGGCACTATGCAAGGCCACCTGGATATTGCCCGCTACATCACCACGCCCCAGGGCGAGATTGCCGGCAAGGTTTTACTGGTGGACGATCTGGCTGACACCGGCCACACGCTCAACGCCGTCATCAATTTGCTCAAGACCGGCTACGCGCCCATCACCGAGCTGCGCAGTGCGGTGATCTGGACCAAAGGCATATCGGCTTTTTCACCAGATTATTCGGTTGAGTTCCTGCCAACCAACCCCTGGATACATCAGCCATTTGAGGGTTACGACAATCTCTCACCCCAGAAGCTGCTGGACAAGTGGAAGGTCTGAGCCGATCTGAGCGGCTCTGAACCGGGTTTTGCCGCAGGCGGCTAACATCCCTGCATGACCAAGCCGTCCACCTTTCTAATCCATCACCCCTACCAGCCACCTGCGGGTTTTCAGGCACCCCAGCCGGGTGTCTTCAAGGCTTCAACTGTCATCTTCCCCAATGTCGCGGCCATGCGGGCACGCGACTGGAAGCAGAAAAACGGCTACACCTACGGCCTGCACGGGACGCCCACCACCTTTTTGCTGGAAGAACGCATTGCATCGCTCGAAGGCGGGCAGCACTGCGTGCTGCTTCCCAGCGGGCTGGCGGCCCTGGCCTGCGTCAATCTGGCCCTGCTCAAGGCCGGCGACGAGGTGCTGATTCCAGACAACGCCTATGGCCCGAACAAGGCCCAGTTGGAGGGTGAGCTGGCGCAGTGGGGTATTGGCCACCAGGTGTATGACGCCATGAATCCGGCCGACCTCGAAGCACGAATCACTGCCCGTACGCGGCTGGTGTGGCTGGAGGCACCAGGTTCGGTCACGATGGAATTCCCGCCACTGGCCCATCAGGCCCGGATTTGCCGCCAACGCGGCATTCTCACGGCGCTGGACAACACCTGGGGCGCGGGCCTCGCATTCAATGGCTTTGACCTCGGACGGGGCTCGCGCTTTACGCCCGGCAGTGGGGCCGACATTGTCGTGCAGGCGCTGACCAAGTACCCCAGCGGCGGGGGCGATGTGTTGATGGGCAGTGTGGTGACCCGGGACGAAACCCTGCACCAACAAATCAAGCTGTCCCACATGCGCCTGGGCTGGGGGGTGGGTGCCAATGACGCCGAGGCTGTGCTACGGGCCTTGCCCAGCATGGCGCTGCGCTACCGTGCACAGGACGACACCGCGCGGACCCTGGCCGCCTGGTTGCAGCGCCAGCCGCAGGTCGCCACGCTGCTGCATCCGGCGTTCGACGGATCGCCGGGCCATGAGCACTGGCGCGCGCTGTGCACCGAGGACGGGCAGGGCGGCGGGGTGAGTCGGGCCGCCGGACTTTTTTCTGTGGTTTTCGACGCCCGTTACGGCAGTGCCCAGGTGGATGCCTTTTGCGATGCGCTGCAGCTATTCAAGTTGGGCTATTCGTGGGGTGGGCCAATCAGCCTGGTGGTCCCCTACGATGTCTCTTCAATGCGCCGCAACTGGCGACACCAGGGTGTGTTGGTGCGTTTTTCAACCGGCCTGGAAGCGGTGGAAGACCTGCAAGCCGACCTGGCTCGCGCCCTGGCCTCGCTTTGAGATTCAGCACTTGAACGCATTGGTGGCGGACGGTTTATCGCTTACAGTGCGCCCTATAGACGAAAGAAACGGATTGCCCTGTGGCCACACCCAATTACGGATACGAAAAGCGGCAAAAAGAACTGGCCAAGAAGCGCAAGAAAGAGGACAAGCTCAAGGCCAAGTCCGAGCGCAAGTCGGGCCATGGTCCTGATGGAGAACCGTTGCCTGACGATGTAGCCGACGGCGTTGAGCCGGGTCCAACAGAAGGCACCCCGCCCCAGCCCTGATCATTTGGCCAGCCAGCCCAGCCCTTTGGCATGCAGGCTCTGGACATAGAGCCGGTCTGGCGTCTCTGTTACTGACGTCACTTCAGGGTAGGCGCCGCTTGGGTCCTGCATGTCGGCTACCACTTTGCCGTCTTCGGTGAACGCCATCACATGCCCATAGGCCTTGGGAATGGGCCACAACGCGCGCGGCAGCCGCAGGGTGAGCTTGCGCAGGAAGGGCTGTGTGGCGAGCTTGTCCACGGTGGGGTTACGAGGCTTGACCAGGCCGACCCAAATGCGGCCATCCAGCCCCCGCATCAGGTTGTCGGGGTAGCCGGGCAGGTTGTCAAACAGCAGCGTGGCCCCCGAGCCGGGTTGGTTGATGTCGATGTCCTTCGCCTGAACCGGTAGCTTCCAGATGCGGTACTTGCCGGTTTCAGCCACAAACAGCGTCGTCATGTCCTGGCTCAGCGCGACACCGTTGGCAAAGGCGATACCTCTGGCTACCACCCGCGTGGCCTTGGTTGCCGGGTCGTACTCCAGCAAACGGCCGCTGGACGACTGCTCCAGTATGTCCAGTACGCTGGCTTCGAATGTGCCGCCCCATTGTTTGGCACCAAAGCGGGTTGAGGCGTCGCTGAAGTACATCTTTCCATTGGGTGACACCACCACGGCATCCGCATAGCGGATCGGGTCGTCGCCGACTTTGTCGGTTAGTAATGAGACCTTGCGCTCGGGGCTGATCGACAGCAGGCCCAGGTAGGCGTCGGCGGCGATCAGGTTGCCCGCCGCATCGAAGTCGAATCCCAGAACCCGTCCGCCGGTGGTGGCAAAGACCTCTTGCCCGCTTCCGTCGGGGTTCATGCGCAAGATATTGCCGCTGGCCACCGTGGTGTAGAGCTTGCCGTCGCGCCCGATCACGATGTGTTCAGGTCCTTCCTCGTCGCCCAGGGCAATCAGCTTGAGATTGGCCAGCTTGTTGTTGGGCCCATGGACGCCTGTGTAGCCAGGTGGCGGCGGGGCCGCCCAGCTCACCGGATTGATGGGCACCGGCCAGAGGCTCAGGTAGGCCAGCAACAACAGCAACACCGCACCCAGCCATGTGAGGGTTCTGCGAATCATCGTGCCTCCTGGAGAAGAGCTCGCGCCAGCGTCGCCATCGCGGCCATGGAATGGTCGGGCGCGACCACGGCGTGCGCAGTGCCAAACTGCTGGAAGTTGCGGCGCATGGACTGAGCGTAACCCGGGTCGTAGTGCAAGGCCAAAAGTTCGCGCACCACCGCCTCTGTATTGCCAGTCTCTACTTGCTGCTTCCAGGCCTGCACCGTGGTCTTTCCGCGCAGTTCGGTCAGTGCGTCAAGCCGGTTGCAGAACAAGGCCTTGTCATCGACAAAGTGCCTGTAGTCTTCCATCAGCAGCGCCACCCGCTTGTCATCGCTGAGCTGCAGGTCATGGCACGGGCTGGCGCGCATGGCGTTCATCAAGGCGTCTGGCACCGCCAGGTTGCCGACCTTCTTGCTCTCGCTCTCCACATAGACCGGCCGGGCCGGGTTGAACTGCCGCAAGGCCTGCCAGATCAGTGTTTCAAACCGCTTTTGCGAGGGCTGATGCAGCCCGGGCATCAGCCCAAGTACCGAGCTTCTATGGTTTGCCAGGGCCTCCAGGTCGAGCACCTGGGCACCCTCAGCCGCCAGCGCCTGCAGCAGCCGGGTCTTGCCCGAGCCTGTGGGGCCGCAAACCACGCGGTAGTGCAGGCGTTTTGCCAGTTCGGGAAGATCGGCACGCACGGCGCTGCGAAAGGCCTTGTAACCGCCCTCGACCACGCTCACACGAAAGCCTATCTGCCCCAGTACCAGCGCCAGGGAGCCGCTTCGCTTGCCACCACGCCAGCAGTAGATCAATGGCTGCCAGGTTCTGGGTTTGTCAATGACCTCGCGTTCAATGTGTCGCGCGATATTTGCCGCGACCAGGGCTGCACCGCGTTTTTGCGCTTCAAACGCGTTAACCTGAACATACAGGGTGCCCACCAGTTCCCGCTCGTCGTTGTTGAGCGAGGGCCAGTTGATGGCACCGGGAAGATGGTCCAGTGCGTATTCGTTCTCACTGCGTGCATCTATGACGCTGCTGAAGCTGGCCAGCTTTTCAATGGCCTGCGCCGCCGTGATGGGATGGACGCTCACTTCAGCAGCTTTCTCAGTTCGGGCCAGACGTTGGCCAGCATGATGGGCTGGGCTTCTTCGCGCGGGTGGATGCGATCGGCCTGGAACAGCCGGGTCGGCTCTGGCCCGTCTGCCACGCCTTTCAGTAAAAACGGGACCACAGAGGCTTTGTTGGCGCGTGCCACTTTTTCAAAAACTGCGGAAAAACGATTGGCATAGTCGGTGCCATAGTTGGGGGGCACCTGTATGCCCACCAGCAGCACCTTTGCGCCGGTCTTTTGCGCTGCCTGGGTCATCGCCGAGAGGTTCTCTTCGGTCATTGCCAGCGGCAGCCCCCGCAGCGCGTCGTTTCCGCCGAGTTCGATCACCACATGGCTGGGCTTGTGTTGCGCCAGCACGGCGCCGAGCCGTGAGCGCCCGCCTGAGGTGGTGTCGCCGCTAATGCTGGCATTGACCACGTTGGCCACAATTTTCTCCTTGGCCAGACGCTGTTCCAGCAGAGCAACCCAGCCGCTACCGCGTTTCAGGCCATACTCCGCGCTGAGCGAGTCGCCAACGATCACGATGGTGCGCGGGGCTGGCACTGCCTGAGCCCCGGCGCCCACGGCATAACACCCAGCTAACGCGGCCGCGATAAAGTTCCGCCGGTACAAAGCACCTATCACCATGTCTGACCCCATCATTTCCGTCGAGCACGTCTACAAATCGGTCACTGATTCGACCGGAACCCTCGACATTCTGCGCGATATCCACTTCAGTCTGGCGGCGCGACACACCGTCGCAATCGTCGGCGCATCCGGGTCGGGCAAAAGCACATTGCTGTCCATCATTGCCGGACTCGATACACCGAGCCGCGGGACGGTGCGACTGGCGGGGCAGGACCTGTTTGCGCTGGGCGAAGATGATCGCGCCGCGCTGCGCGCCCAGAAGGTGGGTTTTGTGTTCCAGAGCTTTCAGTTGATGGGCAATTTGACAGCGCTTGAAAACGTGATGTTGCCGCTTGAGCTGGCAGGCCGCAAGGATTCGCGCAAGGCGGCCACCGAGATGCTGGTGCGGGTCGGATTGGGGGAGCGCCTGGGGCACTACCCGAAGGTTCTGTCAGGTGGTGAGCAGCAGCGCGTGGCGCTGGCCCGGGCCTTTGTGGTTCAGCCTGCATTGTTGCTGGCGGACGAGCCCACCGGCAGCCTGGACTTCGCGACCGGCGAGACGGTGATGCAGCTGATGTTTGACCTGAATCGTGAGCAGGGCACGACGCTGGTGCTGGTTACGCACGACCGCGGCATCGCGGCGCGCTGCGAGCAGCGCATCACCATCGAGGCTGGCAGGGTTCTGGCGGACTAGCGGCGCGGCAGGGCGCGCTGAATTGCCTGTAAAAAGACCTCGCGCTGTTGCGGGTGATCAATATGGCCGGCAATTGCCTTGATGAATGCGCTAAACGTCGGGCAATGGATGACTTCCTTGCGAATGATGAGCTTGGCCATGGGGCCGATGAACTTGCTCAGAGTGTGCTCAATCACCACCATTTCATTTGGCGGAATGTCCACCTGGCGCGTTGAATGCTGGGGTAAGGACGGGTCGGCGCGCAACGGTGGCGGCCGCGAGGGCTCTTGCCGTAGCACGGGTTGGCTCAGTGGCATGGAGCGGGGAGCTTGCGAAATGCCGGGTGTTGAGTGGCTGCGGCTTGCGCCTGGTTTGCTGGACACCGGCTGGCTGTGGCCTGGCTGGCTTTGGCTGTGGCTTTGCACCCCGCTGACAAAGGCTTCGCGGGCCTTGGCGTCCTGGATCGTTGGCCCTAGTGCTTCACGCAAATCGATGATGCTGCGCGACAACGGTTTGGCTTTGCTCACCAAAACGCGGGCCAGCGGGCCGATATGACGGGCGAGTTCGGCCTCCAACTCGGCAACCTGAGTCGGGTCCATCGGCTCAATCGAAGCCACAGGCACGGTCTGCGAATACCCGGTCGCCGGGCCTTCTCGCCGCGTCGTGCCGCGCGGCCCGGCGACAACCGAATAAACCTCATGCAGCCGCGCATGCTTGTCGCCAAACTGACCGAGGTACTCGAACAAACCGGCCGTGTCGTCGGTAATGCGTGAAATCACGTCGTAGTAGGCGCGAGAGACCAGCACCTGGTTGGCTTGGGCGAAGTCCATGATGCGCTGCGCCACGTTGATGCCGTCGCCCACCACATTGACCCGCGCATTGATGTCGGACACCACCCGTACTGGCCCCATGTGAAGACCGACCCGCACCGCGAGAAGGCTGCCATAGCGCTGGCTCAGCAGGTCGCGCAGCAGCATGGCACAGTGCAGCGCTTCCTCCGGGTCACCCAGGAAGCAGATCGCGGCGCCGTCGCCGGTGTCAATGGCAATACGGGTGCTTTCATCGACGCCGCGCAAAGCCTTTCCGAGCAGTTCATTGAACAGCTTCTTGAGCGCAACCTGGTCGTCGACCGAGCGGACCGAGTAGCCGATCAGGTCAAGGAACATGATGGTGCACAGCAGGTTCTTGCGGTTTGCGCTGGGCCCACCGGCCGACAGGCTGCTGGATACACCGGCGCCCGCCAGCACGTAGCTGGGCACGGTTGTCCCGGAGCGCTCGGTGCCAGCGGCGAGGCCGATGGACGCGTCTGGTCGCTCTGACCCTTGAATGGCTGCACGGAACAGCGCCGCTGTCTGCGGCCTGTGGGTTTCATCGGGCCGCAACGCCCAGTCAATGGCCTCCAGCATCGCGCTGCCAAATACGCTCGCGTCGGCCAGGCTGGAGGCCGGAAGCATGCTGTCGCTCTTCACCCGCGAGGCGGACTCTAGCGGCTTCTTGCCGGTGGTCATCCAGTACATGACTGCACCCAATGAGTAAACGTCGGTCCACGGTCCCTGGTTGCCTTGCGAGTGGTACTGCTCGAACGGTGCGAAACCGGGACTTACGATGTTGGTCATGTCGTGGTTCGCCGTAACCCGACGTGCCGCCCCGAAGTCCAGCAGCACCGGGGTCCCGTTAGCACGCACATAGATGTTGTCGGGCTTGATGTCGCGATGCAAAAAACCGGTCTTGTGCACGGCTTCCAGACCGTCGAGCAAGGGATAGACAATGGACAACAGGGCGCGTTGAGAAAGCGGGGCATTTTGCGGCACCCAGCGCTTCAGGGGGTCGCCAGATTCGTACTCCATGACGATGTAGGCCGTGTCGTTCTGGCTGAAGTAGCGCAACACGCGCACGATGTTGGGGTGGCGGAAGGTGGCCAGCGCGCGTGCCTCGTCCAGAAAGCGCTCAAGTCCCCACTGGTACTGGTTGACAATCTCGGGCGAGTCACCACGCACACGCACTGCGTGATTGGCCACCCGGGTGACCGATTCGCTGGGAAAATATTCCTTGATCGCGACGGGCAAGTCCAGATTGACGTCGCGGGCCAGGTAGGTGATGCCGAAACCGCCGCCGCCCAGGGTGCGCTCGACCTGGTACTCCAGCAGCTTGTAGCCCGAGGGCAGGCAAGCTTCGTCAACGGACGCGGCTGGAGGGGGAAGGGGGCCGTCTGCCAGGGCCATCAGGTGCTGTTCACTGCGGGGCTCATGTTTCGATCATCTGCATGGCTTTTTCCAGGCTACGGCGCATGCGGTTGAACGAACTGCCAAGAACTGACATTTCGTCCTTGCCCTTTTCGTTGAATTCGGGCTCGGAGAACTCGCCCGTGCTTATCTTGTCTGCCGCCTGCGACATACGCCTGATCGGGCGAACAATGAGCCAGCTCAGCATGACGTTGAGCACGACGAACACCACGGCGAACACGCCTGCGAGCGAGGCCATGAAGGTGGTGAACGCCCGGTCGGCATTGCGGATCGGGATCTCCATGGGCACCGTGACGACCTGTGCGCCCACGATCTCGTTGAGCTTCCAGCCGAATCCGTTGGCTTCGCCGTAGATCTTCACCATGGTGGGCGGTGCCATGGCTGCCGTGGTGTGGCAGCTCAGGCAGGCCGGATTGAGAATCTGGATTGGCTTGGCGATGAACAGGCTGCGCCCGACGGATGACTGCCGTTCCGATACGATTTCCTTGAGCTCACTGTGCTGGCGGAACTGCTGCACAAGATCGGCCTCCCAGTCGGCCGCGCGGTCTCGCGGATTGGTGGGGTTGAGCGTTGCTTCCTTGTAGCTGTATTCGGGATACTTCTTTTGTAATTGGCTGATGGCTTCAGTGGCAGCGTAGGCGGGGATCGTCTGGGGCAGAAAGACTTCTTCGAGCTGCTTGATCAGGTGCGGTTGAATCTGGGTGATTGTGTAGGTCCGCACCGATGTGGCCACTTCCATCATGAGGCGAGCATCGCGAACCACTTCGTCGCGGGCATTGGCCAGAAGCAGTTGGCGAGAGACGAAACCGGCAGCACCGAAGCCGGCCAGGAACACGATGACCAACACCAGGTTGAATTTCAGCCGCAGTCCCATGCCCGCTCTCCTTGTTGTGAGGGCGATTTTATACGGCATCACCTTGTAACAACGGGATAATCGGGGGATGTCTGCTCCCAAAGTCCTTTTCGGGTTTCATGCCGTCGGCGTGCGGCTCAAGACCGCGCCGCGGTCAATTCTTGAAATCTACGTCGATCCCACCCGCAAGGACGCCCGCATGCGCCAGTTTCTGGAGCGTGCAAATGATGCCGGTGTGCGTATCGTTGAGGCCGACGGTTTGCGGCTGGCCAAGCTCGCGGGCAGCCATGGGCATCAGGGCGTCGCCGCCCGTGCTGAAACTGTCGCCCAAGTGCATTCGCTGGATGACTTGCTGGACTCGATCAGCGGTCCACCGCTACTGCTGGTGCTGGACGGTGTGACGGACCCGCACAACCTGGGGGCCTGCCTGCGGGTAGCCGATGGGGCCGGTGCGCACGCCGTGATTGCGCCCAAGGACCACGCGGTTGGCGTCAACGCGACGGTGGCCAAGGTGGCCAGCGGTGCGGCTGAAACCGTGCCGTATTTCATGGTGACCAATCTGGCCCGCACCCTCGGGGAGCTAAAGGAGCGCAGCATCTGGTGCATCGGCACCAGTGACGATGCGCCCAAAACCGTCTACCAAACCGACCTCAAGGGGCCGGTGGCCCTGGTACTGGGTGCTGAAGGGCAGGGCATGCGCCAGCTCACACGCAAGACCTGCGACGAACTGGTTGGCATTCCGATGCGTGGGGCGGTTGAGAGCCTGAACGTCTCCGTTGCCAGTGGCGTTTGCCTTTATGAGGCTTTGCGCCAGCGCAGCTGAAAAGCGCCAGACTCAGCTCAGAAAGCCGGCGAGGCGCTGCAGGATCGATTCCGACTCGGCATACAGCCCAACCCCATGCAGCACCTTGGCCGAAGCCAAATCATTGCGTGCAGTCAGATCGGCCTTGACGGCCTCGGCATCTGCCGGACTCAAGCCAGGTGTGGACAGCGCGAGCTGGGTTAGTTCGGCGGCCTTGCCGCGCAACCCGGCCTCGGCGTTCAGCAGTGCGAGTTGCGAGAGCGCCTGGGCGCGCTCCAGCGGCGGTCGACCCATGGCCAGGGTTTGCAGCGCGGCCTGCGCCGCCTGAACCTTCTCATGGGCAGCACCCACAGACAGATTGGCCATGGAACGCAACAGTGCAGCGCGGTCTGGGACGCTGCTAACCTTGGACGCCAGAGCCAGGCCGGCAATCAGGCTCTGGGTGGCTTTTTCCTGCTGGCCAAGTTGCTCTTTGATATGAAAATCGATGGCATGCAAGCGCGCTTGCGACGAGGCGTCCGGGGCCTGCTTGATCAGCGATTCAATTTGGGCTGCTGCAGCTTGCGCCTTGTTCCAGGCCCCCGACTTTGCTCCAGCCGTTACCTCGGCCTTGACCACTTCGGCGAGCGCTACCGCCCAGTCACCGGTGAGGGCGTTGCGCTGATTCACGTCCGATACCGACTTGAGCGCCTCACCGGCCTGCGTCAAAAAGGCCCTGGCGGCGTCGAGCGGCAATTGTTCCTGCCGGCTCAGCGTGATACCCATGCGACTGAGCACCCGCGCCCGGTCTGCGGCGTCGGGCAGTTCCTTGGCACCGGCGAGTAACGCATCCAGTGCCTTGCGCGCATCAGCCCCACGAACAGAACCAACTGCCCATGCACGAATTTCAAGATCCGCTGACCGAAATGCCGTTGCCGCCAGCGCATCACCGGATAGTGTGGGGTTTGTTTTTAGCGCTTTCATCATGCCCAGCGCCCGAGGCAATTGCCTCATCTCTGCGAGCTGTTTCGCCAGTTCTATCGACAAAAGCATGCGAGCACGCGGCGGAATTCCAGAGGCGGAGTCACCGCCGCTACTGCTGGGTCCGCTGCCGCTCGTTGAGCCGCTGGGCACAGAAGCCCCGACACCGGCAGCACCACCCCCGGCGGCACCACTGCTCGCAGCGCCACTACCACCCGCAGCGCCACTACCACCTTTTGATGAACCTCCTGGCAGCGTACCTGCCATGGCGCGGTCGGCCGTGTTGTTGCCTACAGATTTAGCCAAGGCTTTGGAGGCTGCGAGCGCTTGCTCAACAGAGAGGCCTTTGCCGCCTACATTTTTGCCGCCAAAGCTTTGCATCAGTTCGTCGTCGATATCAGGGTCGCCAACCGCTGCGGCTACGGCATCGCCACCAGCACCACCAGCACCGCCAGCACCGCCAGCACCGCCAGCACCGCCACCGGCACCGTCTTTTGGCCCCACACTGGAGAGCATCTTGTCTACGTCTCCTGCTCCTGCCGCCTTGGCTTCCGCCGGGGCGGTAGCTTGCGCGGCCCCCGAAGCGCGTTCCCATGACCAACCATCGGGACCCAAACCCTTGCCGCCAACGAATGCAAGGCCACCCATCAACACGACTGCGATCCCTTTCGCGATTGCGGGGCCTCGTCCGGCGCGTTTGATGCCGTACTTGGCTTCCAGTTCGGCTCGCACTTGAGCACGCAATGATGCTTCGAGGGCATCTTTCGCACTCTTGTCGGCATCTTTCGCGTCACGTGAGGCCTGAAAGTCGAGCTTGGCGCGCTCCTGCTCCATGATCTTTCGACGCAGCGCAGTTTCGTCAGTAAACTTGTCTACGAAAATCCCGCAATTTGGACATTGACGGCTTTCCGGGAGCACCACGCGCTGTTTGCAGGATGGGCAGCCAAACAGGCCATCAAACGAGCCTGCAACCATTGACGCGACGGATAGTACGGGGGTGACTTCCACCGTGAGGCCGGCTTTGGTGAACTGTTCGCGAGCCTTGTCGGCGCGCTCACGGGTTACGCTGGCCCCGATTTTGGCTTGCGGTGTGTTGCGCAGCACCGCAATGAGCTTCTCCACTCTGTCGGCCGGGATCTCTGCAACGGTGAGTGCGCGCTGCTCAATATCCTGAATGCGTGCGCCAGACGGCATTTTGACGACCACGTCAAACAGCGGTACCGCGGATTCTTGTGGACCTTCTTGGGCGTCGCTCATTTGCTCTCCAATTTGACGTAACACAAAGTGTATCAATGAGTAGCCGACGCGCGGGCGTGTAACTTGTAACTCAAATCAGCCCCATGGCACCCAAGGCGGCCCCAGCGCCCAGCAGCCACAGCAAGTGCACCTTGCTGCGGGAGACGATCAGGGCGGTGATTCCGGCTACAAGCCATACCGGCCAATCGGTCAACTTGTATTGGCTGCCGGTGGCCAGAACCCAGCCAGTGGCGACCAGCAGGGCGATCACGATCGGGGCCATGCCTTGCTTGAAGGCACGCACGGTACGTCGCTCGCGATTTCGGTGGCCCCAGCGTGCCGCCAGGTAGGCCAGTGTGGTGCTGGGCAACAAGATTCCCAGCATTGTGACGCTCAGGCCCAAGAGTGCGGTGGGCAGGCCACCGGCGTTCAGGCCGACGTGCCATCCCATCAGCGCAACAAACAGGACGTTCGGGCCCGGTGCCGCCTGCGCAATGGCAACCGATGCAGTGAATTGTGGGTCAGTCATCCAGTGCTGCTGGTCTACCAGGTAACGGTGCATGTCGGGCACCACCGTGATGGCGCCGCCCACTGCCAGCAGCGAGAGCGAGGCGAAGTGCAGCAGCAACTGCCACCAGTCCGCGGGTGTCAGAACAATGCTCATTCGGCAATCTTTCGCCAGGTCAGTACGCAGGCCAGTCCCCACAGGCTCAACAGCACCCAGACCAGGGGCAGGCGCAGCAGCGCCACGCCGACGAAGCACAGCGCACCCAGCGTGACGCACAACGGGACACCCAGCGGGTGTTTGCGCAAGGCACCGAAGAGCTTGAAGCCAGTGGCGGCAATCAACCCGGCCGCCACCGCACCCATGCCCCGCAGCGCACCTGCAACTTGCGCGTTGTCGGCAAATTGCGCATAGGCCAGCGCCAGCAACAAAACCACAACCATCGGTGCGGCCAACATTCCGGCCAATGAGGCAACGGCACCACGCAAGCCGAAGTAGCGGTCGCCGATCATCATCGCAAGATTGACCACGTTGGGTCCAGGCAGGATCTGCGCCACAGCCCAATCTTCGACGAACTGCTCACGCGACATCCAGCGCTTTTTTTCTACGAGTTCGCGCTGCACCACCGCCAGCACGCCGCCAAACCCTTGCAACGCCAACCAGGTGAATGACCAAAACAGGTCGGCCAGTGAGCTTGGGGTATTGGGCGGTGTCGGCGCTGCCTGTCCAGGCGGCGCTTCTGAGGGCGATGACATGGTGCGATTATCGGGTGAGCTGGCTTTGCATGCCTGCGTGGCGCGCTTCCTGGGTTTCAACCACACGGCGCGGCGCCAGCGTTACAACATCAGCTCCCATGTCTCGCTGACCAGTTCATGGCCGAAGGCGGTGTAAGGTTCGGTGTTGACCAGCACGAATCCGCGTTTGCCATAGATGCCGCGCGCAGCTGTCAAGATGCTGTTGGTCCATAGCACCATTTTTTTGTAACCCTTGCTGCGGGCGAAGGCGATGCATTCATCCGTCATTCGATTGCCCAAACCCAGGCCGCGCGCAGCGGGTGTGAGAATCAACATACGCAGTTGCGCCACAGTTTTGCTTTTTCGCACGACAAAGACCGAACCAACGCGCTGCGCGTCAAGCTCGGCGATCCAGCAACGCTCCCAAAGCGGGTCAAAATTCTTGAGAAACTCGGCACCGATACCCGCTACCAGCGCCTCAAAATCGGCGTTCCAGCCGTACTCGCGGGCGTAAATTTCGCCATGTTGCTGGATGACCCAGCCCACATCACCAGGCCGCTGCTCACGCAGCACGACAGTACGGGTTGAGCTCGTTGCAGGGGTGTCGCGCGGGCCCAGCAGGCGCAACACGGTGCCCATGGCGTTGACCAGCTGGTACCTGTCGGCCTCGGGGAGGGCGTCCAGCATGGCTGCGGCGTCGTCGCGTGACTGTTGTTGCAGTGGTGCAAACACAGCATGCCCTGCGTCTGTGAGCCGCAGCAGACTTTGGCGTGCGTCGGCGGGTGAGGGCGCGCGAGCCAGCCAGCCATTGGCCTCGAACCGCCGCAGCACGCGGCTCAGGTAGCCGGAATCCAGCGCCAGGTCGCGCGCCAGTTCGGTGGCGGTGGGCTGGTCGCGGTGCGCCAGCTCGTACAACACGCGTACTTCCGTCAGCGAAAAGCTGCTGCCCAGGTAGGGGTCCAGCACGCCGATGCGCTGGGTATAGAAACGGTTGAAGGCGCGCAATTGCCGCACGTGGCTGACAGACGGGGAGTTCATGCCTGCCATCGTCATATAGTTACTTGACTTTGTCAACCAATTTGGGTTTATGCTGGCAAACTTAATCACGAGGAGACCCCAATGAAAATTGCCCGACAACTGGGCTTGGTGACCGCACTGGCCGGTGCCCTGAGCTTCGCCCCCGCCTCCGCCCAGCTTGCTACCCAGGCCGACGCCGCTGTGCAGCGCGCCGCAGCCGCGCAGCGCCAGCCGCTGCTGGACACGCTGAAGGAGTTTGTTTCGATCGAAACCGGCAGCCGCGACATCGAAGGGCTGAACCAGGCCAGCGACCTGTTGGCCGCCAAGCTGCGGGCCCTGGGCGGCGAGGTGAGCTTTGTGCAGCCGGCAGAGGCCACCACCTACCGCATGGGCGACACGCCCGAAAAGATCGGGCGCATGACCAAGGCGGTCTTCAAGGGCTCGGGCAGCAAGCGCATCCTGCTGATCGCCCACATGGACACGGTGTACCTCAAGGGCATGCTGGCCAAGCAACCGTTCCGTATCGAGGGTGACCGCGCCTACGGGCTCGGCATCGCCGACGACAAGCAGGGCGTGGCGATGATTGTGCACCTGATGGCCCTGCTAAAGGACCTCAAGTTCAACGAATACGGCACCCTGACAGTGCTGGTCAACAGCGACGAGGAAATCAGCTCTCCGGGCTCGCGCGCCGCGCTGACGGAAGAGGGCGCCCGGCATGACGCCGTGCTCTCGTTCGAGGCCACCCGCACCAACGAAGACAAGCTGTCACTGGCCACCAGCGGCATTGCCGCCGTGTACCTGAAGGTGGAAGGCCGGGCCTCGCACGCCGGGGGCGCACCGGAGCGCGGCATCAATGCACTGTACGAACTGTCGCACCAGATCCTGCAGATGCGTGACCTGTCGGAGCCGCAGGTCGGCCTCAAGCTGAACTGGACGGTGTCGCAGGCTGGCACCAACCGCAATGTGATACCCGCGCACGCAGTCGCGCAGGCCGACGTGCGGGTGCTGCGCGTGGCCGACTACGACCGCATCGAGGCCACCGTGCGCGAGCGCGCCAAAAAGCAGCTGCTGCCCGACGCCAAGGTCAGCATCGACTTTGAGCGCCGTCGCCCGCCGCTGGAAGCTACGGCCGCCAACCGCAAGCTCGCCGCCCACGCGCAGACCATCTATGCCGAAATCGGCCGCAAGCTGGTGGTGGACGACCAGCCCGAAGGCGGGGGTACCGACGCGGCGTTTGCCGCCCTCAAGACCCAGGCCCCCGTGATCGAGCGTTTCGGCCTGCCGGGCTTCGGCGCGCATTCGGCCGACAGCGAATGGGTGGCGATTGACGCCATCGAGCCGCGGCTGTACCTGGCCGCGCGCGTCATCATGGACGTGGCGCGCGGCAAGGGGTTGTAGGCACCTTCAGGCGTAGAGTTCTGCGGCTTGCCGGTTTAGTTCTGCACTGGCCACTTGCCCGGCCAGTGCGGTGTAGGCGGGTGGCGGTTTTCCGGCAAAGCTGGTATGCGGCCAGTCCGACCCCCACACCACCCGCGTCCCAAACGGCTGGGCGACGCGCGCTGCGTGGCTTGGCGCATGCTCTGGCGACGCGTGCCCTTGCAGGCGATAGCCCGCCGACAGCTTGACCCACGCGCCGCCGTCTGCCAGCTGTGCCAGTGCGGCCCAGGCCCGGTCTGTTTTCGCTAACAGGGGCGGGATTCCCGCGTAATGGTCCAATACAAAACGCAATCGGTGGCGCGCTTGCAGCGCGGCGATGCGCGACAAGTCTTGCGCCTTGGCATACCACTGCACATGCCAGCCCAGAGCGTGCAGCCGCGGAGCAAGCTTTTGCAGATCGGCCTCATCGTTGCCTACCGGCGAGACCAGATTGAACCGAATGCCCCGCACCCCGGCATCGTGCAGGGTCCGCAGTGTGGCGTCAGTCACGCCTGCATCCACTACGGCTACGCCGCGGTGTCGCCCAGGTCTTTGCAACAAGGTCCGAAGCAGCAGCGCGTTGTTGGTTCCGTACACGCTCGGTTGCACCAGGACAAGGTGGCCGATGTCGTGCAACCTGGCCAGTTCCTCAACATGCTCCAGCGGCGCCGCCTTTGGGCGGTAGTGGCCGGTTGCGACAGGTTCGTCTGGGTCAAACACATGAACATGGCAGTCCCAGCCCGGCGGCTCAGGCGGGTCGGTGTGTGCCATCAGCCCACGCTAATCTTGCGTTCGCGGATGACGCGGCCCCACTGTGACTGCTGCGCCTTGAGGAATGCCGTGACCAGGCCTTCCGGGCCGTCAGGGAAGGCCTCGCCGCTGAGCGCACGGATACGCCCCAGCACCTCCGGTTCGGCTGTGGCCTTGCGCAGCGCGTCGCGCAGCCGCGTCTTGAGGGCTGGCGCCAGTCCGGCGGGCGCAAGCACCGGGTTCCATTCCAGCACCTCGTAGCCTGGCACGCCAGCCTCTTCCAGCGTGGGCACCTCGGGCAGGGCCCGCGCGCGGCGTCGGCTGGTGGCGCCCAGCGGGCGCAGCTTGCCCGACTGGATATGCCCGAGCGACGACGCCACATTGGCAAAAAACAGCGGCACCTGTCCCGCCATCACATCCGTCAGGGCCGGGCCACCGCCGCGGTAAGGCACATGGACCAACTGCACGCCGGCGCGGTCTTCAAACAAGGCGCCCGCCAGGTGCTGGGCCGAGCCGTTGCCCGACGACGCATACGCAATGCGCGCCGGTGCGGCCTTCGCCAGCCGTACCACGTCCTTGACCGTACGTGCCTCATATGACGGCGTGCACACCAGGACGTTGGGGAACAGCGCCACGATGCCCAGCGGCGTAAAGTCCTTCTCGCTGTCGTAGGGCAACTTGGCAAACAGTGATGGATTCACGGCGAATGAAGAAGCGTCGAGCAACAGCGTGTTTCCGTCCGGTGGGGCCTTGGCCACAAAGCTGGCGGCGATCTGGCCACTTGCGCCGGGTTTGTTTTCCACTATCACGCTGCGCCCAAGCGCCGTGCTCAGATGCGGGGCAATCAGTCGGGCCATCAAGTCGGCCCCACCACCTGCCGGGTAAGAGACGATGAGGCTTATCGGCCTGTCGCCCTGGGCCTGGACAAAAGGCGCGGCCAGTGCGGCCGCGCCGACGGTCGCGGCACGCAAGATGTCGCGGCGGCGCACGATTGCAGCGCTTGAGTTCATGTGGTTCTCCTAGAGGTGCCTGTTTCAGGTGATGGTGACGGTGTAGTGAAAGGCGTGCGCGTCGCCGTAACTGGTACGCGCTTCGACGCAAAGGCCCGCCATATTGAAAGCACGGCGTGACACCACTGCGCTCGGGTGGGCAGCGGGCAAGCCGAGCTGGCGCGCCTGGGTGGCTGACAGGATGCCAAACGACACTTCGTCTACGGCGCGATGTACATGAACGCCGCAGCGGTTGGCGTACTCCGGGTACAGCAGGTCGCCCCATTCGTCTGGCTCGCTATCGGCCAGCGCGGCAAACAGTGGCAGCGGCAACCACGCTTCCTCAAGCAGGCAGGGCTGGCCATGAAGCAAGCGCAAGCGGCGCAGCCGCAAAACGGGCGAGCCGACAGCCACAGCCAGTTGCTGCGCGACCCGGCTGGGTGCACTCACGCGGTCGTGCGCCAGAATGCGCGACACCGGAACCTCGCCCGTGCTCTGGCCAAAGCGGAAAAACCGCAGCAATGGCGACCCCGTAAGGCCAGTGCGCACAAAGGTGCCGCGCCCGTGCACACGCTCTATCAAGCCCTGCGCGTCCAGTAGCTCCAGCGCCCGACGCAACGTACCCAGCGCGACCTGGTGGTCGGACGCGAGTATTTGCTCGGAAGGCAAAGTGCTGCCCGGCGGCCATTCGCCAGCCACAATGCGCGCCCGCAGCGCACCCGCAAGGGCGCCGTAGCGGCTCAGCCCCGGCGTGTCGGGCACAAGTTGCAGGTTGGGTGAATTCAAGCTCTAGTCCTATAGATGACTCGCATCATACGAAGAATACGCGCAGAGTCAAGCCCTGCATCCGTTCAGTGCTGACTTTTGGCGAAGTTACCAGCGCGGCTGGTAGTCGCGCACGCTCGTCTTCACGGCATCGGTAAGCGCAAAACCGTCGCCGTAGCGGGCGGCAAGCTGCTCAGCGCGGGCAATGAAGGCGTCTATACCCATGCCGTAGATGAACTGCATTGCCCCGCCGGTCCAGGCCGGGAAGCCGATGCCGAAGATAGAGCCGATGTTGGCGTCGTGCACAGACGTCAAAACGCCTTCGCTCAGGCAGCGAGCGGTTTCTATGGCCTGCCGGTACAGCAGGCGGTCTTTGAGTTCCTGAATGTCCCAACCAACAGCAGTTTTTTCAAACAAGGGTTTAAGCTCCGGCCAAAGCGTCTTTTTTGCACCCTTTGGGTAGTCGTAGAAACCGCCGCCGCCCGCGCGGCCCGGGCGATTGTGTTGCTTGACCATGCGTTCCACCAACAGCTCGCCGGGTGCTGCCGCGTAGGTTTTGCCTTCAGCAGCCAGGTCGGCGCGGGTCTGGTCCAGCACGTGCACGCTCAAGGAAAGCGCGGTTTCGTCCAGCACCGCCAGCGGGCCCACCGGCATGCCGCAATTGATGCCAGCATTTTCAATCACCGCAGCCGGAATGCCTTCGCCCAGCATTGCCGCGCCTTCCATCACAAAGGTGCCAAAGGTGCGGCTGGTGTAAAAGCCGCGCGAGTCGTTCACCACGATGGGAATCTTCCCGATGGACTGCACGTAGTCAAAGGCGCGTGCCACGGTTTCGTCGTCGGTCTGCGCGCCCCGGATGATCTCCACCAGCTTCATTTTGTCCACCGGGCTGAAGAAATGGATGCCAATGAACTTTTCTGGCCTGGCACTGGCTTTGGCCAGGCCCGAGATGGGCAGGGTGGAGGTGTTGCTGGCAAAGAAGCCGCCCGCTGCCAGCATGGGCTCGGCTTCCTGCGTCACCTTGGCCTTGAGTGCGCGCTGCTCGAACACCGCCTCGATGATCAGGTCGCAGCCCTTGAGGTCGGCGGCCTGGTCGGTGGCCTTGATGCGCGCCATCAGCTCGGTCTGGTCGTGCGGGCTCATGCGGCCCTTGTCCACGCGCGGCTGTGTGAGCCTGGCGCTGTAGGCCTTGCCCTGTTCCGCCTTTTCCAGCGAAACATCTTTCAACACTGTGGTGACTCCGCGCGAAGCCTGCACATAGGCAATGCCCGCGCCCATCATGCCGGCGCCCAGGATGCCGACTTTCTGCGGCTTGTAGCGCGGCACGTCCTTCGGTCGGCTTTGCCCCGACTTGATCGCGTTCATGTTGAAAAAGAACGTGTTGATCATGTTCTTCGCCACCGGGCTGACGATCAGTTTGGCCAGGTACCGGCTCTCAATACGCAGCGCGGTGTCAAAGTCCACCTGCGCGCCCTCGACCATGGCGGCCAACGCGTATTCGGGTGCCGGGTACAGGCCACGTGTTTTTTGCTTCAGCACCGCAGGAGCCACGCTCAGCATGCCTGCAATCTTGGGGTTGGCCGGGGTGCCGCCGGGCATCTTGTAGTTCTTGTCGTCCCAGGGGTGGTGGGCCGGCGTGCGCGAGCCCTCGTGCGCCGCAATCCAGGCCAGCGCCGCGGGGCGCAGGCCGGCCGCGTCAGGCACCAGCTCATGTACCAGGCCCAGCTCCAGCGCCGCGCGTGGGTTGAACAGCTTGCTCTCCAGGATGTAGGGTTGCGCGCCCATCAGGCCCAGCAGGCGCGTCATCTTGGTGATGCCGCTGGCACCCGGAATCAGGCCCAGGGTGATTTCGGGCAGGCCAAACTGGATCTTGGGGTCATCCACAGCCACCCGGTAGTGGCCGACCAACGCCACCTCCCAGCCGCCACCCAGCGCCGCGCCGTTCAGGCAGCTCACCACCGGCTTGCCCAGGGTTTCGAGCGTGCGAAAGCATTTCTTGGTCTGCTCTATCTCGGCAAACACCCGGCCCGCATCAGCGGCCGTCAGGCGCATCGTGCCTTTCAGGTCAGCGCCAGCAAAGAACGTGCTCTTGGCCGAGGCCAACACAATGCCCTTGATCGCGTCCTTGTCCTGCACCACCTGCGCCGTGGCCTCAACCAGGTCGGCCTGCCACTGGGCGCACATGGTGTTGACCGGCGAGCCCGGCTCGTCGAACGTCAGCGTGGCGATGCCTTCGGCCAGCTCGTAGCGAATCGTCTTCATCAGATGCGCTCCACGATGGTGGCAATGCCCATACCCCCGCCCACGCACAGCGTGGCCAGGCCGTAGCGCAGCTTGCGCCGGTGCAACTCGTCAATCAGGGTGTTCAAAATCATGGCACCGGTGGCACCCAGCGGGTGGCCCATGGCAATGGCACCGCCATTTACGTTGACCTTCTCGTGCGGCACGCCCATCTCTTTCATGAAGCGCATTGGCACTGCGGCAAAGGCTTCGTTGACTTCAAACAAATCAATCTGGTCAATCGTCATGCCTGCCTTGGCCAGCGCCTTGCGCGCCGCCGGCATGGGGCCGGTGAGCATGATGGTTGGGTCTGCGCCACTCAGCGCCGCCGCCACAATGCGGGCGCGCGGGGTAAAGCCATGGGTTTTGCCTGCCGCCTCGGAACCAATCAACACGGCGGCCGCGCCGTCCACAATGCCCGACGAGTTGCCCGCATGGTGCACATGGTGAATGTGTTCCACCTGCGGGTAGCGGGCAAGTGCCACCTGGTCAAAACCCATTGCACCGAGTTGTTCAAAGGCGGGTTTAAGCGCGCCCAGCCCTTGCAGGCTGGTGTGGGGTTTGATGAACTCGTCGTGGTCCAGAATGATTTGGTCCAGGAAGTCCTTGACCGGCACCACCGAGCCCGCAAAAAAGCCGCCCTCACGCGCCCGGGCGGCACGCTTCTGGCTCTCCAGCGCAAAGGCGTCCACGTCGTCGCGGGTGAAGCCCTCCAGGGTGGCAATCAGGTCGGCACCAATGCCCTGGGGCACAAAGGCGGTGGCGCTGTTGGTCTCCGGGTCCTGGGCCCAGGCACCGCCATCGGAGCCAATGGGCACGCGGCTCATGCTCTCTACCCCGCCGGCTACCACCAGGTCTTCCCAGCCGCTGCGCACCTTTTGTGCTGCCATGTTCACCGCCTCCAGGCCCGAGGCACAAAAGCGGTTGAGCTGCACACCCGAGCAACGGAAGTCCCAGCCGGCTTTAAGCGCCGCCACCTTCGCAATGACCGAGCCCTGCTCGCCGATGGGCGAGACCACGCCCATCACCACATCGTCAACCTGCGCGGTGTCAAAGTCGTTGCGCCGCTGCAGCTCGGCCAGCACGCCAGCCAACAGGTTGACCGGTTTTACTTCATGCAGGCTGCCGTCTTTTTTGCCCTTGCCGCGGGGCGTGCGAATGGCGTCGTAAACAAAAGCTTCGGTCATGTAGGCTCCTTGTTGGGCGGCCACGTTGGGCGCAATGTGGCAGTATATTCATTTCACCAAGCATTCGCTCTGTAAAAATGGCGACAGTCTGGAGGCATTTCCTTGCAATCAACCCCTTTGCTCAGTCGGCGTCGTTTTGCCCAATGGGGCCTGGCCATTGGCGCGGCCCAGGTGCCGCTTGCGCGCGCGCAGGCCCAGGCCCAGACGCAGGCCCTGCGCAAGCCGTACCTGGCCGACATGCATTCGCACTACGGCATGTTTTTGCCACGCCTTTATGGGCGCGACCTGGCCAAACACATGCACGCCACCGGCACCACGCTGCTAGCCTGGGCCGCCACCGACGACCACCGCTGGATCACGGCCACCGCGATGGGCTGGAAGCAGGCTCGCCAACCCGAGCCCGGCGAGCTGTGGGCGTCTTTTCAGCAGCGGGTGGCGGGCTACGAGGCCCGGCTGGCGGAATGGGGCGTGCGCAAGGCGCTGGTGGCCGCTGATGTAGACGCTGCCCTGGCCGGCGAGCCGCGCGTGCTGCTGGCCACTGAAGGTGCCAACTTCCTGGAAGGCCAGACCGAGCGCCTGACGGATGCGCACCGCTGGGGCGTGCGCCATGTGCAACTGGTGCATTTCATACAAAGCCCGCTGGGTGACCACCAGACGGCCAACCCCACGCACGGCGGCCTGACGCCGCTGGGTGCCAAAGCGGTGCTGGAATGCAAACGCCTTGGCATGGTGGTGGACATGGCGCACGGCACAGCCGCTTTGGTAGACGGCGTGCTGGACGCCACAGACGCGGTGCCCGTGTGGTCGCATTCATGGATCAGCCCACAGGGCGGCAACTGGGAGGAGCCAAGCTACATTGCCCGGTCTTTGGCCCCGGCCACTGCCAGGAAGATAGCGGCGCGGGGTGGCGCGGTGGGGCTGTGGAGCGTGCGGGTAAGCCGCGACCCGGCCTACCCGCTGCACAACGTCAAGAGCTATGCCGACGAAATTGTGCGCATGTGCGAGCTGCTGGGCCCCGCGCATGTGGCTTTTGGTACCGACATGGAAGGTGCGGGCGGTGGCCCCGTGCTGGCCGACTATGTAGACCTGCGCGCCGTGGCCGACAACCTGCTCAAGCGCGGCCTGAATGAAGCCCAACTCAACGATGTGTTCATTGGCAACTACGCCCGCATCGTCAAACTTGCCATGAACGGAGCCAAAGCATGATCCCCCGCACCCTTTTCAGCCCCGACCACGAGGCCTTTCGCGACAGCTTCAAACGCTTTTGCGAGAAAGAAATTGCCCCCCACCATGACGCCTGGGAAGAGCAGGGCTATGTAGACCGCGCGGTGTGGACCAAAGCCGGCGAAAACGGCTTTTTGTGCATGACCATGCCCGAAGAATACGGCGGCTCGGGGGCCGACAAGCTGTACAGCGTGATCCAGTTTGAAGAGCTCAACGCCCGCGGCCTGACCGGCATTGGCTACAGCCTGCACAGTGAAATTGTGGCCCCGTACCTGCTGCACTACGGCACGCCCGAGCAAAAGGCCAAGTACCTGCCCAAGCTGGCCAGTGGCGAAATGATTGGTGCCATTGCCATGAGCGAGCCCGCCGCCGGCAGCGACCTGCAAGGCATCAAATCCACGGCCATCAAGCAGGCCGATGGCAGCTATTTGCTCAACGGCAGCAAAACCTTCATCACCAACGGCTGGCACGCCGACCTGGTGGTGGTGGTGGCCAAAACCAACCCCGAAGCCGGCGGCAAGGGCACCAGCCTGCTGCTGGTGGAGCGCGGCATGGAAGGCTTTGACAAAGGCAAGCGCCTGAAAAAGCTGGGCCTGAAGGCGCAAGACACCAGCGAGCTGTTCTTCAACAACGTGCGGGTGCCCGCTGAAAACCTGCTGGGCGGCCCCGCGTTTGAAAACAAGGGCTTCATCTGCCTGATGGAGCAGCTGCCCTGGGAGCGGCTGCAAATTGCCATCGGTGCCATTGCTGCCGCCCAGGCGGCGATTGACTACACCGTGACCTATGTGAAAGAGCGCAAGGTGTTTGGCCAGCCGGTGGCCAGCTTTCAAAACACCCGCTACACCCTGGCCGAGTTGCAAACCGAAGTGCAGATAGCGCAGGTGTTTGTGGACAAGTGCACCGAGCTGGTGTGCCTTGACAAGCTGGACACCGCCACCGCCAGCATGGCCAAGTATTGGTGCAGCGACTTGCAATGCAAGGTGATGGACGAATGCGTGCAACTGCACGGCGGCTACGGCTACATGTGGGAGTACCCCATCACCCGCGCCTATGCCGACGCGCGGGTGCAGCGCATCTACGGCGGCACCAACGAGATCATGAAAGAAGTGATCACCCGGGCCATGGGCCTGGGCGGCAAGTAGCGCCGCTCAGAAAGGGCGCGTCAGGGTGCCGCGTCGGCAAAGGCCGCCGCAAAAGCGTCTGTGCCGCCCGCGCGCAGCAGCGCAAGCGCGCAGGCCAGCGCGGCGTCTGCCACCGGGGTGGCGCTGGCGCAGTGGCTCTGGCTCACGCGCACTGCCGGCGCGGCCGTGGTGCCGCTGGCGCGTGCATCGGGCGGGGTGGTTAGCAGCTCGACATCGGGCGTCACGCCGGCCTGGTTGACGGTTTTGCCCAGCGGCCCGTAATAAAGCGCGCTGGTGAGCTTGACGGCACCCAGCCCGTCGCCCAGCGCGTAGGTTGTTTGCACGCTGCCTTTGCCAAAGCTGCGCTGGCCCATCACCGTGGCGCGGCCGTTTTCCTGCAGCGCGGCGGCCACCAGCTCGGAAGCAGAGGCCGAGCTTTTGTCCATCAGCACCACCATGGGCAGGCCGGCCAGCAGCTCGGTGGCATCGGCCTGCCAGGTGCGCTCGCTGCCCGGGGTGCGGCCGCGCATGGAGGCAATCTCGCCCCGGCTTAAAAACGCATCGGCCACGCGCACTGCCTCGCGCACCAGGCCACCGGGGTTGCCCCGCAGGTCCAGCACCACGGCCTGGGGCGCCTGGCTGGCGCTGGCCTCGGTCACCGCGTCGGCCAGGGCGGCCGCTACAGGGCCGGTGAAGGACGACAGCCGCAGCACCAGCGCGCTGCCCTCCATCTGCCAGCGCAGCAACTGGCGGCGAATGGTGTCGCGCGTCAGCGCCAGCGTGAAGTCTTCTGCCCCCGCGCGCCGCACCACCAAAGAAACTTGCGTGCCCACGTCGCCCCGCATGCGGGCAATGGCGTCGGCCAGCGCCACGCCTTGCAGTGGCTTGTCGTCCACCTGCACGATCAAATCGCCCGCGCGCAGGCCGGCGCGCGCCGCCGGGCCGCCGGGCATGGGTGCCACGATGCGCACGCCCGCGTCCGTCGGCTCCAGCTCAATGCCCAGGCCCACAAAGCTGCCGCCGATAGCCGTTTGCTCGTTTCGGTAGGCCCGCGCGTCCAGGTAGCGGGCGTAGTTGTCAAAGCTGCGCAGCGCCGCGTTCATGGCGGTGCGGAAGGTCTCCGCCGGCTCGCCGCTGGCGGGGGGCAGGGCGTCCAGCAGCTTGGTGGCGGCGGTGGTGAGCGCGGCAAAGTCTGCCTCGGTGGCGTGGCTGCGCTGCACACGGCGCAGCACGCTGGCCAGCAGCGCGCGGTGCTGGTCGGCCTGCTCCCCGGGGGTAACGGCGCGGGTGTAAGCGGTTTGCAGCGTGGCCAGCAGCTCGTCGTTCAGCGGCTGCGCGGTATTGGCCCAGCCGGCGCTGGCCACCGCCAGCAGCAGGGCGGCGGCAGTGGCACGAAAGGGCTGGCGCAGGTGGAGCATGGCCGGGGGCGGTGGGGAGTTGCCACCATTCTGGGGGAGCCCGCCGCCGGTGCCAACTGGTGGCAGGCAATGACCCTGCGGGTTGGTCAAAGTCTGCGGGTGCCGGGCAACGGCCTGCTAAAGGTTGCTATGGTTTTGATAGTGGCTCGCGCAATGCCTGTGCGGGCTAGCGGACTTTTTGGCCAGTTTTTGGACGCTAAAGAGGCATTGCTGGCCGCTGCGCGTCTCAGCGAGCGGGGCAGTTCAGATCAAGGGCGGTTCACGTCTCTGCGCGCGGTATGACGTGGCTTTGGTGGATAGCGCCACCACGCCCAGGCAACAAGGGCACCAAAGACGGTATAGGCCAGCGCAAAGGCCCACATGGGGCCTTCGTAATAGAGCAGCCGCTGAACCCAGTACTCGATGAAGCTGCGCTCGTATCCAACCTGGCCGGCCATCTTTCGCAGGTTTGATTCGAGTAACGTGAGGCCGCAGTAGCGCCCCAGCCATGCCTGAAGAACGACGACACCAATGGCCAGAAGGTGAACCACGCGCCACAAAAAGTTGTTGACCCAGGGCCAGCCGCGCCAGTTGCCGACCAGCACTGCAGGCAACCCGAGGACAACAAAAAAGACCACCGCGATGTGCAGAAGAAGGACGGCATTTGCAAGAGTTTGGTAGGGCATCGTGGGTGCGTTTTCGAGGCCTGACGTTTGAATTAGCCCGCACGCCCACTGAATGCGCCCCGCTCGGGAGTGCCGTTCCATGCGGCGGGGTTGGGCGCCCACTCCGACAAAGGGTCTTGTTCCAGCAGGGCGCAGACGACTTCCCCGAGGGATGCCCCGAGATGCTGAGTAGCGGCTGAAGCACCAGCGTCCTCAATGGTGGCTGAGAGCACAAATGAACGAAAACGATCCCAGTCGGCACCGAACTGGGAAACGATGATTCGCGCTAGGTCGTACGAAAGTTCGTTGCCTTCATCGGTACGCAGGAAGGATTTGCCGGACCAGAACTGCTGGACCTCCGTTGGTCCCCAGAATTTGCAATGGCGCGCATGCATCTGCTGAGGCGTTGAGGCGGCAGAACTCGGTGGGCAAAGCCGACGCTCGGTACTGACCGCAATGCCTTCATTCAACCATGCAGGGATGGGCAAGTGGCTCAGACAGGCATGAGTCATTTCGTGGGCGATGACTGGCTCGATGGAACGCAGATCCGACTTCACGGTTGCGAAGTGACCACAACCGGCGTTGATGTACATGCCGCCACTTCCGGCGAACTCCCCAGCCTCTGAGTAGTAGTGGGCGACATACCTGTAGTAGGTGTCGTCATCGTCGAATACAACGAGGATGTCGTGTCCCCACTCTGGTACGTGTGCGACCCCATCAAGGATGCGCTCGACACGCTGAAGGGTCTTGTTCACGAAGGTGAGCGTGGCTTCGGCAACATTGCCCTGCAGAGTTGAGAGGAGCATGGCCGTACCCTGCTCGCGCAGTCGATAGTCCGAGCCAAGTGCAGCTTGCAGATGCTCGAGCCAGGCGCGCTCGCAATCTGACCAAGCTTTGGCCTGCGCTTCCTCACCGGCAACGCCATCAACCCACTGCTGGGCGGCGCTCCAGTCGAGCACAGGTAAGCCGTTAGCATTGGTCAGGTTCTCGGTGACGTTGAAATCATCCGAGCCAAGCGCTGACACGGCTGGCGGTGGCGCGCCGAGCGCCGGGGGCGCCTCGATTCTGGGAGATTGCTTCGAAGTGACCAGGGATCGGAGAAGCTTTAGCACGATACAGAAGGCTCCGGTGCGGGCTAACGTTGGCGCTGTCCGGCACGCAACCTGTGCTGCGCAGCGGCAGCCTTTGGTTGCGTGTCCGCGCCGAGTGATGGGATGGACTCCCCCTGTTTTTTGCGCCAAATTGGCGTCCTGGTTTTCATTGGCGTGGAGATCAGGTTCATCAACAAAAGGAGTCCGACATGAATGCTACAACCGTTGCCGTTGATTTGGCAAAGTCCGTCTTCCAACTGGCCGTGGCCGACGCGTCCTGGCGAGTGGTGGAAACCCACAGGCTCACGCGCACCCAGTTTGAACGCTGGTTCTTCAATCGCGATGTGTCCCTGGTCATCATGGAAGCCTGTGGCTCAGCTCACCACTGGGCGCGCTGGCTCAATGGCCTGGGCATTGAAGTGCGCTTGCTGCCCGCCCAGTACGTGCGCGCCTACGTCAAGCGTAACAAGACCGATGCGGCAGATGCCGCCGCGCTGCTGGAAGCCTGCCGGGCGTCTGACATGCACCCGGTGCGCGTCAAGTCTGTCGAGCAGCAAGCCCTGCAGGGCATGCACCGCATCCGCAGCCTGTGGATGGGCACCCGCACCAGCCGCATCAACGCCCTGCGCGGCTTCTGCCGGGA
>CALROG020000020.1:0-66233 GCA_943369755.1 Ramlibacter sp. 2FC
CTCGATCAGCTTGTCCTTGCGCTTGCGGGCCGCCTTTATTTTGGCCATTTCGGCCAGGCGGGCTTCGCCAGTCAGTCGGGGTTGAGTCACGACGCGATCCGGAGTGGTGGTGGCGCTCATTTTAGTTTTAGGTGGTTTTGGGGCGTGCCAAGCATTAAAAAGCCGGTCTGCAAGCAATCAAAGGCATGCGGACCGGCTTCTTGGATACCAATAGCCTTACAGGGCAGCTTCGCGCTTCAGGAGTTCGGTGATGGTGATGCCGACTTCATTCTTGCCGCCGAACACTGTCCCTTTTTTGCCCTTGGCAATGTGGTCCAGTGCAGTCTTGTAGGCTTCTGCGGGCAGCGGCACGTACTTGACTTCCTTGGCCATCTTGGAACCTTGGGTCATGTAGAAGTCAATGAACTTCTTGACTTCAGGCTTGGCCATGGACTTGGCATTCACGTAGATGAAAATCGGGCGGGCCAGCGGCTGGTACGTGCCAGCCAGAACTGTCTGCTCGCTGGGCGACACGGCGGGCTTGCCTTCTTTTTCGACGATCGGCAGGGCCTTGAGCTTGCCGGTGTTCTCGGCGAAGTAGGCATAACCGAAGTAGCCGATGGCGTTCACGTCGCCGGCCACGCCCTGCACCAGCACATTGTCGTCTTCAGAGGCGGTGAAATCGCCGCGGCTGGACTTGCTCTTGCCCACGATGGCTTCGGTGAAATAGTCGAACGTGCCGGAGTCAGAGCCAGCGCCGAACAGCTTGATCGGCTGGTCAGGCCAGGTGGGGTTGACCTGATTCCAGCGGGTGATCTTGCCTTGGGCAGCCGGCTCCCACATTTTCTTGAGCTCCGCCACGGTGGCTTGCTTGAGCCAAGTGTTGCGGGGGTTTATCACCACGGTCAGCGCATCAAATGCGACAGGGAGTTCATAGTATTCGACGCCGGCGGCCTTGCAATCCTTCATCTCGGAGGCAGAGATGGGTCGCGAAGCGTTGGAAATGTCGGTCTCGGCGCGGCAGAACTTCTTGAAGCCACCGCCCGTGCCTGACACGCCTACGGTCACTTTAAGGCCCTTATTGGCCTTCTGGAATTCCTCGGCAACGGCCTCAGTCACAGGGTACACAGTGCTGGAACCGTCAATTTTGACGACTTGGGCCAGCGCAGGCGTGGCGGCCAGGAAAGCCAGCACGGACGTAGCCAGCAGCGATTTGATGGGGAGAAATTTCATGGAGTTTCCTTCCGGGTGAATCGGGATTGATTCGGGGTTTAACGGACTTTATGTCTGTTGTATGACGTTTTCATGACAATCAACCAAACGCCTGGATTCAGGCGATCTTGCAATTCTTCAGCACTGTCTTGCCGTTGTGCACCAGTTCGGTGACCGGGCCTTGCGTCATCAGCTTCCAGCCGTCAGCTTCGTACACGCCGCCTTCCTTACGGTCCAACTCGTAGCCGCCTTCGTAGCGCACGCGCACCGTGGAGCCATCGGCCGAGGCGCGGGCCATCAGACGCTTGCCGCCGTCGCAGTTGTAAGAAACAAATTCACCGGCCTTCATGCCAGCAGGGATGGATTGGGTGGAGGCGCAGCCAGCCAGGGCGAGAGCAGCGGTGGCGATAAGGATTGCGATTTTCATCTTCAAAGACTCCAGTTGTAAGAACTCGGCCAAGTCTGGTTGCAGACCATGACAACGGCGTGACAGTCCTATAAAGATGTCATGACAAAACACTTCAGGCGCGGGCCATACGCACGACCAGGTGCGCCTCGTACCGGTCCCACAGCATGGGTATGACAAACGGTGCCGCCTGCAGGCCGTCGGCTGCCGGCCGCTGGCTGGGCTGGATCACCCGTGGCGGCGAAATGTCCATGGCCTCACCAAAATGTCGGCGGGCGTAACCTGACATCTGGTTGGCTATTTCGCCCACGATGTCGCGGTGACTGGCCTCGGAGTAGTCCCGCTCACCCATCTTCAACAGCACATGCGACAGCAACCCGCGCGGCGCGGAAAACGCCACACTGCCACGGTACTTGCCCTTGAGTTCAATCAGCCCCTGGAAGTCGTTCCACACTGCTATTTCATCCGACTGCAACAGGTACGCGGTGCGTACCGACGCCTTGCTGCCCGTCGTGGCCTGGAAAAACGCCGTGGCCGCATCCGAGAAAATCTTGATGTCTTCAGCCTTCAGGCGGGATGCGGTCATTCCATCAGCTCCCTCAGGCTTTCCACCAGTTGCTCGTCTGAAAACGGCTTGAGCAGAAACCCATGGGCACCGCGCGTCATGGCCTTGAGCGCGGTTGCGCGGTCACTCAGGGCAGACACTACAAGTACGCGGGACTCAGGCACTATGGTGCGCAGTGCTTCCAGGCATTCAGGACCATCCATACGGGGCATGGTCAAGTCCATGGTCACAAAGTCGGGCCGATGGCGCTGGGCCTGCTCCACGGCTTCGAGGCCATCAGCCGCCTGAGCAACTACGGTCAGGCCTTCCAGTCGAACATCGGTGGCAAGCCGCGAAATGCGGTTTCTGAAAACGAGCGAGTCGTCAACGACCATCAGGCTGCGTGGTTTCATGCGGCTGCCTGGAACTGAAGTACGAAACGCGTGTAGCTTTTGGGGTGTGTCATCACGCGCAGTTTGGCTCCCGCTTTTTCGACGATCTGGCGTACCAACGCGAGGCCGACGCCCCGTCCCGCGTGCTCGGTCACTTCTGTCGCGGTGGAAAAGTTGGGATCGAAGATCATGCCCAGCACCTGCGAATCAGAAAATCCAGCGACATCGGGGCGAAGTTGCTCTGCGCGGCGCCTGACCGTCGGCACTTCGATACCGCGGCCGTCGTCGCTCAACGTCACCTCAATCTGGCCATCGTGCCGGTGGTCGATCTCAAGCTTCAGTTCGCCAACGGGGGACTTCCCCTGGCTTTGCCGTTCGTCTGGCAGCTCGATCCCATGAACCACAGCGTTACGCACCAACTGGGGCAAGGCCTCCCTGAGCACTGCAGTCACACGATCGGGCAACGACGCATCGGCAAACTGTGCAGTCAGTCGAACCCGCTTGCCAAGTGATTGTGCGACCCGCTCGGACAGCGAACGCAGATTTCCCACCATGGCGTCCAGCAGCTGGGAGGGCTCTGCTGGCATGCCGCCCGCAAAGCGGCCCAGGCGCTCAAACACGCGATGCAAGCGCTCCACCTGATCCTGCACACGTGAAAGCTCAAACACCACGGGAATCAGGTCTTCCCCGGCCAGGTCCTTGCGCTCGTGAAGGGGCGCCAGCACGGTCTCCATCAAATGGGCCTGCCTCGAGACCGCCGTCAGGCTCAAGGCCGCGCCCTCGCCCTTGATGCCATGGATGGAGCGTGCGGCCTCGTCCACCAATTCCCGGTATGCCGCCGGGCTTCGGCCCACGTCGCGCATGGCCTGATTCAGGTCTGCCAGCTTCGAACGCGCACCGACCAAAAAATCCTGTAGCAGCACAGGCTCCTGCTCCAGCACGCGGACCAAGTCTTCCACGTCGCTCTTGGCCGCTTCCTGGCTGGCCGCAAGCTCCCGCTCAAGCTGCACGCGCTGCGTCACGTCAAAAACAGTGACCAGAAGTTCCTTGATCTCGGCACCCTCGCGAACCTGCGTGATCTGGAATGTCACGAAGCGCGACGCCCCGCCCTGCCCCTGCGGTGGGTTGATCTGGACATCCTTCAAAGGATCCAGCTGGGTTAGCAACGTTGGCTTGACTTTGGGGTCAAACAGCAGGCCCAGAAAGCTCGCGGCTTCTTCTGCGCGTTCGACACTTAACATGCTACGCAACAAGGCACCGAAGTCCTCACCGGGGCGAACCTCACGCATGAACAACTTGTGGATGGAGGCCGAAAACTGCGTACCCACGGTACCGTCTGCGCGAACCAGCATGAGACCTTCACTAACTGTGTTCAAAATGTCCTCGGTCTCGCGTCTGGCCGACTCCGCAACACGGTCACTCGCGTTCAGGCGGCGCAGGAACTTGAAGACAATGTACACAAAGTTGATCAGTGCCAGCACGATGGCAATCACCTGAATCTGCCGCATGCGATTGGTTTTGGTGTTGGCTGCAGATTCCACGCCCTGGGCCAGGTCGTCGGCAAAACCCATGAGCCGAATGTTGCGCGCCACGGCCTTGTTCACGGCAATTTCGGTATCTTCGAGGCTGGGCTCGTTGGTGGCGATTACGGTCTTGATTGAATCTTCCAACGGCCCCCATTCGCGCTCTACACGCGCGGTGGCGTCCCGCAATGTGGCTGGGTCGAGGCCGAATGCAGTGAACTCAATGTCCTGGCCCAGAGACCCCTTGAGGTTACCCAGCGCCTGCACAAAGCCGGCATGGCCCTGCGTCAGTTGAGCCATGCTGGTCTGGATCGGCAACTCGCCCTTGCGCTCCACCTGCAAGGTCAGCAGCGCCTTGGTCATTTGCTGGGTCAGGGTGCGCAACTCACCGGCTGAATTGATTCGGCTGGCATCTCGCTCCAGCTGGATGGAGGCAAAAAAATTGAAAGAAAGGATGCCCAAGTCGAGCACGATGAACAGCAGAATGGCGAACAGCAGATCGCGGTATTTGCCCAACCCGAATGACAGTTTCATGATGGCGTCATATGTTTTTGAGAGGCTAGTGTGTTGACAGGCGATGACGGGCGTATGACATGGGGGCAGTACTCATAAAACCAGGTCTGGCTGTGCGGCGTGGGCAAGCCGCACGCCAGTGCTATGCTGGACCGAAAACCACAACACCCGACATGCAAAACGGCACCCGTCTCGCCGCTGTGGACCTGGGCTCCAACAGCTTTCGCCTTGAAATTGGCCGCCTGGATCACGGCCAGATCCACCGAACCGAATACTTGAAAGAAACCGTGCGCCAGGGCAACGGCCTGGACGCCGAGCGCAACCTCACGCCCGAGGCCATGCAGCGCGGCTGGGACTGCCTGGCCCGCTTTGGCGAGCGGCTGGCCGGCTTTCGGCGCGCGCAGGTACGGGCGGTGGCGACGCAAACCCTTCGTGAAGCCCGTAACCGGGATGAGTTTCTTGCCCGCGCCAGTGAGGTGCTGGGCTTCCCAATCGACGTGATTTCGGGTCGCGAAGAGGCACGCCTGATTTACCTCGGCGTGGCCCACCTGCTGCCGCAAAACGACGAACGCCGCCTGGTGGTAGACATTGGCGGCCGTTCGACCGAACTGATCCTTGGCCACGGGCTGGACGCCCGGGTAATGGAAAGCTA
Source organism: Ramlibacter sp. 2FC (assembly GCA_943369755.1). Lineage (GTDB taxonomy): Bacteria > Pseudomonadota > Gammaproteobacteria > Burkholderiales > Burkholderiaceae_C > CALROG01. The sequence goes on from CALROG020000020.1 coordinate 5,222, forward strand.
CCGCGTGGGCAGCGTGGCTTGGTCGATGAAGTACTTTGCCGAGGGGCAATTCACCCCGCATGCCTTTCAGATGGCCGAGATTGCCGCCAAGGCCCTGCTGGACGAAGCGCTCAGCGTTTATCGCCCGGACCAATGGGACGTGGCCTACGGTTCGTCTGGCACCATCGGCGCGGTGGGCGATGTGCTGGCCGGTGCAGGCTGGCCCGCTCACACCGTCAGCCGCGATGGGCTTGACTGGTTGCAGGACCAACTGATGACAGCGGGCAGCGCCAGCCGGGTCCGCCTGGACGGCCTGAAGGAAGATCGACGCGCCGTGATCGGGGGGGGGTTGAGCGTGTTGCGCGCCGTGTTTGAGTTATTGAACATTCAAGAAATGCAGGCCGCGCAGGGTGCTTTGCGCCATGGTGTGCTGTACGACCTGCTGGACCGCGAGCAAGGCAACAGTGACGTGCGTTCCGCCACCGTGCAACGCCTTGCCAGCAAATTTGACGTGGATGCCGGCCAGGCCCAGCGCGTGAGCAAGGTTGCGGGCCACCTGCTGCGCGAGCTGCACACCAGTGAGGCGGTTGGCGACACCGAACGGGCCCAACGCAAATTGCGCTGGGCCGCGCAGCTGCACGAGGTTGGCAGCCTGATTTCCCACAGCGACTATCACAAGCACGGGGCCTACATTCTTGACAACGCCGACGCACCAGGCTTTGCCCTGACCGAGCTGCACCGCCTGAGCCTGCTGGTGCTGGGCCACCGCGGCAAACTGCGCAAACTCGATGCCGACTACAGCGACGTGATGTTTGTGCAGCAACTCATTTGCCTGCGCCTCGCGGTCATTCTTTGCCACGCCAGGCGTGACCCCGACCTCAAAGGCCTGCAAATTGAAAGCGACCTGCAGGCGCAAACCATCACCCTGCACTGCCGCCCCGACTGGGCGGCCGCCTACCCGCAGTCGGCCCACCTGCTGCGCGAAGAAGTGGTGGCCTGGCAGAAAACGCCCTGGGCGCTCGTTTTGGGCTGAGTTGCACGCTGCCGGCATTGGGTGTCCGCAGGCCCGGTTCTTGCGGCACCAGCTAGCCCGCAACTATTTGCACAACTCATGAACCCCGAACGCATCTTCGCCAGCAGCGCTTACTTGCAGCCCAGCGATGGCGAACCCATCCGATCCGTCATCACACAATCTGCGCACGCCACCGTGGTGGCCTGGTACGTGAAGCCCGGCCAGCGCATTGCCGCACATGTGCACCCCCACGGGCAGGACGCCTGGACGATGCTTTCAGGCACGGGTGACTACCAGCTCGACGCCGCTGGCAGCACCCGCCAGATCAGCGCAGGCGACGTGGCCGTCGCCCACACCGGTGAGGTTCATGGCGTGTTCAACAGTGGCCAGGTGCCTTTGGTGTTTATCTCGGTGGTAACGCCCTTGGAAGCTGGCTACCAGCCGCTTTAAACATCACGGGCGGGCGTCGCCAAAAGGCTCGTCATCAACCGGAAACTTCACAGCGCTGTCATGCGGGTGCGGTGTACTTGCAGCATCGACTCAGGGAGTAAGCAATGCTGCTGCAACGAACCGAAAAGGCCCGCGACGAACTTCGCCCCGGCAGCCGCTCGCTGGGTGTGCGCGAGCGCAGCTTGCTGCTGCTGGCTGATGGCAACAAGTCGTTGCTGGACATGAATACCCTGTTTGACGGGCAGGCCGGGCCGATCGTGCTGGACCTGGTGCGCCGGGGTTACCTGCAGGCGCAGCAGGCAGCGCAACCGGCGCAATTGCCACGGCCGCACGCTGCGCCAGCGCCTGTTGTTGCGCCGGTTGCCGCGCCACCGCTAGCGGGATCGACCGACGGGTTTGAAGGCAAACGCTCGCTGGCAACCACCCGGATGTTCCTGTTTGACATGTGCGAGCGAATGTTTGCACGGCGCGACCCGCTGTTGGCCGAGCGCTTTCGCGAAGCATTGCGCAACGCCAAAGACCGCGAATCCATGCTGGCCGCAAGCCGGGAGATGCTGGCCGAAATTGAGGCGGTCGCCGGCCCCGAGCGGGCAGACTCGATCAGCGAACGCATTGCAATGCTGCTGCCACCGGAGGTGGTCAGCTGAGCGCAGCCGCGCTGCCGATTCGCGCCAGGCTTCACGCTTTTCAGTAAACGGTATAAACTATATAAACCGTTTATTGAAAGGATTGAATCCAATGGCAACTGCAAAGAAAACCGTCACGCCCGCGCCGCCAGCATCCGCCCTCAAGGCACCCGCCGCCCGGGCTCCTGCCGCCAAAAAAGCGGCTGCGCCCAGGCCAGCCGCCAAACCGGCCAGCAAGGCCGCGGCACCCAAGTCTGCGGCCAGCAAGCCGATTCCCGCCGCACCCAAGGCAGCGCCGGGCACCAAAGCGGCCAAGCCGGTCAAACCCGAAAAACCCAAAAAACCCAAGCTGGTGCGCGACAGCTTCACCATTCCCAAGGCCGAATATCTGGTGCTGGAAGCGCTCAAGCAGCGCGGTGCCAAGCTGGGCGTGGCCGCCAAAAAGAGTGAGCTGCTGCGCGCCGGTATCAAGGCGCTGGCGGCAATGTCTGATGTCGCGTTCCTGGCCTCTTTGGCTGCCGTTCCAGCCATCAAGACCGGTCGCCCCAAGGCTGGCTAAGGGGCCTGCGCGGCGGGTTTACAGCACGTCGGGGGACTGCACAGTCACCACCAGCGTCTGGGCATGCCCGTCGCGCTCGCGGTTGCGAATCCACCAGATTGCGCCCTTGCGCACCGGGCACATGCCCTGCTGAATGCCCAATAACTGGGCCACGGTGGCCCCCAGCGTGGGCTGATGCCCGACGATCACCACCGGCACTTTGGACGCCGGCCACAGCGCCGCCTCCAGCAGTTGCTCGGGCGTGCCGTCTGGTGCCAGCTCGGGGCGCAGCTTGTATTTGCGGCCCAGCGCCAGCGCGGTCTGCTCGCAGCGCCGCGCCGGGCTGACCAGCACCCGGGCCGCTTCGGGCAACTGGCGATCAAGCCAGCTTGCCATGCGCGACGCCTGCTTCTCGCCACGCGAGGTCAGCGAGCGCTCCATGTCGTTGCAGCCGTCAACCCAGTCTTCAGCTTCAGCATGGCGCCACAGGATCAGGTCCATGATCATTCGTCCTGGGCCCGTTCACGGGCGGCGTAACGCGCCATCAGTGCCGCCTGCGAGCCGTGGCCCGGCTTGGTGGTGTCTACCCGCTGGTAGCTGCCGTCAGGCCCCATGTCCCAGGCGTCGCGGCCATCATGCAATCCGGCCACCAGACACTCGTCAATGACGCGCTGGCGCAGCACCGGGTCAGTGACCGGCCAGGCCAGTTCAATGCGGCGCATCATGTTGCGGTTCATCCAGTCTGCGCTGGCCAGGTACAGGTCTTCTTCGCTGCCGCTGCGAAAGTAAAACACCCGCGAGTGTTCAAGAAAGCGCCCAATCACCGAGCGCACCCGAATGTTGTCGGTCACGCCCGCCACCTGAGCCGGCAGCATGCAGGCACCCCGCACGATCAAGTCAATCTTCACGCCCTTTTGCCCGGCCCGCACCAGCGCCAGCATCAGGGCCTCGTCGGTCAGGGAATTCATCTTGGCGACGATGCGGCCCGGCGTGCCCAGAGCCGCAGCATCGGCCACCGCGTCGATCTTCTCAATGAAGCGCCGGTGCATGTAAAACGGTGCCAGCCACAGCTTGTGCAGCCGCGGCAGCTTGCTCTGGCTGGCCAGATGCACAAACACGGCCTCCATGTCGGTGGTGAGATGGGTGTCGGCCGTCAAGTAACTCAGGTCGGTGTACAGGCGCGCGGTGCGTGGGTTGTAGTTGCCGGTAGACAAATGGCCATAGCGGCGCATCACCCTGCCTTCGCGCCGCGTCGCCAGCAGCATCTTGGCGTGGGTTTTCAGCCCCACGACGCCGTAGACCACCTGCGCGCCGACCGACTCCAGTGACTCGGCCCAGTTGATGTTGGCCTCTTCGTCAAACCGGGCTTTCAGTTCAACCACCGCCGTCACTTCCTTGCCCCGGCGCACGGCTTCGCGCAGCAGGTCGATCAGCGCCGCGTCAGAGCCGGTGCGGTAAATGGTCTGCTTGATGGCCAGCACCTGCGGGTCGTTCACCGCCTCACTCAGAAACGCCAGCACACCGTCAAAGCTCTCATAAGGTTGATGGATCAACACATCGCCCTGTTTGAGCCGTTCAAAGAAATTCTGCCCGGGCACCAGCGCCGTGGGGTAGGTGGCCTTGTACGGCGGGAAGCGCAAGGGCTGCTCGTCCACCAGGTCCACCAGTTGCGTCAAACGCACCAGGTTCACCGGGCCGTGCACCCGGTACAGCGCCGCCTCGGGCAGATTGAACTGCTTGAGCAAAAAACCCGACAGGAATTCCGAACAGCCAGCCGACACCTCCAGCCGCACGGCCTGCCCATAGTGGCGATGCTGCAAGCCTTGGCGCAGCGCGGTGCGCAGGTTCTGCACGTCGTCTTCGTCTACCGCCAGATCGGAGTGGCGCGTTACGCGAAACTGCGAAAACTGCCCCACCTCGCGCCCGGCAAACAGGATGTGCAGGTGCGCCCGGATCACGCTGGACAGCGAGACAAACAGCGTCTTGTTGCCCGCCACCTTGTCGGGCATGCGGATCAGCCGGGGCAGTACACGCGGCACCTTGACGATGGCAATTTCATTCTCACGGCCAAAAGCGTCCTTGCCCGACAGGCGCACGATGAAGTTCAGCGACTTGTTGGCCACCTGCGGGAACGGGTGCGCCGGGTCCAGCCCTACCGGAATGAGCAGCGGGCGGACCTCGCGCTCAAAATAGTCGTCCACCCACTTGCGGTGCGCAGGGTTGCGGTCACCGTGCGAGATGATTTCAATGCCGTGCTTTTTGAAGGTGGGCATCAGTTCGTCGTTGTACAGCGCGTATTGCCGGTCCACCAGGTCGTGCGCGGCGGCGGCCAGTGCGCCAAAGGTCTCAACGGTGTACAGGCCCTTGTGGTCGGCACTCTGCATGGCCGTGAGGTGCGGGGCAGCGCGCACTTCAAAGAACTCGTCAAGGTTGGACGAGACAATACACAGGTAACGCAGCCGCTCGAGTAGCGGCACATCGGCGCGCCGGGCCCAGTCAAGCACCCGCTCGTTGAAAGCCAGCAGGCTGTGGTCGCGGTCGAGAAAGTTTAGGCTGGGCGGGTTGGACATCAAGATGACGCGCGGATGACTGGTTTGTGACAGTGTTCGACATTTTGATGACATTCCTGTGACACAGGTACCAAATGCCCCACGAAAAGCTGAGTGGCGTGGGCCCAGCTAAAGCTCAGCGCGCGGGCACGCGCCTCGTGGCGCGGCAAGGCCAGCGCCGCAAAACAGGCACTCAGCAGGTCTTCATGCATGACACCACCCTGGCTCAGCGGTTGCCCCAGCACTTCCAGCGGGCCGTCCACCGGATAGGCCGCCACGGGCGTTCCAGCGGCCATGGCCTCCAGCATTACCAAGCCGAAAGTTTCTGAACGGCTGGGGAAAACAAACACGTCTGCCGCAGCGTAAACCCGGGCCAGCTCTTCGCGCGGCAGCAAACCAAGCCAGTGCACACCCGGAAAGCGCTCGCGCAATGCGGCCTCCACCGGGCCGACACCGCAAACCACCTTGCTGCCCGGCAGGTCCAGTTTGAGAAAAGCTTCTATGTTTTTTTCATAAGAAACGCGGCCCACAAACAGCGCCACTGGCCGCGCCAGCGTACCCATTGGTTCGTAAACCTTGGGCTGGGCCTGGTACGGGAACAGCGTGGTATCAACCCCATGGGTCCAGGCGCGCAGATTGCGAAAGCCCCTTGCCTCCAGCATCCGCAGCACGCCGTGGGTGGGCACCATCACGCCCGCCGAAGGCCGGTGAAAGTGTCGAAACAGCGCATAGCCCCAGGCCAGCGGCACCTTGAGTGCAGCGTGCAGGATTTCTGGAAACTTGGTGTGAAACGCGGTAGTGAAGCGCAACTTGTGTTTGAGGCAGTAGCTGCGCGCGGCCCAGCCCAAGGGGCCCTCGGTCGCGATATGAATCGCGTCGGGCTGCAGCAGGTCCAGTCGCAGCGAAAGCTCACGCCTGGGCCGGATGGCAAGGTCAATTCCGGCATAGCCCGGGCAGGGCCGGGTTTTGAACAGGCCGGGGTGAATCACATCCACCTGGTGGCCCGCCTGATGGAGCTCTCGCACCAATTCCACCAGGGTGGTGACCACGCCATTGACTTGCGGCTGCCAGGCGTCGGTAATCAGTGCGATTTTCATGCTTGCACCGCCTTGACCTGATGGCCGCGGCCATCGGCCTGGCTCGCGGGGATCCACTGCACCAGTTCCAGGCGACCGTCAAAGTGCTCCACCAGCGCGGTGCGGCTCTCGACCCAGTCACCGTCGTTGCAGTACAGCGTGCCATTGATCTCGCGCATCTCGGCGCGGTGGATGTGACCACAAACCACACCGTCGTGCCCGCGCTTGCGGGCCTCGGCGGCCACCGCCACTTCAAAGTCGGTCACGTAGTTCAGCGCCTTTTTGACCTTTTGCTTCAGGTAGGCCGAGAGCGACCAATAAGGCAAGCCAAGGCGTCCGCGCATGTTGTTCAGATAGCGGTTGAGCTTGAGCGTGAACTCGTACAGGTTGTCGCCCAGGTAGGCGAGCCATTTGGCGCACTGAATCACGCCGTCAAAGTAGTCACCGTGGATCACCCAAAGTTGGCGTCCGTCTGCAGTGCGGTGCACGGCTTCGTCTGCCACTTCGATGCCACCGAACTGGTGGCCGATGAACTCGCGCGCAAATTCGTCGTGGTTGCCGGGAACGTAAATCACCCGGCTGCCCTTGCGTGCAGCGCGCAGCAACTTTTGCACCACGTCGTTGTGGGCTTGCGGCCAATACCAGCGCCGACGCAGTTGCCAGCCGTCCACGATGTCACCCACCAGGTACAGGTATTCGCTCGGGTGGGTCTTCAAAAAGTCCAGCAGCGCGGTGGCCTGGCAGCCGGGTGTGCCCAAGTGCAGGTCGGAAATGAAAACGGCGCGATAGCGCCGTGGGTGGTTGTCGTCATCACGCTCGTTGGCGTCGCCGGGGCCGGGACCGAAGCCCCCGCTGAAGCTGCCCAGCGCGTCAAAGCTTGTTCGTCCACCGAGCCCCCTCATGCAGCCCCCAGAAAATGCTTGCGGTAGCGCGGCGGCAGATCGGCAATGCGCATCAGCATGGGCAGGTCGGCCGAGTTGAAGTCCGGGTCCCAGGCCGGTGGGCCCAACACCTTGGCACCCAAACGCAGGTAACCCTTTATCAGTGCCGGTGGCTCGATCGGCAGCGTGCTGTCCAGCTCGTCCACCGGCAGCGGCAGGCGCGGGCGCACGTGGTAGTCGATGGGTGCCAGGTGAGTCTGCTTGACCTGGTGCCAGATGCTGGCCGCCGCGTCGCCACTGACTACCCCGTTGTGCAGCATCGGGATGCTGGCGCAGCCAATCATGGTGTCAAGCTGGTTGCGCACCATGAACTCGGCCAGCGCACCCCACAGCGCCAGAATCACGCCACCATGGCGGTGCTCGGGGTGCACACAGCTACGCCCCAGCTCAACCATGCGCTCACGCAAGCCCCGCAGGCGGGTCAGGTCAAATTCGGTGTCGCTGTAGGTGCTGCCAACCCGGCGGGCCTGGGCCGGGGTTAGCACCCGGTAGGTGCCCACCACTTGCCGGGTGTCGGCGTCGCGCACCAGCAGGTGCTCGCAGAAGTCGTCAAACAAATCTACGTCGTGACCTGCCAGCGGGGTGTTCAGGCGCGCGCCCATTTCGAGCGCAAAGACGTCATGCCTCAGACGCTGCGCCGCCCGGACTTCGTCCTGGTGCGCGGCCCAAGAAACCAGGATGCCACTGCGTTCAGCCGTCGTTGGGTTTTGCGGAGAGCTTCGGTGAAGTGACCCCCGAGGCATGGCAACAGGCGACAGCGGCATGGTGGGGCTAGGCAGTTCGTTCATCTCTCGCTCCTGTTTTCTTCTCGAATGCACCAAGTTTCTGGCCTTTGCATGACGTCTCTATGGCAGATTTATGGCATTTAAATGACAAAAAATGCCGCTAGCCCGCATGAAACAAGCGCCACCCGCTACAAATTTAATAGCGACCTGAACTCTCTTGGCGTAGTTCAATATTTCAACTATTATTGGAATATGGAAACATCAAGCATTGACGAAGTCGCTACCGTGCGCTCGCTGGCGGCGCTGGCCCAGCCCCAAAGGCTGCGCGCCTTTCGCGCGCTGGTTGTTGCCGGGCCCCAAGGTTTGACGCCCGGGGCCATGGCCGAACAACTGGGTGTAGCCCCCAGCGCACTGTCGTTTCACCTCAAAGAACTGGCCCACGCGGGCCTGGTCAGCAGTGAGCCGCGTGGTCGCCACCTGATCTACCGCGCCAGCTTCGCCCAAATGACCGCTCTGCTGGCCTATCTGACCGAGCACTGCTGCGAGGGCGTGGCCTGCGAAGTCACCGACGCCGCCTGCTCCAACTGCTGAAGCCGCAGCATGAATCTGGCCGACTCGCTCAATTTGGGCTGCCTGTGTCGCACGCTTGACCCGCGGCGGCTGCGCGAGCAACTGGAAACAGACCCCCGCTTGAGCGGCATGACAGAACAACTGGCGAGCACCCATCCGCACCTGTTTTCGCAAACCGCAGTGTTCCTGGACCAGGGAACACGCAACGCGGTGGCCCTGGCAGTGGCAACGCTCGATCGGGTCTTTGCCCTGCCGGCATGGCAGACAGAAGCCCTGATGCACGCCACACCTGTCGCTCAGCATGCGTTCGGCCCGTCCGGGGTGTTCATGGGCTATGACTTTCATCTAGGTCCCGACGGCCCCCGTTTGATCGAAATCAACACCAATGCGGGGGGCGCGTTCCTGAATGCGGCGCTGGCCCGCGCCCACGGCGCCTGTTGTGAGTCAATGGGCGTGCTGCTGGGAACCGCCGCACCGGGCGCGATGATGGCGGACGACGCCTTCATGGCCATGTTCCGGGCCGAGTGGCAGGCCCAGCGCGGCGACGCACCGCTGCGCACGCTGTTGATCATTGATGACGCACCCGAGGCCCAGTACCTGGCGCCTGAATTTGCGCTGGCACGCCAGCTCTTTGAGGCGCACGGCCTGGTGGCGGCGGTGGCCGACGCCCGCACGCTGCAATGGCACGACGCCCGGCTCTGGCACCCGGCCCTGCCGCCAGGCATGCCGGTAGACCTGGTCTACAACCGCCTGACCGATTTTGACTTGTCCGACCCATTGCACGCTGCCCTGCGTGCTGCCTATGAAGCCGGTGCGGCCGTGGTCACACCGCACCCGCGCGTGCATGCCCTGCAAGCCGACAAGCGCAACCTCATCACGCTGGGCAACGACGCGCTGCTGGCCGCATGGGGCGTCAACAGCGCCGACCGCGCCACGCTGCGCGCCACGGTCCCCACCACCGAAGCGGTAACGCCTGGCAATGCCGACGCGCTGTGGGCGCGGCGCAAGCAACTGTTCTTCAAGCCGGTAGCCGGTTACGGTGCCAAGGCTGCATACCGTGGCGACAAGATCACCCGCAAGGTCTGGGCCGACGTTACGGCGGGTGGCTTCGTCGCCCAGGCTTTGGTGCCACCCAGCGAAAGGCTGGTGGAGGTGGACGGCGCGCCCACCCGTCTGAAGCTGGACCTGCGTGCCTACGCCTACCGTGGCCAGGTGCAATTGCTTGCGGCGCGAACCTGGGCCGGCCAGACCACCAATTTTCGTACCACAGGCGGCGGGTTTTCGCCGGTCGCGGTGCTCCCTTCGATCGCACTCTCACACGCGCAACTTTGAACTTTCAGGAGATCTTCATGAAACGCTTTCATGTCCACATGCATGTGGATGACCTGTCCAAAAACATCGCCTTCTATTCGGCCATGTTCAACCAGCCACCGGCCCGCACCGAGGGCGACTACGCCAAGTGGATGCTGCAAGACCCGCCGCTGAACTTTGCCATCTCAACACGGGGGAGCAAGCCCGGCATAGACCACCTGGGCATCCAGGTCAGCACGCCAGAAGACCTGGCCGCACTGAAAGACAACGCCACCAAAGCCGACATGGCGCTGCTGGATGAAGGCGAAACCACGTGCTGCTATGCACGCAGCGACAAATACTGGGTGACCGACCCGCAAGGCCTGGCCTGGGAGCAGTTCCACACACTGGACAGCATTCCGGTGTTCAGCGAGGCCACCTCACCTAATGCCGCAACCTCATCCACTGCCGCCAGTGCGCCGGCCTGCTGTGCACCCAAATCCAGCTGCTGCTGAAGGAGATTGATCATGAACAACCAGCTCGTCAACGTACTGTTTCTGTGCACCCACAACTCGGCGCGCAGCATTCTGGCTGAGGCCACGCTGAACCACATTGGCCAGCACCGCTTCAAAGCCTACTCAGCCGGCAGCAGTCCACGCGCCAACCAGCAGCCCAACCCGCTGGGCCTGGCGGTCTTGCAGTCCGCCGGGATCAGCATCAACGGCTTGCACAGCAAAAGCTGGGACGAATTCGCCAAGCCCGACGCACCGCACATGGACCTGGTGATCACGGTGTGCGACAACGCGGCGGGTGAGGTCTGCCCCTACTGGCCCGGCCAACCCGCCACGGCGCACTGGGGCTATGCCGACCCCTCGGCCATTGAAGGCACCGACGAACAGAAGACAGAGGCCTTTCGCCAGACGCTGCACGCGATCCGCCGCCGGTTGGAGCTGCTGGTCAACCTGCCCTCAGGGTCGGTCGACAAACTCATGCTGCAAACGCATGCGCGCGATCTGTCCACCTCACCACAACCCGAAACTTCAGCGCTATGAACCTGTTGCTCACGCTTTTGCTGCCTGCTTCCGTGCTGGCCAGCCTTGGCGCCTTTCTGTGGGCCCGTGCAAGCGGTGGCCCGGTAGAAGCCGCCATTCTTTTGCCCAGCGCGGCCGCGCTGGGCCTGGCCATGTGGCTGGAGCGGCACCGTCCCCTGCGCGCCGACTGGAACCAGCCACGTGGTGACCGCGTCACTGACTGGACCAGCTTTGCAGTGCTGGTCGGTGTCGTGCAGCCCCTGCTCAAATGGGCCTCGCCACTGCTAGTAGTCGCTGCCTACGCATGGGTGGGTGAACCAGATGCCCTGTTTGCGGCGCAAACACCGTTCGTATTGCAATTGCTGGTGGTAACGCTGCTCGCGGAACTTGGAAAATATTGGGCACACCGCTGGCACCACCGGTGGCCGGCTTTGTGGTGGCTGCACGCCCTGCACCATGGCAGCAAGCGGCTCTACTCGGTCAACAACTTTCGTGTGCACCCGCTTGAATACGCACTAAAACATCTGCTGAGCCTGCTGCCCTTGATGCTGCTGGGCGCGCCGGTTGACGCACTGCTAGGCTACATCGCGCTGACACAGCCGGTGCAAATGCTTCAGCACGTTAATCTCCCGCTACGCCACGGCTGGCTGAACTACGTGTTCAGCACCAACGAGTTGCACCGCTGGCACCACTCGGACCAACGCCGCGAGGGCGACACCAACTTTGGCAGCGCCTTGGTCATTTGGGACCAGGTCTTTGGCACCTTCCATCACCCCGGCCAAAGCGCACAACCGGACCGCGTGGGCCTGTATGACGCTGACAAATACCCCGCAGGCCGCTCATTCCTGGCCCAGGTGCTGTCGATGTTTGCACCGGCTTGCTGCGGGCGATGAGCACTGCCCTTCAACCCGCAACGCTGGCCCGCCAGGCACTCACAGAGTTCATTGGCACTGCAGCATTGCTGTGCGCTGTGATCGGCTCGGGCATCATGGCCGAGCGCCTGGCGGGCGGCAACGTCGCCATAGCGCTGCTGGCCAACACCCTGGCCACGGTGTTCGCGCTGTATGTGCTGATCGAAACCCTGGGGCCGGTGAGCGGGGCCCATTTCAACCCCCTGGTGACGCTGGTAATGGCATCAAAAGGGGAGCTAGCCCGCACCGGTACTGCGCCAACCACTATTATTTTTATAGCAAGCCAGCTCGTCGGCGCGGTGCTGGGGGCCTGGCTGGCCAACGCCATGTTCGATTTGTCAGTGCTGCAAACCAGCACCAAATTGCGCGGCGGCCTGGGGCAATGGCTGGCTGAGGCAGTAGCCACAGCAGGCCTGTTGTTTGTAATCCTGCGGGCCCCCGCCGGCAAGGCCAGCGCCTTGGTGGCTTGCTACATCGGCGCGGCCTACTGGTTTACCGCCAGCACCTCGTTTGCCAACCCGGCCGCTGTAATGGGCCGCATGTTCAGCGACAGCTTTGCCGGCATTGCCCCGGCCAGCGCAGCGGGCTTTGTGCTGGCGCAGGGTGCAGGCGCGCTGGCGGGCACGCTGCTGGCCCGGTTATGCGAGCCGCCCCCGGCCCGCTAAGCCGGAGTCGAGCCACCAGTCGGTGATCTGCTGCTGCACCCAGGCCGGGTCGTCCAGCGCCAGGTCGTGGCCGGCGTCGGGGTGCAGGCGCAGCGGCCAGTCCCAGCCAGTGGCCAGTGCCTGTGAACAACGCGCAGAAACCAGCCGGTCCCCGGCGGAGGCCAGCACCAGCGCAGGCACCAGCGGGCGTTGCGCCGGCAAGCGGTAGCGTGCCGCGGCCAGAAGCTGGGCGGCGGCATTGCGCCGGGACACCGGGCGCTGCCTGGCAACTGCCGCCCAGGCCGGCAACACGTCTGAATGTTGTGCGGGCTGGCTGCTGGTCAGGCGCAGGATGGCGCGCTCGCGCTGCTCGGGCGTGGCGCCCGGCAGCATCAGGCGCAGCAGCGTTGGGTAGTTGTGGGGTTGCAGACGGTGCCAGAACGGGCTGAAGCCGCGCACGCTGGTGTTGATGAGCACGCACCCCGCCAGTTCGTCCGCTGCTGTGCAGGCCCATTCAAGCGCCACCATGGCACCCAGCGACATCGCCACCAGGACATAAGGGCCGGGCACTGCCCGAGCTGCCAGCGCCGCGCGACAAGCCTGCACCATGGCCTGCACCCGGGTCGGGCTGTGGCCGCGATGAAGTTCACCGTTGCCTGGGATGTCCAGTGCCAGCACGGTATGGTCGGGCCCCAACGCCGCAGCCAGCCGCGGACCAAAGCCGCCCCAGTGCCCGGCCTCGCGGGTGAGCCCGCGCAACAGCACCCAGGTGGTCACACCGGACCCCCGTACCAACGAGCCATGGCCTGCAACCTGTGCTGCGCCGGGTCGCCGGGCTGCCAGCGGGGCCAGCCGGCGGCGGCGCGCACAAAAAAGTCCAGCAACGGCAAATGGCGGCGCAGTACACGCTGCTGGCGGTGGGCAATCAGCGGGTTGAAGATGCCCTTGCGCGAAAACAGTTGGCGCGGGTTCTTCTTGACCCAGAGCCATGAGCCCATTTCCAGTGTGAGCGGCAAAAAAACGGTGCCCGGCTGCTCGCTGGCACTAAGGTAAAGGTAGTCCCACAGGTCGCCATGGGTCAGGTACTGCTGGCTCTGGGGCTCGAACACATAGGTGTGGTTCGGGTGGCTGTGCAGAAAGATCTCATGCAGGGCGTGCAGTTCGCCCAGGTGGGCTATGGGTGTGCGTCGATGGGCGTAGGGGAACCAGAGGCGGTCGCGCATGCCAAAGCCCGAGTGGCAGTCCAGGGCCAGGCTGAACGGGCGGCCGTGTAACTCTGCGGTGACCAGCGCGCACAGGGCCGCGCTTTCGGCCTCCATCGGTGCGCCGGCCCGGCCCCGGTACCAGGGTAAGCCCGCGCTCAGGCGTTGCCCGCCCACCAGAAACGGCACCGGCTCGCGCGCCTGCACCGGCGCGTTGCGCATCAGGTCAACCCCGTTGGGGTTGGCGCGGGTATGACGCAGCATGCCGCCGGGGTTGACCACCGGCATGAAGACGAGGTGCACCCGGGCCAGCAGATCGTGCAGCCCGGCGTCCCAGCGCAGCCGCGCGACCAGCGCATTCAGGTACGCAATAACCACCTGCGCGCCAATTCGCTCCAGCCCATGCACACCGCCGAAGAAGCCAACCGCGGGAACATCTGGCGCGGGGTTGCCCAGCGCCACGGTATACAAGGGCGGCTGGCCTGGCAAAAGCTGGGTCGTTACACGCAGCTGGCTGCCGCCAAGCGCAATCACGCGCTCCAGTTCATCAAGTTCGGGCAGGCCGGGGTGGGACAAAACAGGCAGTCATGCAGCAACGGTATGGCGCGCAGCTTACTTCAGCAGGCCGCCCTGCCCTGACATCACTTTGTCATGAAGCGGCGCTACGGTGGCTTCACCCGCCCAAGGAACGCCATGAAGAACCCCAGCCTGCTGCCCCTGCAAATTGCCGCCGTGTCACTGGAGCTGCTGCGCGGCCTGGGCGAATTTGTGGCGTTACAGACCTGGCGCGTGCGCGACCGGCTGGCGCGGCGGGATTAGATCAACCCGCCTTGACGGCGTCCACCAGCCGCTGGGCACAGGCCAGGGCCTGCTGCTCGTCACGTGCTTCAACCATCACCCGCAACAAGGGCTCGGTGCCGCTGGCGCGAATCAGCACCCGGCCGGTGTCGCCAAGCTCAGCCTCAACCGCCTGCGTCTGCGACGCCAGCACCGCGTTGGCCTTCCAGTCCTGGCCGGGGCGCAGGCGCACGTTCAGCAGCGTCTGCGGGAACAGCGTTACCTCGGCCAGCAGTTGGGCCAGGGTCTTGCCGCTGCGCACGCAGGCCTGTAGCACTTGCAGCGCGCTGATGAGGCCGTCGCCCGTGGTGTGCTTGTCCAGCGCCAGCAGGTGGCCCGAGCCTTCCCCGCCCAGCAGCCAGCCGTGCTGTTCAAGCGCTTCCAGCACGTAGCGGTCACCCACCTGGGCACGCACGAACTTCACGCCGCGCGCCTTCAGCGCCACTTCCACCGCCATGTTGGTCATCAGCGTGCCCACCACGCCGGGCACCACTTCGTCGCGCGCCAGGCGTTCGGCCACCATCAGGTACAGCACCTCGTCGCCGTTGTACAGGCGGCCCGCCGCATCCACCATTTGCAGGCGGTCGGCATCGCCGTCCAGCGCAATGCCGTAGTCGGCGTGGTTGGCCTTGACGGCGCGCACCAACGCCTGGGGGTGGGTTGCGCCTACTTCGTGGTTGATGTTCAGGCCATCGGGCGCGCAGCCAATGGCAATGACTTCAGCACCGAGCTCATGGAACACCTTGGGCGCAATGTGATAAGCGGCACCGTGGGCACCATCCACTACGATCTTCAGGCCCTTGAGGGTCAGGTCATTGGCGAAGCTGCTCTTGCAGAACTCGATATAGCGGCCGGCCGCGTCGTCCAGTCGCCGCGCCTTGCCAAGGGAGGCCGAGTCAGCCCACACGGGCGGCTGTTCCAGCGCGGCCTCCACTGCCAGCTCCCAGCTGTCGGGCAGCTTGGTGCCCTGCGCACTGAAGAACTTGATGCCGTTGTCGGCAAAGGCGTTGTGGCTGGCGCTGATCACCACCCCCAGGCTGGCGCGCTGGGCGCGGGTCAGATAGGCCACGCCGGGTGTGGGCAACGGGCCCAGCAGCACCACATCCACCCCGGCCGAATTGAAGCCCGATTCCAGAGCGCTTTCCAGCATGTAGCCAGAAATACGCGTGTCTTTGCCTATCAGCACGGTGGGGCGCTCTTCTGTGCGCTTGAGCACGCGGCCCACCGCATGGGCCAGCCGCAACACGAAGTCGGGGGTGATGGGCGACTGCCCCACGGTGCCGCGAATGCCGTCGGTGCCGAAATACTTTCTGCTCATTTTCTTGTCCCTCAATGCACTTGTTGTTGCGCTTGTGGAGGCGCTTGTTCTGCTTCGGAAATTGTAGCGGCCAGCACCTTGAGGGCGGCCACTGTTTCATGCACATCGTGCACCCGCACAATGCGCGCGCCGTGCTGCACTGCCAGCAGCGCGGCCGCAACACTGGGCACCAACCGGTCCTGCACTTCAAGCCCGGTCACGGCACCCAGCGAAGACTTGCGCGACCAGCCCGCGAGCAGCGGGTAGCCATCGGCCAACAGCTCACCCTGGCGCGCCAGAACCGCAAAATTCTGCTGCACGGTTTTGCCGAAACCTATGCCTGCGTCCCACACGATACGGGTCGAATCGACCCCCAGCCCGCGCAGATGCTGCGTGACCCGCTGCAAAAAAGATAGCACCTGAGGTATCACATCGCCTTGCATCGGGGCCACCTGCATGGTCTGCGGGTCGCGGTGCATGTGCATCAGGCAGACCCCGCAGGCCCGGTGCGCTGCCACCACCGCTGCAGCGCCGGGGCGGCGCAGCGCCCAGATGTCGTTGATGATGTCAGCCCCCAGGTCCAGCACGGCCTGCATCACTTCGGGTTTGTAGGTGTCTACTGAAATCGGTACGCCCAGCGTCACGGCCTCGCGCACCACAGGCAGCACGCGGGCCAGCTCCTCGTGCAGCGGCACCGCCGGGCTGCCGGGGCGTGTCGATTCGCCACCTATGTCCAGAATGTCCGCGCCCTCACGCAGCAGGCGTTCGCAGTGGGCCAGGCCCGCCGACGCACCCGCGTGGCGGCCAGCGTCAGAAAATGAGTCGGGCGTCAGGTTGACGATACCCATGACCCGTGGGCGCGCCAGATCGATGCGAAAGCGGGAGGTTTGCCAGATCACGGTACTCCTTCCAGGAAGCCGTGAAACCGGCTCTGCCGGGCCACTGGCTTCGCCCCCGCGGTGGGGAGCTGCGCCCGCAGGGCGGACGGGCGGGCGTCCTGCCTACGCTGCCGTAGGTGCCGGTTCGACGGCCACCGGCGCGCCACCTGAACCACCGCCCGAAGACGGCGGCGTGCGGGGCGTCCAGTCTTTCGGCGGACGCGGCTCCTTGCCCGCCATGATGTCGTCAAGCTGGTCGGCGTCCAGGGTTTCCCATTCCAGCAACGCCTTGGCCATGGCGTGCATCTTGTCCTTGTTCTCTTCGATCAGGCGGCGGGCCAGGTTGTACTGGCCGTCGATGATGCGGCGCACTTCTGAGTCCACCTTCTGCATGGTCTGCTCGCTCATGTTGGTGGTCTTGGTGACCGAGCGGCCCAGAAATACTTCGCCTTCATTTTCGGCATAGACCATCGGGCCCAGCGCATCAGTCATGCCGTAACGCATGACCATGTCGCGCGCAATTTGGGTGGCCCGCTCGAAGTCGTTGCTGGCCCCGGTGGTCATCTGGTTCATGAACACCTCTTCGGCAATGCGGCCACCAAACAGCATGCTGATCTGGTTGAGCATGTAGTCGCGGTCGTAGCTGTAGCGGTCTTGCACGGGCAGGCTCATGGTCACGCCCAGCGCGCGGCCACGCGGAATGATGGTGACCTTGTGCACCGGGTCGCACTTGGGCAGCATCTTGCCAATCAGGGCGTGGCCCGACTCGTGGTACGCCGTGTTGCGGCGCTCTTCCTCGGGCATGACCATGCTCTTGCGCTCGGGGCCCATGAAGATCTTGTCCTTGGCCTTCTCGAAGTCCACCATCTCGACCACGCGGGCGTTGCGACGGGCGGCCATCAGGGCGGCTTCGTTGCACAAATTGGCCAGGTCGGCACCGCTCATGCCGGGCGTGCCGCGGGCGATCACGCTGGCGTTGACGTCTTGCCCCAGCGGCACCTTGCGCATGTGCACGTTAAGGATTTGTTCGCGCCCGCGGATATCGGGCAGCGTCACATAAACCTGGCGGTCAAAACGACCGGGGCGCAGCAAGGCAGCGTCCAGGATGTCGGGCCGGTTGGTGGCCGCGACCACGATCACGCCGAGGTTGGTTTCAAAACCGTCCATCTCGACCAGCATCTGGTTGAGGGTTTGCTCGCGTTCGTCGTTGCCACCGCCCAGGCCAGCACCACGCTGGCGGCCCACGGCATCAATTTCGTCAATAAAGATGATGCAAGGTGCGTTTTTCTTGGCGTTCTCGAACATGTCGCGAACCCGGGCCGCGCCCACGCCAACAAACATTTCAACGAAATCGGAGCCCGAGATGCTGAAGAAAGGCACTTTGGCCTCGCCCGCAATGCCCTTGGCCAACAGCGTTTTGCCGGTGCCGGGCGGGCCGACCAACAGCAGGCCGCGCGGTATGCGCCCGCCAAGCTTTTGAAACCGGGCCGGGTCTTTCAGGAAGTCAACAACCTCCTTGACTTCTTCCTTGGCCTCGTCGCAACCGGCCACGTCGGCGAATGTGATGGTGTTGTTGTTCTCGTCCATCATGCGGGCCTTGCTTTTGCCGAAGCTGAAAGCACCGCCTTTGCCGCCGCCCTGCATCTGGCGCATGAAGTAGACCCACACACCGATCAGCAGCAGCATCGGGCCCCAGCTCACCAACAGCGTCATGAGCAGCGAGCCCTCTTCGCGCGGCTTAACGTCAAACTTGACGTTGTAGGTAATCAGGTCGCCCACCAGGCCGCGGTCAAGATAGGTTGCCGTGGTGCGCACGCGGCGGTCGTCGGTCGTGGTGGCAATGATCTCGGTGCCGCCCTGGCCTTCCTGAATGGTGGCTACCTTGATGCGGCTACTGCGCACTTCCTGCAAGAACTCTGAATAGCCAAGGTAATTGGCGCCCGCAGCACCGCGCGTATCAAACTGCTTGAACACGGTGAACAGCACAACGCCGATCACCAGCCAGACAGCAATTTTGGAAAACCATTGATTGTTCAACTGAGGCTCCGAAGGGAAGACTAGGGCTACTTGAGCCCCATTTTAGGCGTTTCAAGCGGTGGAATGATGTATTTGCGCTACGGAGTCCATAGGGGAAACAAGGCTTATTGCACTGTTTTCAGCCCCATACCAACCAGAAAAGTTTCCGAAGACCTGTCGCGCGACGCCTTGGGCTTGAACGGTTTGACCACTTTGAAGTGCGCCTTGAACAGCGTCACGAGCTGGCTATAGCCACTGCCGTGGAAGACTTTGGCCACCAGCGCCCCCTCGGGCTTGAGGTGCTTCTGCGCGAACTCGATCGCCAGTTCGATCAGGTGTTCAACCCGCGCCGCGTCGGCCGAATCAATGCCGGAGAGGTTGGGAGCCATGTCAGACACCACTACATCGGTTTTTCGACCCGCGACGCTGGCCTCAAGCCGCGCCAGCACCTGCGGCTCACGAAAGTCGCCTTGAATGAAAGTCACACCCTCAATCGGCTCCATCGGCAACAAATCCAGCGCAATGATGGTGCCTTTGAGCACGCCCGCTGCGCCACTGCTTGCCGCCAGCTTGCGGCGCAGATACTGGCTCCAGGCACCTGGTGCGCTGCCCAGGTCCACCACCAGGTGGCCGGATTTGATCAAGCCCAAAGACTCGTCAATTTCTTTGAGCTTGTAAGCCGCGCGGGCGCGGTAGCCCTCTTTCGTCGCCAGCTTGACATAAGGGTCGTTGATATGGTCGTGCAGCCACGCCTTGTTGACCTTGCTGCTCTTGGTACTGGATTTCATCCTGCCTCGATAATACGGGTATGCCCCAAATTCAACTCACTATCGCCCAGCGCAAGGAACACCGCGCCGAATCCCACCATCTGTCACCGGTGGTCATGATTGGCAACGATGGCCTGACCGCCGCCGTCAAAAAGGAAACCGACGCCGCGCTGAACGCCCATGGCCTGATCAAGGTCCGCGTGCTTGGCGACGACAGGGCTGCGCGCGATGCGATGTTCCAGACCCTGTGCGACGAACTCGGTGCCGCGCCGATCCAGCACATTGGCAAGCTGCTGGTGCTGTGGCGGCCCAAGCCCGAAAAAGTACGTGCCGAGGACGAAAACCGCATGCCCGGCCCTCGGGACGTGAAGGTCATCAAGTACGCCAAGCGCAGCGGCCAGCGCCCCGAGATCAAGACGCTGCGCGTGCTGGGCAACCAGCGCCTTACACCGGGCGGCCAGATCAAGCGGGCCAAGCCCAAGAAAAAGTCGATCAAAAAGGGACGGCTGACCTGATCAGTCCTGCAGCCGGGCGCTGGTTTTCCATAGCACCGCGCCAGCACAAAGCCATTGCAGCAAGTACATGGCACTGCCCACGCCGTGCCAAAGCCTCAGGTTGTCGCGCGCCACGATGCGCGGTGCCACGGCAAACTCCACCAACAGCGCCAACAGCAGCCCGCCCACTATAAAAGCCATAGCGCCTTGCGCCCATTCGGCGGGGGCTCCCGTGCCTTTTTGCCGCGAAGCCAGCAGCAGCAACAGACAACAGCCCACAGACACCCAGGCCTGTGCCGAAAACAGTTTGGCGGCCATGCCGCCGGCCAGCGCCGCCGTGGGCAGATTGACAAACAGCAAAGGTACCACCAGAAAACCCAGTGTGGTGAGACTGCCCCACCACAGCGCCGCAATCATCACCGGCAAGCGGCCGTGCATGGAATTCAGAGATAGCTGACGGCCACGATTTCGTAGCGCTTGACGCCGCCGGGGGCCTGGACTTCAGCGGTGTCGCCCTCCTCCTTGCCGATCAGCGCCCGCGCGATCGGGCTACCGATGTTGATCAAGCCCTGTTTCAGATCAGCCTCGTCTTCGCCGACGATCTGGTAGCGCACCGTCTCGCCCGAGCTTTCTTCTTCCAGCTCGACGGTGGCACCAAAAACCACCTTGCCACCGGCCTCCAGAGTGGTGGGGTCAATGATCTGGGCCATCGACAGCTTGCTCTCGACTTCCTGGATCCGGCCTTCGATAAAGCCCTGGCGGTCTTTGGCGGCTTCGTATTCGGCGTTCTCGCTCAGGTCGCCCTGCGCGCGCGCCTCGGCAATCGCGTTGATAACCCAGGGACGCTGGACGGTTTTGAGCTGGTGCAGTTCGGCTTTGAGCTTTTCTGCCCCGCGCTTGGTGATGGGAATCGTGGCCACGTTGTCGTGCTCCGTCGTCAATACAAAAGGAAACCGCCGGGCGTTGCCGCCAGGCGGTGTCTGGTCGCCCTGATTATCCGCCAAGGTGGCGGGCCACTCAATAGGCCGTCAGGCCACCAGTTGGGCGTGCATCTCCTGCACCGAAATCACGTCCAGGTTGTCCATGTATTTCATGCCCTCGACCGCGGCTTCAGCGCCCGCGATGGTGGTGAAGGTAGTGACCCGCGCCAGCAGCGAAGAGGTTCGGATGGCGCGCGAATCAGCAATCGCATTGCGACGCTCTTCCACGGTGTTGATGACCAGCGCAATCTCGTTGTTCTTGATCATGTCCACCACGTGCGGACGGCCTTCAGTGACCTTGTTGACCGAAACGCAGGCCACGCCCGCAGCCGAAATGGCCAGCGCGGTGCCTTTGGTGGCCACAATTTCAAAGCCCAGAGCGGCAAGCTGGCGCGCCACTTCAACGGCGCGCGGCTTGTCACTGTTCTTGACGGTCAAAAACACCTTGTTCACCGTGTCCGTCGGGTGCGGCAGTTTGGTGCCGGCCCCTAGCTGGCTCTTGATGAAGGCTTCACCAAAGGTTTTGCCCACGCCCATCACTTCACCGGTGGATTTCATCTCGGGGCCCAGAATGGTGTCCACGCCCGGAAACTTGACGAACGGGAACACCGCTTCCTTGACGCTGAAATAAGGCGGTGTCACTTCCTTGGTGATGCCCTGCGACGCCAGCGACTGCCCCGCCATGCAGCGCGCCGCCACCTTGGCCAGCTGGATGCCGGTGGCCTTGGAGACAAACGGCACGGTGCGCGAGGCCCGCGGGTTGACTTCCAGCACGTAGATAACGTCTTTGCCGTCCACTTCCTGAATCGCAAACTGCACGTTCATCAGGCCCACCACGTTCAACGCGCCGGCCATTGCGGCGGACTGGCGCTTGAGCTCGTCAACGGTGTCCTTGGCCAGGTAGTACGGTGGCAGTGAGCACGCCGAGTCACCACTGTGCACACCGGCCTGTTCGATATGCTCCATCACCCCGCCGATAAAGGTTTTACCTTCGGGGTCACGCAGGCAGTCAACGTCGCACTCAATGGCGTCGTTCAGGAAACGATCCAGCAGTACCGGCGAGTCGTGGCTGACCTTGACGGCCTCGCGCATGTAGCGCTCCAGATCGCGCTGTTCATGCACGATCTCCATGGCCCGGCCGCCCAGCACATAGCTCGGGCGCACCACCAGCGGGTAGCCCAGCGTTGTGGCCTTTTCCAGTGCCTCGGCTTCCGTGCGGGCGGTGGCGTTTGGCGGCTGCCTCAAATTCAGCTTGCGCAGCAACGCAGAAAAGCGCTCGCGGTCTTCAGCCGCATCGATCATGTCCGGGCTGGTGCCGATGATGGGCACGCCGTTGGCCTCCAGGTCAAGCGCCAGCTTCAACGGGGTCTGGCCACCGTATTGGACGATCACACCCAGCGGCTTTTCTTTGTCCACGATTTCCAGCACGTCTTCCAGTGTCAGCGGCTCGAAGTAAAGGCGGTCGGAGGTGTCGTAGTCGGTGGACACGGTCTCGGGGTTGCAGTTGACCATGATGGTCTCGTAGCCGTCTTCACGCATCGCCAGCGCGGCGTGCACACAGCAGTAGTCGAACTCGATGCCCTGGCCAATGCGGTTGGGGCCACCGCCCAGCACCATGATCTTTTTGTTGTTGGTCGGCTCGGCCTCGCACTCGTCTTCGTAGGTGGAGTACATGTAGGCTGTATTGGTGGCGAACTCGGCGGCACAGGTATCCACCCGCTTGTACACCGGGCGGATGCCCAGCGCGTGGCGCTTGTCGCGGATCACCTTGTCGGTGGTCTTGAGCTGGCGTGCAAGGCGGCGGTCTGAAAAGCCCTTTTTCTTCAGCGCCAGCAGCTCGTCGCGGCTCAGCGCATCCAGCGTGGTGGTTTCAAGCTCCAGCTCAATCTTGACGATCTCTTCGATCTGCACCAGAAACCACTTGTCGATCTTGGTCAGCTCATGAACCTCGTCAACCGTCAGCCCCAGGGCAAACGCGTCGCCAACGTACCAAATGCGATCGGGGCCGGGCGCGCCCAACTCTTTTTCAAGCACTTCGCGGTCTTGCGTCTTTTCGTTCAACCCATCAACGCCAACTTCAAGCCCGCGCAATGCTTTCTGGAACGACTCCTGAAAGGTGCGGCCCATGGCCATGACCTCGCCCACCGACTTCATCTGCGTGGTCAGGCGGCTGTCGGCTGTGGGGAACTTCTCGAAGGCAAAACGCGGGATTTTGGTGACCACATAGTCAATCGACGGCTCGAACGAAGCGGGCGTCGCGCCCCCCGTGATCTCGTTGCGCAGCTCGTCCAGTGTGTAGCCCACGGCCAGCTTGGCCGCGACCTTGGCAATCGGGAAGCCGGTAGCTTTGGAAGCCAGCGCTGAAGACCGCGAGACCCGCGGATTCATCTCGATCACGATCATGCGCCCGTCTTTGGGGTTGATCGAGAACTGCACATTGGAGCCACCGGTATCGACCCCGATCTCGCGCAGTACCGCCAGTGAGGCGTTGCGCATGATCTGGTACTCCTTGTCAGACAAAGTCTGGGCCGGAGCCACGGTAATAGAGTCGCCGGTGTGCACGCCCATCGGGTCCAGGTTTTCAATGGAGCAGACGATGATGCAGTTGTCGGCCTTGTCGCGCACCACTTCCATCTCGTACTCTTTCCAGCCCAGCAGCGACTCTTCGATCAGCAGCTCGTTGGTGGGCGAGGCCTCCAGTCCGCGTTTGCAGATGGTCTCGAACTCTTCCGGGTTGTAGGCGATGCCGCCGCCGGTACCGCCCAGCGTGAAGCTGGGGCGGATGACCGTAGGGAAACCCAACGTCTTCTGAACCACCCAAGCCTCGTCCATGCTGTGGGCAATGCCCGAGCGCGCCGAGCCCAGACCAATTTTGGTCATGGCGTCCTTGAACTTCAGCCGGTCTTCGGCCTTGTCAATCGCCTCGGGCGTGGCGCCAATCAGTTCGACCTTGTACTTGTCCAGCACGCCATTGCGCCAGAGGTCCAGCGCGCAGTTCAGCGCGGTCTGGCCGCCCATGGTGGGCAGGATCGCGTCGGGCCGCTCCTTGGCGATGATCTTCTCGACTGTCTGCCAGGTGATGGGCTCGATATAGGTCACGTCGGCCGTGGCCGGGTCGGTCATGATCGTGGCCGGGTTGCTGTTGATCAGAATGACCTTGAAACCCTCTTCACGCAAGGCCTTGCAGGCCTGCACGCCCGAGTAATCAAACTCGCAGGCCTGGCCAATGATGATCGGGCCGGCGCCGATGATAAGGATGCTCTTGATGTCTGTGCGCTTAGGCATGTTCGCTCTCGCAGGACCGCTCCAGGGGAGCGAGGGCCCCCTCGGGGGGCAGTGAAACGGCGAAGCCGTGAACGTGGGGGCAGGTCATTTCGTCTCCATCAATTTGATGAAGCGGTCAAACAAATAGCTGATGTCGTGCGGCCCGGGCGAAGCTTCCGGGTGACCCTGGAAACAGAACGCGGGCTTGTCGGTACGGGCCAGGCCCTGCAACGTGCCGTCAAACAGGCTCACATGCGTGGAGCGCAGGTTGGCGGGCAGCGTCTTTTCATCCACCGCAAAGCCGTGGTTCTGACTGGTGATGCTGACGCGGCCGTTGTCCAGGTCTTTGACGGGGTGGTTGGCACCGTGGTGGCCGAACTTCATTTTGAAGGTCTTGGCCCCGGACGCCAGCGCCATGATCTGGTGGCCCAGACAGATGCCGAAGGTGGGGGTGCCAGTTTCAATCAGTTCGCGGGCGGCGGCGATGGCGTAGTCGCAGGGCTGCGGGTCGCCGGGGCCGTTGGACAGGAACACGCCATCGGGCTTGAGTTTGAGCACTTCAACCGCAGGCGTCTGCGCGGGCACCACGGTGACTTTGCAGCCGCGTTCGGCCAGCATACGCAGGATGTTTTTCTTCACGCCAAAGTCACAGGCCACCACATGAAAGCGTGGCGCATTCTGGGTGCCGTAACCGCTGCCGAGCTTCCACTCGGTCTGGGTCCAGTCGTAGGACTGGTTGACGCTGACCACGCGGGCCAAGTCCAGCCCGGCCATGCTGGGCGTTCCCTTGGCCGCTGCAATGGCCCTGTCAATCTGTGCCTGCGAGACGGCCTCACCGGCGGCCAGGCCGACGATGCAGCCGTTCTGCGCGCCTTTGCTGCGCAACAGGCGGGTGAGCTTGCGGGTGTCGATGTTGGCAATAGCCACCGTGTTCTCGCGCACCAGATACTGCGACAAGGTCATGGTGGAGCGGAAGTTGCTGGCAATCAGCGGCAGGTCTTTGATGATCAGGCCTGCGGCGTGGACTTTTTCAGCTTCGATGTCTTCCGCGTTGACGCCGTAGTTACCGATGTGCGGATACGTGAGGGTCACGATCTGCTGGCAGTAACTCGGGTCGGTGAGGATTTCCTGATAACCGGACATGGCGGTGTTGAACACCACTTCGCCGGTCGTGGAGCCGGTGGCTCCGATCGAATTGCCGAGAAAGACCGTGCCGTCAGCGAGCGCCAGGATGGCGTGAGGGGCGGTTCCCTGTAGGGACAAAAGCACTGGGTTCTCCGGATGGTTACGGGTACGCCCAAACACGCTCAAGAGAGGTCTCTCGTTAGCTGCTTTTGTTAGGGAAGAGGCTTGAATGCGCTAGGCGTACGGGGTTTGCGGGAAAGCCCTTGATTATAGCCGCAGGGGCGGTTTGGCTGCCCGCCAAGGCCTTCAATCCCTACGCCTGCCCGGTGGCGCTTACACCTGCGTGATGCCAGACACCGCACTGGCGTGCAGGCAAATTGCCGCTGCGGCAGCCACGTTCAGTGATTCTTCCCCGCCGGGCTGGCCAATGCGTACCGCCAGGCTGGCCCGCGACGCCACGTCTTGCCCCACACCCTGCCCTTCGTGACCCATGGCCCAGGCGCAGGGCCAGGGCAGCTTTTGCCGCTGCACCAGTTCGCCCTGATGGGAGCTGGTAACGATCATCGGCACCGCCAGCGCGTCCAGCACGGCGGGCTCTACGCCCTCGATCAGCCACAGGCCAAAATGCGCGCCCATACCGGCGCGCAGCACCTTGGGGCTCCAGAGGGCGGCCGTGCCCTTGAGCGCAATCACCTGACGGAAACCAAAGGCAGCAGCGCTGCGCAAGATCGAGCCCACATTGCCGGCGTCTTGCACCCGGTCCAGAATGACCGTTGCCGCCCGTGGTTCAACCGCCAAGGGTGGCGGCAATTCCAGCACAAAACCCATGCCCGCGGGCGACTCCAGCGCGCTGATGCTGGCCCACAGGGCATCCGCAACTACTATATTTTTGATAGCGGCTTGCGCATATTCCACGCGGGCTGCAGGCCATACTGACTCGCAAAACAAGGCCTGCACAGGCTTCAGGCCACGGGCCAGCGCGGCACGACAAAGGTGGTCGCCCTCAAGCCACACCCGGCCCTGCTTGCGGTAGGCGGTGGGGTCTTGCGAGAGGCGGCGCAGCTCCTTGAGCAGCGCGTTGTCGCGCGACGTAATGTGGGTAACGGCGTCAGAAGTCATGGGAACCGCCGAACATTGGGCTTACTTCAGGACATCCGCGACCGGCGCGAATGATTTGCGGTGCTGCGGGCAGGCCCCATGCGCGCGCAGCGCCGCCATGTGCACCGGGGTGCCGTAACCCTTGTGGCCGTCAAAGCCGTACTGCGGGTACTGCTGGTGGTACTGCACACACCAGCGATCCCGGTAAACCTTGGCCAAAATGGACGCTGCAGAAATCGCAGCGACCTTGCTGTCGCCCTTGACGATGGCTTCGGCCAGCATGTCCAGTCGGGGCAGGCGATTGCCGTCCACCAGAACCTTGTGGGGCCGCAGGCGCAGGCCTTCCACGGCGCGGCGCATTGCCAGCAAAGTGGCTTGCAGAATGTTGAGTTCATCGATTTCCTCAACGCTGGCCTCGGCAATCGAGCAGCACAGCGCCTTGGCACGGATTTCGTCGTACAGCTTTTCGCGCCGCAGCGCGCTGAGCTTCTTCGAATCCGCCAGACCCTTGATTGGGTTCAGCTCGTCCAGGATCACAGCGGCAGCCACCACCGGGCCCGCCAGCGGGCCACGCCCGGCCTCGTCCACACCGGCCACCAGGCCTGGCGCGTCCCAGATCAGCGGGGCCTGCTCAGCTTTCAAGAATTTTTTGGAGCGCATCAGTCGCCAGGGTTGCCGTGTCGCGCTGTAGCTGGGCATGCAGCGCGTCGAATCGTTGTTGTACAGCGGCTATTTTCTCAGGTGCATCCAGCCAGTCGAGCACGGCCCGGGCCAACACCTCAGGCGTCGCCGCATCTTGCAAAAACTCGGGCACCACGAAGTCGCGGCACAGTATGTTGGGCAAGCCAACCCAGGGCTGCAGTTGCTTGCGTCGCATGATCTGCCACGAAAGCCAGTTCATGTTGTAGGCAATCACCATGGGGCGCTTGAACAAGGCGGCTTCCAGGGTGGCCGTGCCGCTGGCAATGAGCGTCACGTCGCAGGCCGCCAGCGCGGCGTGCGACTGCCCGGTGACAATTTTTAGCGCCGTGCCCAGGCCTGCCTGGCGGGCCGCCGCCTCAATCGCGGGGCGCAACGCCGCAATCGCGGGCACTATAAATTTGATAGTAGGTCGCACAGCCTGCATGCGGGCTGCAGCCGAAAAGAACCGTAAAGCCAGGTATTGAACCTCTGACTGGCGACTGCCCGGCAAGATGGCAACCACCGTGTCTGCACTGCCCAAACCCAGCACGGCCCGAGCGGCCGCCTTGTCGGGCACCTGGGGAATAAGGGTGGCCAGCGGGTGGCCCACATAGGTGGCGGCAATGCCGTGCTGCGCCAGCAGTGCGGGCTCGAACGGGAAGATGCACAGCACAAGGTCCACGCTGCGTCGGATTTTTTCAACGCGCTCGGCGCGCCAGGCCCAGACTGACGGACAAACAAAATGCACCGTCTTGACGCCCCGCGCCTTGAGCGCGGCTTCCAGGTCGAGGTTGAAGTCGGGCGCGTCAACCCCAATAAATGCATCGGGGGGCTGTTGCAGCAGCCGCAAACGTAATTGGTTGCGAATACCCACGATCTCGCGGTAGTGACGCAGAACTTCGACATAACCGCGCACCGCCAGCTTGTCATGGGGCCACCACGCCTGAAAGCCCCGCCGCGCCATCTGGGGGCCACCAATCCCGGCGGCACTCATGGCAGGCCAGCGCACCTGCATGCCGTCCAGCAGCAGCCCGGCCAACAGGTCGCCAGAGGTCTCGCCGGCCACCATCGCAATGCTGGGTGCCAGCAGACTCATGGCTGACTACCGGACGATGCCGCGTTGCGGTGAGACCTGCGCCAGGAACTCCAGCATCATCTGGACATCAGGTGCCGCGTCGGGGATTTCGTGGACCAGCTGCGCGATGCGGGCCGACGCCTGTTCCAGCGTCAATCCGTCGCGGTACAGCGCCTTGTGCATGGCCTTGACGGCCGACACCCGTGCGCTCGAGAAGCCACGCCGGCGCAGGCCTTCAAAGTTCATGGACCGTGCCTGGGCCGGTTGGCCCTGGCTCATCACAAACGGCGGCTGGTCGGCAAACAGCAGCGAGCACATCGCCGTCATGCCATGGGCCCCAATGCGCACGAACTGGTGTACCACGGTAAAGCCGCCGAGGATGACCCAGTCACCGACCTGCACATGGCCAGCGAGCTGCGAGTTGTTGGCAAAAATCGTGTGGTTGCCCACCACGCAATCATGCGCCAGGTGCACATAGGCCATGATCCAGTTGTCATTGCCCACTCTGGTCACCGCACCGCCCCCGGGCGAGCCGATGTTGAGGGTACAGAACTCGCGAATGTGGTTGCGCTCACCGATGATCAGCTCGCAGGGTTCCCCCGCGTATTTCTTGTCCTGCGGAATCGCCCCCAACGAGTTGAACTGAAAGATGCGGTTATCGCGCCCGATGGTGGTGTGCCCTTCGATCACGCAATGCGCCCCGATGGTGGTACCCGCGCCCACCTTCACATGCGGGCCAATGACGGTGTAGGGCCCGACGCTGACCGAGCTGTCCAGCTCGGCCGCCGGGTCCACGATGGCGGTGGGATGAATGGCAGTCACCATGATCGCTGCGTTACGCCAGTGATGTGCATTCAAGGGGCGCCGGGCAACCGGCATTGCCCGGCCGCTGGTGACGCCCTTTCGACGGGGAGGCGCCGAAGGCGCTTCGCGAGGGTGCCTTCATGCGATCTTGCGCATCGTGCACATCAGCTCGGCTTCGCAGGCCACCTCATCACCCACGTAGCTGGTGCCCTTGAACTTGAAGACACCGGCCTTGGAACGCTCAAGCATCACCTCCATGACCAACTGGTCGCCAGGCTCCACCGGGCGCTTGAAACGCGCACCGTCGATGCCGGCAAAGTAATACACCGTCTTGTCGTCGGGCACAACGCCCAGCATGTCGAACGACAGCAGCGCCGCCGCCTGGGCCATGGCTTCGAGCATCAGCACACCGGGCATCACCGGACGATGCGGAAAATGGCCGACGAAAAACGGCTCGTTGATGGTGACGTTCTTGAGCGCCTTGATCCGCTTGCCTTTGTCGAGCTCAAGCACCCGGTCCACCAGCAAAAACGGGTAACGATGCGGCAATTGCTTGAGGATTTGGTGAATGTCCATCATGATTTGTTTGTCTTCTCAAGGGCCTTGAGGCGTTCGCGCAGGTGGTGTAGCTGCTTGAGCGTCGCGGCATTTTTTTCCCAGCTCGCATTGTCGTCGATGGGAAACAGGCCGGTGTAGTGGCCGGGCTGGTGAATGGAGCGTGTCACCACGCTGGCCGCCGAGATGTGCACAGCGTCGCCCAGGCTTAGATGGCCCAGCACAATTGCGCCGCCACCCAAGGTGCAATGCGCGCCAATGGTGGCGCTGCCGGCCACACCAACGCAGCCGGCCATGGCGGTGTGTTTGCCAACCCGCACGTTGTGGCCGATCTGGACCAAATTGTCGAGCTTCACGCCGTCTTCAATCACGGTGTCTTGCAGCGCGCCACGGTCGATACAGGTGTTAGCCCCAATCTCCACGTCATTGCCGATACGCACGGCCCCGAGCTGCTCAATCTTCTCCCAGGTGCCGGCGTTGGCTGCGAAGCCAAAGCCGTCGGCACCAATCACCACGCCGGGGTGGATCAGACAGCGCTCGCCGACGATGCAATCTTCACCCACCGTCACCCGCGACTTGAGCACAGTGCCCGCACCGACCTGCGCGCCCCGCTCCACCACGCAGAGTGGGCCGACACAAGCCGTCGGGGCCACGCTAGCCTGTGGGTCAATAACGGCACTGGGGTGTATCCGCGGCCCACCAGCCGCCGCGTGCTGACGCTTCCACAGCTGGGTAACACGTGCGAAGTAAAGATACGGATCGTCGGCCACGATGCAGGCGCCGCGCTTGAGGGCCACCTCGCGCATGGCCGGGCCCACAATGACACAAGCCGCCCGACAGGCGGCCAGCTGGGTTTGGTACTTGGGGTGGCTAAGGAAGCCAAGCGCGTCCGGCCCGGCTGACTCAAGCGGCGCGAGCGTTGAAATCAGAGTGTCGGGGTCGCCCTGTAGCTGCCCGCCGAGCGCCTCAACAATCGAGCCTAGACGCAACGCCACACGGTGCGGCCCTACTTGGCACCGGCGTTGAGCGCCTTGATCACCTTGTCGGTGATGTCGTGCTTGGGGTTGATGTACACCGCTTCCTGAAGCACCAGGTCGTACTTCTCGGCCTCAGCTACCTGCTTGACGACGCGGTTCGCCCGCTCCAGGACTGTTTGCAGCTCTTCGTTCTTGCGGGCGTTCAGGTCTTCCTGGAACTCGCGGCGTTTGCGCTGGAAGTCGCGATCTTGGTCTACCAACACCTTTTGACGTGCGTTGCGCTGGCTCTCAGGCAATGTCGGGGCTTCCCGCTCGAACTTGTCTGACGCAGTCTTGAGTGAATTGCCAAGGTCGGTCAGCTCTTTTTCGCGGCGCGAGAATTCCTGCTCCAGCTTGGTCTGCGCCGACTTGGCGGTGTTGGCCTCGCGGAAGATTCGGTCCGTGTTGACGAAGCCCACGCGGAAGTCTTCGGCCTGTGCATGGCCAACTAGGGCAGCCATGCCCAACACCAGCCCGAGGCAGCTTTGACGTGAGAAGTACTTCATTAGAAAGACGTTCCGATCTGGAATTGCAATTTCTGGATTCTATCGCCAGCGAACTTGCGCACCGGATTGGCGATCGCCAGGCGCAGCGGGCCGATGGGGGAAATCCAGCTCAAGCCAACCCCCACAGAGGTACGGAACTGGCCGGCCTGGAGCTTTTCTTTTTCACCAAACACGTTACCGGTGTCAACGAAGCCGAACACGCGCAGCGTGCGGTCGTTGCCCGCGCCCGGGAACGGCGCGATGACTTCTGCGTTCAAGGCAACTTTCTTCGGTCCACCAATGCTGGCTCCGGTCACGTCGCGCGGGCCCAGGGTACCCTGCTCGAATCCACGTACCGAACCCAGGCCACCGGCATAGAAATTCTTGAACACCGGGAACGGCCGCCCACCCAGGCCCTTGCCCCAGCCTGCCTCGGCGTTGAAAGCCACGGTGAACTGCTTGTTCAACGGCACATACTGCTGAAACTGGTAGTTGGCGCGCAGGTAGCGCGCATCGCCCGCGACGCCCCATTCCGAGCCCACCCGCTGATAGCGGCCGCTGGTAGGCACCAGCGTGCTGTCACGGCCGTCGCGTGACCAGCCGATGGTGAGCGGCAACGCACTGCTGGTATAGCCAAAACGGTTGGCGTAGGCCAGATAGGCGGCCGGTATATTGGTGCCGGGCTTGATGGTGGTGCGCTCCAGGCCGCCACCAAAAAACACAGTGTCAAGCTCGCTGAACGGCACCCCGAAGCGCAGGCTGGCACCCGAGGTTACAAGCTCATAGTTGCCGCCCTGGTCTTCGTAGGGCTTGGAGCGGCGGTGGTAAACGTCAATTGCGCGTGAAATGCCATCGGCAGTGAAATACGGGTCTACCGTGTTGAAGGCAATGGTCCGGTTGTACTTGCTGGTATTGACTTCCACACCGAGGTAGTTGCCCGAGCCAAAGGCGTTTTCCTGCTTGATGCTGAACGACAGCGCCAGCCGTTCGGCACTGGAAAAGCCGGCACCTAGCTGGAGATTGCCGGTAGGCTTCTCGGCCACCGAAATATTCAAGTCGATCTGATCTGGCGAACCCGGCACATCCGAGGTTTCGACGTTGACGTCCTTGAAGTAGCCCAGACGGTCAACCCGGTCACGCGACAGCTTGATCCGCTCCGCGTCATACCAGGATGCTTCAAATTGGCGGAACTCACGGCGGATCACTTCGTCGCGTGTACGGTTGTTGCCACCAATATTGACCTTGCGCACATAGGCACGGCGCGACGGTTCAGCCAGCAGCACGAACGACACACGGTTATTGACGCGGTCGACTTCGGGGCGGGCCTCCACCTGGGCAAAGGCAAAACCAAAATTGCCGAAGTAGTCGGTAAATGCCTTGGTGGTTTCTGCCACCTGGTCAGCGTTATAGGGTTGCCCGGGCTTGATGGTCACCAAGGCCTTGAATTCGTCGTCTTTGTCCAGATAGTTGCCTTCCAGCTTGACGCCGGACACCACATAGCGGGCACCTTCGGTCACGTTGATCGTGATCGAAATGTCCTGCTTGTTTGGCGAGATGGCGACTTGCGTGGAATCGATGCGGAATTCAAGGTAGCCACGCGTCAGGTAGTACGAGCGCAGGCTTTCCTGGTCTGCATTGAGTTTGGCGCGCGAATAGCGGTCTGACTTGGTGTACCAGCTCAGCCAGCCGCCGGTGTCCAGGTCAAACAGTCCCTTCAGGGTCGATTCGCTAAAGGCCTTGCTGCCCACCACCCGGATGTCCTTGATCCGGGCGGGCTCGCCTTCGGTAACGTTGAAGGTGAGGTTGACACGGTTGCGCTCAATCGGGGTAACCGTGGCCACCACTTCCACCGCATACAGGCTGCGGTTAATGTATTGGCGCTTGAGCTCCTGCTCGGCCCGGTCGGCCAGGGCCTGGTCATAGGGCCGGCCCTCAGTCAGGCCGACGTCGCGCAGCGCCTTTTTCAATGCGTCTTTTTCAAACTCCTTGGCACCCACAAAGTCGACATCTGCCACTGTGGGGCGCTCTTCGACAATCACCACCAGCACGTCGCCATTGACCTCCAACCGTACGTCTTTGAACAGCCCGAGCGCGAACAGCGCCCGGATCGCGGCCGATCCTTTGTCGTCGTTGTAGGCCTCGCCCACACGAAAGGGCAGCGAGGCGAACACAGTGCCGGGCTCGACGCGTTGCAAGCCTTCAACCCGGATGTCGCGTACGGTGAACGGGTCTACCGCCCAAGCCGTATTGGCCACAAAGGCCATGGCGACCATGGCGGAAACGGTGCGCAGGCGGAAGCGGTTGTATTGTTTTTTCATGAGTCAGGATGAGCGGCCGCCGCACCCGGAGCACCGGGGAAGCAGGCCGCAAACAGGTTAACCAAAGAGACGGGTAACGTCGTTGAACAGCGCAATTGACATCATGACCATGAGCAGCGCCACACCACCGCGCTGCAGCCGCTCCATCCACGCGTCTGAGACACTCTTGCCCGTCACGCCCTCCCAAAGATAATACATCAGGTGCCCGCCGTCGAGGACGGGCAGTGGCAGCAGATTGAGCACACCCAGACTCACGCTGATGAGCGCCAGGAACACCAGGTACTGGGTCAGGCCCATGCTTGCTGATTTTCCAGCGTAGTCGGCAATCGTCAGCGGGCCGCTGAGGTTCTTGAGCGAGGCTTCGCCAATAATCATTTTCCCCATCATTCGCAGGGTAAGCAGCGAGACCTCCCAGGTACGCACCACGCCATTCCACAGGCCTTCAATCGGGCCGTGACGCACCAAAACAAAGGCAGGCGGCGCACCAATGTACGCCCCGATACGGCCAATGCTGTTCGCGCCTTCTTGCCGCACATCAGGGGTGACCAATATGTCGCGCGCCGTACCATCCCGCTCAACCCGCCAGCTGCCAGGGCCAGCCTGGCCAGACTTGACGGAGTTGCGGATCAGCTCCCTCAATTGGGCACCGTCCACCACGGGCTCAGAACCGATGCGCAGCACCCGATCGCCCTGGCGCAGCCCGGCGCGTTCGGCAGCACCACCGGCCATGACTTCACCCACCACGGGCTCGGTCCACGGCCCGACAATCCCGACCCGGCGAAATAGCTGGGCGTCTGCCTCGCGCACGTCCATCCTGCTGAGCGGCAGCAATACTTCACCAGCCGGGTTGCCGGCCTGGGATACAAGAACCAGCCGCACATCGCGGCCATCAAGCGCGCCCCGGGTCAACAGC
Organism: Ramlibacter sp. 2FC; assembly: GCA_943369755.1. Lineage (GTDB taxonomy): Bacteria > Pseudomonadota > Gammaproteobacteria > Burkholderiales > Burkholderiaceae_C > CALROG01. The sequence continues at coordinate 39,369 of CALROG020000020.1, forward strand.
CAACGCAGGTCTTCGAACGAGCGCATCGTGCCCGGCTCATCGCCGTCAAAGGCCGCGCGTTCGACCCGCTCGCCGCCGCGCAGACCCGCGGCCTGCGCCACAGAACCGGCTACCGGGCTGGCGAGTACGGCCTGCGGCTCCTGCACGCCGTACCAGTTGACCAGGGCGTACAGCAGCACAGCCAGAACCAGGTTGGCCGCCGGGCCCGCCGCCACGATTGCGGCGCGCGCGCGTAGCGGCTGGTTGTTGAACGCCAGATGACGCTGCGCCGCCTCTACCGGGGCCTCGCGTTCGTCGAGCATCTTGACGTAACCCCCCAACGGAAATGCACCGATCACGAACTCGGTGTTCTGTCCATGCTTCTGGTTCTTGGGTTGCCAGCGATACAGCGTTTTGCCGAAACCCACAGAAAATCGCAACACCCTGACGCCACAGGCCACGGCCACCCGATAGTGGCCGTATTCGTGAACGGCAATCAGCAGGCCCAGGGCAACGATGAAGGCAACAACGGTAAGCATGGGTTCTCCTGGGGCGGCTTCAGCGACTGAACCGGTCAATGGCGCGGCGTGCAGCCAGCCGGGCCTGCGCATCCAGCGCCAGCAAGTCGGCCAGCGATTGGGGTTTGGAGGGGCAGACTGCCGCCAAAGTTGCAAGATTGGCGTGGTGAATCTGGTCAAAACGCAACCGCCTGTCCAGAAAGGCCGCAACCGCCTCTTCATTGGCCGCGTTGAGCACGGCCGTGGTGCCCGCAGGCGCTTTGAGTGACTCCCAGGCCAGCAACAGGCCGGGGAAACGCTGGCGATGTTCGCCACTGTCAAATGACTCAAAACTCATGTCCGCCAGCGTCGCGAAGTCCAGCGCCTTGGCCCCCGACTGCACCCGCTCGGGCCAGGCCAGGCCATAGGCAATCGGCACCCGCATGTCGGGCGTTCCAAGCTGGGCCACCACCGAGGCATCCCGGTACTGCACCATTGAATGGATGACGCTTTGGGGATGAATCACCACATCGAGTCGGGACGGCTCCAGCCCAAAAAGGTAGCGCGCCTCGATCACCTCCAGCGCCTTGTTCATCATGGTGGCGGAATCAACGGATATTTTGCGCCCCATGACCCAGTTGGGGTGGGCGCAGGCTTGCTCGGGCGTCACGCTGGAAAGGCTGTCAGGCGGGCGCTGGCGAAACGGCCCGCCAGAGGCAGTAAGAATGATCTTTTCAACCCGCGCATCCCAGGTGGCCGGGTCCTCGGGAAGCGACTGAAAAATGGCCGAATGCTCGCTGTCGATCGGCAAAAGCGTTGCCCCGCCCTGCTTCACGGCGGCCATGAACAACTCGGCACCGACCACCAGCGCCTCTTTGTTGGCCAGCAGCAGCCGCTTGCCCGAGCGTGCGGCCGCCAGGCACGGTGCCAGCCCTGCGGCCCCGACAATCGCCGCCATCACAGTATCCACCGACTCATGGCTTGCTATCGTTTCCATAGCGTCTTGCGCAATCAGGACGCGGGTTGGAAGTCCATTTTGCTTGAGCTTGTGCTCCAGCTCGTGGGCATGGGGAAGGCTTGCCATCGCCGCGAACTGCGGGCGAAATTGAGCGCACTGGGCCAATAGCAAATCGACTTTGGTCGCAGCACTGAGCGCAAAAAGCTCAAAGCGGTCGGGGTGCCGCGCCACCACGTCCAGCGTGTTGGTGCCGACAGAGCCGGTGGACCCCAAGACAGTAATGCGCTGTTTCATCGAGACAGCATGGAGGTCAACATCATGGCCAGCGGAAGTGTGGGCAAAAGGGCATCCACGCGGTCCAGTACGCCACCGTGGCCGGGCAGCAGGCCGCTTGAGTCCTTGGCACCAGCACTGCGCTTGATGAGCGATTCCACCAGGTCCCCGACCACGCTCATCGCCGCCATGAACAGCACCGCCAACAGCAGCAACCATCCGCTGACGCCCGCAAGCCGCGTGTACAAGCTGGGCACGGACGCCTGAAACGACGCGTCAGCCGCCACCCAGGCAAAAGCCAGCACCACGACGCCGGCCATGCCGCCCCAGACCCCCTCCCAGCTCTTGCCAGGGCTGATGGCCAGCGCCAGCTTGCGCCGGCCAAAGGCACGCCCGGCAAAGTAGGCAAAGATATCGGCTGCCCACACCAGCAGCAGCACCGACAACAAGAAGTTGATGCCAATGACCCGGGCCTGTGCCACGGCCAGCCAGGCCAGCCACAGCGCCAACAATCCACCGATCAGGCGGATCGGGCGGGGAATTGTGGGCCAGCCTGACACGCCCGCGCGCAACAGCCAGGCCCCACCCAACACCCAGAACGCACCGGCAACCGTCCAGAGTGCAGGCAAGGGGCGCGCCAGCCAGCCGAGCGCCCAGGTCGCGCTGCACAGTGACAGGCAGGCAATGCCCAGCAGCCATGAAGCGCGCGCCCCGCATCCATTGAGCCGGCCCCACTCCCAGCCAGCGGCGGCAATCAGCACCAGCGCAACCGCCGCAAACGGTTCTGGCGACGGATAGAACAAGGCTGGCAACAAAATTGCCAGCAGCACCAATGCAGTGATGATGCGTTGTTTGAGCATGAGACCGGCTTCGGCTCAGGCCGCTCGCTGGGCCTGCGGCGCCGAGGCAATCTGACCCGGCGTCTTGCCAAAGCGTCGCTCGCGCAGGCCGAATTCAGCGATGGCGGCGTCCAACGCCGCATCGTCAAACTCGGGCCACAGCTTGCTGCTGAAGTACAGCTCGGAATAGGCCGCTTGCCAAAGCAGGAAGTTGCTGATGCGCTGCTCGCCACCAGTACGGATCAGCAAGTCCGGGTCTGGCACATGGGCCAGCGCCGTGGCGCGGTCCAGGCTGGCTTCGGTGATAGGTTCGCCACGCGCCACCAAGCCGGCGGCGGCCTGGGCAATGTCCCAGCGCCCGCCGTAGTTGAAACAGACGTTGAAAATTAACCGGGTGTTGGCAGCAGTGGATGCCTCGGCCCGCGCCAGGCCGGCACAGACTTTCTCAGACAAGGCAGAACGGTCGCCGACGAAATGGATACGCACGCCCTCGGCCTGCATTTGCGGGATCTCGCGCGCCAACGCGCCAGCCAACAGATCCAGCAGGCCGGAAACTTCTTCGGCCGGGCGATTCCAGTTCTCCGACGAAAAGGCAAACACCGTGAGCACCTTGACGCCGCGCTCACCGCAGTGCCGCACACAGGCACGCAGCGCGTCCACGCCGCGCTTGTGGCCAGCCACGCGCGGCAAATACCGGTTGGTCGCCCAGCGGCCATTGCCATCCATCACGATCGCGATGTGATGGGGAACCGGGCCAGGCGTCGTCATGTTGGACTGCGGAAACGGCCTCAGACGGCCATGATTTCCTGCTCTTTGGCAGCCACCAGCTGGTCAATCTCAGCAATATGCCGGTCAGTGACTTTTTGTACATCAGTCTCGGCGCGCTTCTGCTCGTCTTCGGAGGCCAGCTTGTCTTTGACCAGCTTCTTGACAGCGTCGTTGGCATCACGGCGCAGGTTGCGCACGATGATCTTGGCGCTTTCACCCTCGGTACGCACCAGCTTGGTCATTTCCTTGCGACGCTCTTCGCTCATCGGCGGCATCGGCACCCGGATCAGGTCGCCCATGGAGACCGGGTTCAAGCCGAGTTCGCTCTCGCGGATGGCCTTTTCAATTTTTGCACCCATACCCTTTTCCCAAGGCTGGACACTGATGGTACGGGCGTCAAGCAGCGAAACGTTGGCCACCTGGCTCAAGGGCGTCATCGATCCGTAGTAGTCCACCTGCACGGTGTCCAGCAGCGCCGGGTTGGCGCGGCCAGTGCGGATCTTGCCCAGGTTGTTCTTGAAGGCAGCAATGGACTGGTCCATCTTCACTTCGGTGTTTTTCTTGGTGTCAGCAATCGTCATGTGGTTCTCCTCAGGGCCCGGCACGTGCGCCGTCAGGCATACACCAGGGTGCCTTCGTCTTCGCCCATCACAACCCGCTTGAGCGCGCCGTGCTTGAAGATCGAAAACACTTTGATCGGTAACTTCTGGTCACGGCACAGCGCAAACGCAGTGGCATCCATGATGCCAAGATTTTGCGCCATGGCATCGTCAAACGAGATTTTGTTGTAGCGCGTGGCGCTGGGGTCTTTTTTGGGGTCGGCGGTGTAAACCCCGTCGACCTTGGTGGCCTTGAGTACCAGTTCAGCACCAATCTCAGCACCCCGCAGCGCGGCGGCCGTGTCGGTGGTGAAAAACGGGTTGCCGGTACCCGCAGCAAAGATCACCACTTTGCCCTCTTCGAGGTACTGAAGCGCCTTGGGGCGAACATAGGGCTCGACCACCTGCTCGATGGCAATCGCCGACATGACGCGGGCGACCAGGCCCTGCTTGTTCATCGTGTCGGCCAGGGCCAGTGCATTCATCACGGTGGCCAACATGCCCATGTAATCGGCAGTGGCCCGGTCCATGCCCACCGAGCCGCCAGCGACGCCGCGGAAGATATTGCCGCCGCCAATAACCACAGCCAGTTCAACGCCCATGTTCACAACCTCGGCGATCTCTTCGACCATGCGCACAATGGTTGCACGGTTGATGCCGAAGGCATCGTCACCCATGAGGGCCTCGCCGGACAGCTTGAGCAGGATGCGCTTGTGGGCTGGCTTGGCTTCAGGCATGGGCGGAACTCCTTGATTTGGGTTGAGTGTACTGAGGCGAGCGGTCTTGAAAAAGGGCGGTTTTCACCGCCCTTCTTGTGGATCAGGCAGCCTGCTTGGCTGCGGCGATCTGGGCAGCCACTTCGGCCGCGAAATCGTCAACTTTTTTCTCAATGCCCTCGCCCACCACGTAGAGCGTGAAGCCCTTGACGCTGGTGCTGGTGGCTTTGAGCATGGCGCCCACGGTCTGCTTACCGTCGGCCGCCTTCACAAAGACCTGGTCTGTCAGCGACACTTCCTTGAGGTACTTCTGAACACTGCCTTCGATCCGCTTGGCGACGATATCGGCGGACTGTGCGGGCTTGCCAGCCGCCTCGGCAACCTTGCGGTCTTCTTCAGCCTTGCCGGCAGCAACTGCCCGCTCCTTGTCGATCAACTCGGCCGGCACTTCGGCGCTGGTCAGTGACACCGGCTTCATGGCCGCAATGTGCATGGCCGTGTCTTTGGCGGCCACATCGTCACCGTCAAACTCCACCACCACGCCAATGCGGGTGCCGTGCAGGTAAGCCGCCAGCTTGGCCGTGCCCGCGAAACGCTTGAAGCGGCGAAAGCTCATGTTCTCGCCAATCTTGCCGATCAAGCCTTTGCGGACGTCTTCCAGTGTCGGGCCAAAGCCGTCCTGGCTGTGGGCCAGTGCACCCAGTGCGGCCACATCGGCCGGGTTGTGCTTGGCGACAAGTTCGGCGGCCGTCTGGGCCAGCGCCAGGAAGCTGTCGTTTTTGGTCACAAAGTCGGTTTCGCAGTTGGTTTCCAGCATCGCGCCCGTGGTGCCGGCGATGTAGGCCGTGACCACGCCTTCAGCGGTAATGCGGGCAGCGGCCTTGCCGGCCTTGTTGCCCAGCTTGACGCGCAGCAACTCTTCAGCTTTGTCCAGATTGCCTTCGGCCTCGGTCAGGGCCTTCTTGCATTCCATCATGGGGGCGTCGGTCTTGGCGCGCAGCTCGGCGACCATGCTTGCGGTAATTGCAGCCATTTGGGTTCCTCGTTCGTTCAGTTCTTCAATTCAGTTGCGAAAAAGGGGCTACCAGAGCCCCTTTTTGTGGCCCGGAAGGCGAGTCAGGCAGCGCTGCCTTCTTCGACTTCCACAAACTCGTCGCTGCCTTCAGCAACAGCCTTGACCACGTCGTTCCCCGCGCTGGCGCGGCCTTCGATGATGGCGTCGGCAATGCCCCGGGCGTAAAGCATCACGGCCTTGGCGGAGTCGTCGTTACCGGGAATCACGTAATCAATGCCCTCGGGCGAGTGGTTCGAGTCCACCACACCCACCAGCGGAATGCCAAGCTTCTTGGCTTCGGCCACGGCAATTTTGTGGAAACCCACGTCAATCACAAAGATTGCATCGGGCAGCGTGGCCATGTCCTGGATGCCGCCGATGTCTTTTTCAAGTTTTTCGATCTCGCGGCTGAACGTGAGTTGCTCTTTCTTGCTCAGCGAGTCCAGGCCAGCTTCCTGCTGGGCCTTCATGTCCTTGAGGCGCTTGATCGAGGTCTTGACGGTCTTGAAGTTGGTCAGCATGCCACCCAGCCAGCGCTGGTCAACAAACGGCACGCCAGCGCGCTGGGCTTCAGCCGAGACAATTTCGCGCGCCTGGCGCTTGGTGCCGACCATCAAAATGGTGCCGCGATTGGCAGACAGCTGCTTCACGAACTTCGTCGCCTCCTGGAACATCGGGAGCGACTTTTCCAGGTTGATGATGTGAATCTTGTTGCGATGGCCGAAGATGAACGGGGCCATCTTGGGGTTCCAGAAGCGGGTTTGGTGGCCGAAATGGACACCGGCTTCCAGCATTTGGCGCATGGTTGTTGACATAGAGGTAACTTCCGAAGGTTGGGTCTAAAATCCAGCCCGCCTTGCGCCATGGATTGAATCCGCGGCGCAACACCTTGTTGGACTGGTTTGCGTTTTGTTCTGCTGGCCCCAACCGCTGCCTCTCACCTACTTATCACCCACTCATCAAAGCGATTCAACGCGGCGGTTCCGTTGCTCAGCAAAACCCAAAGAGTATAACACAGGCACTCCTTTTTTACCCCATGTTCGCCGACCTCCACACCACCCGGGAACGCCTGCAGTCGGGCCAGTCCAGCGCAGGCAATGAACTTGAGCGGGCGATCCAGATCGCCCAGAGCCCGGCCTGCGCCCATGCCTTCGTGCAACTGACGGCTGACGTCGCGCGCCAAGCTGCCACCGATCCAGCCAACGCCGCGCGGCCACTGGCTGGCCTGGCGGTATCGGTCAAAGACCTGTTCAACGTTGTCGGGCAGCGCACCGCCGCTGGCTCGGTTGTACTGGCCGACGCACCGGTTGCCGCCCAAGACTGCCCGGCGGTCGCGCGTCTGCGCACTGCGGGTGGCGCGCTCATGGGCCGCACCAACATGAGCGAGTTCGCCTTTTCTGGCGTCGGAACCAACCCGCACCACGGCACGCCGGTCAACCCGGCCGACGCCAGCACAGCGCGGATTCCGGGTGGCTCCTCCTCGGGCGGGGCGGTCTCGGTGGCAACGGGCGCTGCCTTCATCGCGCTGGGCTCTGACACCGGTGGCTCGATCCGCATTCCCGCCGCGCTGAACGGCATCGTGGGCTTCAAGAGCACGGCGCGGCTGGTGCCCACCGAAGGCGCGTTGCCGCTGTCCAGCACGCTGGACACGGTCTGCGCCATGACGCGCAGCGTGCGCGACGCCATGCTGACACATGAGATCCTGGCGCAGCGCAGCATCACCCGCAGTCACGCGCCGCTGGGGGCTTACCGCCTGGCCGTTGCCAGCGCCACCATGCTGGACGATATGGACAAGGGCGTGGCCACAGCCTTTGAAGCGGCACTCGAAACGCTGCGCGCTGCCGGCGCGCAGGTCGAGGTGCTGGCGCTGCCAGAAATTCGGGAACTGGCAAACATCCAGTCAACCGGAGGCTTCAGCGCCGCTGAAAGCTACGCCTGGCACCATGAACTGCTCAGCGAACGCGGCGACCGCTATGACCCGCGGGTGCGGGCGCGCATAGAGCGTGGCGCGGCCATGAAGGCACACGAGTACATCGCCCTGATCCAGGCGCGCCACGCCTGGATGCAGCGCGTGGGTCTGGCCCTGCGGGGCTTTGATGCCGTGCTCTCGCCCACCGTCCCCATCGTGGCCCCGGCCATTGCGGCGCTGGCTCCGGCCGATGGCAAGGACGCAGCGCAAGATGCAGCGCGCGACGCCGAGTTCTTCCGCGTCAACGCGCTGCTGTTGCGCAACACCAGTGTGGTGAACATGCTTGATGGCTGCGCCATCTCCATCCCTTGCCAGGCACCCGGGCAGTTGCCTGTGGGACTGATGATCTGGCACGGCGCTTTGCATGACGACGCGGTGCTGAACATCGCGCTACAGGCGGAGGCAGCCTTGCTCAGGCAACAATAGGCCCATGCACAGCAGCAAAACTGAAATCGGAAGATGCCAATGAAGGTCGCCATTGTGGGGGCCGGCATCATTGGCGTGACCACCGCGTACGAGCTCGTCGCCGACGGGCACGAGGTCACGGTGTTCGAACGCCGCGGCGCGGCTGCTGAGGAGACCAGCTTCGCCAATGCCGGGGTTGTGGCCCCCGGCTATGTGACACCCTGGGCCGGCCCTGGCATGCCAGGCAAAGTGGCTCGCTACCTGTTCAGCCAGCACGCACCCGTGAAGCTGGCGCTACCGCTGGCAGCCAGCGATTTGGCCTGGATTTGGCAATGGTGGCGCGCCTGCAAGCTCGAAACCTATCAGGCCAACCGCGCGCGGCTGCAACGACTGGCTTTTTACAGCCGCGCGCGGCTGCATGAACTCACCGCCAGCCTGCAACTGGACTACGACCGCAGTGCCGGATACATGGTGCTGCTGCGCTCGGCGCAAGACCACAAACTGGTGCAACCAGGCCTGCAGGTGCTGCGCGATGCCGGGGTGCCGTTTAACGAACTCAACGCCGACCAGGCCCGCCAGATCGAACCCGCCATCAACCCCGACACCGAGTTTCTGGGTGCCGTTCACCTGCCGGACGACGAAGTCGGCAACTGCCGCCAGTTTGCGCTGCTGCTCAAGAAGGAAGCCGAGGCACGCGGCGCGGTGTTCGAGTTCAATACAACGGTAGCCCGCGTGGATGCTACGCAACCCGCTACACTTTTCATAGCGAATCAGGTCGAGCCACAGCGCTTTGACGCGCTGGTGATCTGCGCGGGCGTGGCCAGCGCCGCATTGCTCCGTCCGCTGGGCCTGAAGATTCCACTGGCCGCGGTGCATGGCTATTCCATCAGCGCGCCGATTCGCGAACCACTCAATGCACCGCGCAGTGCGCTGATGGACGAGCGCTACAAGGTAGCGATCTCGCGGCTGGGCAATCGGGTGCGCGTGGCGGGCAGTGCTGAGCTGGGCGGCTACCCCGGCACCAAACGCGCAGGCTCGATTCAGACGCTTTATAAAGTGCTGCACGACTGGTTTCCGGGCGCAGCGCAGATTTCGGGCACTGGCGCGGGCGTACAGGAATGGAAGGGCGCCCGGCCGATGCTGCCTGACGGCCCGCCGCTTCTCGGCCCCACCGGTCTGCCCGGCCTGTGGCTCAACTTGGGCCATGGCTCCAGCGGCTGGGCCCTGAGCTGCGGAAGCGCACGCGCCCTGGCTGACTTGATGGCCCAGCGCGCGCCTGCGGTTGATCTGGAAGGCCTGGGGCTGGAACGCCTGAAACACTGAGCTGGCGGTGCGGGGTACGGCGCTATGATCAAGCGTTACTTCTCACCTCTTCAGCACAGCCATGCCATTCAGTCACAGCGGCCAGATCAGCGCCATCGTCGGCGAAGTCGAATCCCTCAAACCAGAATCAATTCTTGACGTCGGCGTAGGCATGGGCCAATACGGTTTTTTGCTGCGCACGAACCTGGAAAACCTGAACCTGTTCAGCATTGAGGGCGCGGTCGCCAAACGCGCGCCGCGCGAAGCCTGGCAGGTGCGCATCGAGGGCATCGAGGGCTTCCCTGAATACCTCACCCCAGTGCACGACTACGCCTACAACAAGATTCACATTGGCAATGCGTTGAACGTCTTGCCCACGCTGCCTGAAGCAAGCTTTGATCTTGTGATTGCCATCGACATCCTGGAGCACTTCACCAAGGAAGACGGCCTGCGCTTCCTGCAAATGCTCAAGCGGGTATCACGCAGGCATGTTCTGGTGAGCACTCCCAAAGACTTCATTCACCAAGAAGTGGAAGCCAACCCGCTGGAAGACCACCTCTCGGTCTGGAGCTGCGACGACCTCGCCCAGGCTGGCTTTGACCGCGTGGTGCCCAACGAAGTGAGCTGGATCAACATCAGCACCCGCTAGGGTCTCCCAATCCATGCTGGCCCGCATCACTGCAGAACGCGCCTGGCAACTGCGGGATGTAGCGGCAACACGCCGACTGGAACAGGCCGCAGCGCCCCCCCTGCCCCCGGGTGCCCTGATGCAGCGCGCGGGCCTGGCCACAGCCCGGCTGGCGCTGGCTGTCGCGCCCCACGCCCAGGTCATCTGGATCGCCTGCGGGCCGGGAAACAACGGTGGCGACGGCCTGCAAGCCGCACTGCATCTGCGGCAATGGGGCAAGGTGCCACAGCTGACCTGGCTGAGCGACCCCACCAAGGCACCGGCCGATGCCTGTGCAGCCTGGGCGCGCGCCAGCCAGGCCGGCCTGACGCTGGCTGACGCGCCACCCGCCCGCCCCGAGCTTGTCATTGACGCCCTGCTGGGAATAGGCTGCGGGCGGGCGCTTGAAGGGCGCATCGCCGACCAGGTGGCACAGATCCAGGCAAGCGGCGCGCCAGTGCTGGCCGTCGATGTCCCGTCCGGATTGAATGCCGATACCGGCACCGGCGCAGCCGTTCGCGCACGCTGGACGCTGAGCTTGTTGTCGCTCAAGCCCGGCCTGTTCACCGCCCATGGGCGAGATGCCTGCGGCACGGTCTGGTTCGACGACCTTGACATCGCACCGGGCGACTTCGCAGTTGAACCAACCGCCTTGCTCGGCGGCCCCCCAGACGCCACCGCACGCCTGCACGCAAGCCACAAGGGCAGCTACGGCGACGTGGCCGTGATTGGTGGTGCGCCGGGCATGGGCGGGGCCGCACTGCTCGCCGCCGCTGCGGCGCTGCATGGTGGCGCAGGCCGGGTTTTTGCGTGCCGACTGGACCGCGACACGATGGCCGTCGACCCGACTCAACCCGAGTTGATGCTGCGCGACTGGGACGCACTGGACCTGTCGGCCATGGCCGTGGCTTGCGGCTGTGGCGGCGGTGACGCCATACGCAGCGTCCTGCCGCGGGTGCTTGCGTCCGCCCAGGCTCTGGTGCTCGACGCCGATGCGCTGAACGCCATCGCCAATGACACGCAGTTGCAAACCCAACTACGGGCCCGGGCCGCAAGGGCCACACGCCAAACCGTCTTGACGCCGCATCCGCTGGAAGCCGCGCGCCTGCTAGGCAGCAGCACGCACAGCGTGCAGGCCGACCGGCTGCAGGCGGCGGCCCAACTGGCGCAGCGCTTCGCCTGCACCGTGGTGCTCAAGGGCTCGGGCACGGTCATTGCCGCGCCGGGCCACGTGCCGGTGATCAACCCTACAGGGAATGCGCGTCTGGCCACGGCGGGCACAGGCGACGTGCTGGCAGGCCTGGTGGCGGCGCGGCTGGCCTGCAACGAACCCGCGTTTGCAGCGGCCTGCGCTGCGGTGTACCGCCATGGACAGGCGGCTGAGCGCTGGCCAGCAGGTCAGGCCCTGACCGCCTCAGCACTCGCCCGCAGCCTCTGGTTTTGAGATAAATCTGGCTGTAGCCCGCATGAAACATGCGTGAGCCACTATAAAAACAATAGCAGCTAGCCGCGCCCGGCGAACGGCATCTTGGTCGCCATGACGGTGTGGAACATCACGTTGGCTTGCAACGGCAGATTGGCCATGTACAGCACCGACTGGCCCACGATGTTCACGTCAATCAGCGGCTCAATGGCAATCTCACCGTTGGCCTGCGGCACCCCTTTGGCCATTTTCATGGCCATCTCGGTGGCGGCATTGCCCACGTCAATCTGGCCCACCGCAATGTCGTGCGAACGCCCGTCCAGCGACGCCGCCTTGGTCAGGCCCATGACGGCGTGCTTGGTCGCGGTGTAGGCAATCGAGTTCGGCCGCGGCGTGTGCGCCGAAATCGAGCCGTTGTTGATGATGCGGCCGCCCTTGGGGTTTTGCGCCTTCATCACACGAAAAGCCTGCTGTAGGCAATAGAACATGCCGTTGAGATTGATGTCCACCACGTTCTTCCATTGGGCGACGCTCAGTTCGTCCAGCGGCACGCCAGGCGCATTCACACCGGCATTGTTGAACAACAGATCGACCCGGCCAAAAGCCGCAGTTGTGCTGTCAAACAGCGCCATGACTGCCGCGGGGTCAGCCACGTCGGTGGGCACTGCCAGCGCCCTCGCCGCTGAACCAGACTCGGCAATCACCTGCGCCAGCGGCTGCGCCCGCCGCCCGGCCAACACCACGCGCCAGCCGTCATGCAGCAGCGCAAGCGCCGCCGCCTTGCCAATGCCCGTGCCCGCGCCCGTGACGATGGCCACCTTGCTCGCTGATTCCATCTTGTTGAACCCTGTTTAAACCATCAGCGCCGCGACTTGCGGCCCTTGGCGTTGGTAGCCGCCTTCTTGACTGCCGCTTTGAGCGCCTGAATCGGTGACCGGGGAGCTCGCTCGGCCGACGGCACAGCGCTGTCTTTGCCAGGCTTTCGGGCCGAGCGTTTGGCAGAAGCCTTGCCGGGTGCACCGGTGGGGCCTGCGCGACCGGCACCGCCTGAGACCCCTTTGTCTTTGAGCGCACGGGCTTCAAGCTCCTCGCCCTCGCGCACCAGTCGGAAATCAATCTTGCGCCCGTCCAGGTCAACCCGGCTCACCTGCACCCGTACCCGGGTGCCAATGGCGTAGCGGATGCCAGTGCGTTCGCCGCGCAGTTCCTGGCGCGCCTCGTCAAACTTGAAATATTCGCCGCCCAGCTCGGTGATGTGAACCAGCCCCTCGACGTACATTGCGTCCAGCGTGACGAAGATGCCAAACGTGGTGGCCGAGGTAACCACGCCGCCGTATTCCTCGCCAAGGTGCTCACGCATGTACTTGCATTTGAGCCAGGCTTCCACGTCGCGGCTGGCTTCGTCGGCACGGCGTTCATTGGCGCTGCAATGCAGGCCCGCAGCTTCCCAGGCCTGCACGTCCTTGCTGGGCGGCGGCGCGGGCTTCTTGAGCTTCTGGTTGGGGGCCCTGACCCGCGACGCCAGCCGCCGGGCAAGCTTCTCGTGCGCCTCCCCTGGTGTTGGCAGCGTTGGCAACTGGTACTTGGACTGGCTCAGGATCGCCTTGATCACCCGGTGCACCAGCAAGTCCGGGTAACGCCGGATCGGGCTGGTGAAGTGGGTATAGGCGTCATAGGCCAGGCCAAAGTGCCCGCTGTTGATGGGCGTATAGATCGCCTGCTGCATCGACCGCAGCAGCATCGAATGGATCTGTTGCGCGTCGGGCCGCTCTTTGGTGGCCTCGGCAATGCGTTGAAACTCGCCCGGCGTAGGCTCGTCGCTGATGGTCTGGCTCACGCCTGTGGCCTTGAGATAGGCCCGCAGGATGTCTTTTTTCTCCGGTGTCGGGCCTTCGTGCACACGGTACAGGCCCGGGTGCTTGCCCAGGGCAATGTAGTCAGCGCTGCAAACGTTGGCGGCCAGCATCGACTCTTCGATCAGGCGGTGCGCCTCATTGCGGGTGCGCGGCACGATCTTTTCAATTCGGCCGTTCTCGTCGCAAATGATCTGGGTTTCCGTGGTCTCAAAGTCCACTGCGCCGCGCTGGTGGCGGGCCTTGAGCAGCGCGCGGTAGACGTCGTGCAGGTTCTCCAGGTCTGGCACCAGGGCCTTGCGCCGCAGCGCCTCGGGGCCACGGGTATTGGCCAGAATTGCCGCCACCTCGGTGTAGGTGAAGCGCGCGTGGCTCCACATCACAGCCGGGTAGAACTGGTAGGCATGGATCTCGCCGGTCGCGGCAATCAGCATGTCGCAAACCATGCACAGGCGCTCAACCTCGGGGTTGAGCGAACACAGGCCGTTGGACAGCTTCTCGGGCAGCATGGGAATCACGCGGCGCGGAAAGTAAACGCTGGTGGCCCGGTCATAGGCGTCAATGTCGATCGCGCTGCCGGTTTCTACATAGCTGCTGACATCAGCAATTGCCACCAGCAGGCGCCAGCCTTTGCCACGCCCCACCTTGGCGGGCTCGCAGTAAACCGCGTCGTCAAAGTCGCGTGCGTCCTCACCGTCGATCGTCACCAGCGGCACGTCGGTCAGATCAACCCGATGCTTCTTGTCCTGTGGGCGCACCTTGTCTGGCAATGTGCGCGCCAGCGCAATGCAGCCGTCTGAGAATTCATGCGGCACACCGTACTTGCGCACCGCAATTTCAATCTCCATGCCGGGGTCGTCGATCTCGCCCAACACTTCCTTGACGCGGCCCACAGGCTGGCCATACAGGCTGGGCGGCTCAGTCAGCTCAACCACCACCACTTGCCCAGCCTTGCCCAAACCGGTGGCGGCCTTCGGGATAAGCACGTCCTGGCCGTAGCGCTTGTCCTCGGGGGCGACCAGCCAGACACCGCTTTCATGCAGCAACCGGCCAATGATGGGCTGGGGTGGCCGCTCGACAATCTCAGCCACGCGGCCTTCAGAGCGGCCCTTGCGGTCATGGCGCACGATGCGAACCTTCACCCGGTCCTTGTGCAGTACCGCGCGCATCTCGTTGGGCGGCAGATAAATGTCTGCTTCGCCGTCATCACGCGCAACAAAACCATGGCCATCGCGATGACCCTGGATCACGCCTTCAATTTCTTCGAGAAGGCTCGGGGGGTGTCCGATATTTTTGATATAGAATCCTTTTTTTCCTGAAAGCCCAGGTGGCGGAATTGGTAGACGCACTAGTTTCAGGTACTAGCGAGTAACATCGTGGAGGTTCGAGTCCTCTCCTGGGCACCAAATATAAATTAAAAGCCGCCTTTCACAGGCGGCTTTTGCTTTTGGGCACCGGCTTTCAAACCGGCACCGCCACCAGGTCGTGGCCTTGTGTTCCAACGATCCTGGCACGGGTGAATTCACCCACTTTCAGCGTCTTGCTGATCTTCTCGGGCGGCAACAGCTTCACCGTGCCGTCAATCTCCGGTGCATCAGCATAAGAGCGCCCCACGCCGCCCTTGCGGCCCAAGGCCGGCGCAGAGTCCACCAGCACCTGCATTGTGGCCCCCACGCGCAGGCGCAGCTTGGCGGCCGAAACTTCCTCGGCCACGGCCATGAAACGGGCGCGGCGATCGTCGCGCTCTTCCTGGGCCAGCATGCCGGGGATTTCATTGGCCGCTGCACCGTCCACCGGGCTGTAGGCAAAGCAACCAGCCCGGTCGATCTGCGCCTCCCGCATGAAGTCCAGCAGGTGCTGAAACTGCGCCTCGGTCTCACCAGGGAAACCTGCAATGAACGTGCTGCGGATCACGATCTCGGGGGAGACCTCGCGCCAGCGCTGGATACGCTCCAGGTTTTTTTCGCCGCTGGCAGGCCGCTTCATGCGCCGCAGCACATCCGGGTGGCTGTGCTGAAACGGCACATCCAGATACGGCAGTACCTTTCCGGAAGCCATCAGCGCAACCACTTCGTCCACAGATGGGTACGGATAGACATAGTGCA
The DNA here is from genome assembly GCA_943369755.1 of Ramlibacter sp. 2FC. Taxonomy (GTDB): domain Bacteria; phylum Pseudomonadota; class Gammaproteobacteria; order Burkholderiales; family Burkholderiaceae_C; genus CALROG01. The sequence continues at coordinate 54,776 of CALROG020000020.1, forward strand.
AGCGCACCCATGCACCGTAGGGCTCGGCCAGTTCGCCCAGCGTCTGCACCAGCTCCAGCAGGCGTGTCTTGACCGGCTTGCCGTCCCAGAATCCTGTGCGGTACTTGACGTCCACGCCATATGCCGAGGTGTCCTGGCTGATCACCAACAGCTCTTTCACGCCCCCTTCAAACAACGCCCGCGCTTCCTTGAGTACATCGCCAATGGGTCGACTGACGAGGTCTCCACGCATCGACGGAATGATGCAGAAAGTACAGCGGTGGTTGCAGCCCTCGCTGATCTTCAGGTAGGCATAGTGCCGGGGCGTGAGTTTGATGCCAGCCGCTGGAACCAGGTCCAAAAAAGGGTCATGCGGTTTGGGCAAATTGGCGTGAACCGCGTCCATCACTTCCTGGGTGGCGTGCGGGCCGGTCACGGCCAGTACGCTCGGGTGCATCTGTTTGACCAGGTTGCCCCCTGCGTCCCCGGTCTTGGCACCCAGACAACCGGTCACGATCACACGGCCATTGGTGGCCAGCGCCTCACCAATGGTGTCCAGGCTTTCGCGCACCGCGTCGTCAATGAAACCGCAGGTATTGACGATCACCAGATCGGCACCCTCAAAGGTCTTGGAAGTCTGGTAACCCTCGGCACTCAGCTGGGTGAGGATCAGTTCGGAATCAGTCAGCGCCTTGGGGCAGCCCAGGCTGACAAAACCGACCTTGGGGATTTTGGATGTGGGGGCAAGAACTTCGCTCATCCCCCTATTGTCCCAGTTATCGCTTCAAACCAAAGGCACCGAACATCTGTTCGGTCTGCTTTTGCATCTGTTCCTGCATCTTTTCGAACAGTGTTCGGGATTGCTCGGCGTAGTTGCCCATCACGCCCTGCACCATCGGGTTTTGCATTGCCATGAACTGCGTCCACATCTCTGGCGTCATGCCCTTGGACTGCTCTGACATCTTGGCCTGAATGTCGGTAAAGGCCTGAACGTTTTTCTCAAGGTAAGAGCCCATGAAACCCTGCATCGCGTGGCCATAAAAGCGAATGATGTTGCCCAACACCGCTTCCGTAAACATCGGCGCGCCAGCCGCTTCTTCTTCCAGGATGATCTGCAACAGGATGCTGCGCGTCAGGTCGTCGTTGGTCTTCGCATCGCGCACCACAAAGGACTCGCTGTCCATCACCAGCTGTTTGACTTCAGTCAGCGTGATGTAGGAGGAGGTGTCGGTGTCGTAGAGCCGCCGGTTGGGGTACTTCTTGATAACACGCTGCGCCGGTTTGGCCGCGCTGGCTTTCTTGCTCTGCACTTGGGGGGCTCCTCGGTCTGGCTTTGATGCGCCGCAGCACATTCTAGGGAGCGGGCTGTACCCATCGCCCAAGGTTTACCCTGAGCCAGTGTTGCATGTGTACCTGGAATGTGTACCGGGAAATTGGTAGGCGCGATTGGACTCGAACCAACGACCCCCACCATGTCAAGGTGGTGCTCTAACCAGCTGAGCTACGCGCCTGTGAATCCGTTCGAGACCACGATTATAGCACCCGGCCTTCAGTCACTCAGCGCCTGCGCGCCGAGCGAACCCCTTGCACCTCGGCCACCACACCCAGAACACGGGCAAGCCGGCCGGAGTCAACCACCTCAACCGTAAAAGTCATCCAGGCGGTGCCTTTGACGGACTGGGTTTGCACGCCAATAACGTTCATCTTCTCTTTGGCAAACAGCTCCGAGATGTCACGCAGCAGGCCCTGGCGGTCGGCTGCCTCCACTGCCACATCGACCGGGTAGACCGGGTGTGCCGTACCCGCCTGGGGCTTTGTCGGGCCCCATTGCACCTCGATGACGCGTTCGCCACTGCGCACCGCCATCTCGCGGAAGTTGCTGCAGTCGGTGCGGTGAATGCTGACGCCCTTGCCACGGGTGACGAACCCACCAATCGCATCGGGCGGTGCCGGCCTGCAGCACTTGGCAAGCTGGGTCATCAGTGAATCGACGCCCACCACCAGCACACCGCCTTTGGGGGTTCGGTCGGTCGGTCGGGACTTCTTGAGCAGCAAAAACTCATCCTGGGCCAGCATCGGCTCAGGCGGTCGCAGCAGCAACTCGATGTTGCGCAGAGAAAACTCGTCTTTGCCAACCACTTCGAACAGGTCGTCCGCCGAGTTGAAGCCGAGCTGGGACGCAAGGTCTTCCAGCTTGAAGGCCGTTCGGCCTTCACGCTGCAGCAGCTTTTCAACTGCTTCGCGGCCCCGGGCTACGGTCTCGTGCCGCCCCTGCTCATTGAACCAGGCACGCACCTTGGCCCGCGCGCGGTGGCTCGCCAAAAAGCCCAGCTCCGGATTGAGCCAGTCGCGCGATGGCCCGCCGTCCTTGGCCGCAGTAATTTCCACTGTCTGGCCGTTCTGCAGAGCCGTGTTCAGGGGTGCCATGGCACCGTCAATGCGCGCACCGCGGCAGCGGTGCCCCAGGCTGGTGTGGACGCTGTAGGCAAAGTCCACCGGCGTCGCGCCCTGAGGCAGCTCGACCACCGCCGCCTCAGGCGTCAGCACATAAATGCGGTCTTCAAACAGCCCCTGGCTCGCACCTGCCAGGTCACGCTCCCAGGCCAGCAGTTGCCTGAGCACCGCGATTTTGACGTCGTACTCACCGCTGGCCGACACCCCGGCATAGCCCTTGGCTCCCGCCTCCTTGTAGGCCCAATGCGCCGCCACACCATGCTCGGCGTGGTCATGCATGCCCTGCGTACGGATCTGGATTTCAATCGGCAGGCCTGCGCCATCGCGCACCACGGTGTGCAACGACTGGTAGCCGTTGGCCTTGGGGCGGGCGATGTAATCGTCAAACTCTTCGGCGATGGGCGAAAACTGCGAATGCACCCAGCTCAAGGCGGCGTAGCAGTCAGGCACCGTTGGCACCACCACACGCAGCGCGCGCACGTCGAACACCTGTTCAAAGTCAAGCGACTTGCCACGCATTTTGCGCACGATGCTGTAGATGTGCTTGGGCCGCCCATGCACTGCGGCGCGAATGCCCTGCCCTTGAAGATCCTGCGCCAGACGGGTTCGCAATTGCTCAACATAGCTCTCGCGCTCGACGCGCTTTTCGTCCAGCAGCTTCGCCACATTCCTGTAGGTGTCAGGCTCCAGGAAGCGAAACGCCAGGTCTTCCATCTCCCACTTGACCTGCCAGATACCGAGCCTGTCTGCCAGCGGCGCGAAAACCTGTAGCGACTCACGCGCCACGCTGGGCGGGGCTACCGTCTTGCAAGCGGCATGAAAGCGCAGCGTCTGCAGCCGCGAAGCCAGTCGCAGCATGACCACCCGAAGATCGCGTGAGAAGGCGAGCAGCATTTTGCGCACCTTCTCGGTCTGCAGTTTCGGGTCATCAACCAGTTGCGCCGACGATTCGGCCGCCCGCGACAGCTGCTGCACCCGCACCAGCTTGTTGGTCTCTATTGCCAGCGCGGCAAAGCTCTCGCCGAAAGCCTTGGCAATCACCTCTTGTGGCTTGTTCAGGTGTGCGCAGGCATAGACGAGATAGCTGGCGGCCTGCATCGCCTCGGAGCCGCCCATGGTCTTCAAAATGGCCGCCACGGCGTCGGCGTGGTCCAGCGTGTTCTCGCCGGTTTCCAGCATTTCACCGGCAATGAGCGGCTGCGCAAAGTTACGCGCACGTTGCAGCGCGTCGGCCGGGGCCGCAAGGGACTGCTCGGCGGCGGCAATCAGCTCAGGGACGGGCGCCAAAGACTGGGGCTGCGCAGCAAGGCTTTTCATCCGGCAAACAACTCCGCCCTAGTCGAACAGGAACGAAGTGACCGCCTCGACCTGATCGGCGGCCACAAATGTCGGTGCATGACCGACCCCCGCAAACTCCACCAGCCGGGCCCGCGGGCCGCGCTGCGTCATGGCCTGCGCAGTCTCGCGCGACAACAGGTCAGAGTCGGCACCGCGGGTCAAAAGAGTTTGGGCGGTGATGCCGTCATACAGCCGCCACAACGCAGCCTCGCCTTGCGCGGCCGCGTCGGGAGCCAAGCCACGAAAAGGCACGGCGATGGCGGGGTCGTAGTGCAGCGTCAGGCCGCCGTCGGGATGCGGCTTGACCATCGCGCGCGACAAGCCCAACCACTGGGCCGGCGTGTGCGGGCCAAAGCTGGTGGAAATCGCCCACATCGCGTCGGCGGCTTGTTGCAAAGACTCAAACCGGCCGGTATTTCCCAGGTACGCGCCAATACGCTGCAACGCCTGCTGCTCAATGGCCGGGCCCACATCATTCAGTACCAACCTGCGCACTGGTAAAGGCAGCGGCAAGTTGGGCGTGCCACACACCGCCATGCCGACCAGCCCGCCCATGCTGGTGCCAACCCAATCCAGCGTATCAACTGCAGCTTGCTGATGCAATTGCGCCAGCAGTGCCAGCATGTCTGCAGCGTAGGCCGGAATCTGGTAGCCCTGAGGGTCTGTGAGCCAGTCGCTTTGGCCGCGCCCCACCACATCGGGACAGACCACCCGCACGGAGCCGCCCGAGCGCGCCACCAGTGCCTGGGCCAGAACATCAAAATCGCGCCCCTGGCGCGACAGGCCATGAAGGCAAACCACCACATGGCCCGCCGAGCGGTTGCCCCACTGCCAATAGGCCATTCGATGGCTGCCCGACGCATCGGGGCAGGTTACGTAATTCAGCGTAGGGTCAGACATGTTGCAATGGTCAGCTGGATAATTGCTCGCACAATGCAAGCGCTTTTCAAGCCATCGTAATTCAATCTGGAGATCGACATGCTCAACGGAAAAACTGCTCTCGTCACCGGCTCCACCAGCGGCATCGGCCTGGGGATTGCCAAGGCGCTGGCGCGCCAAGGTGCCAACCTGGTGCTGAACGGTTTTGGTGACGTGCAAGGCCCGCAAGCCGAAGTCGCGGCACTTGGTGCCAAGGTGGCCTACCACGGCGCGGACATGAGCAAGCCCGTCGAAATTGAAGAGATGATGAAGTTTGCCGCTGCGCAGTTCGGGCGTGTGGACATCCTGGTCAACAACGCCGGCATTCAGCATGTGGCCAATGTGGAGGACTTTCCGGTCGACAAATGGGACGCCATCATTGCGATCAACCTGTCCAGCGCGTTTCACGCCACCCGCCTGGCCCTGCCCGCAATGAAAGCCGCGAACTGGGGCCGCGTGATCAACCTGGCATCAGTGCACGGCCTGGTGGGCTCGGCGCAGAAGTCGGCCTATGTCGCCGCCAAGCATGGCATCGTGGGCTTGACCAAGGTCACGGCGCTCGAAAATGCCACCACCGGGGTCACCTGCAACGCCATCTGCCCCGGCTGGGTGCTCACCCCGCTGGTGCAAAAGCAGGTGGACGCCAAGGCGGCCGCGAACGGCTGGAGCAATGACCAAGCCACCCGCCAGTTGCTGGGCGAAAAAGAGCCCTCCATGCAGTTCACCACACCCGAAGAGCTGGGTGAGCTGGCCGTGTTCCTGTGTTCTGCCGCCGGCAATAACGTGCGCGGCGTGGCCTGGAACATGGACGGCGGGTGGGCCGCGCAGTAACTGCTACTTGAGCTGCACGGACCCCGACACCGTAACCATCACGGTGCTCTTCCCGGCTTCTACCGGTACTGGCGCGTCCGGCGCTGCAGCCCGGCTTTCCATGGCCATCGCCCGGGGCCGTACCGAATAGCCCTGGTCATTGGCATTCACCGCCACCTCGCGCAGGTTGTAGCCGGCAAAGCCAAAGCCTTTGGCCAGCTCCGCTGCCTTGGTCTTGAAGCGTTCAATCGCCATCGTCTGGGCCTCTGCTTCCACCTTCGCACGCTGTTCACGGCTCAGGCTGAATCCCACATTGCCCAGCGCCATGCCTGCAAGCCTGGCGGCAGTGGTGCTGATGCGCGCGAAGTCACGCCCTTCAAGCACCAGTTCGGCCGAGCCCTGCCAGCCGCTGATCTTGCTGTCGCGTCCGTAGCGCGGGTAAATCCCGAAATTGCCGGTGCGCACATCCATCTGCCCCGGCTGGGCCAGCTTGCGGGCCTCGGACAACGCGGCGTCAAGGATCGCCTTGAGCTGGTTCTGCACCACCGCCGCATCCGCGCCTTCGCGCACCGCGTTCAGGCTCATGACCAGAAGGTCCTGTTGCACTTCAACCGTGCCATTGGCCGACAGCTGCAAAACGTTTTGCGGCGGTGGGTACGGCACTGTTTGGGCATTCAGGCTGGCCGCAAAAGCCAACATCGCGGTGGCCGCCATCATTTTTGCTGCGTTCATGGATTCACTTTCTTGTAAAAAAAGACCCGATGGATTCTTAACGCCAACCCCGCTACCAGGGTTCACTTCCCTGCGGTGAAGCGCTTGCGGCGCAGGGCAACATTTGTAACACTATGTCAAGCCTCCGGGTAAATGCCGCACATCCCGCGTCAAGCCCTTCAGAATCGGCTCTGTTACATATTTGCTGGAGCACCATGACCCAAGCCGCCCCCCGTACCGACAAGATTCTGGTGGTCGACGACGACGCCCGCATCCGTGACTTGCTGCGCCGCTACCTGACCCAGGAAGGTTTTGAGGTGATCCTTGCCGAAGACGGCAAGGCCCTGAACCGCTTGATGCTGCGCGAGACCGCCGACCTGATCGTGCTGGACCTGATGATGCCCGGCGAAGACGGTTTGTCGATCTGTCGGCGCCTGCGCGCGGCAAACGACCGCACGCCGATCATCATGCTGACCGCCAAGGGCGAAGATGTGGACCGCATCGTGGGCCTGGAAGTCGGCGCAGACGACTACCTTGGCAAGCCCTTCAACCCACGCGAGCTGCTGGCCCGGGTGCACGCCGTGCTGCGCCGCCGCCCGGCGCAAGAGGCTCCTGGTGCGCCGTCAAGCGACAACGAGGTGGTGAACTTCGGCCCGTTCGCTTTTGACCTGGGGGCCCGCACCCTGCAAAAAAATGGCGAAGAGTTGCCGCTGACCACAGGCGAGTTCGCCATGCTGAAAGCGCTGGTACGCCACCCGCGCCAGCCCTTGTCGCGCGAGAAGCTGGCCCAGCTGGCCCGCGGGCGCGAATTCGAGCCGTTTGACCGCAGCCTGGACGTGCAGGTTTCGCGGTTGCGCAAGCTGGTGGAGGTTGACGCCGCTGCGCCGCGCTATATTCAGACCGTCTGGGGCGTGGGCTACGTCTTCGTGCCAGATGGCGGGAGTTGACGCCACCGGCTCACCCCGACATTTTCGCAAGTCGAACCATCGCGGTGAAAACAATTGATTCGCGCAGTCACAACCAGTATTGACGCCACCGGGCCGGCCCCGCTGGAAACCGCACCAGCGCCGCTGGAAATGCGGCCGCAGCGTGTAGGCCTCAGCCTTTTCTGGCGCACTTTTTTCCTGCTCTCCCTGTTGCTGATCGGCAGCATTGTTGCGTGGCTACAAACCTTCCGCGCGCTGGAATTTGAGCCCCGCGCCGCTCAAACGGCACAGCAGATTGCGTCGCTGGTCAACCTGAGCCGCGCGGCCATGGTGCACTCTGACGAGATTGCACGGGTCTCGCTGATCAAGACGCTGGCAGACCAGGAAAGTCTGCGCATTGTGCCGCGCAAGCCCGGCGACAGCGTCGCACTTTTTGACCCCGACGCCATCGACCAGCGGGTGATGCAAGAACTGGGTGCGCGCCTGGGCAAAGGCACAGTCGTGGCCGGTCAGGTCAACGGCACAGAAGGGCTGTGGGTGACCTTCAGCGTTGACAAAAGCGATTACTGGCTGGTGCTGGATCGCAACCGTTTCACCCCGGCGGGCAGCAAGACCTGGCTGGTCTGGCTGCTGATTGCGGCGGCGCTGTCACTCACCGGCTCTGCCCTGATTGCGCGGCTGATCAATCGGCCGCTCAAGCAACTGTCGTTTGCAGCCAGCCGGGTGCGCGACGGCGACTTTGACGCCAGCAAGCTGGATGAGAGAGCCGTGACCGCCGAGATTCGCGAGGTCAACATCGGCTTCAACCGCATGGCGCAGCAACTGGCCAAGATCGAGCAAGACCGCGCGGTCATGCTGGCGGGCATTTCACACGACCTGCGCACGCCGCTGGCCCGGCTGCGGCTGGAAACCGAAATGAGCGTGGCCGACCAGGACGCCCGTGACCACATGGCCGCCGACATTGACCAGCTCGACGCCATCATTGACAAGTTTCTCGACTACGCGCGGCCCGACCATGCCGAACTCAAACCGGTGCTGCTGAATGACGTGATCGAGGCCTGCCTGTACGCCGTACAGGACCAGGGCGACATGCGCATCAATCTTGATGTGGCACCCAACCTGTACGTACTGGCCGACGAGGTTGAACTGGCACGGGTGCTGTCCAACCTGCTGGAAAACGCGCGCCGCTACGGCAAAACCCCCGAGACGGGTATTGCGGTGGTGGACGTGGCGGCCAAGGCGCGTGGCGAATGGGTGCTGCTGAAGGTGCGCGACCACGGCATGGGCGTGGCCCCCGAGACCCTGCCCAACCTGATCAAACCATTCTTTCGGGGCGACGCGGCGCGCACTGCGGCCACAGGTGCCGGCCTGGGGCTGGCGATTGTGGACAAAACCGTGCAGCGCATGGGCGGGATCTTTGCACTGGCCAACACCAGCTCGGGCGGGCTGGCCGCGCACATCAAGCTGCAAAAGCCAAAGACCGAATAGTGAAGTTGTGTGAGCTGAACCAGCGCCGGCTCAGCGGCGCAGCAACACTACCGCGCGCGCCTCAATGCTCTCGCCCTGCCCCACTGGTCCGAGCTTTTCCGCTGTCTTGGCCTTCACGTTGACCTGAGCGGGCGCAAGGCCCAGCGCCTGCGCCACGCAAGTGCACATGCTGTCAATGTAGGGAGCCAGCTTGGGCGCCTGGGCAACTACGGTGCTGTCTACATTGCCAATCTGCCAGCCCTGCGCCCGCACGCGGCGCGCGGCCTCGGCCAATAGCACCGACGAGTCAGCGCTTTTGAACTGGGCGTCGGTGTCGGGGAAATGCCGCCCGATATCGCCCAGGCCGGCCGCACCCAGCAGCGCGTCGGTGATGGCGTGCAACAGCACGTCTGCATCTGAATGGCCCAGCAAGCCCCGGTCAAACGCAATCTGCACACCGCCGATGATGAGCTTGCGCCCCGGCACCAGCGCGTGCACGTCCCAGCCTTCACCAATGCGAATGTCTGTCATGTCCTGTTCCTGAGCACCGCCTCGGCCAGCGCGAAATCGTCCGGGTAGGTTACTTTGAAGTTCTGCGCACCGCCCGCCACCAGCAGCGGCCGGTGGCCCAGCGCCTCCACCGCGCTGGCTTCATCGGTCACGCTGTCATCGGCCTGCACCAGTGCCTGTTTGAGCAGCCCCACGCGAAACATCTGCGGCGTCTGGGCCAGCCATTTGTCGCTGCGCTCTACCGTGCTGGCCACCCGCCCGCCCGATTCAGCCTTGAGCGTGTCTGCCAGCTTGCGGGCCAGCAGGCCGCCCACGGCGTCCTGGGCGCAGGCATTGATGAGTGCGTCGATCTGCTGCGGCGTGATGAGACAGCGCGCCGCGTCATGCACCAGCACCCAGTCAGTGGGCAGAGCACCGGCGCCTTCAAGCGCGAGAAGACCATTAAAAACTGTTGCAGCCCGCGTGGAGCCTCCGCAAGCCACTATCAAAAATGTAGCAGACGGCGGTTTAAGGTAGTCATCTCCCGGCGCTACTGCCACCACGCAAAGGCTGATGCGGGGCACCCTGGAAAAGGCTGCCAGGGTGTGCAGCACCATGGGTTGACCAGCCAGCGGCTGGTACTGCTTGGGGCCGTCCGTGCCCGCACGGCTGCCGGTTCCGGCACAGGGAATCAGGGCAAAAAAGCGGGTATCGGGCGGATTGGCAGGCATGGGCAGGCCCCCATTCTAGAATCGGTACACCACCCCTCCTTTTTCAAGCGAGGGGTGTTTGTTATTGCTGCACCCATGGAACTACCCAAACTCACGCCTGGCAAACGCTTCACCCTGCCCCGCCCCGCGGGCTCGGCCGACGCCTTGCTGCTGGCCCAACTGGCGCTGCGCGAGAAAGCCGCAGGACGGCTGACCGCCATCGTCACGGCTGAGGCCACCGACGCCCAGCGCCTGCTTGACGAGCTGGCGTTCTTCGCGCCCGGCCTGCGCACCGCCCTGTTCCCCGACTGGGAAACCCTGCCCTACGACAGCTTTTCGCCGCACCAGGATTTGATCAGCGAGCGGCTGGCCACGCTGTGGCGCATCTCGCAGGGCGAGGCCGATCTGGTGATCGTGCCAGCCACCACCGCGCTGTACCGGGTGGCGCCACCCGCCTTCCTGGCGGGCTACACCTTTCACTTCAAGGTCAAGCAAAAGCTCGACGAAGCCAGGCTCAAGGCCCAGCTCACACTGGCCGGCTACAGCCACGTGACCCAGGTGGTCAGCCCCGGTGAATACGCGGTGCGCGGCGGGCTGATTGACCTGTTTCCGATGGGCTCGCCGGTGCCCTACCGGGTGGACCTGTTTGACGACGAGATCGACAGCATCCGCACCTTTGACCCCGACAGCCAGCGCAGTCTGTACCCGGTACCCGAGGTGCGCCTGCTGCCAGGCCGCGAATTCCCGATGGACGAGGCTGCGCGCGCCAAGTTCCGAAGCCGCTGGCGCGAGCTGCTGGAAGGCGACCCGACCAAGAGCCGCCTGTACAAGGACATGGGCAACGGGGTGGCCACGGCCGGCATCGAGTACTACCTGCCCCTGTTCTTCGACGCCACAGCCACTGTGTTTGACTATGTTGGCACCCAGGCCACCGTGGTGCTGCATGGTGACCTGGAACCGGCCTTCCAGCGCTTCTGGCAAGACACCAAAGACCGCTACCGCCTGCTGCAAGGTGACCCCGAGCGCCCGGTGCTGCCGCCCGAGGCGCTGTTTCTGGGAACCGAGCAGTTCTACGCGTGCGCCAACGAACACGCCCAGCTGGCAATCAAGGCAGCCGTTCGCCCTGAGCCTGTCGAAGGGCTTGCCGGGGTTTCCACAGCCTCAGCCCGAGCGGCGGACGGTCGAACGGAATTCATCGATATCGAGACGCTGCCTGCGCTCGCCGTCGTGCGCGGTGCCGACGAGCCGCTGGCCCGCCTGAAAGACCACCTGCGCAACACCCAGCACCGGGTGCTGCTGCTGGTGGAAAGCGATGGCCGACGTGAGAGCCTGCTGGACTTTTTGCGCGCCAGCCAGCTCAGCCCGCCGGTGTTTGACTCGCTGGAAGAATTCCAGGCCAGCGACGAAAAACTGGGCATTGCCACCGCCGGCCTGACCATCGGCTTTGGCTGGCTGGAGCCCGGCATCGACTTCGTGACCGAAACCGAGCTGTTCGCCGCCGGCCCCACCACGCGGCGGCGCAAGAAGCAGGAACAGGTCAGCGACGTTGAGGCCCTGATCAAGGACCTGAGCGAGTTGAATGTGGGCGACCCGGTGGTGCATTCGGCCCATGGCATTGGCCGCTACCGCGGGCTGATCAACCTGGACCTGGGGCAA
>CALROG020000021.1:0-65912 GCA_943369755.1 Ramlibacter sp. 2FC
GCGCCCGGGCTGTGGCGCGCCTCTGGAGCGCCGAGTAGCGCAGGGCTTGCGGCCACGCGCGCAAGCGCGCTCGTTGACTGACTCGTCGCGGCTGTTTGAGCGGCGTGAGCGAAGCGAACACAGCGAGTTTCGCGACGGGCCGCATGACCGAGCAACGCAGGGCAGTCACCGCGCAGCGGTGACCGCTCCAGTGAAGCGCCACAGCCCGGGCGCACACGCCTTTGCCGCGAGGCATGAGCGCAACAGAATGCTGCGGAGTTCATCTCACGTGTCCGCGGGCTCCGGCTTCAACAGCTCGGCCGCAAAGTCGCGCGTCAGCGCGGCCACGTCTTCGCGCTGCTTGAACAAGATGCCGGCGGTGTCGGCCACGACTTCGGGGTCTACCTCCAGGGTGTCCAGCGCCACCAGGGCTTTGGCCCATTCCACGCTCTCGGCAATGCCTGGCGCGCGCTGAAAGGCGTTGGCAAAGGGCTGGCTGCGCAGGCGGCCCACAAAATGCGCCACCTGCTGCGCCAGCGCGGTGCTGGCACCGGGCACCTGGGCCTGCACGATGGCCAGCTCGCGCTCGCGCTCGGGGTAGTCGAGCCAGTGGTACAGGCAACGCCGCTTGACGGCGTCATTCAGCTCGCGGGTGCGGTTGCTGGTAAGAATGGTCACCGGCGTGAATGCGGCGCGCACCGTGCCGATCTCGGGGATGCTGACCTGGTACTCACCCAGGTATTCGAGCAAAAACGCCTCAAACGGCTCGTCGGCACGGTCTACCTCGTCGATCAGCAGCACCGCGCCCGGCTCGGGCGCCTGCAGCGCCTGCAACAGCGGGCGGCTGATGAGGTAGCGGCTTTGATAGACCTCGCGCTCGATCTGGTCTGTGTCTTCGCGGCCCTGGGCGGCGCGCATGTGCAGCAGTTGCGCAGCGTAATTCCATTCGTACAGGGCCTCGCGTTGCTCCAGCCCGTCGTAGCACTGCAGGCGCAGCAGCACGCGCTGCAACGCCAGCGCCAGCGCCTTGGCCAGCTCGGTCTTGCCCACGCCGGGCTCGCCTTCCAGCAGCAGCGGGCGTTGCAGTTTGAGCGCCAAAAACACCGCCGTGGCCAGGCGCCTATCGGCAAAGTAGCCCACGCCCTGCAAGGCGGCGCTCAAAGCGTCAATGGAGGTGAACGGTGCGGATGGGGCAGGAACAGTCATTTGCTATCGTTTTTATAGTGGGTGACGCAATATACACGCGGGCTACAGGCCGATTTGGCAATAAAACAGGCGGAAAAAAGGCCCCGGCAGGTGCGCGCGGGGCCTCAATCGCGGTCGTGCGTGTCAGCCCAGCGCTTTGGCCACGGCGCGCTGCGTCATCACGCTGATCAGGTTGGCGCGGTAGGCGGCGCTGGCGTGCAGGTCGCTTGACAACTCCGCGGCATCAATCTTCACGGCGGCGGCGGCTTCCGGGGTGAAGCTCTTGCTCAGGGCAGCTTCCAGCCCGGCATGGCGGAACACGCCATTGCCGCCACCAGTCACAGCCACACGCACACCGCTGTCGGTTTGGGCCACAAACACACCGATCAGGGCAAAGCGTGAAGCCGGCTGCTTGAACTTGATGTAGGCCGCGCGCTTGACTGCGGGGAAGCTGACCGCTGTGATCAGCTCGCCGTCTTTCAGTGCGGTGGCAAACATGCCCTGGAAGAAGTCGTCGGCCGGGATTTTGCGCTGGGTGGTGTGCACCGTGGCACCCAGGCCCAACAGCGCCGTGGGGTAGCAGGCCGAAGGGTCGTTGTTGGCCACCGAGCCGCCCAGCGTGCCCATGGCGCGGACCTGGCGGTCGCCAATGCCACCGGCCAGGGCAGCCAGCGCCGGAATGGTGGCTTTGACGTCGGCGTTGGTTGCTACGTCGGCGTGGCGCGTCATCGCGCCAATCACCACCGCGTTGCCGTCTTTCTTTACACCGGCCAGCTCGGCAATGCCGCCCAGGTCGACCAGTTGGTCGGAACTGGACAAGCGCAGCTTCATCGAGGCCAGCAAGGTCTGGCCACCGGCCAGCAGCTTGCCACCGGCACCGGCCAGCTTGGCGGCGTCAGCCGTGGCGGCCGGGCGTTCAAAGGTAAATGCGTACATAGCGAATCTCCTGATTACTCTTGGTTTTCACGGGCGTTGCGCGCGGGCCATCGCGGAACCGGCTTTGCCGGGCCGCTGATGGCGCCCCCTTGAGGGGGAGGCGCCGCAGGCGCTTCGGGGGTGGTTCATTTTGTGGCCGATTGGATGGCGTCCCACACCCGATTGGGCGAGGCGGGCATGTTGAACTCTTTCACGCCCAGCCCGTGCAGTGCGTCCAGCACCGCGTTGATGACGGCGGGCGGCGAGCCAATGGCCCCGGCTTCACCGCAACCCTTGGTGCCCAGCGGGTTGTGGGTGCAAGGGGTGCAGATGGTGTCCAGCGTGAAGTTCGGGAAGTCGTCCGCGCGCGGCATGGTGTAGTCCATGAAGCTGCCGGTCAGCAACTGGCCGGTTTCCTTGTCATACACGCAGTTTTCCATCAAGGCCTGGCCAATGCCCTGCACCAGCCCGCCATGCACCTGGCCTTCAACAATCATCGGGTTGATGATGGTGCCAAAGTCGTCCACCGCGGTGAACTTGTCGACCCGGGTGACGCCGGTAGCGGGGTCGATTTCAACTTCGCAAATGTAGGTGCCCGCCGGGAAGGTGAAGTTGGTGGGGTCGTAAAAGGCGGTTTCGTTCAGGCCGGGTTCCAGCTTGTCCAGCGGGTAGTTGTGCGGCACATAGGCCGCCAGCGACACCTGGCCAAACGCCACCTTTTTGTCAGTGCCTTTAACGGTGAACTCGCCGTTGGCGAACTCGATGTCAGCGTCGCTGGCTTCCATCAGGTGCGCGGCAATTTTCTTGGCCTTGGTCTCGATCTTGTCCAGCGCCTTCATGATGGCCGCACCGCCCACGCTGATGGAGCGCGAGCCATAGGTGCCCATGCCGAACGGCACGCGGCCGGTGTCGCCGTGCACCACGTCCACGTTTTCCACCGGAATGCCCAGCCGCGCGGCCACCACCTGCGCAAAAGTGGTTTCATGGCCCTGGCCGTGGCTGTGCGAGCCGGTGAACACGGTCACGCTGCCCGTGGGGTGCACGCGAATTTCACCGCACTCAAACAGGCCGGCCCTCGCACCCAGTGCCCCGGCGATGTTGGACGGCGCGATGCCGCAGGCTTCGATGTAAGAGCTGTAGCCAATGCCGCGCTTCAGGCCCTTGGCTTCGCTGGCCTTGCGGCGGGCCGCAAACCCGGCGACGTCGGCCAGCTTCTCGGCCTTGTCCATGCAGCCACGGTAGTCGCCCACGTCGTACTGCAAGGCCACCGGGGTCTGGTACGGCCAGCTGGTGATGAAGTTGCGCTTGCGGATTTCGTCCTGGCTCAGGCCCAGCTCCCAGCCGCAGCGGCTGACCAGGCGCTCCAGCAGGTAGGTGGCCTCGGGGCGGCCGGCCCCTCGGTAGGCGTCTACCGGTGCGGTGTTGGTAAACCAGGCGTCTACTTCCACATAAATCTGCGGGCAGGTGTATTGGCCCGCCAGCAGCGTGGCGTAAAGAATGGTGGGCACTGCCGTGGAGAAGGTGGACAGGTAGGCCCCCATGTTGGCGTCGGTGTGCACCCGCATGGCCAGGAACTTGCCGTCCTTGTCCATTGCCATCTCGGCGTGGCTCACGTGGTCGCGGCCATGGGCGTCGCTCAGAAACGCTTCGCTGCGGTCACACACCCACTTGATGCTGCAATTGAGCTGCTTGGCGGCCCAGGTCAGCGCCACGTCTTCGGCGTACAGGTAAATCTTGGAGCCAAAGCCGCCGCCCACGTCAGGGGCGATCACCCGCACTTTGTGCTCGGGCAGGCCCAGCACAAAGGCCGTCATGAGCAGGCGCTCGACGTGCGGGTTCTGGTTGGACACATACAGCGTGTATTCGTCGCTGGCGCGGTTGTAGCTGCCAATGGCGGCGCGCGGCTCCATGGCGTTGGGCACCAGGCGGTTGTTGGTCAGGTCAAGCTTGGTGATGTGCGCGGCCTTGGCGAACACCGCGTCCACCTGGCCTTTGTCGCCAATGGCCCACTTGTAGCAATGGTTGTCGGGTGCGGCGTCGTGCAAGGCTGTGGCCTTGGCGGCGTCGCTCACGCCCACCACGGCGCTCAGCACGTCGTAGTCCACTTCCACGGCCTCGGCGGCGTTTTTGGCCTGCTCCAGCGTGTCGGCCACCACCATGGCCACATGGTCGCCCACGTAGCGCACCTTGCCTTGCGCAAGAATCGGGTGGGGCGGCTCTTTCATCGGCGTGCCGTCGGTGCTGGTGATCAGCCAGCCGCAGGGCAGGCCGCCCATCTTGCCTTCCACGTCTTTGCCGGTGAAGACCTTGGTCACGCCGGGCATGGCCTCGGCCTTGCTCACGTTGACGCTTTTGACGACGGCATGAGCATGCGGCGAGCGTACAAACACGGCCACCCGCTGGTTGGCCAGATTGATGTCGTCGGTGTAGTTGCCCGCACCGGTGAGGAAGCGATAGTCTTCCTTGCGGCGAAGCGATTCGCCGATGTGCGGCAGGTTCGAAAAATCAGATGCACCCATGATTCTTGCTCCTTAGGCCGATGCCATGGCAGCAGCACCCTGCTGCACGGCCTTGACGATGTTCTGGTAGCCCGTGCAGCGGCACAGGTTGCCTTCAAGCAGGTCGCGCACTTCAGCCTCGCTGGCCTTGGGGTGGTTCTTGCACAGGTCTACCGCGCTCATCACCATGCCGGGGGTGCAAAAGCCGCACTGCAAACCATGGCAGTCCTTGAAGGCAGCCTGCATCGGGTGCATGGTGCCGTCGGGCTGCGCCAGACCTTCGATGGTGGTGATCTCGGCACCGTTGTGCTGCACCGCCAGCGTGTTGCACGACTTGATGGCGCGGCCATTCACATGCACCGTGCAGGCCCCGCACTGGGCGGTGTCGCAACCGACATGGGTGCCGGTCAGCTTGAGGTTTTCGCGCAGCACCTGCACGAGAAGCGTGTTGGGAGCGACGTCAACGCTGGCAGCTTTGCCGTTGACCTTGAATTGAACCTGCATGGGGTGGGTCTCCGTCTGTGAGTTGGTTTTGATTGGCGCGAATCATTGTTGAACCACCCTTGTGCGCGGGGACTAGGCTAAACCCTAGTTTGCGAACCATCAGACAGGAAATTCTCAAAATGGAACAATGGGAGCCAAAACACCCGCGCACACTTCACGCTGTCACCCGTCCGTCATGAACCAGCCCCACACTGCCGCCGCCCAGCAGCGCCTGCTCCAGATCGCGCAGGCCCGTGACGCCGTGATGCATGAAGACCGCGCCAGCACCAGCGTGACCACCAACACCTGGTTCGAGCGGGCCTGGATCGAGCGCTCCTGGCGGCGTTGCCTTGCCAACGGCCAGCGACCCGACCAGCGCCTCACATTTGACATGCTGCCCGCGCAGGCCCGGCGGCGCACCCAGGAGGCCAACCAGGCCCTGCTGAGTGCCGCCGCGCCAGTGCTGCAAAGGCTGGGGCGGGCGATTGCCAATACCCGTTACTTCGCCATCCTTACCGACGCCCGGGGCGTGGTGGTGGATGTGAACGGCCCGATTGACCGCAGCGACCGGCGCGCCCACCTGATCACCCGCATTGGGGTGGACTTGTCCGAGCGCAGCGTCGGCACCACCGCCATTGGGGCGGTGCTGGCCGAACTGCAGCCGGTGTGGCTGCACCGGGGTGAACATTTCTTCAACGACACCAGCATGTACAGCTGCGCCGGTGCGCCGGTGTTTGGCCCCAATGGGCAGTGCGTGGGCATGCTTGACCTGACCGGCATCGACACCGCCGAGCGGCCTGAGCTCAAGCACCTGGTGGCGCAGTCTGCGCGCAGCATTGAAAACGCGCTGGCACTGAGCCAGCCGCACAGCCTGCTGCTGCGCCTGAACTGGCCCGGCCGCGCGCTTGGCGACGAGGCTGACGGCCTGCTCTGCCTGGATGCCGATGGCCGGGTAACCGCAGCCAACCAAAGCGCGCGGCAAATGGTCTCGCAGCTCAATGCACCGGGGGCAACCGAGCTGCACTGCAGCGAACTCTTTGCCATGCCCTGGGAAGCCCTGTTTGACGGCGCAGGCCATAGCGCTGCCATGGAGGTGCCCCTGTGGTCTGGCCTGCGCCTGAATGCCCTGCCCCTGGCACCCGGGCATAAAGCGCCACCCGCCGCACATTCTGTGCAGGCCGCGCCCGCGCGCCTGCCGCTCAAAGACCTGGAGACCGAGCTGATTCGCAACGCGGTGCACGACGCCCGCGGCAACGTGATGCAAGCCGCCCGCGCACTAGGCATCAGCCGGGCCACGGTGTACCGCAAGCTGGGTAATAAACGCGGCTAACGCCGTCCTTTAGAATTAACTCCAAAGTGCTCTCAGATTGACTGAGCGGCACCCCCCAACCCCGAATAAGTACGCCAGGGCACTGCCTGCGGTGCCGGAGACATTTTTTTGAAGTTTGACATCCGCAGAATCTTTGCCCGTAGCGGCGGCCCCGCGACTGGCGGCGAACTGGACGACGCTGCCGACACCGACTACCTGCCCGAGCACGGCAACGGCGAAGGCCTGGAAACCGACTACCAGGGCATCATTGCCGCGCATTTTCGGCGCTTCGGGGTCAGCAATAGTTGCGTGACCATTGAGGTCAAGAAAATCGGCCAGGCCCCAGACGGCTACGACGTATTTGTGGGCATGGTGCGGCTGATGCGGTGGGAGCGCAATTCAGCCCTGCGCCTGCTGCTGGGCCTGCCCTTGCTGGAAAGCAAAATTCGCAAAACTGTGCGCTCCACCTGGTTGGCAGACTACAGCCATTTCACCGGCCTGTGGCTGCACACATCAGACCAGCTGCAAGTGCCTGAAGAGCTGCGCGAGCTGCTGGGCACGCTGGCGCCGTCTGGCACCGCTGCACCGCCCGATTCAGAGACAAAAACTACTGCAGCCCGCACCAGTACTGCGTGAGCCCCTATCATTTTTGTAGCACGCACAGTGCTGAGGGTTCAGCCTGGCAGGGCCAGCACCAGCGCCGCCGGGTCCACCAGCAGCAGCACCCGGTGCCTGGCACGCAGGCCGCTTGCCGCCGCCGCAAAACCCACCAGTGCAAGCCCGGAGGCGAGTTCAACCGAAACTTCGTCGCCGCCGTCGTCCGGCCCACCACGCGATACCCGGGTCGCACGGCCCGCCAGCAGGTTGCGCCCGCGCGCTGGCGTGGCCTGACTGGCCGCGCGCACCAGCACCGCGGTGGCCTTGCACAGCACCAGCAGCGCCAGGCCTGGCTGCAAGGCCAGTAGCTGCGCACTGTCGCGGGTGATGCGGGCCACCAGCGGCGTGCCGTCGGCCAGCCGCAAATGCACCCGCACAATGCTGCCCGCACCTTCAATACTGGCCACAGTACACGGCAACTGGTTGCGCATGCTGGTACGAATGGCCAACTGTTGCAGCACCGGCGCGCCGCCCGGCGTTTGCAGCCGCCCCAGCACTTGGCCGCGGGCCTGGGCCAGTGCACCCGCCGCCGCCAGAAGCTGCTGGCCTGCGGCCGTCAACTGCGCCCCGCCGCCGCCGGCACCACCGACGACGCGCTGCACCAGCACCACCCCGGCCAGGTTGGTCAACGTGTCGATGGCTTGCCAGGCTGCCTTGTAGCTCACGCCGGCGTCGCGCGCGGCCTGGGAAATCGAGCCGCTGGCCCCCACCAGGCGCAAGATGTCAATGCGCTTGTCGGCCGAAGCCTGGCTGAGCGCCGATGTGTAGGAAACCGAAGGGCTGGCGGTAGGCATGCGCAGATTGTCGCCAAACCGCGCGCCGGTTCAGCGGTAACGCGCGGCCACCATGGTGTAGTCGACCCGGGCATCCAGGTCTTTCAGGCGACCATCCAGCGCTTGCATCGGCGGCACCCGCCCTTCGTAGCGCACCAGGTTGCGGGTGGCGTTGTCAAACACCACCCGTAGCGGCGCAATCGCCATTCGCACCAGCAGGCTGGAAGGGGCGATGACAAAACTGGTCTGCCCGTTGGCCTGGGCTTCCTGGCGGATCTCAAAGCCATAGGTTTGTTTTTTGGCCAGCACGATCATTCGCACCGCCATTGGCCGGCCGGTGGCCAGCGCCTCCCAGCGCGCGGCAATAAAGCCATGCAGCGACGGCCCGCTCACCACGGGCTCGCTGACGTCTTCAGTGGCCGTGCTGAGTTTGCCGTTGTCATTCAGGCTGAACGCCAGCTGACGCCCGTCGGGGCTGACCCGCACTGTCCCGCTGTAGCCCTGTTGTTGGTTGATGGCGTCAAAGCGCTGCAGGTCGTAAGCCGGGCTGAACTGCGCGGTCTCCACAATGATGGTGTCGCGCTGCAAGTTGTGCGTAATGTGCGACGCGGTCAGCCCGGCCTCGGTCGCTGCCACGCGGCGTTCGTAGTTGAACAGGGCTGCGCCTTGTGGCCGACCCAGCTCGAACACTGCACCGCGATACACCAGCGCGCCCGCCGCCTGCGGTGTCTGGTGCAAAGCCGCCAGCCGGGCTGCGGCGTTTGGCTCCAACTCGGCATGGCTGGCACCGGGCAGCGCCAACAGGGCCGTGAGCCAGGCAAAAGACAAAAGGGTTCGGGGGAAAAGCGGCATGAAAGGCTCCGTAGTCAATGGGGAGGCTGAACTCTAAAAGCCCGGCCGCACGCCCGACAGTAGTAACCCGCGAAGAGATCATTGACGGAAATGGAACAATCGCCCCCATGGATCAATTGCGCGCGTTGCGGGTGTTCTCCCGGGTGGTGGCCGAGGGCAGCTTTGCCGGTGCCGCACGGGCGCTGGACATGGCCCCGGCAGTGGTGACACGGGCGCTGGCCGAGCTCGAGCAACACCTGGGCGCGCGCTTGCTCAACCGCACCACCCGCACCCTGGCGCTGACCGACACCGGCCAGGCTTATCTGGCGCAGGCGCGCAGCGTGCTGGCGGCGCTTGACGATGCCGACGCCCTGGCCGGAGCCGCCGTCAGCTCCCCGCGCGGCACGCTGCGCGTGCTGTGCCCGCCGACCTTCGCGGTGCACCAGCTGGCGCAGCACTTGCCGCGGTTTCACGCGCTGTACCCCCACCTGAAGCTGGAGCTTTCAACGCCCGGCGCGGTAGAGGTTGCCGACGAAAACTTTGACGTGTCCATCCTGTCGATCGGCCAGCAGCCGCTGCACGGCGGCTTTGTGGTGCGGCTGCTGGCGCGCTCGTCGTTCATCGTTTGCGCCGCACCTTCGTACCTGAACAAGTTCGGCAGGCCCCAGGTGCCTGATGACTTGTTGCAGCACGCGGGCCTGCTGCCCGCGGTGTCGGCGCTGCGCCGTGAACTGACGCTGTACCCCGAGGCCAGCGGCGACGCCGGGCGCACCGTCACGCTGGCACTGCCCGCGCCGGTGCTGTCGGCCAGCCACCTGGACATGCTGCTGGCCAGCGCGCTGGCTGGCCTGGGCCTGGCGGGGCTGCCCTCGTTTGTTGCAGCGCCCGCGCTGAAAGACGGACGGCTTGAGCGGGTACTGCCGGGCTGGCGCGGCGCGAGCCTGGCGCTTTATGCGGCCATGCCCACACGCAAGCACGTGCCCGCGCGCACCCGGGCCTTCATGGATTTTCTGGTGCAGGCTTTTGGCGGCGTCGACACCGACCCCTGGCTGATTCGCCAAGGCTGAGCCGCACCTTGCAAGCTGTCACACTGCGCAGCATTCAGGCCCCACGGCACAAAGGCAGCCCATGACCACAAACCCGCCATCAAGCCCCAAGCCCACCACCCGAAGCACCGAATTGCGCGGTGCGGTGAAGCTGGCCACCGACGCCACCGCCGGCCTGACCGATCTGGTCGAGGCGATGCACGAACGCATTGGCCGCCTGCCGGGCGTCAAGCCGCCCGCCAGGGCCGGGCGCACCGGGGGCATTACCGGGCTGGTGTACCGCACCGTGCGCGGTGTAACCCACCTGGTCGGCGGCAGTCTGGACGCCCTGCTCGGCCTGCTCGGGCCGACGCTTGGCACCACCACGCCGAGGCCTGAACGCGAGGCGGTGCTGGCCGCCCTTAACGGGGTGCTGGGCGACTACCTGGCCACCACCGGCAACCCGCTGGCCATACCCATGCACCTGCACCGCGTCGGCCCCGCCACCGGCCGAGTGGTCGTGCTGGCGCACGGCCTGTGCATGAACGACCAGCAGTGGCAGGCTGACGGGCACAACCATGGCACCGCCCTGCACCGCGACCTGGGCTACACACCGGTCTACCTGCGCTACAACAGCGGCCAGCATGTTTCAGTCAACGGGCGCGCTTTTGCGGTGCACCTTGAACAGTTGCTGGCCCACTGGCCGGTGCCGGTGCAGCGGCTGGTGCTGCTGGGCCACAGCATGGGCGGGCTGGTGTCGCGCAGCGCCTTGCACCAGGCCCAGCAGGCCGGGCACAGCTGGCCCGCGCTGCTGACCGACATGGTGTTCCTGGGCACGCCCCATCACGGCGCGCCGCTGGAGCGGGCTGGCAACTGGGTCGACATCCTGCTGGGGGCCACGCCCTACGCGGCCCCGTTTGCACGGCTGGGCAAGGTGCGCAGCGCCGGCATTACCGACCTGCGCCACGGCAACCTGCTGGACGAAGACTGGCTGGGCCGTGACCGCTTTGCCCGCGGCACAGACCTGCGCCAGCCGGTGCCGCTGCCAGCTCGCGTGCGCTGCAATGCGGTGGCGGCCACCCTGGGAGCGCGCAGCGGCGACGCCAAAGACCGCCTGTTGGGCGACGGCCTGGTGCCGCTGGCCAGCGCACTGGGCCAGCACGCCGACCCGGAACGCGCACTGGCCTTCAAGCCCGCGCGCCAGCTCACCTGCTACAGCACAGGCCACCTGGCGCTGCTCAGCCGGCCCGAGGTGTACCAACAGTTGCGGCGCTGGCTGGCCTGAGGCGCAGCGTCTCAGGCCTGACGCATCGCCACCAGGGCCAATGATGCGCGTTGCATTGCTTCCAAAATAGACACGAGCTCTTCCTCGGACGAGCCGGCCACCATGCCTTGCACCACCTCGGCCTGGATCGCCAGAGCCTTCGCGGCCAGCGCTTCGCCCCGGGCCGTGAGCGACAGCCGGCGCACCCGGGCGTCCACCGGGTCAGCCTCGCGGCGCAGCAGGCGCTCGTCTTCCATGCGGGTGACCAGCATGCTCACGCCGCTTTTGGCCGAAAAGCAGCGTTGCGCCAACTGCTGCTGGGTGATGCCGGGCTCGCGATGCAGGTTGGCCAGCACTTCATGCTCTCCCAGCTTCAAGCCCAGGGCGGCCAGCCGCTCGGTCAGCACCGCGTCACAGAGGTTATAGGCCCGCACCACCGACAGCCAGGACTGGGTGGCAAGCGCAGGGTCAGCAGCAGTGAGGGTTTTACGGGCGGCCATGTAATTCGTTCTTTTTTGAACTACAATGTTCAAAACTGAACTAATTATAGTCCGCCATGAATCTCTATCTCCGCCTGCTCTGGACCCTGCTGCGCGCCTGGCGCTCACCGCGCCTGAAAGTCGGCGCCACACTGCAGCGCACGCTGCGCGTGTGGCCCAATGACCTGGACGTGAACGGCCACATGAACAATGGCCGCTACCTGACCATCATCGACCTGATGCTGGTGGAGTACTTCGTTCGCATCGGCTTTGCGTCCGTGATGCTGCGCAACGGCTGGCGGCCGATGGCGGGCGGTTCGTTCATCACCTACCGGCGCGGGCTCAAGCCGATGCAGACCTACACCCTGCGCTTCCGGCTGGACGCCTGCGACCAGAACTGGAACTACATGCGGTTCGAATTCATGGATGGCGACCGCGTGTGTGCCGCCGGCTACATGAAAGGCGCGGCCGTGGCGCGCAGCGGGCTGGTGCCCAACACCCAGTCCTACGCGGCGTTGGGTGTGCCGGTGTACCCACCCGCACTGCCCGAGCCGGTGCGCAACTGGCTGGCGGCCGAGCAGGGCCTGATCGGCACCGCCTGGTAGCAGGCCAGGCCGCAAGGCCTTTGCTACACTTTCGCTATTCATTCAGGTAATAGCGAAAGTGCACACACCGCCCCATCCACTGTTCACCGTCGCGCTGGCATGGCTGCTGACGGGCTACGTGCAGGCCGCCACCGTGCAGGTGGCCGTGGCCGCCAACTTCAGCGCGCCCATGAAGCAGATTGCCGAGGCCTTCGAGAAGGAAACCGGGCACCATGTGCAGCAGTCGTTCGGCTCCACCGGCAAGTTTTACGCGCAGATCAAAAGCGGCGCGCCGTTCGATGTGTTTCTTTCTGCCGACGACGAAACACCGACGCGGCTGGAGGCCGAGGGCAACACCGTGGCGGCAACCCGCTTTACCTATGCAGTTGGCCGGCTGGTGCTGTGGTCTGCCAAACCCGATGGCGTGGACGCCAGCGGTGAAGTGCTGCGCCGCAACCAGTTTCGCAACCTGGCGATTGCCGCGCCCAAGCTGGCACCGTACGGCGCAGCGGCGCTCCAGACGCTGACCCGCCTGGGCTTGCTGGGCGCAGTGCAGCCGAAGTTTGTACAGGGCGAGAGCATTGGCCAGGCCTTCAACTTTGTAGCCACGGGCAACGCTGAACTGGGCTTTGTGGCCATGTCACAGGTGTTTGAAAACGGCCCGCTCAAAAGCGGTTCGGCCTGGGTGGTTCCCACTGAGCTGTACAGCCCACTGCGCCAGGACGCGGTGCTGCTGGCACGCGGCAAGGCCAACCCGGCGGCCAGTGCCTTGCTGCAGTACCTGCAAAGCGAGCCTGCGCGCGCCGTGATGCGCCGCTACGGCTACGGGCACTGAGCATGGCGGACGCCGCGCTGGGCAGCATTGTCCTGACGCTCAAGCTGGCGGGGCTGACCACGCTCATCCTGCTGCTGCTGGGCACACCGCTGGCCTGGTGGCTGGCGCGCACCCGCTCCTGGGCCAAAGGCCCGGTGGGCGCGCTGGTGGCGCTGCCGCTGGTGCTGCCGCCCACCGTGCTGGGCTTTTACCTGCTGGTGACGCTGGGGCCCAACGGGCCGGGCGGCCAGCTCACCCAGGCGCTGGGCATCGGCCTGCTGCCGTTCACCTTCAGCGGGCTGGTACTGGGCTCGGTGTTGTACTCACTGCCCTTCGTGGTGCAGCCATTGCAAAACGCCTTTGAGGCCATTGGCAACGCGCCGCTGGAGGCCGCGGCCACGTTGCGGGCCTCGCCGCTGGACAGGTTTTTCAGCGTGGTGCTGCCGCTGGCACGCCCGGGCTACCTGACGGCGACCGTGATGGGCTTTGCCCACACGGTTGGTGAGTTTGGCGTGGTGCTGATGCTGGGCGGCAATATCCCCGAACAGACGCGGGTGGTGTCGGTAAAAATCTACGACCATGTGGAAGCGCTGGAGTACACCCAGGCGCACTGGCTGTCGGGTGCGATGGTGGCGTTCTCGTTCACTGTGCTGCTGGCGCTGTATCTGCTGAACCCCACCGGGCGGCGCGCGCAATGAACCGGGTACAGGCCCGCTTTCAGATCAGCTACCCGGGCTTTGCGCTGGATGTGGCGCTGGACTTGCCGGGCCGCGGCGTCAGCGCACTGCTGGGCCCTTCGGGCTGCGGCAAAACCACTTGCCTGCGCGCCATTGCCGGGCTGCACCACGCACCCGGTGCCAGCCTGGTTGTTAACGGCGAAGTCTGGCAAGACGCGCAGCGTTTCATGCCCACCCACCAGCGGCCGCTGGGCTATGTAACCCAGGACGCCAGCCTGTTCCCGCACCTGACGGTGCGCGGCAATGTGGAATACGGCATGAAGCGGGTGCCGCTCAGACTGCGCAAGGTGTCGCTGGCCCAGGCGGTGGAGTTGCTCGGCATCGGCCCCTTGATGGACCGTACCCCCGCGGCCTTGTCAGGCGGCGAACGCCAGCGGGTAGCCATGGCACGGGCGCTGGCCACCAGCCCCCGCCTGCTGCTGCTGGACGAGCCCCTGGCAGCGCTGGACGCGCGGCGCAAGGCCGAGGTGCTGCCCTGGCTGGAGCGCCTGCACCGTGAGCTGGAGATCCCGGTGGTGTACGTCAGCCACGCCATCGAAGAAGTCGCGCGGCTGGCTGACCATGTGGTGCTGATGGAGGCGGGCCGGGTTCTGCAAAGCGGCCCGGCCCATGCCTTGCTGGCCCGACCCGATGCGCCGCTACCGCTGGCCGACGGCGCGGCAATTGTGGTCACAGGTACGGTACGACACCATGACCCGGCGCGCGGGCTCACCACGGTGGCTTTTGAAAGCGGTTTGCTGCAGGTGCAGGACACTCGGCCAAGAAGCCCTGGCGAGCAGGTGCGGGTGAGGTTGCAGGCGCAGCCGGTTTTTATTCTCGAATTGGATAAAAATGGCCTGTAGCCCGCGTCAATACTGCCTGACCCACTATCAAAAGTATAGCGACTGACAGCCGCTAGAGCGCGCAGGAGCGAAAGCCTGCAAACCCGTCATCACGCTCGGGCAAGGCAAAACCCCGGTGCTTGAGGTGCTTGCTGCGGGCCGGGGTGGCAAACGAGCCGCCGCGCTGGACGCGGGCCCGCCCGAACCAGGGCTGGGCGTCCCAATCGGACTGATGGCTCCAGGCGTCAGGGCGAAAGCCGGGCCAGGGGCGCAGCATGGAGGCCGTCCACTCATGTACCTCGCCCCAGCGAAAGCCACGGCGCGCAGCGCTGTGGGCCGCCAGTTCCCACTCGACCTCGGCGGGCAGGCGACGCCCGGCCCAGCGGCACCAGGCGTCGGCCTCCCACCAGCTCATATGCATGGCGGGCTGGCTGCCGGACATCCGCAGTGCGCGGCCAAACGAAGTCAGCATCACCGCCCCGCTGGCCACGCCAATTTGCTCCACATAGCGCGGCCCGCGCCGCCCCTCGCCTTGCGCCAGAGCTTGCAGCCAGGCCCAGCCAGCAGGCTGCCACAGCTCGGCGCGGTCATAGCCGCTGTCGTCTACAAACTCGACAAACTGGGCCCAGGTTACAGGCTGGGCGTCAATCTCGAACTCCGGCACCGCGACCTCATGGGCCGGGCGCTCAATGTCCAGCGCAAAGCCGCCGGGTGCGGTGCCCAACATCCACCGGGTGGCAGGTATCACAAGCGGCCCGCGCGGCTGCGCCCCGTCTGGCAGCGCAAGCCCGAGCGGAACACCCCAAGCCTGCGCCCTGTCGATCAGCTGCTCGCCTCGCAAGTCTTCATGCAACAACGCCAGCCGGTAAAAGTGCAGCGCGTCGTCGCCGTCGCCGGCTTTTTCCAGCAGCTCCAGTGTGCTTTCCAGTGTCTCCAGCATGTAAGAGCGCAGCGCCGTCGACGCCGGTGCCACCGCGCTGCGGGGGTCTTGTGGCTGGCTCAACGCCGGGTGCCAGCAGGGGTCGGCCTGCGGCTCAATGGACGCAAGTCGGGGTGCGTCGAAGGGGCAGGCAGGGCCCAGATGACGCAAAGTATTGCGCCCGATCCAGTACTCGGCAAACCATCCCAGGTGACCCGCAATCCACCACGGCGATACCGCAGCCGCGCCAGCCGCCAGGCTTTCGGGCTGCGCCTTCGATTCAAGCTGCGCCAGCAGCGCCAGCGTGTGATTGCGCGCGTCCATCAGCGCCAGCGACAACACCTCGCGCCCCGCCGATCGCGTGCTGCTTGCAAGAGAGTCTTGAGCGGAACCGGGAGCCATTTGCGCCTGATTATGGGTGACAGCCGTGTTTACCCTAGGCGGTCGGCCCAGTCTGTCAGGCTTTTCTCAGCCGCGTCCGGTTAACCTTCGTACTCACGCGGAATAGTCCGCAGGAGACACGCATGACCCCACTACTAAGCCTCTCGCGGCTGATCGACCAGCTCAGTACCTTCATAGGCAAGAGCACCATGTGGCTGATCCTGGCCACCACCCTGATCAGCGCCGGCAATGCCATCGTGCGCAAGGCATTTGACATCAGCTCCAACGGACTTCTGGAAGTGCAGTGGTACCTGTTTGCAGCCGTGTTCATGCTGGGCGCCGGCTACGGATTCCTCAAAAATTCGCATGTACGGATTGACTTCATTTCCACCAAACTGACCGACCGCACACGCAACTGGATCGATGTCGGTGGCATCTTGTTCGTGCTGTTCCCGCTGTGCATATTGCTCATCACCTTGAGCTGGCCGCCGTTTGTCAATGCACTCAACAACGGCGAGATGAGCCAGAACGCGGGCGGGCTGATTCGCTGGCCGGTTTATATGCTGGTACCGGTCGGCTTTGCCCTGCTGATGCTGCAAGGCGTGTCGGAGCTGATCAAGCGCATCGCCTTCCTGCGCGGCGTGATTGCCGACCCCATTGGCGGTGACGCGGCCAAATCAGACGACCAGATAGCCGCCGAGCGGCTGGAAGCAGAGCTGGCCGAGCGGCTCGCTGTAGAAAAAGTAGACACCAAGGCCGGAGCAAAATAATGCAAGAAGCATCCTTCCTCGCACAAAACTTTGTGCCCCTGATGTTTGCGGGCCTGTTTGTGGTGCTGCTCACAGGCTTCCCCGTCGCTTTTGGCCTCGCCGCCGTTGGCCTGGCATTCGGCTTTATCGGCATGGAGGCGGGCCTGTTTCCCGCGACGCTGTTCGGGGCCTTGCCGTCGCGAATCTTCGGCATCATGCAAAACGACACCTTGCTGGCCATCCCGTTCTTCACTTTCATGGGGATTATTCTTGAACGGTCCGGTATGGCAGAAGACCTGCTGGAAACCGTGGGCCAAGTGTTCGGCCCCTTGCGCGGTGGCCTGGCAATTGCCGTGATTCTGGTGGGTGCCCTGCTGGCCGCCACCACCGGCGTTGTGGCTGCCGCCGTGATTTCAATGGGCTTGATCTCCCTGCCCATCATGCTGCGCTACGGCTACAGCCGCGTCATTGCCACCGGCACCATCACCGCTTCGGGCACATTGGCGCAGGCCATCCCGCCGTCACTGGTGCTGATTGTTCTGGCCGACCAACTCGGCCGCTCGGTCGGCGACATGTATTCGGGCGCGCTCATTCCAGGCCTGCTGCTGGTCGCCCTGTACATCTTTTTTATCGTGATGGTGGCGATTTTCAAGCCGGCCATGGTGCCGCCGCTACCCCCTGAGGCCCGCATCTACAAGGAAGCGAACGGCGCTTCGGGCCATAAGTCGCTGCTGTTCCTGGTGGCACTTTGCGCCGTTGCCGGTTTTGGCTGGGCTCAAGTTCATAACGCCGTACTGACGCCCCTGCTCAAGCGCCCGTTGCCCGCCGCGGGCGACGAGGTCGTCATCTTGTCCCTGACCCTGGCTTCGTTGCTGGGCCTTGCCTTGGCTTTGTTCAACAGCGCGACCAAGATGGGCCTGCTGTCCAAGCTCGCCGAGCGCGTGACCTATGTGCTCATGCCCCCGCTGATCCTGATCTTCCTGGTGCTGGGCACGATTTTCCTTGGCGTGGCAACCCCCACCGAGGGCGGTGCCATGGGTGCACTGGGTGCGCTGATTCTGGCCATGGGCAAGAGGCGCCTGAGCTTTGCGCTGCTCAAGCAAGCACTGGAAAACACCGCCAAGCTGGCCAGCTTCGTGCTGTTCATCCTGATCGGCTCCACCGTGTTCAGCTTCACCTTCAACGCGGCTGACGGCCACCTGTGGGTCGAGCATCTGTTTGTGGGCATGCCCGGCGGTGCCTGGGGCTTCCTGATTGTGGTGAACATCCTGGTGTTCATCCTGGGCTGCTTCATCGATTTCTTTGAAATCGCCTTCATCGTGATTCCGCTGCTGGCACCGGTGGCCGAGAAGATCCTGCCGGGCCTGGTGCCTGGCATGACGGCGGACGACGCCATGATCTGGTTTGGCGTGATCATCGCCATGAACCTGCAGACCTCGTTCTTGACCCCACCCTTTGGCTTTGCCCTGTTCTACCTGCGCAGCGTCGCAGCAAAGTTTGACTACCGCGACCGCGTCACCAAAGAACTGATTCCGGCAGTGACAACCACCGAAATCTACAAAGGCTCCATTGCCTTCATCATCTTGCAGTTGATCATGGTCGGAGCCATCATGGCCTTCCCCAGCTTGGTGACCGGTGGCATCGAGAAGACTGAAAAGCTCAACAGCGAGCAGGTGCTGGAGCAGTTGCAGATGCCCGCCACGGAAGAAGCGGCCAAAGAAGAGGGCAAGACAGAAGAAGAAAAAGCTGCGGCCGACGCCAAAGAGAAGGAAGAAGACCCGATGAAGGCCCTCATGGATGCGGCTGAAAAGGACGCCAAGAAGAAGTAGCCGAAAAGCCTCGGCCCTGAAAAGGGCAGGTACAAAAAAACCGCGCCCTGGCGCGGTTTTTTCTTTGCGGTGAAGGCCTGTAGCGCCTGCATGGCGCAGGGGAAACTGGCAGCATTTGCCGTGCTCTGCGCCGTGCCAGCAGCGCAGCGCCGCAGGCGCTTCACCCGCCGAGCCATCTGCGCCGCCACGTGGCAAAAGCAGGCACAAAAAAACCGCGCCTTGGCGCGGTTTTTGGTGAGCTTTGCAGCTTACAGCTTTTGAGCTTGCATGAACTGGTCGAAACGCATTTCGGTAAAGCGGAACCACAGGTTCTGGTCTTTGCGGAAGGCTGCGTAGTCTTCGTAGATCTTCTTCCAGTCGGGGTTGCTGGCGCTGATCTCGCCGTACAGGATCATGGACTGCTTGAAGGCTTCGTCCATCACTGCCTTGGGGAAAGGCAACACCTTAACCTTGGCAGCCACGAGGTCCTTGAGCGCCTGGGGGTTCTTGGCGTCGTACTTGGCTTGCATGTCGGTGTGCGCAAAGGCAGCGGCCGACTCAAGAATGGCCTTGTTTTCAGGCGACAGCTTGTCGTAGGCGGTCTTGTTGACGAAAGCGTCCAGCTGAGGACCACCTTCCCACCAGCCGGGGTAGTAGTAGAACGGAGCAACCTTGTTGAAGCCCAGCTTCTGGTCGTCGTACGGGCCCACCCACTCGGCGGCGTCAATCGTGCCCTTTTCGAGGGCTTGATAAATTTCGCCACCCGGAATGTTCTGCGGCACCACGCCCATGCGGCTCAACACCTTGCCGGCAAAGCCGCCGGCGCGGAACTTCAGACCCTTCATGTCAGCCAGGCCTTTGATTTCCTTGCGGTACCAGCCGCCCATTTGGGCACCGGTGTTACCCATCGGGAAATTCACGATGTTGTACTTGCCATAAAACTCGCGCATCAGCTTCAAACCGTTGCCCTGGTACATCCAGGAGGTCATCTGGCGGCTGTTCAGGCCAAAAGGAATGGCACAACCCAGAGCAAATACGTCGTTCACGCCGAAGAAGTAGTAAGGGGCGGTGTGGACCATTTCGGTCGTGCCCTTTTGGATGTTGTCCACCATGCCGGCAATCGGGGGCATGAGTTCACCACCCGGGTGCACCGAGATCTGGAACTTGCCGCCGGACATTTCGCTGACCTTCTTGGCGAAAGTTTCAGCGGCGCCATAAATAGTGTCCAGCGCCTTGGGGAAGCTGGAGGCCAGACGCCAGCGAATGGCTTCCTGCGCGTGCACCGCGGGCGCAACGCCTGCTGCGAGCACACCGGCAATGCCGGCATTTTTGATTAGGGAACGACGGTCCATGTGGTAACTCCTCGAATGGATCAAAAGAACAGGGGAGACGAAGCTGATTTAGGCCCGGGAAGGGCTGTCAAATCAGGCGCAATTTTATTAACGCGAACACTTTAGCTTTCGGGGGTTTTCCCTTGAGAAATACCCGTAACGCATTAGCATTCAGCCTGCCGTCAGTATCGAGCGCGCGGCGCGCCCGCCATGGATAGCCAAGCCGGGTTTCAGGCGACGGCCTTGAGGCCGGGGCGGGCCTTTTCACCAGGTGTTACAAAGCGCGCACGGATCGACGCTTCGATGCCCGCTGTATCCAGGCCCTGCATCGCCAGCAGTTTGGCGGGGTCGCCGTGCTCGATGAATTCGTCGCGCAGGCCCAGTTGCAACAGCGCCCGGCTCACGCCCGCGGCGTTCAGTGCCTCGGCCACGGCGCTGCCCGCGCCGCCCATGATGGCCCCCTCTTCCACAGTAACCAGCGCCTCGTGTTGCGCGGCCACTTGGAGCAGCAGCGCTTCATCAATCGGTTTGGCCCAGCGCATGTTGACCACGGTGGCGTCCAGCGCCTCAGCGGCCTTGAGCGCCGGGTACAGCAGGGTGCCAAAGGCCAGAATCGCAATGCCCTTGCCCTGGCGGCGCACTTCGCCCTTGCCATACGGCAAGGGCTCAAGACCCGCGCCCGCGGCCACCCCTGCACCCGCACCGCGCGGGTAGCGCACCGCCACCGGGTTGTCTTGTGCGAAGGCGCGGCTCAGCAGCGCGCGGCACTCTTGTTCGTCAGCGGGGCAGGCCACCCCCATGTTGGGAATGCAGCGCAAATACGCAATGTCGTAGGCCCCGGCATGGGTGGCACCGTCGGCCCCCACCAGCCCGGCGCGGTCCAGCGCAAACACAACGGGCAGGTTCTGCAACGCCACGTCGTGAATCAACTGGTCGTAGCCGCGTTGCAGGAAGGTAGAGTAAATCGCCACCACAGGCTTAAGCCCCTCGCAGGCCAGGCCGGCGGCAAAGGTCACGGCATGCTGCTCGGCAATGCCCACGTCGTAGTAGCGGTCGGGGAAGCGCCGCTCGAACTCGACCATGCCTGAGCCTTCGCGCATGGCCGGGGTGATGCCTACCAGCCGCTGGTCTTGCGCAGCCATGTCGCACAGCCACTGGCCAAACACCTGGGTGAAGGTGGGCTGCGCCGGGGTGGCGGGCTTGACCAGGCCCACGGCCGGGTCAAATTTGCCCGGGCCATGGTAGGCCACCGGGTCGGCCTCGGCCAGTTTGTAGCCCTGGCCCTTCTTGGTCACCACATGCAGGAACTGCGGGCCCTTGAGGTGCTTGATGTTCTCCAGCGTGGGGATCAGCGACTCAAGGTCGTGGCCGTCAATCGGGCCGATGTAGTTAAAGCCGAATTTTTCAAACAACGTGGCTGGCACCACCATGCCCTTGGCCTGTTGCTCGAAACGCTTGGCCAGCTCGAACAGTGGCGGCACCGGCTTGAGCACCTGCTTGCCCACATTTTTGGCGGCGGCATAGAACTGGCCGCTCATGAGCTGGGCCAGGTAGCGGTTCAGCGCACCCACTGGCGGGCTGATCGACATGTCGTTGTCGTTCAGCACCACCAGCAGCCTGCAGTCCGCCACGCCAGCGTTGTTAAGCGCTTCAAAGGCCATGCCGGCGCTCATGGCACCGTCGCCAATGATGGCCACGGCGTGGCGGTCTTCGCCCTTTTGCCTGGCCGCCAGCGCCATGCCCAGCGCCGCCGAGATGCTGGTGGACGAATGGGCGGTGCCAAAAGTATCGAACTCGCTCTCGTCGCGCCGCGGAAAGCCAGACAAGCCCCCCAACTGGCGCAGCGAGCCCATGCGGTCGCGCCGCCCGGTCAGGATTTTGTGAGGATAGGTCTGGTGACCCACGTCCCAGACCAGCCGGTCATGCGGCGTGCTGAACACGTAATGCAAGGCCACGGTGAGTTCGACCGTGCCCAGGTTCGAGCTGAGGTGGCCGCCGGTGCGCGAGACGCTGTGCAGCACATAGGCGCGCAGTTCGTCGGCCAGCACCGAGAGTTGCGGGCGCGCCAGCTTGCGCAAGTCTGCGGGGCTGTTGATTGTTTCCAGCAAAGAAGCCATTGCCTAATTGTTCCTGTTGACCACCATGTCGGCAAGCGAGCGCAACGCCCGCGTGTCGCCCAGAGCGCTGGCGTGCAGCGCCTCGACGGCCTGAGTATGCAACTGCTGCGCCAGGGCGTGCGAACGCCCCAGCCCCAGCAGGGAGACATAGGTGGGCTTGTCCTGGGCGGCGTCTTTGCCAGGCGTCTTGCCCAGCGTGGCGGAGTCGGCCGTCACGTCCAGAATGTCGTCCACCACCTGAAAAGCCAGGCCCATCGCTGCACCGTAATCTGCCAGGGCCGCCACCGCGCGGGCAGTTGCGCTGCCGCAGGCCACGCCCATCATTACGCTGCCCTGCAGCAATGCGCCGGTTTTGAGGCTGTGCATGGCACGCAACTGGTCTTCATTGAGCGGTTGGCCAACGCTGGCCAGGTCAATCGCCTGGCCCCCGGCCATGCCCGCGCTGCCTGCCGCCCGGGCCAGCAGCCGGCACAAACTGGCTTGCATGAACGCCGGCACTGCGTCGCTTTCGGGCACCAGCAGCTCAAAGGCCAGTGCCTGCAAGGCGTCGCCGGCCAGCAAAGCCTGGGCCTGGCCAAACTTCACGTGCACCGTGGGCTTGCCCCGGCGCAGCACGTCGTTGTCCATGCAGGGCATGTCGTCGTGCACCAGCGAATAGGCATGGATCAGCTCCACCGCACAGGCGGCCCGCAGGGCAGCCTCGGGATTGCCATCTACCGCCTCGGCGGCAGCCAGCACCAGCAGCGGGCGCAGCCGCTTGCCGCCGTCCAGCACCGCGTAGCGCATGGCGTCACCCAGGCCTGCGGGCGCGTTTGCCGGCACCCACAGGTGCAGGGCTTGCTCCACACGCTCAAGCCGCTCAAGGCTCCAGGCCGACAAGTCAAACAGGGACACCGGCGTCACTCCTGCAGCCACGGCTTGAGGGTTCCTTCATCAAGCACCTTGATCTGGTCTTGCACGGCCTCCAGCCGGTCACGGCAAAACTTCAGCAGCTCGGCACCGCGCTGATAGCCCGAAAGCAGTTGCTCCAGCGGCATCTGGCCAGACTCGATGCGGCTGACAAGTTGCTCCAGTTCTTCAAGGGCGGCTTCATAGCTGGGCGGCGCGCTGGCCGCGCTGGCGGTTGGGGATGCCTTGGGCATGAATGGCTCAGTCGGTGCAAAACAGGGATTTTAGGCGCTGCGCGCAGGGCCGCAGGGGTACAATTCGTTTCCCTTTGCCGGTACCACCGGACCCCCGTTCTTTTTCCCGCGCCAATCCCCGGATAAAGCGCTTACCCTGCCCCTTCATAGGGGGAGTCTCTAGGTCAGGACGCTATGTCTGATTTAAGTCTTCAACTGCAGCAGGCCGCAAGCCAACTACCAGTTTCCAGTTACTTCGATGAGGCGCTGTTCCGGCGCGAGCTTGACCTCATCTTCCAGCGCGGGCCCCGCTATGTGGGGCACCAGCTTAGCGTGCCCCAGGTGGGCGACTACTACACCCTGCCCCAGGAGGGTGGAGGCCGCGCCTTGCTGCGCACGCCCCAGGGTGTGGAACTGATCTCCAATGTCTGCCGGCACCGCCAGGCGGTGATCCTGCGCGGCAAAGGCTCGGTCAACGACCGGCCCGCCTCGGGCGGCAACATTGTTTGCCCGCTGCACCGCTGGACCTACAGCGCGGGCCAGCAAGCACCCGCCGGCAAATTGCTTGGCGCGCCGCATTTCGCCCAAGACCCGTGCCTGAACCTGCGCAACTACGGCCTGCAGGAATGGAATGGCCTGCTATTTGAGAACAATGGCCGCGACATTGGTGCCGACCTGGCTCAAATGGGCCCGCGGGCCGACCTTGATTTCACCGGCATGGTGCTGGACCGGGTCGAAATGCACGAGTGCAACTACAACTGGAAGACCTTCATCGAGGTCTACCTTGAGGACTACCACGTGGGCCCGTTTCACCCCGGGTTGGGCGGTTTTGTGGCGTGTGAAGATCTGCGCTGGGAGTTCAAGGAGCACTACTCGGTGCAAACCGTGGGCGTGGCCAACCGCCTGGGCAAGGCCGGCAGCCCGGTGTATGAACGCTGGCAGCAGGCGCTGCTGCAATACCGCAACGGCGAGCCGCCAAAGTACGGCGCGATCTGGCTCACCTACTACCCGCACATCATGGTCGAGTGGTACCCCCATGTGCTGACGGTCTCCACCCTGCACCCGGTCAGCCCGACGAAAACCATGAACATGGTGGAGTTCTATTACCCCGAAGAAATTGCCGCCTTCGAGCGCGAGTTCGTCCAGGCGCAGCAGGCTGCCTACATGGAAACCTGCGTCGAAGACGACGAGATCGCCGAACGCATGGACGCAGGCCGCCTGGCCCTGATGAAGCGCGGCGACAACGAAACAGGCCCGTACCAAAGCCCCATGGAAGACGGCATGCAGCATTTTCACGAGTGGTACCGGGGCGCCATTGGCCCGACCGGCTTGCCGCGCTGATGCCCTCGTTCCCCGAAGGCCGGCACAGCGGCACGGTGGTGCCACTGGAGCGCGCCAACGTTGACACCGACGCCATTTTCCCCAAGCAATACGGCCGCGGCACCGCGCGCCAGGGTTTCGGGGCGGTGCTGTTCGACCAGTGGCGCTACCTTGACCCGGGTGACCTGACCAGCAACCACAGCCTGCGCCGGCCCAACCCCGAGTTCGTGCTCAACCGGCCCGAGCTGCACGGTGCGACCGTGCTGCTGGCGGGTGCCAATTTTGGCTGTGGCTCAAGCCGCGAGCATGCAGTCTGGGCGCTGCGCGACTACGGCTTTCGCGCCATCGTCGCGCCAGGCTTTGGCGACATCTTTCGCCAGAACTGCCTGCTCAATGGCGTGGCACCGATCTGCGTCGAGCAGGCCAGTGCCAACGCGCTGTTTGCGCTGGCCCGCCAGCAGGTGCTGCGCCTGCACATCGACGTGCTGGCAGGCCAGCTTGACTGCGCGGGGCTGTCCTTGCGCTTTCAGCTGCCGCCCCGCGAGCAGAAATTGTTGACCCAGGACGCCGACTGGATCAGCGCCACGCTGCAACAGCGCGAACGTATTTCCGAGTTTGAAGCCCGGCGGCTGGTAAACCAGCCCTGGCTACACCACACACTGGACGCCTGAATGCAAGCGCTGTGGATGGTGCTCGGTGCCCTGTTTTTTGCCACCATGGCGGTGTGTGTGAAGTTCGCCTCGGCCTACTTCAATGCCGCCGAGCTGGTGTTCTACCGCGGCCTGCTGGGCATGCTGTTCCTGTGGCTGCTGGCACGCGGCCAGGGCGTGAAGCTGACAACCCGCTACCCCGGCATGCACGCCTGGCGCAGCCTGGTGGGCGTGATTTCTCTGGGGGCCTGGTTCTACGCGATTGCCTGGCTGCCGCTGGCCACCGCCATGACGCTGAACTACATGAGCAGCGTCTGGGTCGCGGCATTCCTGATCGGTGGCGCACTGATCAACTGGAACCCGCGCAGCGGCACCGACACACCGCTGCGCCAGGGGCCACTGGTGCTGACGGTGCTGGCCGGCTTTGCCGGCGTGGTGATGATGCTGCGCCCCACCATTGAACAAAACCAGGTGTTCGCTGGCCTCGTGGGGCTGATGTCGGGCTTTACCGCCGCATTTGCCTACATGCAGGTGATGACACTGGGCAAACTCGGTGAGCCCGAAAGCCGCACGGTGTTTTACTTTGCCGTGGGTTCAGCCATTGCCGGGGGCGCGGCCATGCTGATCACCGGCGTATCGCCCTGGAACTGGCAACACGCCCTGTGGCTGCTGCCGGTGGGCCTGCTGGCGTCGCTGGGCCAGTTGTGCATGACCCGGGCCTACAGCCAGGGGGCCACGTTGGTGGTGGCCAATTTGCAGTACTCGGGTATCGTGTTCGGGGTGATTTACAGCGTTGTGCTGTTTGACGACGTGATTCCGCTGATCGGCTGGCTCGGCATGGCGCTGATCATCGCCAGCGGCATCGCTGCCACGGTGCTGCGTGCCCGCGCTGCACCGAACGCCCCCGGAGACGAACATTGAAGGAGCCCCACCACATGTACACCCCGCTGATTTCCGTCGAACAACTGCGCGCGCTGCAAGCCAGCGCGGTGCCCCTGATGGTGTTTGACTGCACCGCCGACCTGATGAACCCGCCACTGGGCCCGCAGCAATTTCGCCAGGCCCATATTCCGCACGCGGTGTTTGCCGACCTCAATGAACACCTCAGCGACAAGACCGGCGCGGACGTTGCCTCGGGTGGCCGCCACCCACTGCCCAGCCGTGAAAAGTTTGCGGCCTGGCTGTCCAGCGTGGGCCTGGCCAACAACATGCAGGCCGTGGTGTATGACCGCAATGGTGCCAACTACTGTGGCCGCCTGTGGTGGATGCTGAAGTGGGCCGGTCATGACGCAGTGGCGGTGCTCGATGGCGGGCTGGGAGCCTGGCAGGCGGCGGGCGGCGAGCTCGCCAGCGGCGACGAGGTTTCGCACTTTCAGGCCAACTTCAAGCTGGGTGAGCCACTGCGTCGCCTGGCCACCACGGCCGATGTGCTGGCCGGCATGGGCACGCAAACCATTGTTGACGCCCGCGCCACAGCACGCTTCAAGGGCGAAGTGGAGCCGCTGGACCCGGTGGCGGGCCATATTCCGGGCGCTTTGAACCGCCCGTTTCAAGGCAACCTGGGGGCCGACGGCCTGTTCAAACCGGCCGCGCAACTGCGTGCCGAATACCAGCAATTGCTGGCAGGCCGCGACCCGGCAAGCGTTGTGCACCACTGCGGCAGCGGCGTGAGCGCGGTGCCCAACCTGATCGCCATGGAGCTGGCGGGCCTGGGCCAGGCCGCCCTGTATGCCGGGAGCTGGAGTGAATGGTGCGCCGACCCGGCGCGTCCGGTTGAACGGGGCTAGGGCCGGTCAACCCGGCGTCGGGCGGGGCTTGCGTTTGCCGATCAGCGCCCGGCCGGCGCGGTACACCAGCCAGCCCAGCAAGGTGCCCGCCAGCGTCAGGCCGCCAAACAGCGGTATATCGCTGCAGGCCTCGCGCATGCTGGTGCCAACGCAGCCCACGGTGTAGATCATGGTGAAGCTGCCACCGGCCGCCAGCGCCCAGGCCATGAACAGGCCGCCACCCACGGCCAGGATGTAACCAACCAGTTGCTTCATGGGTTCCCCCACTGCATGAACATGCACCATCGTACCGCTACGCAACGTAGACTTGCCGCCATGACACCTTCACGAACCGCCCTCTCCCTGGCCGTTGGCCTGTTGATGTTCAGCACCCTTGGCCATGCGCAGCTCAAGGCACCGCGCAGTGCCGGCCCCACTTTGGCCGCGCCGCCAGCGGCCCGCCAGCCAGCACCGGCCACCACGTCGGCCACCACACCAGCACCAACCGCGCCCACCGCCAGCGCCGCTACCGACGCTACCGCTGACAAAGAGACTGCTGGCCGTCTGGCGGCATTGGGCTGGCTGCTGATGCTGGACCGGCGCGACTGGGGCACGGCCTGGGAGGCGTCCAGCGCGGTGTTTCGCACCCAGGTGCCCATTGCCGCCTGGATGGACGCCATCCCGAAACTGCGCGAGCCCCTGGGGGTGCTCAGCGAACGCGAACCGCTGGAGGTGGCCTTCAAGACCGCCCTGGCCGGCCGCCCGGACGGCAACTACGTAAGCGTGGCCTTTGCCAGCAAGTTCAGCAACAAGCCAGACACCCAGGAAATCGTCACCACCGCACTGGAGGCCGACGGCCGCTGGCGCGTGATCGGCTACTCAACCCGCTGAAGACGGCGGCAAAGTTCGCCGGGGAAGGCGCTCAGTGAGCCAGCCCGCTGACCAGCGTCACCAGGCCAATACCCAGCAGCAGCCAGGCAATCTGGGCCGCGGTTTCGCGCGCGCTCAGGCGCTTTTGTAGCTGCGGAATCAGGTCGGCCAGCGCTACATAGACAAAGCTGCTGCTGGCCACCGTCAAAAAGTACGGCAGGTAGTCGTGCAGTTGCGCCACCAAAAAGTAGCCAGTCACGCCACCCAGTGCCGTTACGGCCCCCGCCAGTGACACCTTCACCAGCGCCATGTTGCGGTCACGGCTGGCCTGGCGCAGCACCACCAGGTCGCCCATGTGGTGCGGCACCTCGTGCGCCAGCACCGCCAGCGCTGCAACGACGCCCAGGCGGAAATCTGCCACAAAGGCCGACGCGATCAGGATGCCGTCGCCAAAGCAGTGCACGCTGTCGCCGGTCAGCAGCGCCCAGCCGCCTGCCCTGGGGCCGTGGGTGTGGGGGTCATGCCCGTGGTGGTCGTGCTGGTCGTGCTGGTCGTGCTGGTCGTGCTGGTCGTGGGCCGCGTGGTGATGTTCATGGCCGTGGTGCCACAACTCGGCCTTGTCCAGCAAAAAGAAAAACACCACACCCACCAGCAGCGTGGCAAACAGTTCCTTGGCCCCGGCCTGCGACTCAAATGCCTCGGGCAGCAGGTGCATGAAGGCGGTGGCCAGCAAAGCACCCGCGGCCAGGCTCAGCAAGTGCTGCGAGCCGACCCGGCCATCGGGCGCATCGCGCCCGGCCACCGCGCCCAGGCTCAACAAGCCGGCGGCAAGCCAGACGCTGCCGATACCGGCGCTCAGGGTGGCAATCACGATTGCTATCAAAATCATAGTGGCTCACGCAAGCGCCATGCGGGCTGGCGGTATATTTCTTCAGTAAACAAACAAAAAAGGGCCGATTGCGCGGCCCAGGGTTCATGGTTGGCCGGCTTGCCCGGCGCACGGCAACTAGGCCACACCATTCGCCTTGAACCACGCCAGCGCCCGCTTCCAGCCGTCTTCTGCGGGGCCCTGGCGGTAGCTGGGCCGGTAGTCAGCATGGAAGGCGTGCGGCGCATCAGGGTACACCACGAACTGCGAGGCCCTGGCGGCAGCATTGCCAGAGGCCAGCGCGGATTTCATCTTATCAACCGTGTCAAGGGGGATGGCCGGGTCTTTTTCGCCATACAGGCCCAGCACAGGGCCATGCAGGCTGGCCGCAATGTCCAACGGGTGTTTGGGCGTCAGGGCCGACGCATCGCCCACCAGTCGACCGTACCAGGCCACCCCGGCCTTGACCGCCGGGTTGTGCGCCGCGTAAAGCCAGGTCACGCGCCCGCCCCAGCAAAAACCGGTGATGCCGACCTTGCTGACGTTGCCGCCATTGGCACCGGCCCATTTGACGGCAGCGTCCAGGTCGCCCATGACCTGGGCATCGGGCACTTTGGCCACCACCTCGGCCAGGAGCCTGGCAAGCTCGCCATAGCTGGTGGGGTCGCCTTGACGGGAAAAAAGCTCGGGCGCAATCGCCAGGTAGCCCGCCCTGGCAAAGCGCCGGGCGGTGTCGGCAATGTATTCATGGACGCCAAAAACTTCCGAGATCACCAACAGCACCGGCAGGTTGGTCTTGCCCGCGGGTGCGGCGCGGTAGGCATCCATCTTGTAGCCGTTGACATCAATCGCCACCTCACCAACCGTCAGGCCGTCGGTCGACGTACGAATCGCGGTCTGGGCCGCAATGGGCATGGCCGCGGCCGCATAACCCACCCCCAGGGCCGCCTTGAGCGCGGTGCGGCGGGTGGCACCGGCCTCAGTGGCCTGGCCAGGCAAAAGGGCATTGAATTCAGTCTTCAGGTCTTCACGCAGCATGGCAGCCTCCGGGGTGCATTGGTTGAGAGCGACCGTATAGTGACAGCGTTTAGACAACCCTGAATCGGAGAAACCCCATGCCCACGATCCGCGTAGAAATGTTCGAAGGCCGCACGCCCGAGCAAAAGAAGAACCTGGTCAAGGCCCTCACCCAGGCGGCAGTCCAGGCGCTGGGCAGCAAACCCGAAGGCGTAGACGTGATTCTTTACGACATCAAGAAGACCGACTGGGCTACGGGTGGGGAGCTGTGGTCGGAGAAGAAGTAGCGCACCTCATCGGCGGTTGCGGGAAAACCATAACCCGAGACCCATGCCGGCAGCCAGCAGCAGCGTGCCCGGCAGCAGCCAAAACCCCAATAAATCCATGGGCCCACGTCTGACCCAGACCTTGTAGTAGTCGCCGTGGCGCCCAACATCAACGGGCAGCAGCAGGTAATAGGTCTTGCCCTCGGCC
The DNA here is from genome assembly GCA_943369755.1 of Ramlibacter sp. 2FC. Taxonomy (GTDB): domain Bacteria; phylum Pseudomonadota; class Gammaproteobacteria; order Burkholderiales; family Burkholderiaceae_C; genus CALROG01. The sequence continues at coordinate 29,746 of CALROG020000021.1, forward strand.
AGGTCATAGACGCCTTCGCGCACATAACGGCCGCCCAGGCCATGCAGGTTGAACGATGCGGGCGTGGGCACCCCCTTGAACGGCTTGCCAGTATGGGCTCGCTTGCCCGCGGCGTAGGTGAAGCGCTGCGAAGTCAGCTCCATCAGGCCAGGGCCGAAGCGGGTGTCAAAGCTGTGTGACCAGTCACGCGTGACCACGGTGAACGGGCCCTCACCTGGCTGGATGTCCAGCCGTACGACCAGTGGAATATTGCCGCCCTTACTCTTCTGGTGAAACGCAAAGGCTTCACCATCGGGCAATTGGGTCACCGGTACGGCCCTTGGATCATGGGGCCCCGATTCGAGCACAAGAGTCCCTCCGAAAAAGCCCTCAAGAAACATCAGGCACAGGACGGCCAACCCCGACAGTGCCATGACGGCACCCACGCGAGCCAACCGCAGACGCGACAGGTTCGTCATTCTGATTCCGGACGCCTCGCGCCAATCAATGCGCCTGGTCCCAGTTCAGGCCCACACCGACCTCGGCCAGCAGCGGCACCTTGAGCGCGGCAACCCCGGCCATCAGGCGCGGGATTTCGGTTTTCAGCCAGTCAACTTCTGCTTCGGGCACCTCGAACACCAGTTCGTCGTGCACCTGCATGATCATCTTGGTGCCGCGCTTTTCGCTGTCCAGCACCTGCTGCACCGCGTTCATGCTGAGTTTGATCAAATCGGCCGCAGTGCCCTGCATCGGCGCGTTGATGGCGGCGCGCTCGGCCCCTCCCCGGCGTGGGCCATTGGGTGAGTTGATTTCAGGCAGGTACAGGCGCCGGCCAAACACTGTTTCCACGTAGCCTTTGCTTTTGGCCGAGAGCCGGGTTTCGTCCATGTAACGCTTGACGCCTTCAAAACGCTGAAAGTAGCGCTCGATGTAATTTTTGGCCGCCGTGTTGTCAATGCTCAGGGCGCGCGCCAGGCCAAAAGCGCTCATGCCGTAGATCAGCCCGAAGTTGATGACCTTGGCATAGCGGCGCTGTTCGCTGCTGACCTGGTCGCTGGGCAGGCCGAACACTTCAGCAGCGGTGGCGCGGTGCACGTCCATGCCTTCATGAAAGGCTTTGAGCAGGGCCGCGTCTTCACTGATGTGCGCCATGATGCGCAGCTCGATCTGGCTGTAGTCGGCGCTGGCAATCACACTGCCAGCAGGTGCCACAAAGGCCTCACGCACACGGCGACCCTCGGGCGTGCGGATCGGGATGTTCTGCAAGTTGGGGTCGTTGCTGCTCAAGCGCCCGGTCACGGCCACGGCCTGTGCATAGTGGGTGTGTACGCGGCCGGTGCGCGGGTTGGCCATCTGGGCCAGCTTGTCGGTGTACGTGCCCTTGAGCTTGGACAAGCCCCGGTGCTCCAGAATTTTGGCAGGCAGCGGGTAGTCTTCGGCCAGCTTCTCCAGCACTTCTTCGTCGGTACTCGGCGCGCCACTGGGGGTTTTTTTGACCACCGGCAGGCCGAGCTTGGTGAAGAAGATGTCGCCAATCTGCTTCGGGCTGCCCAGGTTGAAAGGCTGGCCCGCCAGCGCATGGGCCTGCGTTTCCAGCGCCAGAATGCGCTGGCCCAGCTCATGGCTTTGCGCGGCCAGCGTGGGTGCGTCAATCAGCACACCGTTGCGCTCGATCCGGTACAGCGTTTCACTGCTGTGCATCTCCAGCTGGTAGACAAAAAGCAGTTTCTCGTCAAGTTGGAGCTGCGGCCACAGCGCCAGGTGCACGTCCAGCGTCTGGTCACTGTCTTCGCACGAATACTCCGCAGCCTTGGCCACCTCAACCTGGTTGAATGAAATCTGGTGTGCGCCCTTGCCGCACAGGTCCTCAAAACTGATGCCGCTGCGCCCCAGGTGGCGCTCGGCCAGGCTGGCCAGGCCATGCGGCTTGTGCACTTCAAGCACATAGCTTTGCAGCATGGTGTCGTGGGCGTAGCCCTGTACTTCAATGCCGTGGTTGGCGAACACATGGCGGTCGTACTTGATGTGCTGGCCCAGCTTTTTTTTGCTGGCGTCTTCCAGCCAGGGCCTGAGTTTGGCCAGCACCTCGTCGCGCGGCAACTGCGCCGGGGCGTCGCCATAGTTGTGGGCCAGCGGAATGTAGGCGGCCTGGCCCGGCGTTACGCTGAAACTGATGCCCACAATCTCGGCGCGCATCTCGTCCAGCGAGGTGGTTTCGGTGTCTAGCGCCACCAGCTCGGCGGCCTGCAGCCGGGCCAGCCAGGTGTCGAAAGCCTCCCAGCTCAGCACGGTGTCGTAATTCACGCTGGACACACGGGGTGCCGGCGTTGCGCCGGGCTCATCGAACAGGCCAGGGGCGTCGCCGCCCGAGCGTTGGCCTTGAGCCAGTCGATGCCCGTCGCCCTGCTCAGGGCCAACGGGATTTTTGCCGCCCAGCGCTGCCACCAGCCCCCGGAAGCCATAGCGCTCACCAAAGGAGCGCAGCGCCGCGTCATCCTGGCTGCCAAGACGCAGCGCCTCCAGCGCCGGCAGGCCGTCCACATGGCCGTCCAGCGCGCAGTCGGTCTTGATGGTCAGCAGCGCGCGGCCCTGGGGCAACCAGTCGGCGGCCTTGCGCAGGTTTTCGCCAGCCACGCCCTTGATCTCGTCGGCGCGGGCCACCAGCGCGTCCAGGCTGCCGTACTCCTGCAGCCACTTGGCAGCGGTCTTGGGGCCCACCTTTTCGACACCGGGCACGTTGTCCACCGTGTCGCCCACCAGGGTCTGGTAGTCCACCATCAGCGCGGGCGGCACGCCAAACTCGCTGGTCACGCCCGCCACATCACGCCGCTTGCCGTTCATGGTGTCAATGATGGTGATCTGCTCATTGACCAGCTGGCTCAGGTCTTTGTCGCCGCTGGACACGACGACCGTTACCCCTTGCCGTGCGGCCACCACCGCCAGGGTGCCAATCACGTCGTCGGCCTCTACGCCGGGCACGTCCAGCACGGTCCAGCCCATCAGGCGCACCACCTCATGAATCGGCTCGATCTGGGCGCGCAGGTCGTCGGGCATGGGCGAGCGGTTGGCCTTGTACTGCGGGTAAAGCGCGTCGCGAAAGGTCGGGCCCTTGGCGTCAAAAACGCAGGCGGCGTAGTCGGCCTGCACGTCTTTGCGCAGCTTCTGCATCATGTTGATCATGCCCCGGATGGCACCGGTGGCGGGGCTGGTGGCGTCGCCCGGCACGGCCCGCAGGTCGGGCATGGCGTGGAACGCGCGGTACAGGTAGCTGGAGCCATCCACCAGCACCAGGGTTTTCATTGCTGTGGTCTCGGTCATCATCCGGCGATTGTGCACGCCACCCCTACAATTCCGCCATGCGAACCCTGCCCCTTGCCACCCTTGCTTTGCTACTGGCCTGCGCCAGCGCCGCCACCGTTGCCCAGACTGAGGGCAAAAACACGTCTCAGCCCGCACCAGTACTGCGGGAGCCACTATCAAAATCAGAGCAACTCGAGGGCCCGGAGAACCAGCGGATCGAGCGCATCCGGATCGAAGACAACGCCACCCGGATTGACGAGCTGCGCTACGGCGGCCAGACCCAGCGGATTGCGGTGCAACCCAAGTCCGGCCTGCCCGAATACCAGGTGCAGCCCGGCGGCACCCGGGTCTGGAACCTCTTGAACTTCTGAGAGCCCGCCCCTTCCCATGGCTGTATTTACCGAAGTTTCGCCGGCCCAGGCGCAAGACCTGCTGAGCAGCCTGAACCTGGGCGAGCTGCTTGAGCTGCGCGGCATTGAAGGCGGGATTGAGAACACCAACTACTTTGCAACCACCAGCCAGGGCGAGTTTGTGCTCACCCTGTTCGAACGCCTGAGCTTCGAGCAGTTGCCGTTTTACCTGCACCTGATGAAGCACCTGGCGCAGCGCGGCATGCCTGTGCCCGACCCGGCGGCCAACCGTGACGGCGACATCCTGCACACGGTGTGCGGCAAGCCGGCTGCGGTCGTCAACCGCCTGCATGGCAAGAGCCAGCTTGCGCCGGGCCCGGTGCACTGCGCCGCTGTGGGCGCGGCGCTGGCCCGCATGCACCTGGCCGGGCGTGACTTCAACCGCAGCCAGCCCAATTTGCGTGGCCTGCCCTGGTGGAACCAGACCGCCCCGGTGGTGCTGCCCTACCTGGACACAGCCCAGGCCAGCCTGCTCAAAAGCGAGCTGGCCTTTCAAAACCACATTGCCGCGGGCTCGGCCTATGCCGCGCTGCCGCGCGGCCCGGTGCATGCCGACTTGTTCCGCGACAACGTGATGTTTGACGGCGAACAACTCACCGGCTTTTTTGACTTTTATTTCGCCGGGGTCGACAGCTGGCTGTTTGACCTGGCGGTGTGCCTCAATGACTGGTGCGTGGACCTGCCCAGCGGTGCCCCCGACGCAGCCCGCGCCGCGGCCCTGGTTCAGGCCTATGGGGCGCAGCGCCCGTTGTCGCAGGCCGAACGCAGACTGCTGCCAGCCATGCTGCGCGCCGGTGCCCTGCGGTTCTGGATTTCCCGCCTGTGGGACTACCACCTGCCGCGCGAGGCCTCAATGCTCAAACCGCACGACCCGGCCCACTTCGAACGGGTGCTGCGCCAGCGCATTGCCCAGCCGGTGCAAACCTGACGGCACCCCCAACACGTTAAATTTGTCACGCTATTCCCCGCAGGCCATACTGGCGTGGAAGAAAAAGCGACTCCAACCCGACCTTCCCAACGTATATCGAATGAAACTCAATATTGTTCCGGCACGCACAGGCATCCAATGGGTCAAGCTCGGTATCCAGACATTCTTCAGTCAGCCACTGGCGCTGTCAGGCCTGTTCTTCATGTTCATGGCCGTGATGTCGCTGGCCACACTGGTGCCGTTCATTGGCAGCGCGCTGGCATTGGCGCTGCTGCCCGCCGCCACCCTGGGCCTGATAGCCGCCACCCAGGAAGCCACCAAGGGCAAGTTCCCGATGCCGTCGATTTTGATCAGCGCCTTTCGGGCCGGGCAGCAGCGCCTGCACGCCATGCTGGTGCTGGGCGCGCTGTATGCCGCCGGCTTTTTGCTGGTGATGGGCGTGTCAACCCTGTTCGACGGCGGCAAGTTTGCGACGCTCTACCTGGTGGGCGGCCAAATGACCCGCGAGCTGGTCATGGACAGCGAGTTTCAAACCGCCATGTGGGTCGCCATGGCGCTGTATTTGCCGCTGTCGCTGCTGTTCTGGCACGCTCCGGCGCTGGTGCACTGGCACGGTGTGCCGCCAGTAAAAAGCCTGTTCTTCAGCCTGATTGCCTGCCTCAAAAACTTCAAGGCCTACACCCTGTACGGGCTGATGTGGATCGCCGTGTTCATCTTTGCCAGCATTGTCGTCACCACCTTTGCCGTGTTGATCGGCAGCCCGCAGGTGGTGGGCGTGGCCATGGTGCCGGCCGCGCTGCTGATGGCCGCCATGTTCTTCACCTCGATCTTCTTCACCTTCCGCGACAGCTTTGTTTCTGAAACTGAAGCCCCACCCACCGGAGACACACCATGACACAGCACACCCTAGAGGGCCGCACCGAACAAGAGGTTCTGTGGTTCCAGCGGCGCAGCTTCCTGCAGGCCGCCGCCACCTGGACCGCCATGGGCGGCTTTGGCGCGGCCCAGGCCCAGCAGCGCGGCAACGTGGTTGAGCTGCAGGGCGATGCGCTGGTAAATGGCGCGCGCCTGCGGCCCCAGCAAGTCATCCAGACCGGCGACTCACTGGAAACCGGGCCAGGCTCCAACCTGGTGTTTGTGATCGGCAATGCGGCGTTTCAAGTGCGGCAAAACTCGCGCATGACGGTGGAGCGTGGTGCCTCGCTGAACGCAGTGGGGGTGTTGCGCATGGTCACCGGTGCAGTGGCCAGCGTTTGGGGCCGCGGCAGCAACCGCCAGATCGTCACGCCCACACTCACCGCCGGCATCCGCGGCACCGGCGTCTACACCGAGGTGTTCCCCGCCCAAAGCTTTCGCAGCTACTTTTGCAACTGCTACGGCACCGTCGACATGGGAGCCGGCCCCGACCGCGCCACCAGCCGCGCCGAATACCACCAGGCCTTCTGGGGCGAGGTGGAGCCCAAGGAGGGCAGGTTCCTCACACCGGCCAAGGCCATCAACCACACCGACGAAGAGCTCGAATTCCTGGCCCGCCTGGTAGACCAGCGCACCGCCTGGCAAATTGCCGGCAAGAAAGGTGTGAAAGACGGCAGCGGCTACATGGAAGAAAAGCCCGGCCAGGTGCACCCGGCGGCACCGCGCTAGCAGCACCCCGACACGCGCAAACAAAAACAAAAAAAACGGCGAGCTGCAAAAGCTCGCCGTTTTCATTGGCGCGTCGATTTAGTTGCGGGCTTTGTAGGCAGCAATCGCCTTGGCCAGGTCAGCGTACTCTGCGCAGGTCTTGTTGCCGCAAATGCCTTCCAGCTGGGCCAGGTGCTTTTCTGCCTCGGCGGGCTTTTTGTCCATCAGGTAAGCCTCGCCAATGTATTCGTGGGCACCCTTGTGTTTGGGGTCCAGGCGCAGCGCGGTGTTGTAGTGCTCAAAGGCCTTGGCCAGGTTGGGCGTGGCCTGCTTGCGGTAGCTGTAGCCCAGCAGGTTGTGCACCTCGGCGTTGCGCGACTCGCTGCGCACGGCGGTATTCAGCTCGGCCAGGGCACCGGTCCAGTCTTTCAGCTCGATTGCCTTGCGGGCGTTGGCCAGGCGCTCGGCCGCGCTGGGCGTTGGCGCTGCGCTGGGGTTGCTGCCCGGCGTGTCGGCGGCCTGGGCCAGGGTTGCGGCAGCGGCCAGTGCGACCAGAAGGTATTTGAATGTCATGGTGATCTCCAGATTGAACAAAGGGTTGGGCTGGCCGAAGTGTCAACGCCGCGGGTTACGGCGTCAAATCATGCCCGGCACACCCGATAAACGCGGCGGGCTTTTGTTTGGATGCAGCACTGCCGCATCGCCCCGCCAAATGCGGGCATATTGCACAAACTCCGGGATCTGGGATTTTGACCCCCAGCGTGCATTCGTCGAAGCGAACCGATGCAACAGACAGGTTCACGCCACTAACTCACCGGCGTCAGCTTGGCCACGCTCAGCGCCAGCCACTTCACGCCGTGGCGCGAGAACTTGACCTGGGCTCTTGCGTCGTCGCCGGTGCCTTCCAGGGTGAGCACCGCGCCCTCGCCAAACTTGGCGTGAAACACCTGCATGCCGCTGCGCAGGCCGTGTGCGGGGGCGGCCTTTTGCGGCGGCACCGGCGGGCTGGCAAATGACTCTGCGTCACGACCAAAACCGCCTGCAGCCCTCATACCGCCTGCGTGACCCGCTCCTGAATTCATAGCGCCACCGAAGCTGGAGCCAAAGCCCTGGTTCTTTGGCGTGATCCATTTCAGCGCGGCTTCTGGCAGCTCTTCAAAAAAGCGGCTCTTGATGTTGTAGCGGGTCTGGCCGTGCAGCATGCGGGTTTGCGAATGGCTCAGGTACAGGCGTTTGCGGGCGCGGGTGATCGCCACATACATCAGGCGGCGCTCTTCTTCCAGGCCGTCAAAGTCGTTCATCGAGTTTTCATGCGGGAACAGGCCCTCTTCCAGGCCAGTGATGAACACCGCGTCAAACTCCAGCCCTTTGGCGGCGTGCACCGTCATCAGCTGAACCGCGTCCTGGCCCGCCTGGGCCTGGTTGTCGCCCGACTCCAGCGCGGCGTGGGTCAGGAAGGCGGCCAGGGGAGACAGCGTCTCGCCGGTTTCGGCGTCGGGGGCGAGGACCGGCCCGAGCTCATCTACCGGCAGCGCCACGGCGTCGCGGCCAAAGCCTTCGAGCATGACAAAGCTCTCTGCCGCGTTGACCAGTTCTTCCAGGTTCTCCACCCGGTCTGCGCCTTCGCGCTCGGCCTTGTAGTGCTCGACCAGGCCGCTGTGCTGCAACACCAGTTCAACGATTTCGCGCAAGCTCATGCCCTGGGTTTGCTCGCGCAGCACATCAAGCTTGGCCACAAACCCGCCCAGGTTGACCCCGGCCTTACCGGTGGTGGCGCTCACCGCATCGTGCAGCGAACAGCCGGCCGCGCGGGCGGCGTCTTGCAGTTGCTCGATGCTGCGCGCGCCAATGCCGCGCGGCGGGAAATTGACCACCCGCAAAAAGCTGGTGTCGTCGTTGGGGTTCTCCAGCAGCCGCAGGTAGGCCAGTGTGTGTTTGATTTCGGCGCGCTCAAAAAAGCGCAGCCCACCGTACACCCGGTAGGGCACGGCGGCATTGAACAGCGCGGTTTCAATCACCCGGCTTTGGGCGTTGCTGCGGTAAAGCACCGCAATTTCCTTGCGGGCCAGGCCGGGCTCGGTGCCGCTGTCGCGCACCAGGTGACGCATTTCCTCCACCATCCATTGGGCCTCGGCGAAGTCGCTGGTGGACTCGTACACCCGCACCGGCTCGCCCGGGCCCTGGGTGGTGCGCAGGTTCTTGCCCAGGCGGCCCTTGTTGTGGCTGATGAGGTGGTTGGCTGAATCCAGAATGTTGCTGTAACTGCGGTAGTTTTGTTCCAGTTTGATCTGGTGGCCAACGCTGAACTCGCGCACAAAGTCCGCCATGTTGCCCACCCGCGCGCCGCGAAAGGCATAGATGCTCTGGTCATCGTCGCCTACCGCAAACAGGCTGTTGTGCTGGCCCGCAAACATCTTGAGCCAGGCGTATTGCAGCTTGTTGGTGTCCTGGAATTCGTCTACCAGAATGTGGCGAAAGCGCCGCTGGTAGTGCTCGCGAATGGGGTCGTTGTCGCGCAACAGCTCGTAGCTGCGCAGCATCAGCTCGCCAAAATCAACCACGCCTTCGCGCTGGCATTGCTCTTCGTAGAGCTGGTAAATCTCGACTTTGCGGCGGGTTTCGTCGTCGCGCACTTCCACCATGTTGGGGCGCAGGCCGTCCTCCTTGCAGCCGCCAATGAACCACTGGGTTTGCTTGGCCGGGAAGCGCTCGTCGTCAACGTTGTTGGCCTTCATCAGGCGTTTGATCGCGCTGAGCTGGTCTTGCGTGTCCAGAATCTGGAAGGCCTGCGGCAGGTTGGCCAGCTTGTAGTGGGCGCGCAAAAATCGGTTGCACAGGCCGTGGAAGGTGCCAATCCACATGCCGCGCACATTCACCGGCAGCATGGTGCCCAGCCGGGTCGCCATTTCCTTGGCGGCCTTGTTGGTGAAGGTGACGGCCATCAGGCCACCGGGCGAGACCTCGCCGGTCTGCAGCAGCCAGGCAATGCGGGTGGTGAGCACGCGGGTTTTGCCGGAGCCGGCCCCTGCCAGAATCAGCGCGTGTTCATTGGGTAAAACAACCGCAGCGCGCTGCTCGGGATTGAGATTGTGTAAGAGTGGGGAGTGCGCAGCGACTTCTGGGAACATGCAGCCATTGTAGAAAGCCGCGAATGACTTGCCGGGCCTGGTTTCAACTTCTGATTTTTCTTTTCGCCACGCTGGTCCTGGCGCCCGGTGTGCGCGCGCAGTCGTTTTGCGCCAGTGACGGCCAGCCGCGCCCGGTGGCACTGCTGGAACGCTTCATCAATGCCGACTGCGACACCTGCTGGACCGACGCCACTGCACCCCGCCCGGCCAAGGGCGCGCTGGCTCTGGACTGGATCGTGCCGGGCAGCCGCGGTGAAGACGCCCCGCTGTCGGCCGCTGCAACGCGCGACGGGCTGGCCCGACTGACGGCGCTGGGCCGCGCAACCCCGGCGCAAGCTGACAGCCTGAGCCAGCGCGCAGCGGCCACTGGCAAGCGGCTGCGGGTGGCCCACGGCCTGCCGTTCAACAACTACCTGGCCGCGTCGATTGAGCTCAAGCCCGGCAGCGGCGGCCCCTGGAGCGCCTGGCTGGCGCTGGTAGAAACCATTCCGGCCGACACAGAAGGCACCCCGGTAGAGCGCAATTTGGTAAGAAACCTGCTGCAGCCCGCATGGAATATGCGTGAGCCACTATCAAAAGCAGAGCAAATCAAGCGCTACGAAGCCCGCCCAATGATGATCCCCGAGGGTGCCAGGGCCGAGCGGCTGCGCGTGGTGGGCTGGGTCGAAGATGCAAAAGGCCGTATACAGGTCATGGCGCAATCGCAATGCGTGGTTAAGCCCTGAGGCCGCTAGAATCAAGCACCGGGCCCAAGCATTTTTGCGGCCCGGTTTGCTTTTGTGCCCGCCACACAAGCGCCGGGCTGAAATCCAAGCGCCCACTCGTTTTTCAACGATTTTTCTGGAGCTTGGTATGGAAATTTTCGACTACGACAACGTATTGCTGCTGCCGCGCAAGTGCCGCGTGGAAAGCCGCTCTGAATGCAACGCCGGGGTGGAACTCGGCGGGCGCGTGTTCCGCATCCCGGTGGTGCCGGCCAACATGAAGACGGTGGTGGACGAGTCCATCTGCATCTGGATGGCGCAGGCCGGCTACTTTTACGTGATGCACCGCTTCGACCTGGACAACCTGACGTTTGTGAAGGACATGCACGCCAAGGGCGCGTACGCGTCGATCTCGCTGGGCGTCAAGAAACCCGACTATGAAACGGTGGACCAGCTGGCGGCGGCGGGCATCACGCCCGAGTACATCACCATTGACATTGCGCACGGCCATGCCGACAGCGTGAAGAACATGATTGGCTACCTCAAGGCCAAACTGCCCCAAGCGTTCGTGATTGCCGGCAACGTGGCCACCCCTGAGGCCGTGATTGACCTGGAGAACTGGGGTGCCGACGCCACCAAGGTCGGCGTGGGGCCGGGCAAGGTCTGCATCACCAAGCTCAAGACCGGCTTTGGCACCGGGGGCTGGCAGCTCAGCGCGCTCAAGTGGTGCGCCCGTGTGGCGACGAAGCCCATCATTGCGGACGGCGGCATTCGCAGCCACGGCGACATTGCCAAGAGCATCCGCTTTGGGGCCACCATGGTGATGATCGGCTCGCTGTTTGCCGGGCATGAAGAGTCACCCGGCAAGACGGTGGAAGTCGATGGCGAGCTGTTCAAGGAGTACTACGGCTCGGCCAGCGACTTCAACAAGGGCGAATACAAACACGTGGAGGGCAAGCGCATCCTGGAGCCAATCAAGGGCAAGCTGGCCAACACCCTGGTTGAAATGGAGCAGGACGTGCAAAGCTCCATCAGCTACGCAGGCGGCACCCGGTTGATGGACATCCGCAAGGTGAACTACGTCATCCTGGGCGGCGACAACGCCGGTGAACATCTGCTGATGTAGCTCACTGCAACCACATCTGCGGTACGCCGCCCTCACCCAAGGGCGTGACTGGCGGCTGCGGGCTGCGGCGTGCCAGTGCACCGGTACCCGCCTGCGGGCAGACGCCAAAGCGCACATGGTGCAAGGCGGCGGCAAGCCGGGCCTCGGACGGATTGCCCAGCTCACGGTCAAGGTCGTCTGGCACCACGCAATCCGGCGTAAAGCCTGACTCATAGCGGCCCTGCCCCAGTGCGTTCAGGGTTTCAAAGTTCACTGCGCTGTAGGTCATGCCACACGACGTGCGCGGCTGAAAGCCGTAGGGCTTGCCAAACGTCGTGCCGCCGACCAGCACCACCGGCATAAAGGGCCGCAGCGCGTTGATGACCAGCTCGCTGGCCGACGCGGTGGAAGGTGAGGTGATGACAAACACACGCGTCAGGCCCCGCAGCACCGGCCCCGGCAGGATGCCGATGTTGGTGGTCATGGGCAACACAAAGTTGCGCTCGGCGTTGCGGCTGTTGAAGCGGATGTCGGCAAAGGTCTTGCCCTCGACCCGGGGGCCACCAATCATGCTGGCCAGTCCGCGGGCCAGCACCACGCTGCCGCCGCCGTTGTAGCGCAGGTCAAGCACCAGCTCGGTGGCACCCGCGGCGTTGAACTGCGCAAACGCGCGGTCCAGATCGCTCTCACTGGCGATGATGAACTCTTGGTACGCCATGTAGGCCACCTTCACGGTGCCCTGTGCGCCAGGCACGTCCAACACCCTCGCTTGCGAGACGGATGCCAGCGGGAAGTTGGCCGACTCCGCTGCCAATTCACGTTGCTGGCCGTCGGTGCCCACTACCGTGAAGCGCCGGGCAACGCCGGGCGTGCTGACGGTGGGCAGCAGCCCCTGGGCGATGGCGCGTGGGCCCTGCCCGTCAATGGCCAGCACCCGGTCGCCACGGCGCAGCCCGGCAGCAGCCACCGGGCTGCGCGGTTCTACATAGCGCACCCGCAGCTGCGTTTGCGCGATGTCTGCCCACACCAGCGTATAGCCGTAACCGGTGCGGGTGCCCTCGGCGTATAACTGCTCGAAGACCTGCTCTCGCTGCGTGTAGCTGTAACGGTCCAGCGGCAGGTTCAGCATGGACCGGAAGTAGGCATTGATGTCGGGCGCTGTGGCCAGCGGCGAGCGCAAGGGCTGGTTCCAGAAATACTGTTCCTGCATGTAGGTTTGCAGCCAGCCCCGCTGGCTCGAGTCACTGCATTCCGCTGTTTCGCCGGGTCTTGGCGGTTCGGGCGGCACCACGACCGGGATGACCGGACCAGGGCCGGGCACGGGCACGGGCGGGGCCACAACATCAGGCAAGACAGTGTCCGGCTGCGCTGCAGGGGGCACCGGCGTGTCACCACCCCCGCCGCAAGCCACCAGCAGGCCGAGCAGCCCGCAAGCGGCAAGCGCAGACAGGCGTCGCATCGCTGCGCTCAGTCTTTCAGCAGCCGCATGGCAAGCTGATGGAGCCGGTGGCCCGGCTCGGCCAACGCTTCAAGCACACTGAAGTGATTCAGCCCGGGCAACACCTCGCATACCGGCACCACATGCGGGCCCCATGCCTGCTGGATCAACCCGTTCTGGCGCAAGAACTCTGCGCTTTCGTCACCCCCCGCCACCGCGTAAAGTTGCCCCTGGCGCGGTGCCGGCAGCCGGGCCGGGCTTGCGCGCCGCGCATCGGCAGGCGTCAGGCGCAACGAGTCCTTCAGGAACGGTGTGTGCACGAAAGGTGCCAGGTCGTGCAAGCCCGAAATCGACAACGCATTCTTCACCAGTGCTGAGGGCAAATCAGGGCCTACCGCAGTCCATTTGCAGGCCAGCATCAAGGCAGCCAGATGGCCCCCGGCGGAATGGCCCGCGACGGTAATGCGGTTGGGGTCACCGCTAAAGCGGGCAATGTTGCGCCAGGTCCAGGCCAGCGCCTGGACGGTCTGCAACGCGATCTGTGGAATCGTCACCGCCGGGCACAGCGCGTAATTCGGCACCACCACGCAGGCCCCCTGCCGTGCAAAGGCAGCCGCCACGAACGAATGGTCGGCCTTGTCAAGTGAACGCCAATAGCCGCCATGGATGAACACCAGCACCGGTGCACCGGGCCGCACGGTGGGGAACAGGTCCAGCGTTTCAGCCGCGCTGCTGCCGTACGGCAGATCAAGGCGGCAAGGGCCCTGCGCCCGCGCCAGCAAAGAACGCGCCGTCCAACGGCTGAAATGCTCCGCATGGTCGGGCACCAAGGCACGGTTGTTGTACATGCGGTCCAGCCATTGCGGGTCAAAGTCAGCCATCTCGGTCTCCGGGGTTGGCCAGTATCTTGGCACAGCCACATCTCACTGCCTGCGCCCCGTGTTGCACCCGATGACAGCACTGTTGATTTCATGTATTCTGTATACAGACTTACCGCACCCCACCTCTCACTTCTGCATGGCCGCCGAACTCGTCAAGCTGGAAACCACCCCCGACCTGGTAGACCAGGTCTACCGGGCGCTGCTGGACGCCATCAGCGAAGGCTCGCTCAAGCCGGGCGAACGCATCACTCAGGAAGACATCGCCGAGCGGCTGGCGGTGTCGCGCCAGCCGGTGCTGCAGGCCCTGCGCCTGCTCAAAAAAGATGGTTTTGTGCACGACGCGCCAGGCCGCGGGGTGCTGGTGGCACCGCTGGACGCAGCCTGGATGATCAAGGTCTATCAGGTGCGCGGTGCGCTGGATGCACTGGCCGCGCGGCTGGCCGCGGCGCAGCGTTTTCGCATGGACCCCAAGCTCATCGAGCAGGGCCGCAAAGCCGCGCGTGGCAAGAACGTCAAGGCCATGATCGACGCCGACATGGCGTTTCACAGCGCCATTTACGGGGCCTCGGCCAACCCGCTGATCGAACAAAGCGCGCAGCAGCACTGGCGCCACCTGCGCCGGGTCATGGGGGCAGTGCTGCAACAGTCACGCCAGCGGGAAGCGGTGTGGGACGAACATGAGGCTATTGCCGACGCAATCGCCGCGGGCGACGGTGCCCGCGCCGCCCTTTTTATTGAACAACACAGTCAACGCGCGGGCGAGAAGCTTGCGGCGCAGCTGAGCCAGGTTCTGAAATCACGTGAAGGAGATCACCCATGAATTTGACAAAAGCACAAATCGAACAGTTCGACCGCGAGGGTTACCTGTTCTTCCCCGGCCTGTTCACGCCGCAAGAAACCCAAAGCCTGAACCAGGCGGTGCCCGAGCTGTACAGCCGGCGCGAGGCCTACAACGTGCGGGAGAAAGGCAAAGAAGCGGTTCGCACCAACTTTGCCGCCCACATGGTCAGCAAGCCGTTTGCCACACTCGCGCGCCACCCGCGCATGGTGAACCCGGTGCAGGAGCTGCTCGGCGAAAAGCTGTACATGCACCAGTTCAAGATCAATGGCAAGGCCGCATTTGAAGGCGACGTGTGGCAGTGGCACCAGGACTACGGCACCTGGCTCAACGACGACATGATGCCCACCGAGCGGGCCATGAACGTGGCCATCTTTCTGGACGACGTGAATGAGCACAACGGCCCCCTGATGTTCATCCCCGGCAGCCACAAGAAAGGCGTGGTGAACGCCAAGCACGACCTCACCACCACCAGCTACCCGCTGTGGACGGTGGACAACGACCTGATAGCCCAGTTGGTGGAGCGCGCCGGCGGCAAGAACGGCGGCATCGTCAGCCCCAAAGGCCCGGCGGGCTCGATGATCCTGTTCCATAGCTGCCTGGTGCATGCCTCGGGCAGCAACCTGTCGCCCTGGCATCGGGTGGCGGTGTACCTGAGCCTGTGCGCCGTGAGCAACCATATCCGCCGTCACAAGCGGCCCGAATACATCGCGCACCGCGACTTCACGCCCATCGAATGCCTGCCCGATGACTGTCTTCTCAAAGACTACCCGGTTGACCTGCCCTGGCAAAACGGCCTGCCGGCAAGCGCACTGCAAACCACGTCGGTGCCGTTTGATGAAATGAAGAAAGCGGCCTGAGCGGTGTTTGTCCCAACGGATTTTTCATGAACCTTTACTCAAAACTTCAACAGCGTGCGGCCGATGGCAAACCGGTGCGGGTGGGCCTGATTGGTGCCGGAAAGTTTGGCTCGATGTACCTGGCGCAAATTCCGCGCACGCCGGGTGTGCATCTGGTGGGCATTGCCGACCTGTCGCCCGACGCGGCCCGCGCCAATCTGGCACGCGTCGGATGGAACCCGGGTGCAACCCTTGCAACATCTCTGGACGCCGCAATCAAAACCGGGGCAACCCACATCAGCGACGACTGGCTGGCGCTGGTGCGTCATCCGGCAATTGACGTAGTGGTGGAATGCACAGGCCACCCGATTGCAGCGGTGGACCATTGTCTTGAAGCCTTTGCGCATGGCAAACATGTGGTCAATGTGACGGTAGAGGCAGATGCATTTTGTGGCCCGCTGCTGGCACGCAAGGCGGCCCAGGCGGGCGTGGTGTATTCGCTCGCATTTGGCGACCAGCCCGCGCTGATCTGCGACCTGGTGGACTGGGCCCGCACTTGCGGCTTCCCGGTGGTGGCGGCGGGCCGCGGCCACAAGTGGCTGCCGCATTTCAGCGAATCCACACCCGACACGGTATGGGGCAACTACGGCCTGACGCCCGAGCAGGCCGCGCGCGGCGGGCTCAACCCAAAAATGTTCAACAGCTTTCTGGACGGTTCCAAGCCATCCATTGAAAGCACGGCGGTGTCCAACGCCACTGGCCTGGGCGTGCCGTCCAACGGCCTGCTCTATCCGCCCGCCAGTGTGGAAGACATTCCCTACGTGACGCGCCCCATCTGCGAAGGCGGCGTGCTGGAACGCAAGGGCATGGTGGAGGTGATTTCGTCGCTGGAAGCCGATGGCCGCAAGATTCCCTATGACATCCGCATGGGCGTATGGGTCACGGTGGAAGCCGAGACGGAGTACATCAAGAACTGCTTTGAGGAATACAACGCCCACACCGACCCGAGCGGGCGCTACTTCACGCTGTACAAGCGCTGGCACCTGATCGGCCTGGAAGTGGGTGTGAGCGTGGCCAGCGTGGCGCTACGCGGCGAGCCCACCGGCGTGGCCACGGCCTGGAACGCCGACGTGGTGGCCACCGCCAAGCGCGACCTTCAGCCGGGCGAACTGCTCGACGGCGAAGGCGGCTACACCGTATGGGGCAAGCTGTTGCCAGCCGCCACTTCGACCCGGCTGGGTGGCTTGCCGTTGGGGCTGGCGCACGGCATCAAGGTGGTGCGGCCGGTGAAGAAAGGCCAGTCACTGAGCTGGGCTGACGTGGCAATCGACACCAGCACCCACGCCTACAAGATCCGCAAAGAGATGGAAAACCTGTTCGGCTCCCCGGTATTGAAAGCCGCCTGACAGCAACTACCGGACCCTTGGTTCGATGATGCAGCATCAACGGCAGGAGCAAGCATGAAAATTGCAATACTGGGAATCGGCTTCATGGGGTTTCCCATGGCGCGGCGCCTGTGTGAAGCGGGCCATGAAGTCCATGTCTGGAACCGCACACGCGACAAGGCCGAGCGCCTGGTCACCTTCGGTGCCACCGTGCACGGCTCGCCTGCCGACGCCACAGCCAGGGCCGAGGTGGTGGTGAGCATGCTGGAAAGCGGACCGATCGTCGAAACCGTGCTGTTCGAATCTGGCGCTGCCCGAGGCATGAAGCCCGGCACCTTGTTCATCGACATGGCGTCCATCAAGCCACGTGAGGCACGCGACCACGCGGCGCGGCTGTCGGCGCTGGGCGTGTCGCACCTGGATGCGCCGGTGTCTGGCGGCACCGTGGGCGCGGAAACTGGCGCGCTGGTGATCATGGTGGGGGGCAGGCCCGAGGACTTCGCGCGCGCGCTGCCGGTGTTTGCAGTTTTCGGGCGCGCCACCCACGTGGGCTCGCACGGCACTGGCCAGCTCACCAAGCTGGCCAACCAGATGATCGTGGGCATCACCATTGGCGCGGTGGCAGAAGCTTTGCTGCTGTGCGAAAAAGGCGGGGCCAATCCTGCCAAGGTGAAAGAAGCCATTACTGGTGGTTTTGCCGACAGCCGCATCCTGCAGGTGCATGGCCAGCGCATGGTTGAGCGTGACTTCGCGCCGCGCGCGCGCATGTCGGTGCAGCTCAAAGACCTGCGCAATGCGCTGGACACTGCCAACGAAGTTGGCTTCGACGCGCCCATTACCACGCTGTTTGAGTCGCTCTATGCACAGGGCATCGAACACGGCCTGACCGACCTGGATCACGCAGGCATTTTTGTCGAGCTTGCCAGCAGAAATGGCATGCAGTAGGGCATAATCTCGCCTGCGCCAAACCACAGGGGCTGTTGCTAGAATGACGGCAGTTGTGGGGGGGTAGCTCAGCTGGGAGAGCGTCGCGTTCGCAATGCGAAGGTCGGGAGTTCGATCCTCCTCCTCTCCACCACAGCACTGTTTCTCAAAGTGGGTTCTTAGCTCAGTTGGTAGAGCAGCGGACTCTTAATCCGTAGGTCGAGTGTTCGAGTCACTCAGGACCCACCACTTTAAAAAAACGGGTACCTTTGACGAAAAGGTGCCCGTTTTGCATTGAAATCCTCACTTCACAACCAAGGACACACATGAGCTACACCGTCACCCTTGTTGACCTCGAAAACGCTACCGATGCCGACCGCCAGGCACTTGAGAAGAACTTCCGCGCCATGCTTGAGCAACTCCTGGGCGGCCCCGAAGGCGTGGTTGCCGCCTGGCAGGCCGCCGCTGCCGCGCGTGAAGCTGAAAAGGAAGCGACGTTCACCACTGATCAGGTTACGTTGGGTGGCCCTATCAGCCGTTGGGACCTGATGTCCACCGTGGCCCAACGTACAGCCTTTGAGGGCTGGCTGGGCACGCCGGGCGACGCCCGCTTCGAGGTCAGCGTCTGAACACCAAACCCGCATGAACCCCGACGCAGACCGGCTCTGGCGCGCGCCGCGCTGGGCATTGGCAGTGCTGCTGGCGCTGCTTGGCATGCTCGGGCCGTTCTCCATCGACACCTACATTCCGGCGTTCTCGGGAATTGCGCGATCGCTCGGTGCGACACCGGTCGAGATGCAGCAGACGCTGTCGGCGTACCTGTTCGGCTTTGCCTTCATGAACCTGTTTCATGGCGCGCTGGCCGACAGCTTTGGACGCCGCCCGGTGGTGCTGTGGGGTGTTGCGGCGTTCACACTGGCCTCGGCCGGCTGCGCACTGTCGCAGACCATTGGCCAACTGGTGTTTTTCCGAGCCTTGCAAGGCTTGTCGACCGGTGCGGGCATTGTGGTCTCGCGCGCCGTGATCCGCGACATGTTTCCGCCGGCCCAGGCCCAGAAAGTCATGAGCCAGGTCACGATCTACTTTGGCGTGGCCCCGGCAATTGCACCGATCATCGGTGGCTGGCTGTTTGTGCACGCAGACTGGCACAGCATCTTCTGGTTTCTGACCGGGGTGGGGGTGCTGCTTTGGGTCGCCAATTTCCGGCTTTTGCCCGAGACGCTGCATCTGAATGACCGCCAGCCCTTCAATGTGCGCAACCTGATGCAGGGCTATTGGGCGTTGTGCTCCAACCCGCGCTTTTTGTTGTTGGCACTGGCCAGTGGCATCCCGTTCAATGGCATGTTTCTCTACGTGCTTTCGGCACCGGAGTTTCTTGGCACCCATCTGGGCCTGGGGCCCACGCAGTTCTTCTGGTTTTTTGTGCTCACCATCGTCGGCATCATGGGCGGCTCGTGGGTCAGTGGCCGCATGGCGGGCAAGATTGCACCCAAGCAACAAATCCGCCATGGTTTTTTGATCATGGTGGTGGTGTCAGTGGCCAACGTGGCGGCCAATTTTTTGTTCACAGCACACGTGAGCTGGGCGCTGCTGCCAATCGCCGTGTTTGGCTTTGGCTGGGCCTTGATGGTGCCGGTGGTCACGCTGCTGGTGCTCGACCTTTACCCACAGCGGCGTGGGCTTGCATCGTCATTGCAGGCGGTGATCGGCTCCACTGCCAACGGCATCGTGGCGGGCGCAATTGCACCGTTAGTGATGCACTCCACCCGGGCGATTGCCGTGGCATCGCTGTTGATGATGTGCGTGGGTCTGGTCGCCTGGGTCTGGCTGCACCGCCGCTGGCCTGAAATCGGCCGCGCGGTGTCAGACCCCTGAGCGCCTAGCGCGCCGGCTTGTACGGGCGCTTCTGGGCGTCGCGCGGCACAAAGGCCCTGGCACCACCACCCCCCGCGCCATGCGCGGGCTTGCCAAAGGCAGGCTTGCGGGGTGCAAAGTCAGCCCGGGGTGCGTACTCGCTGCGCGGTGCGAAACCGTCGCGCGGCGCAGCCGAACGGTTGTCGTTGCGGCCAAAACCTGCGCCTTCGCGGCGCTGCTCGAAACCACGCTCTTCACGCGGCGCGGCAAATCCACCACCAAAGCCGCCAGTACGCTGGCCGCCACCGCCACCGAACTTGCGCTCGCGCGGAGCGTCACGACCGCCACGGCCACCAAAGTCGCCGCGCGGAGCGGCACTGGAGAAGCGTTGCTGCGGTTCAAGACCAGGGATCACCTCAGCCTTGAACGGCTGGCGGGTGTAAGCCTCAATGTCGAAAATGCGGCGGCGATCGCGAAACTCACCGAAGGTTACGGCAAGCCCGTCGCGCCCGGCACGGCCAGTACGGCCAATGCGGTGCGTATAGTCTTCCGCCTTCATTGGCAGGCCGTAGTTGAATACGTGGGTGATGGTGGGCACGTCAAGGCCGCGGGCGGCCACGTCGGTCGCCACCAACACCTGCACCTGGCCCTGGCGCAGCGCCATCAGCCGGCGGTTGCGCAGGCCCTGGCTCAGCGCACCGTGTAGTGCCACGGCGTCAAAGCCGGCTTGCTGCAGGTCATTGGCCAGGCCGTCGCATTCAACCTGTGTGCTGGCAAAAACGATCGCCTGGTTGATGGTGGTATCGCGCAGCCAGTGGTCCAGCAGCTTGCGCTTGTGCTGGGCGTTGTCGGCCCAGAACAGCACCTGCTTGATGTTGACGTGCTTTTCTTGCGGGTTGTCGATCTGCACCTTTTGCGGCTGGCGCATCACGCGGGCGGCCAGTTGCTGAATGCGCGGCGCAAAGGTGGCGCTGAACATCATGGTTTGCTTGCGCTCGATGGTCAGCTGGTTGATTTCGGCCAGGTCGTCAGAAAAGCCCAGGTCGAGCATGCGGTCGGCTTCGTCCACCACCAAAAACTGGACCTTGTCCAGTTTGATCTGCATAGAACGCTGCAGATCCAACAGCCGACCAGGTGTGGCAACCACCAGGTCAGCGTTTTGCAGCTTGGCAATTTGCAACTGGTAGGGCATGCCGCCCACGATGTTGGCAATACGCAGGCCGCGGCAATGCTGCACCAGGCCAATGGCGTCGTGCGCCACTTGCTGCGCCAGTTCACGCGTGGGGCAAACGATCAGGGCTCCGGGTGTGGCGGCCTTGAAGTTGCGGGTGTTGGTCGGGTCCTTGCGCTTGGGGCGCTTGGGGGCGGGCTCGCCCTTGGCTTCGGCCTCGGCCACGGCGCGCTCGAACGCGGCGCGCTCGTCGGCTTCTGCCTGGGCTTTTTGCGACAGCAAGGTGTGCAGCACGGGCAACAGGAAGGCGGCGGTCTTGCCGCTGCCGGTCTGGCTGGAGACCATCAGGTCAATATAGGCAGCGGCCTTGCCGGTGTTGTCATCGGTAGGCAAGGCCAGCGGAATGACTTTTTCTTGTACCAGCGTGGGCTGGGTGTAGCCCAGGTCGGCCACTGCGCGAAGCAGCTCATCAGCCAGGCCCAGCGTTACAAAGCCATTGGGGACTTCCGGCTCGGCTTGCACCGTGTCGGCCACTTCCGCAAAGGTCTCAGCGGACGAAAAATCAGAGGTTTGCGCAGGCGAAAAGTCGCCCTGCACTTCAAAAGCGTCGGTCATATTGGCTCACACGCAACGTCACCCCAAGGCGGGGTGCGCTGTCGTCAATGGTTAAAAAACATCAACCATCAAACGACATCCAGGCCGCGAGGCGCCGGGTGGCTCATTCATTGAGCCGGTGAGTGAAGGGAGATGCACAATGCGCGGCGGTTTCGCAGCGCAGCCTTAGATTATGCCATGAATTCGGGTTTTTACCTAACGCCTGGTTTCAACCGGTTTTCAGAAAGTGTTCGCGATAGTGCGCGATCTCGTCAATCGACTCGTGCACGTCGGCCAGGGCGGTGTGCTTTTGCTGCTTCTTGAAGGCACTGTAGACCTCGGGCCGCCACCGCTTGGCCAGCTCCTTGAGCGTGCTCACGTCGATGTTCCGGTAATGAAAAAAAGCTTCGAGTTTGGGCATGTACTTCACCAGGAAGCGGCGATCCTGGCCGATGGTGTTGCCGCACATCGGCGCTACGCCCTTGGGTGAATAGGCCGACAGAAAATCAAGAATCTGCCGCTCGGCGTCGGCCTCGGTGACAGTCGAGGCCTTGACCTTGGCCGTCAGACCGCTGCGGCCGTGGGTGCCCTTGTTCCAGGCGTCCATTTTGTCGAGTTGTGCGTCGCTCTGGTGAATCACCAGCACCGGGCCTTCGATGCGGGGCTCCAGGTTGGGGCCGGTCACGATCACGGCGATCTCGATCAAACGGTCGGTTTCGGGGTCAAGCCCGGTCATTTCACAGTCGAGCCAGATCAGGTTCTGGTCGGATTTCGCAAGGACAAGATTGGCTTCAGGCATGCGGGTGATTGTCGCTGAACAAGCTCGCGCCCCGTCGCGCTGACGCTAAACTGGCTGGCTATGCCCTACCCGCTTGTTTTGACGTTTGCCTTTGCCGCAGCACTGGTGGCCGGTCTGCTGGTCAAGTTCTGGCTGGCCTCGCGCCAGATTCGCCATGTGGCGCGCCATCGCGCCGCAGTACCTTCCGCGTTTGATGCCACCGTCTCACTGGCCGCCCACCAAAAGGCCGCCGACTACACCGTGGCCAAGGCCCGCTTTGGCCTGCTGGAGCTGGCCCTTGGCACAGCGGTGCTGCTGGGCTGGACCCTTTTGGGCGGGCTGGATTTTCTGAATCAGGCGCTGCTTGCCTGGTTGGGCGGCGGCATGTTGCAGCAGCTCGCCCTGCTCGGTGCCTTCATGCTGATTGGCGGGCTGATCGACTTGCCCTTCACGCTGTACCAGACCTTTGTGATTGAAGAGCGTTTTGGCTTCAACAAAATGACGCCTGCGCTGTGGCTGGCCGACCTTGCCAAGTCCACATTCATTGGCCTGCTGATCGGCACGCCAATTGCAGCCTTGATTCTTTGGCTCATGGGTGCTGCGGGTAGCTTGTGGTGGCTCTGGGCTTGGGCGGTGTGGATGGGTTTCAACCTGTTGCTGCTGCTGATCTACCCGAGCTTCATCGCCCCGCTGTTCAACAAGTTCCAGCCGCTGGAAGACGAAACCCTGAAGGCCCGTGTTAGTGCCCTGATGCAGCGCTGCGGCTTTGCCGCCAAGGGCCTGTTTGTGATGGATGGAAGCAAACGCAGCGCCCACGCCAACGCCTATTTCACCGGCTTTGGTGCTGCCAAACGTGTGGTGTTCTATGACACCCTGCTGGCCAAGCTTTCGCCCGATGAGGTGGACGCAGTTCTGGCGCACGAGTTGGGCCACTTCAAGCACAAGCACATCCTCAAGCGCATCGTGAGCCTGTTTGCGCTTAGCCTGGTGGGTTTTGCATTGCTGGGGTGGTTGTCTACACAAGTGTGGTTCTATCTCGGCCTTGGCGTGCGGCCCAACATGGGCGCGCCCAATGACGCGCTGGCACTGCTGCTGTTCCTGCTGGCAGTGCCGCTGTTCAGCTTTTTTGTCTCGCCAGTGTTTGCGCAGCTCTCGCGCAAGCACGAGTTCGAGGCCGACGCCTACGCCGTGCGCCAGACCAACGGGCAAGACCTGAGCACCGCTTTGCTCAAGCTCTACGAAGACAATGCCTCCACGCTCACGCCCGACCCGTTGTTCGTAAAGTTCTACTACTCCCACCCGCCTGCCTCCGAGCGGCTTTCCAGGATGAGCGCATGAGCAGCATGTTGAAAAAAGTTGACTGGTCTGCGCATCCGCGTCGCGCGCTGACGCCAACCGAGATCGTGACGCGCCTGGCCAACGCACCGGGCTGGAAGCTGTGCGGTGACGGTGCCGACGTGGCGATTGAAAAAACCTACGCCTTTGCCAACTACTACGAAACCATTTCGTTCGTGAACGCGCTGGCCTTCATTGCCAACGCGCAGGATCACCACCCCGACCTGAGCGTTCACTACAACCGCTGCGTGGTGCGCTTCAACACCCACGATGTCAAGGGCATCTCCGAGACCGACTTTGACTGCGCCAGCGCCATTGATGCGCTGGTTGCGCCAGGCTGAGTTTTGCCACCCAACAGCGCACTCGACCGCGGCCTGGTAGTGGGCAGCTTTGGCCGCCATTGCCTGGTAGAGACAGCGCAGGGCCAGCGCGTGATCTGCCACCCACGCGGCAAGAAAAGCCAGGTGGTGGTGGGCGACCGGGTGTTGTGGCAGCGATCGCAGGACGAAGGCACGATTGAGAAGATCGAAGAGCGGCGCAACCTGTTTTACCGGCAAGACGAAATTCGCACCAAGTCGTTCGCCGCGAATCTGGACCAGGTGCTGATTCTGATTGCCGCCGAACCCGAGTATTCCGAAAATCAGCTCGCCCGCGCGTTGATAGCCGCCGAGGCCGAGCGCATCACGCCCATCATCGCGCTGAACAAGAGTGATCTGGTCGAGCCGTTTGAGCAGGCCTGGGGCCGACTGTTACCCTACCAGCGCATGCACTACGGCGTGCTGCCGCTGTCACTGCGGCTATCCAAAGATGTAGACCGTGAGCAACTGCTCAAGCGACTGCAGGGCAAGACCACGCTGGTGCTGGGCCCATCGGGCGCGGGCAAAAGCACACTGATCAACCTGCTGGTGCCGGGCGCGCTGGCGGCGACCAACGAGATCTCGCAGGCGCTCAACTCGGGCAAGCACACCACCACCAGTACCACCTGGTACTGGGTAGATTCGGCACGCACCACGGCACTGATTGACTCACCCGGGTTCCAGGAGTTCGGGCTCAACCAGGTTGACCCAATGCATCTGGCCAGCCTGATGCCTGACCTCAAGGCCCATGCCGAGCACTGCAAGTTTTACAACTGCAGCCACTTGCACGAGCCTGGCTGTGGCGTCATAGCCCAAGTTAAATCGGCCCCTGGCCCTCATGAAATAAGCGCGAGGCGCTATAAAATTTATAGCGAACTGTTCGCCGAACTATCGCAGCCCAAGCGCTACTGAACTGGCCCTGGCACTGCCTCGCCATCTTTGCCCACAACCACCTCGGGCCGGGACGGAATACTCAGCCCAACAGGCGTGCCAGCGTCAGCAAAGCCAGCAGCACCATCCAGAGCACGACCGAGCGCCAAACCAGCCCTACCACGCTGCGCAGGTGCGCCACATCGGGGTCACGCCCTGGCGTAGCGTCGGTAGCCACTGGGCTGTCGGACGCGGCCTGGAACGACTGCGAGCTGTTCGGGGTGAGTACTGCTTTGAGCGCTTCACCGCCGAGACGGACGTTGATGGCACCCGAAGTGGCGGCCAGAATCACGCCGTCATTGTCGTCCGGGAAGCGCTGCGCATAGTTGCGCCAGCAGTCAATCGCCTCCTCAAAGCTCCCCACCACCGCGAAGCCAAGCGCTGTGACGCGCGCAGGCAGCCAATCGATAAAGTGCCAGGCGCGCGCCGCCGCCCGCTGCAGCGCGGCGCTGGCGGGTTGGCTCTGGGTGTTGGCGCGGTGGCGCCAGTAGCGCACCACGAATTCAGCCATGCGATAGAGCACTGCACCGGCCGGCCCGAAACCAAATGCCGCCAGCACCGAAAACCAGCCCAGCACGCCAAACACATGGCGGTGCGCCGCCAGTACCGAAAATTCGATCACGTGGCGCACCACCTCGCTGCGCGGCAGCTCGCTGGCGTCAACCTGGCGCCACTGGGCCAACAGTTCCCGCGCACGGGCTTCGTCGCCACCATCCAGCGCGTCGCGGATGCCGGTGAAATGGTGGCTGAACTGCCGGAATCCCAGCGTCAGGTAAAGCACGGCCACGCTCCACAGTACAGCGAACGGCCAGCCCAGCAACCAGTCCAGCAACCAGTAAATGGCCAGGCTAACGAGTGAGGGGAACAGCACCGCCAGCGACCAGGCCACCCAGCCATGGTGAGATTTACCAGCGTCAAAGTTGCGGCTGACCGAACGCGCCCAGTTGCGCAGCCCGGCGTGCGCAGCATTGTGGCGTGCGAGCGGACGCACCTGCTCGATCAGCAGCGCAAACAGGATCGCAAAAAAACTCATGGGCCAATGATAGCGGTGCGCTATCTGCCCTTGCGCCCAAGGTGGCGCGTCAAGCCGCGAGGAAGCGGTAGAAGTTGCGCAGCATGCCGGCCGTGGCACCCCAGATAAAGCGCTCGTTTTCACCGTCCATGTAGGGCATGGAAAACCATTCGCGCCGCACGCCAGCCCACTCGAAAGCGTGGCGATGGTGGTGCTTTGGGTTCATCAAGAAGTCCAGCGGCACTTCAAACGCATCGGCCACCTCAAAGGCATTGATTACCAGACGGTGGTCGGGGCGCACCAGCGCCACCACTGGCGTGATGATGAACTGGGTGCCTGTGGTGTAAGTGGGCATCGAGCCCACCACCTCGACGAAGTCGGCCTCCAGCCCGATCTCTTCTTGCGCCTCGCGCAGCGCGGTATGGGCGGCGTCCGTGTCGGTCGGGTCCGCCTTGCCGCCCGGAAACGCCACCTGCCCTGAATGGGTAGACAAGTGCGTGGTGCGCTCGGTCAGCAAAATGGTGGGCCGCTCCCGCATGACGATGGGCACCAGCACCGAGGCCCGGGCCGGTGCGCGCTCGGCGAACTTGCGCTCCAGCCAGACTTCGGGCTCCCATGAGGGTGGCGCCGCAAAGCGCTGTCGAATGGCCTGCGGGGTGAGTGCGTCATGCGCGACAGCACGCAAATGCCCGTCGATGCCAATGACCGGCACGGCGCGCGGGTCAAAGTTTGGCAGCTTGGAAAGCGGCGTATCGGCGGTCACGGGTGACACAGTCATGACATGGTTGGATCAGAATGAAAAAGCCGCCACGAGCTTGACGCTGGCGGCGGCTTGCGGCAATGCCGGTTGCTGGTTAAGCGGCAGTTGCCTTGTTGGGCAGCTTTTCCTTGATGCGGGCCGACTTGCCACTGCGGTCACGCAGGTAATACAGCTTGGCGCGGCGCACGTCGCCACGACGCTTGACTTCGATGCCGGCGATCAGCGGGCTGTAGGTCTGGAAGGTACGCTCCACACCTTCGCCACTGGAGATCTTGCGCACGGTGAAGCCACTGTTCAGGCCGCGGTTGCGCTTGGCAATCACCACGCCTTCATAGGCCTGCACACGCTTGCGGGTGCCTTCAACCACGCTCACGCTCACGATGACGGTGTCGCCAGGCGCGAATTCGGGGATTTTCTTGCCGAGCCGGGCGATTTCTTCCTGCTCGAGGGTCTGGATCAGATTCATGTTTACCTCAGGGATCGTGCGCGCAGTTTGTTGATAAAGGTGGGCAAGCGCAATATTGCGTGCCCGGGATGCGGCAGAGGATCGAAAAGCCTTTGATTATAAACGATTTATTTCAATCCAGACAAGAACGCCTCGTCGGCCTTGTCAAGCCGCCCGGCCAGGCGCGCTGCATCGATCAACTGTGGGCGCAGCAGCGCCGTGGTTTCCAGCCGCCGTTCACGCCGCCAGCGCTCAATCTGGCCATGGTGGCCGGAAAGCAGTTCGGTGGGCACGCCCTGCCCGGCCCAGGTTTCGGGCCGGGTGTAATGCGGGCAATCCAGCAGGCCGTCCAGGGCCGGGTTGAAGCTGTCCATCTGGTGGCTGCCCTCGTCGTTAAGCACGCCGGGCTGCAACCGGGCCACCGCATCCATCAAGGCCATGGCGGCGATTTCGCCGCCCGAGAGAACAAAGTCGCCCAGGCTGACCTGCAAGTCCACATGGGCGTCAATAAAGCGCTGGTCTATGCCTTCATAGCGGCCACACACCAACACCGCCCCGGTGCTGCTTGACCAACGTGCCACACCGGCGTGGTCCAGCCGCTCGCCGATGGGGGAAAACAGCAGCACCGGCGCTAAATCGGCACGCTCCGCGCGAATCGCGCCAAGGCACGCGACCAGCGGCTCGGCCATCATCACCATGCCGGGGCCGCCGCCAAACGGCCGGTCGTCTACGCGACGGTAGTTACCCTGGGCAAAGTCACGCAAATTCCACAGCTTGACCTGAACCAGGCCGGACTCATAGGCGCGGCGAGTCACACCACTCGTCAGAAATGGCGCAAACAACTCGGGGAACAGGGTGATGACATCAAAGCGCATGGCGCAATTGTGATGCGAAGGCCGTCAGTAGTCGGCCTGCCAGTCGACCGTAATGCAACGCGACGCCAGGTCTACTTTGTCGACAAAGGCCGACACGAAGGGGATCAGCCGCTCCTGCGGCTTGCCGTCTTGTTCGAAAGCCAGCACCAATACTGTTTGCGGCCCGGTGGACATCAGTTCGCGCACATCGCCCAGTACCTGGCCCTCGCGGTTTATCACCTGCAGGCCGATCAGGTCGACCCAGTAGTACTCGTCTTGCGCGGCCGTCGGGAAGCTTGACCGGGGAACAAAAATCCGGGCCCCGCGCAGTGCCTCGGCGGCGCTACGGTCGTCTATGTCGTGCGCACTCGCAACAACGGTATCGGAATGGTCTTTGGCCTCACGCACCCGAATAATCACTGTGCCAGCAAAGGTTTTGGCACCGCGCTGCGACGGTTGCAGAAACCAGCGTTTGGAAGAAAAAAGCGCCTCGGGAGAAGCGCTGTGGGGCAGGACCTTGAACCAGCCCTTGACGCCCCAGGCATCTGCAATGCGCCCGACTTCGATGGCGTCCGCCGGCAATTCGGCGGGCTCAAGCCCGGCCAGCATTTGAATGCTTAAGCCGCCTTGGTGGCGGCCTGCTTGATCAGGCGGTCCACAGTAGGCGAAGCCTGCGCACCCACACCTTGCCAGTAGGTCAGGCGATCCAGTGCAATGCGGATGCTTTCTTCGTTGTCCTTGGCGATCGGGTTGTAAAAACCGATGCGCTCAATGAAACGGCCGTCGCGGCGAACACGCTTGTCAGCCACAACGATATTGAAGAATGGACGGGCTTTGGCACCGCCGCGAGAAAGTCGAATGACGACCATGATTTATCCTTTGGGTGGTCTGGAATTGCTTCCGGAGTTTTTTCCAGCGTTTGAGACACGCAACATGGCCACCCGGCCAGTGACACGCTGAAAAGCCTTCCATTATATCAACTTCAGTTTTTATGCCCAATATACGCACCAGCAGCTACCAGGATGTGCCGGCCATCACGGCGATTTACGCCCACCATGTGCTGCACGGGACCGGCACGTTCGAGACCACGCCACCCACGCAAGCCGATATGGCGGCGCGCCGCGCCGACGTGCTCGGCAAGGGCCTGCCCTGGCTGGTGGTCGAAGACGCGGGTCAAGTTCTGGGTTACGCATATTGCCAGTGGTTCAAGCCGCGCCCGGCATACCGTTTTTCAGCTGAAGACTCGATCTACCTGTCGCCCGACGCCACTGGCAAAGGCCTGGGCAGCGCGCTTCTGGCGGCACTTTCCTCACAGGCCGAGGCGGCAGGCGTGCGCAAGCTGATTGCCGTTATTGGCGACTCGGCCAACGCGGGCTCGATCGGTGTGCATCGGGCCCAGGGCTTCACCCCCGTCGGTGTACTCAAGTCCTGCGGCTGGAAGTTTGGCAAATGGCTTGACGTGGTACTGATGGAGAAATTCATCGGTGCTGGCGACACCTCCTCACCACAAACCCCATGAAGAATAAAACTGTTGCCGCCTGGCTGGCATTTCTGGGCGGCCCGCTGGGCCTGCACCGCTTCTACCTGCATGGCTGGGGCGATATGCTGGGATGGTTGCTGCCCATCCCCAGCGCACTGGGCCTGTACGGGATCGAGCGCGTCAAGCAATACGGGCTGGACGATCCGTGGAGCTGGGTGCTGATTCCCATGCTTGGCTTCACATTCGCCGGCTGCGCGCTCACTGCCATCGTCTACGGGCTCGCAACGCCCGAAAAGTGGAACGCACGCTTCAACCCGTCCGCATCGACCGACAACAGCGCCGGGCGAACCGGCTGGCTCACCATTGGCGCGGTGGTTTTGTCGCTACTCATCGGTACCACGGTGCTGATGTCCAGCATCGTGTTCAGCTTCCAGAGGTATTTTGAGTACCAGGTGGAAGAAGGCCGCAAGATCAGCCAGTAGGCCTGCGTGGCCATGCCTGAACCAGCCGAACCCGTGGTCGTCCATGCCGACGACCACCTGATCGTCGTCGACAAGCCTGCGGGCCTGCTCTGCGTTCCCGGGCGCGGTGCCGACAAACAGGACTGCCTGTCGGCGTGGGTCCAGCAGCGCTGGCCCGACGCCCTGATCGTGCACCGGCTCGACATGGCAACCTCGGGCCTGTGCGTTTTTGCACGCGGGCCTGCAGTGCAGCGCGCGCTCAGCCTGGCTTTTGCGCAGCGACAAGTCCACAAGCGCTATGTTGCGGTGGTTGCCGGTTTGCCGGTGGTGCCAGACGAAAGCCCGGACGGCTGGGCCGTGATTGAGCTTGCGCTGATACCCGACTGGCCCAATCGCCCACTCAGCAAAGTCGACCCGGTACTGGGCAAGCCCAGTACCACGCGGTGGCGAACGCTGGCCCACGACCAAGCCGCCAACAACACCGTGCTGCTGCTCGAACCCATTACTGGCCGCACCCACCAACTGCGCCTGCACCTGAAGGCCATTGGCCACCCAATTCTCGGCGACGCGCTGTACGCATCGCCCGCGGTGCAAGCCCTGGCTCCAAGACTGCTGCTGCATGCCAGCACCCTGGCCCTGCCCCACCCCGGCACCGGCCAGCGTATAAGCTTTAACAGCCCTGCCCCGTTCGCGCCGGGAACTTGCACGGGTTGAGGCGCATCTCACCCCACTTTGCCGGAGTCACAAACCATGCCCACACCGCTTCAACGTCGCCACGCCGCCCTGGCACTGGTGGCGCTGCCCTTCATCTGGACCGGGGCCCGGGCACAGGCAACGGCCGCGCGCAGCGCAACCCCGTCGCAAACCGAGGGGCCTTACTATCCGATAGAACTCCCCAAAGACTCAGACTTTGACTTGCTGCGCAATGGCAGCGCCAGCTACGGGCGCGGCCAGCCGGCCTGGGTCGATGGCAGCGTGACCGACCTGCAAGGCCGTGCGGTGCGCGGTGCGCAGGTGGAAATCTGGCAATGCGACGAAGCCGGCCACTACCACCACCCCGCTGATGGCGGCAAGGCAGACCCGGCCTTTCAGGGCTTTGGCCGCGTGATGGTGGACGCCGACGGCCGCTATCGCTTTCGCACCATCAAGCCCGCGCCCTATGCGGGCAGAACGCCGCACATTCACCTCAAGGTCAGGCTGGGCAGTCGCACGCTGCTGACCACCCAGCTGTATGTCGAGGGCGACCCCGGCAACCAGCGCGACTCGCTCTGGCGCCGGCTCGATGCCACTGACCGCGCCGCGCTGACGCAAGCCTTTCGCCCTGGCAGTGACGGGCTCCAGGCAAACTTCCCACTCTTCGTCGCAGCATGACAACCCATCACCTCACCATCCTCACCGGCGCATCGCGAGGCATGGGCCTTGCCATGGCCGAGCAATTGCTCGCAGCCGGCCATCACCTGCTGTGCATTTCGCGCAAGACCAGCGACGCGCTGGCCGCCCGCGCCGCAGCCGCCGGGCTGCCCTGCGAACAATGGCCAATGGATCTGGCCGAGGCCGCCGCTGCAGCCAACAGCCTGCATGACTGGTTGGCTGCACAAGACAGCCGCCAGCTGGCCGGCGTCACCCTTGTCAACAACGCAGGCCTGTTGCCGCCCATCGCGCCGCTGGCCGACATTGCGTCCGCCGATCTGGCCCAGGCACTGCGGGTGGATCTGGAGGCACCGATGCTGCTGACCAGCGCATTCCTGCGTGCGACGGCAGCCTGGCCGATTGCCAAAAAGGTGTTGAACATTTCGTCCGGGCTGGGCCGTCGGGCCATGGCCTCGCAGGCCGCCTACTGCGCGGCCAAGGCCGGCATGGACCACTTCAGCCGTTGCGTCGCCCTGGAAGAGAGCGGCAAAGTGCACGGCGCGAAGGTCTGCTCGCTGGCCCCGGGCGTGATCGACACCGACATGCAGGTGCAAATGCGCGGCGCTGACAGCACCCGCTTCCCCGACATCGGCAACTTCATCGGCATGAAGGACAAAGGCCTGCTGGCCTCACCTGAAGACGCGGCCACACGGCTGCTGGCCTGGCTGGCGCGCCCTGACTTCGGCGCCAACCCGGTCGCCGATGTGCGCGATCAATAAATTTCTGGCACCAGCAACTCGTTGGGCACCGGGCGGCGGGCGTAGTCTTCGTGGCGCACCCGCTCGGGCAGCACCACGACAGGGCGCTCGGTCTCGCAATACGGCATCTGGTTCAGCAGATGGTCGATGCAATTCAGGCGGGCCTTTTTCTTGTCATTGGCCTGCACAACCCACCAGGGCGTCTCAGGGGTGTGGGTGCGCTCCAGCATGACTTCTTTGGCGTGGGTGTACTCCTCCCAGCGGCGGCGCGACTCCAGGTCCATGGGGCTGAGCTTCCACTGCTTGAGCGGGTCATGGATGCGCCCCAGAAAGCGCAGGTGCTGCTCTTCGTCTGAAATCGAGAACCAGTATTTGATGAGCTGAATGCCCGAGCGCACCAGCATCTTTTCAAACTCGGGCACGCTGCGAAAGAACTCTTCGTACTGCTCGTCAGTACAAAATCCCATCACCCGCTCCACCCCTGCGCGGTTGTACCAGCTACGGTCAAACAGCACCATCTCACCAGCCGCCGGCAGGTGCGACACGTAGCGCTGAAAGTACCACTGGGTGCGCTCGCGGTCGTTGGGCGCGGGCAGCGCCGCCACCCGGGCAACGCGCGGGTTCAGCCGCTGGGTGATGCGCTTGATCACGCCACCTTTGCCGGCCGCGTCGCGCCCCTCAAAAACAATCACCACCTTGTGGCCGGTCTGCACCACCCAGTCTTGCAGCTTGACCAGCTCGGCCTGCAAGCGAAACAGCTCACGAAAATACGCCTGGCGCTCGGCCTTGTGCTGCGCGGCAAGCGCGTCACCCCCGGCCAGCTCGTCCGCCGTGCGGTCTTCGCGCTCCATCTCCAGCTCTTCGTCATAGCTGTCCAGCAAGTCGCGGTGGATGCGGGCCAGCAGTTCGTCGTCACGTGCGGTCACAGGCGGGGCCTTTCTCGGGGCGTTCAAATCTGCAGAAGCTACCGCCCGATCGAGTCAGTCTGGTGACAACCGTTGAAGCTCAGACGTTCAACGGCGCATAGGCCCGGGCCGCGAGTGTTCGCGCCAGCACGGCTGCGGGGTCCAGCAGTTCCACGCCCTCAAGCCCCGGCAGGCGCTTCAACGCAAGCGGTATTTCGGTGCAACCCAGCACCAGCGCCGGCAGCCCGTGGCGCTCCACAAGCGCCAGGGCCACCCCGGAAAAGCAGCGCCTGGCCAGCATCATGTCGCCGGCTTTCACGCCGTCATAAATGCCGCGCATGACTTCGTCGCGCTCTCCCGGCAGTGGCAAGTGACAGCGCACCCCCTGAATGGCCAGCTCGCGCTGGTACAGCGCGGCTTCATAGGTGCCGTGTGTGGCCAGCAGGCCCACATCGGTGACGCCGCGCCGCGCCAGGTCGCCGGCCACCTCCTTCACGCCGTGCAGCACCTCCAGCTGGGGAAATCGCTGTTGCAGCGCGCCGTGCCAGGCGTGGGCAGTATTGCAGGCAATCGCCACTACCCGTGCACCCAGCGCCGCCAGGCGCCCAACGGCCTGCAGCATGGGTTCCACCGGCTGGTGGCCGCCAGCGCCAGGGTACTTGAGAGCGTTGCTGCGGTCAGGAACCGGCACCTGAGCCAGCCAGTGCTCGGGGTAAGCCTGATCACACACCGGCAGCTCCAGCACCTGCATGCGCTCTGTGCAAGCCGCGACAAATAGTCGAACAAAGTCGGCCCCGGCAGCCGGGCCCATGCCGCCCAGAATGCCCACCACCTGCGTGGCGGGAAGGGCACGGTAGTCCATAACGACAGCCCCGGGCTTACAGCGCGGGCTTGTCGCTCGGTGCCTTCAGGCTGTCGCGCAACTGGGCGCTCATGGGCAGGTTGAGATTGATGTTCTTGGGCGGGATGGGCGACATAAACCATTTCTTGTAGAGCCGGTCGAACTCGCCGCTTTTCATCAGGCCAGTGATCACGCCGTCCACCAGGGTTTTGAACTTCGGGTCGTCCTTGCGCAGCATGCAGGCATAGGGTTCGACCTGCAATGAATCGCCCACCACCTCCCACTCGGCCGGGTTCTTGGCGTTGGCCATCAGGCCAAACAGCAAGATGTCGTCCATGGCAAAGGCAACTGCCCGGTCACTGTCAACCAGCAGCAGCGAATCAGCATGGTCCTTGCCCAGGATGATCTGCATGTTCAGCTTTTTGTCGACGTTGTACTTGCGCATCACCTGCGAGTTGGTGGTGCCGGTGGTGCTTGCCACCGTCTTGTTCTCCAGGTCGGCGTAGTTCTTGATGCGTGAACTCTTCTTGGCCAGCAAGCGCGTTCCGGTGTAGAAGTGGTTGATGGCAAACGCCACGTCTTTGCCACGCGTGCTGTTGTTGGTGGTGGAACCGCATTCAAGATCAACCGTGCCATTGACCAGCAACGGAATCCGGTTCTGCGACGTGACCGAGATGTATTCAATTTCCAGCACCGACTTGCCCGAGCGTCTCTTGACTTCCTGTACCACCGCGTTGGCAACGTCCATCGAAAAACCCACCGGCTTGCCCGGGCCTTCAACATAGCTGAATGGCACCGAAGACTCGCGATAGGCCAGCGTGATCTTGCCCGAGTCAGTGACTTTTTTGAGAGTGTCGGCGTGGGCGGTGGCCGCGACGCCGCAGGCCAGCAGACAAACAGAGTACAGGGTGGCGTATTTCATTGGAGTCATCCTCTTGGCATGGCAGTGAACAGGAATTTCAGTATCGCGCAGCCACTGTTGGATGGTCGAATTCATTTTTGCGCACACCCCATGCCGCAAACTCATGCCCGGCTTGCGACCGGGTCAGGCCATGCCCACAACCTGCTGTACGCAGCGCACAAAAGCGCGCAGGGGCACCGAGCCCGGTTTGCCCGTGGGGTAAAGCGCCCGCAGCGGCACTGGCAGCAGCGGGTCCAGTGGCAGCACATTCACCAGCTTGGGGTTCGCCGACAGGGCGGTGAAGCTGTCCACCAGCGCCAGGCCCATGCCGTGGTGGGCGAAGGCCAACGCGGCGTGGTAGGTCTGCACAGAAATGTCGCCGCGCAGGCCAACGCCCGCCTCGCGACAAGCCTGCCCAAGGCTGATACCCATGGGGTCGCGCGCGTCCAGGGCAATCACCGGATGGCCGGCCAGGTCGCTCAGGGAGACACTTGCGCGCCGCGCCTGGCGCGCAGCCAGCAGCCCCTTGGGTGCCACACAGACAACCCGGCCGTCAGCCAGCGGCTCCTGGGTGAGCGCGGGGTGCGTCATGGAGCTGAGCACCAGCCCTACGTCGGCCTCCTGCAATGCAAGGCCAGACAGCACCTGCGCCGAGTGCAGCGACTGCACATGCACGGCCACGCCGGGGTGGGTTTCGCGAAAGCGCTTGAGCGCACGCGGCAGCACTTCATAGCTCAACGCCAGCACGGTCAGGATGCGCAGCGCCTGCGCGCTCTGCCCGGTCTTCAGGTTGGCCGCCAGGCGCTGCACCTCGTCGAGCTGCGCAAACAGTTTTTCAATGTGCGGGTACAGCGCCAATGCCTCTGGCGTAGGCGTCAGGCGGCCCTTGGCCCGCTGAAACAGCGACAAACCGAGCTGTAGCTCAGCGTGCTGCAGGATGCGGCTGACCGCCGGTTGCGTCACATTCACCAGCCGCGCCGCGCCGCTCACACTGCCTGTGAGCATGATGGCGTTGAACACCTCGATGTGACGCAAGCGCATGGCGTCAGCCGCCCTGAAAGCCGCCCGCGCGGCACGTCACCACCAGCGTGTCGCGGTGTCCGCCTGCGGCCGTCGGCTGGATTGGCGTGGACTCGTGGATCACGCGCTCGTCGTCCAGCAGCAGCAGTGACCACGGCTCGGTCAACGTGAAGCGCTGGCCATTGGGGCCTGCCGCTTCAAACACCCGGGTCTCGCCGCCCTTGATGTTCTCGCGCCCGACCAGAAACACCGCCACCAGGTCGACCCCGTCGCGGTGCGCGCCTTCTGGGGTGGGCCGGCCAATGCCGTCGGTGGTGTCAATACGAAACTGGTGTGCCTCCACGTACCAGGGCTGGGCACCCTTGAGCGCGCTGCTCACGGCGGCCAGCGCCAGCAGCAGGCGCGCCCACGCAGGCTGTGCAACCGTGGTCTGCGCCATGGGCTCAAACCAGCGCTGCATGCCGCCGTGCAATGCGTTGTATTCCACTGGCTGCCAATGGGCACGGTGCGGT
The DNA here is from genome assembly GCA_943369755.1 of Ramlibacter sp. 2FC. Classification (GTDB taxonomy): domain Bacteria; phylum Pseudomonadota; class Gammaproteobacteria; order Burkholderiales; family Burkholderiaceae_C; genus CALROG01. The sequence goes on from CALROG020000021.1 coordinate 65,545, forward strand.
ACCTGGGTCAAGGCGTGGCCCTGCGCAACAAAGCACGAATGGCGCCGTCGGCGGTAACGGCCGCCGTCCTTCAGGTAATCGTCGGGCGGCAGACCGTTCCAGCCGGCACGCAAGGCCTCCAGTTCGGCGGCACCGCAGCCGGCCAGTTGCTGGACGCCGTCGGGCGACAGCACGGCATAGCCCTGGCGGCGCACGGTGGCCACCAGGTCGCCGGGGGCACAGACCGGCGGGGAAAGCAGGGGAGAACTCATTTTCAAAGCATAACTGAGCCAGATCAAAACCCCGCCCGGCTGGCCCGCCTAAGCTGGCGGCATCTTGCTGGAGACCACCCGATGACCGTGCTGGAATGGAGCGACGCGCTGTCGCTG
>CALROG020000022.1:0-61951 GCA_943369755.1 Ramlibacter sp. 2FC
ACAACTGGCGCATGTTGGCATTGGCCTTGTCTGCAAGACCCAGGCTGTCGAGCAGTTCGTCGATCCAGGCGTCGTTATTCTTCACGCCAAAGTAGCCGGATTGAATACGCAGTGCCTCGCGTACATTGAAAAATGGGTCGAACACGAGCTCCTGGGGAACCACGCCGAGCTTGCGGCGGGCCTGTGCGTAATCAGTCTGGACATCGTGGCCCAGCACTGAAACTTTGCCGCCAGTCGCCCGTGACAGGCCCGCAAGGATGCTGATCAGAGTGGTTTTACCGGCTCCATTGGGCCCTAGCAGGCCAAAAAACTCGCCCTGCGCGATGTCAAAGCTCACGCCGTCCAGGGCCTGGAACGGGCCGCGGGCGGAGGCGTAGGTTTTGGAGACAGACTGGAACGAGATCGCGGGCATGACAAGCCCATGATTCTAAGTCGTCCCCTGGAACGGCGCTGACACAGACCCAGCGACGACCTCAAGCCGTCGGTTCAGGGAGCAGCGCGGCCACGCCGTACAGTGTCGCGAGCTCACGCAAGCGAGCAGGCAATGACTTCACCACGAAGCCTTTGTGCAGCGCCAACGCGCCTCTGCGGCATTCCAGCAGCACCGCCAGTGCAGACGAGTCAAAGTGCTGTAGAGAAGCCGCATCCACCACGACGTCAGTCTGAGTCTCGGCAGCAAGGGCCTGCACCAGCATGCGCGCGCAGGCGGTTGCCTGCGCATGAGTCAACTCGGCGGGCAGCACCAGCACGGGTCAGCCCTTTTTGGCCAGGTTGCTTTTGTTGCGCGCCTGCAGCGAGGCAATCAGCGCATCCAGACCTTTGGCATTGATTTCCTGCGCAAACTGGCCACGATAGGTCTCCATCAACCAGACCCCAAGGACATTCAGGTTGTAAATTTTCCAGCCGGCACCGTCACCAGGGGTCTTTTCAAGACGGTACTCGAGTTGGATCGGGTCACCACGGCCCCGGATCTCGGTGCGCACTACCAACTCGGTGTCAGCCGCATCGGCGCGCAGCGGCTTGACTGAGACGACCTGATCATTGACCTGAGCCAACGCGCCCGCATAGGTTCGTACCAACAATGTCTTGAACTCCTCCTGGAGTTGCTTCTTCTGCTCAGCAGTCGCCTGACGCCAGGCCGGTCCGACTGCCGACGCCGTCATGCGCTGGAAATTCACGTGCGGCATGATTTTGGTGTCCACCAACAAGATGATCCTGCTGATGTCTCCCGCCTGGACTGATTTGTCGCTTTTCACTGCACCAAGCACTTCGTCTGACAACCGCTTGATGAGCTTGTCGGGCGCTTCGTCTGAAGCCCGGGCGAACGGGGCGGCACCGACTAAAGCGATAGCAAAGATGGCGCTGGCAATCCTGCTGATAAATCGTCTTTTCATGAATACCTTTCAATGCGGCTCACCCGCTCACCACTTGGAATACTCCGAAACGAGTCAAGTTCCGGCAAATTGCAAAGAGAAGACTACCGCTTACACCCGAGCGAAACGCCCTACTTGGCCGGCGCTTCGTCGGGATCGGGTGCATTGCCGTCAAAAATCTCGCCTCTGCGCCGTTGCAGATGCACATCGCGCGTAAAGGTGTATTTGTCGAGCGCCGCCTCGTCGAGAACATTGCCAGCCCGCAACAGGTTGGAACGGATGTCCACCGCGCGAAGCACATAGAGTGAATTCCTCGCACCTGCCGGATTCAGGTACGCGGCCGGGTCACCCTGTCGATCAAAGGTAATTGAAAGTGCGTCACGCAGCGTGGACGGGCCGAGCAATGGCAACACCAGGTAGGGGCCAGTTGGGACACCCCAATGCCCGAGCGTCTGTCCGAAGTCTTCGCGGTGACGGTCGATGTTGAGTTCGCTGGCAATGTCCAGGATCCCACCCAGACCGAAGAAGGTGTTGACATTGAGCCGCATGAAGTTCTCGGCCGCATCACGGAACTTGAACTGCAAGGCGCTGTTCACAAAGGACCAGGCATCGGACATGTTGCCAAAGAAGTTGCTGACGCCAGTGCGAACCATCGCCGGGGTCACCTGCCTGTAGGCGGTCGCCACCGGTTTGAGAAAACCGGCGTCAACGGCGTCGTTGAACTGCGCCACATTGCGGTTCAGGGGCTCCAGCGGGTCCCGATCTGTCGCGCCCGGCCCGGTAGCGCACCCGGACACCAGCGCAGCCAACAAGGCCAACAGCAGCCGGCGCACCAGCGTTGCAGGGTGAATCAGTGAAATAGTGAATCGGGTCATTTCTTGGAAGGCGTCGCAGGTGCCGGTTTGCCATCTTCTGCCTTGCTGTACAGGAACTGGCCAATCAGGTTTTCCAGAACCACCGCCGATTGCGTTGCGCCAATGGTATCGCCGGGTGCAAGATTCTTTTCATCTGCGCCTGGCTCAACGCCGACATACTGCTCGCCGAGCAGCCCACTGGTAAGAATTTTCAGCGAACTGTCTTTAGGAAACTGGTAGCGGCTTTCTACTGTCAACGTAACTCGGGCCTGGAATGTCTTTTCGTCCAGCGTGATCGATTCCACACGGCCCACCACCACGCCTGCGCTCTTGACAGCGGCGCGTGGCTTGAGACCACCCACATTGTCGAATTTGGCGAGCACCCGATAGTCCGGCTGGAAGCTCAGGTTGAGCAGGTTGGCCGACTTGAGGGCCAGGAACAGGATGGCACCCAGGCCCACCAAAACGAACAAGCCGACCCACACATCATTTTTGGAACGCTGCACAGGTTTTCTCCTAAATGCTGAACATCATGACGGTAAGGATGAAGTCCAGGCCGAGAACCGACAAGGACGAAATCACCACCGTGCGGGTCGTCGCGCTGGACACCCCTTCCGGCGTGGGCTGCGCCTCGAACCCCTGCAAAAGGGCAACGAATGTCACCGCCACGCCAAACACAAAACTCTTGACAAAGCCGTTACCCACGTCTTTCCAGACGTCGACGCCACCCTGCATCTGACTCCAGAAAGCCCCGGAATCAACGCCAATCAGCAATACCCCGACCACGTAGCCACCGATGACGCCTACCGCACTGAACACAGCGGCCAGCAAGGGCATGGCAATTACGCCGCCCCAAAATCGGGGCGCCAGCAACCGGCTGACGGGGTCCACCGCCATCATTTCCATCGCCGTGATCTGTTCGCCCGCGCGCATCAGGCCGATTTCAGCGGTGAGAGAAGCACCGGCACGCCCGGCAAACAGCAGTGCGGTAATCACAGGTCCGAGCTCGCGTACCAGGCTCAGCGCGACCAACAGGCCCAGCGCCTCAGACGAGCCATAGCGTTGCAAGGTGTAGTACCCCTGCAAGCCCAGAACAAAGCCGACGAACATGCCTGAGACGGTGATGATTGCCAGCGAGTAGTTGCCCAGAAAATGAATTTGGTCGCGCACCAGACCAAAGCGCCGGAAGGTCGGGCCGATCAGCATGGTCAGGCGCAACAAAAGCCTGGCGGCATGTCCCCAATTGGCGAGGGTCTTGCGCGTACCGAAGCCAACATCTGAGGGGCGATACCAGCTCATACAGCGTCTCCACTAAAGTCCTGAGCCACGGTGGGGCCCGGATAGTGGAACCGCACAGGGCCATCACTCAAAGCATTGACGAATTGATACACCAGCGGATCTTTTGACTCCCGGACTTCTTGCGGCGTGCCCTGGGCGGCTACCTTGCCGTTGGCCAGCACGATGACCTGGTCCGCAATATGAAAAGTCTCGGGGATTTCGTGGGACACCACCACACTGGTGATTCCCAGCGTGTCGTTGAGCTGGCGGATCAGCCGGGCTGAGGTTCCCAGCGAAATCGGATCCAGGCCCGAAAAGGGCTCGTCATACATGATGAGTTCGGGATCAAGCGCGATCGCCCGAGCCAGCGCGACGCGCCGACTCATGCCGCCCGAAACTTCTGAAGGCATCAGGTCGCGCGCACCACGCAGTCCGACAGCGTCTAGTTTCATCAGCACGATGTCGCGAATCAGCCGCTCCGGCAAATCGGTGTGTTCACGCAACGGGAAGGCGACGTTGTCAAACACGCTAAGGTCGGTGAAAAGTGCCCCGAACTGGAACAGCATTCCCATGCGACGTCGTGCGGCGTAAAGTCCAACCCGGTCAAGACCGCCAACGTCGCTCCCGTTGAATAGCAGTTCACCCTTGGCCGCCCGTACCTGCCCACCAATGAGCCGGAGCATGGTCGTCTTGCCGCCGCCAGACGCGCCCATCAATGCCGTCACCTTGCCGCGCGGAATGGTGAGATTGATGTCGTCCAAAATCACCCGCTCCCCATAGCCAAAGCTGAGGCTGCGGCATTCGACGATGGAGGTGGACTGGGGTTCGGTCATTCAGATTGCCTAACTGGGTAAAGCCACACAGCAGGCACTACAAAAGGCCGAATCATACGGGTTTTACCCGAAAATCCGGAGTCATCGAGCCCGCTAGCGTGGGAGGTCGCTGTACCCCATCAGGAACTCATCCACAGCGCGCGCAGCCTGGCGGCCTTCACGGATAGCCCAGACCACCAGAGATTGGCCGCGGCGCACATCGCCTGCAGCAAACACCTTGGCGACGTTGGTCGCATAGCCGCCCACAAAGTCCGTAGTGGCCTTGGCGTTGCCGCGCCCGTCCTTGTCCACACCAAACTGCTCCAGCACAGTCGTGACCGGATTGGTGAAGCCCATGGCCAGCAGAATCAGATCGGCCTTGAGCGTTTGCTCGCTGCCGGGGACTTCAGTCATCTTGCCGTCTTTCCATTCCACACGCACCGTCTTGAGGCCGGTGACCCGGCCCTTGTCTCCCAGGAATTCTTTGGTGGAAATGGCAAACTCACGGTCACACCCCTCCTCGTGGCTGGAACTGGTACGCAGTTTGAGCGGCCAGTAGGGCCAGGTCATCGGTCGGTTTTCCTCGTCAGGTGGTTGAGGCATTACCTCGAATTGCGTCACGCTCGCGGCACCATGCCGATTGCTGGTGCCCACGCAATCGCTGCCGGTGTCACCCCCCCCAATCACCACGACATGTTTACCGTCAGCACGAAGCTGGCCGACAATCTTGTCACCAGCATTGACCTTGTTTTGCTGCGGCAGGAACTCCATCGCAAAGTGGATGCCGCCAAGATCGCGGCCTGGCACTGGCAGATCGCGCGACTGTTCCGATCCACCGGTAAGAATGACGGCGTCAAACTGCTTCTTGAGATCGTCGGGCGAGATGCTTTCTTTCGCCCAGTTCGTGACCTTGCTGCCTTCAGGAAGTTTGCCCACCATAACGCCGGTACGGAAGACGACACCTTCCTTTTTCATCTGCTCGACGCGCCGGTCAATATGCGACTTTTCCATCTTGAAGTCCGGAATGCCGTAACGCAACAGGCCACCCACACGGTCATTTTTCTCAAATAGGGTTACGTCGTGACCGGCGCGTGCCAGTTGCTGGGCTGCCGCCATGCCCGCCGGGCCCGAGCCGACAATGGCAACTTTTTTGCCCGTTTTGTGCTTGGGTAGACGCGCTTGCACCCAACCCTCGCTCCAGGCGCGATCGATGATGGCGTGCTCAATCGACTTGATGCCCACAGGGTCATCATTCACATTGAGCGTGCAGGCAGCCTCACACGGTGCCGGGCAGATGCGCCCGGTGAACTCGGGGAAGTTATTCGTGCTGTGCAGCACCTCGATGGCGTTCTTCCAGTCGCCCCGGTAAACCAGATCATTGAAGTCCGGAATGATGTTATTGACCGGACACCCGCTATTGCAAAACGGCGTCCCGCAGTCCATACAGCGGGCCCCCTGGATCTTCGCTTGCGACTCATCGAGACCGATCACGAATTCCTTATAGTGTTTCACGCGTTCGGATACAGGCTTGTAGCCCTCCTCGATCCGCTCATATTCCATGAAGCCGGTGACTTTTCCCATGATGCTTGTCCTTGTCTTCGCTTACTTGGCCGCAACGGCTTCTTTACTCGTGTCAGCTTTGGCCTTGGCGGTCGCGGCGGCGGCCTCATTGCGCGCATGGATTTCGCCCAGTGCGCGCTTGTATTCAGTGGGGAACACCTTGACGAACTTTCCACGCACCTCCACCCAGTTGTCCAGCAGCTCGCGCGCGCGCCTGCTGCCCGTCCAGCGATTGTGGTCATCCAGCAGCTTGCGTAACTGGGCTTCGTCAGTCTGACCGCGGTGCCAGATCGCCTTGTCGATGGTCGCCTCCTGCTCGGTGGCAGGCAGCACCTTTTCAAGCGTCACCATGGCGGTGTTGCAGCGCTTGGCGAACTGTCCGTCTTCGTCGTAAACATACGCCAGCCCGCCACTCATGCCGGCCGCGAAGTTGCGCCCGGTCTTGCCCAACACCGCCACTGTCCCGCCCGTCATGTACTCGCAGCCGTGGTCGCCTGTGCCTTCCACCACGGTAGTAGCCCCCGACAGGCGCACTGCAAAACGCTCACCCGCGACACCACTGAAGAAGGCTTCACCAGTAGTAGCGCCGTAGAGTGCAGTGTTGCCAATGATGGTGTTGCTGGTGGCCAGCCCCCTGAAATCGATGCTCGGGCGCACCACCACCCGGCCACCCGAGAGGCCTTTGCCGGTGTAGTCGTTAGCGTCGCCAATCAGATACAGCGTGATGCCTCGAGCCAGGAATGCGCCGAACGACTGGCCGCCGGTACCTTCGAGCTGAATGCGGATGGTGTCATCGGGCAAACCTTCGGGATGCGCCTTGGTTAGCGCGCCGGACAACATGGCACCGACCGATCGGTTGACGTTGCGCGCCACCTCGATGAATTGGACTTTTTCACCCCTGTCAATGGCAGCCCGCGATTTCTCGATCAGCACCATGTCCAGACTCTTTTCGAGGCGATGGTCCTGCACTTCGGTATGAAAGCGCGGCACCTCAACGGGTACGTTGGGCAGCGCAAAAAGACGGCTGAAGTCCAGGCCACTGGCTTTCCAGTGTTCAATGCCTTTTTTCATGTCCAGCAAGTCTGCCCGACCAATCAGGTCATCGAATTTGCGGATGCCGAGCTGGGCCATGATCTGACGTACTTCTTCGGCGACAAAGAAGAAGAAATTGACAACGTGCTCAGGCTTTCCCGAGAACTTCTTGCGCAGCGCCGGGTCCTGCGTTGCCACCCCGACGGGACAGGTGTTCAGGTGGCACTTGCGCATCATGATGCAGCCCTCGACCACCAGGGGAGCGGTGGCGAATCCAAACTCGTCGGCTCCCAGTAATGCGCCAATGGCGACGTCGCGTCCCGTCTTCATCTGACCGTCTGCCTGCACCCGGATACGGCTGCGCAGACGGTTGAGCACCAGCGTTTGCTGAGTCTCTGCCAGGCCGATTTCCCAAGGGCTGCCCGCGTGCTTGATGGATGACCAGGGTGAGGCACCGGTTCCGCCGTCGTGGCCCGCGATCACCACATGGTCACTCTTGCACTTGGCCACGCCCGCGGCAATCGTACCGACACCCACCTCAGACACCAGTTTGACGCTAATGCTTGCGTGCGGCGCCACGTTCTTGAGATCGTGAATCAGTTGTGCCAGATCTTCAATGGAATAGATATCGTGGTGTGGCGGCGGCGAAATCAAACCCACGCCCGGCACGCTGTATCGCAGGAAGCCAATGTAGTTGGATACCTTGCCCCCAGGTAGCTGGCCACCTTCGCCGGGCTTGGCACCCTGGGCCATCTTGATCTGGATCTGGTCAGCGCTACTCAAGTATTCAGCGGTTACGCCGAAACGGCCTGACGCGACCTGCTTGATTCGCGACCGCAGCGAGTCCCCGGCGCTCAAGGGGTAGTCGGACTCGATCACGTCCTTGCCCACAATGTCTGACAGTGTTTGGCCCTGCTTGATCGGAATGCCCTTGAGTTCCTGGCGATAGCGTGCGGGGTCTTCGCCGCCTTCCCCCGTGTTGCTTTTGCCGCCAATGCGATTCATTGCCACGGCCAGAGTAGCGTGCGCTTCTGTCGATATCGAGCCCAGTGACATGGCACCCGTTGCGAAACGTTTGACTATTTCCTTGGCCGGTTCAACTTCTTCTACCGGGATGGCCTTTGCCGGGTCGATCTTGAATTCGAACAGCCCACGCAAAGTCATGTGGCGACGATTCTGGTCATTGATGAGCTGGGCGTATTCCTTGTAGGTGTTCCAGCTATTGGCACGGGTACTGTGCTGTAGTTTGGCAATGGCGTCGGGGGTCCACATATGCTCCTCGCCACGGACGCGCCAGGCGTATTCACCCCCAGCGTCCAGCATGTTGGCAAGCACCGGATCATCACTGAATGCCGACTTGTGCATGCGGATGGCTTCTTCAGCGATCTCAAAAACGCCAATGCCTTCGACGCGGCTGGCCGTACCGGTGAAGTACTTTTCCACCGTCTGGCTATTCAGACCGATCGCCTCGAATAGCTGCGCACCGCAGTAACTCATGTAGGTGCTCACGCCCATCTTGGACATGATCTTGGACAGGCCCTTGCCGACCGCCTTGACGTAGTTGTAGATAGCCTTCTCAGCCGACAAATCGCCGGGGAGTTCTTTGTGGATCGCTGCCAGCGATTCCAAGGCGAGGTAGGGGTGCACCGCTTCGGCACCGTAGCCCGCCAGCACACCGAAATGATGCACCTCGCGTGCTGTGCCAGTTTCAACCACCAAGCCTGCAGTGGTTCGCAGCCCTTCACGAACCAGATGTTGGTGAATCGCCGACAGCGCCAGCAGCGCGGGAATGGCCAGTTGGGCGGGACCGACGGCCCGATCACTGATGATCAGGATGTTTTTGCCACCTTTGATTGCGTCAACGCTTTCTGCGCACAAAGACGCCAGCTTGGCCTCAACGCCTTCGCGGCCCCACGCCAGTGGGTAGGTAATGTCCAGCGTGTAGCTGCGGAACTTGCCTTGCGTCGTTTTTTCGATCTCGCGCAGCTTGGCCATGTCGGCGAAGTCAAGGATCGGCTGACTCACTTCGAGCCGCATCGGCGGGTTAACCTGGTTGATGTCCAGCAAGTTAGGCTTGGGGCCGATGAAAGACACCAGCGACATCACAATCGCCTCGCGGATCGGGTCGATCGGCGGGTTGGTGACCTGGGCAAACAATTGCTTGAAGTAGTTGTAAAGCGGTTTGTCCTTGCTAGACAGAACGGCCAACGGACTGTCGTTGCCCATAGAGCCGATGCCTTCTTCACCGGCTTGCGCCATCGGGCTCATCAGAAACTTGATGTCTTCCTGGGTATAGCCGAAGGCCTGCTGACGGTCAAGCAAGGTCACTTCAGAGGCGGGCAATGAAACGGATGCCGGGCCATCGACGTCATCGAGCTTGATGCGCAGATTTTCAATCCACTGTTTGTATGGCTTGCTGTTCGCGAGGTTTGCCTTGAGCTCCTCGTCGTCAATCATGCGCCCCTGCTCCAGGTCGATGAGGAACATTTTTCCGGGCTGCAAGCGCCATTTGCGCACGATCTTGTTCTCGGGCACCGGCAGCACGCCTGACTCTGACGCCATGATGACCAGGTCGTCATCCGTCACGCAGTAGCGCGACGGGCGCAGTCCATTCCGATCCAGCGTCGCACCGATCTGGCGGCCGTCGGTGAATACGATTGACGCCGGGCCGTCCCACGGCTCCATCATGGCGGCGTGGTACTCATAGAACGCCCTGCGACGCTCATCCATGGTGGTGTGTTGTTCCCACGGCTCGGGAATCATCATCATCACTGCCTGGCTGATTGGGTAGCCCGCCATCGTGAGCAGCTCAAGGCAGTTGTCAAACGTGGCGGTGTCAGACTGGCTGGCAAAGCTGATCGGGTACAGCTTCTTCAGATCCGGGCCCAACACCGGCGAAGACATCACGCCTTCGCGCGCCTTCATCCAGTTGTAGTTGCCTTTGACAGTGTTGATTTCGCCGTTGTGCGCGACGTATCTGTAGGGGTGGGCCAGCGGCCACTCAGGGAATGTATTGGTGGAAAATCGCTGGTGTACCAAGCCCAGCGCAGAGACGCAACGTTCGTCACGCAAATCCAGGTAGTAGGTGCCCACCTGGTCCGCCAACAACAAGCCCTTGTAGACGACAGTACGGCTGGACATGCTCGGCACGTAATACTCTTTGCTGTGTTTCAGCTTGAGGTTCTGAATCGCAGCGCTGGCGGTCTTGCGGATCACGTAGAGTTTGCGCTCAAGGGCGTCCTGCACGATGACGTCACTACCGCGCCCAATGAAAACCTGCCGCAGAATCGGCTCTTTCTTGCGTACCGCAGGTGACATAGGCATGGCCGTATCGACGGGCACATCGCGCCACCCCAACAACACCTGGCCTTCAGCCTTGATCGCTCGCTCCATCTCCTGCTCGCACGCCAGACGTGAGGCGTGCTCCTTGGGCAGGAAGATCATGCCAACGCCATACTCCCCGGGAGGCGGAAGTTCCACACCCTGGCTGGCCATTTCTTCACGGTACAAAAGGTCAGGCAATTGAATAAGAATGCCCGCGCCGTCGCCCATCAGCTTGTCAGCCCCAACGGCACCACGGTGGTCCAGGTTCTCAAGGATCTTCAGGCCCTGCTGAACGATAGCGTGACTTTTTTCACCCTTGATGTGCGCGACAAAACCAACACCGCAAGCGTCGTGCTCGCCGTCAGGGGAATACAAACCGTGTTCTTGGAGATGCTGGATCTCGGCAGCCGTCGTCATGGCGCGCTCCTATGTTTTCGCAGGGACTGGAAGGATAGTGCACTGCAACAATAATGCCAAGAAAAATAATTGGGGTCAGATTCCAATTAATTAGAAATAGATTCTGGCTAGTTTTAATTAGGGACATGTAAGTGGCGCTGAAATGTCGCCCATAGCAGCGCGGAACTTATTCCAACCTGATTGCCGCTCGCTCCCCGCTGACGGGCCGGCCAGCGCGTGCTTTCTGCACCCTGCGGTCCGTACGTTTTTGCAGCTCAGCAATAAAGTCGGACTCGCCAAGCGCCCATCCACGCAGTGCGGATTGGGTCAATGCGATGCGCTGGCTGTCGCCCAACCCACCTCGTACCAATTCGGCGTAGGCTACCTCTCGCGCGAAAGGGGTGTTACCAAGGCTCCAGTAAAGGGGATGTGGCGTCACCAGTTTGTCGACGTGTAAGCCAACAAAGTGGCCATGGCTGGACCAAGGGTAAGCTGCGGCCTCGCCCGACATGCCCGCACGAACCGGGTTGAGATCGATATAGGCCATGCACGCCAAGAGGTGTCTTTCAGCCTGGATCAGCGTGGACTTATATCGCCCTTCCCACAAGGTACCTGTGCGGTCCTGGCTGATATTGAAGTGACGCACATAGCGTCGCCCGACAGCCTGCATCAATGAGGGGATGGAATCCGCCGCTTCGGGCGTCAAAAGCAAATGGAAATGATTGCTCATCAGCACATACGCATGAACGGCCACGCCGAACTTGGTTGCGTTGTCATGTAGCAGCGCCAACAGCACTTGATAGTCACCTGGCACCGCAAAAATGGCTTGCCGGTTGTTGCCACGCTGAATGATGTGATGCGGATAACCGGGAACAGTCAGTCGGGGGAGTCGGGCCATCGGGTTCAGGCTAAGTTTGCGTCATGATAATTGGAATCTGACCCCAATTAAAGACTGCAATCCAAACTGCTCAAGAATGGCAATCAGCCGGTCGGCTGAGCTGCGCTTTTTTTGGCCCGTATAGCGGGCGATGATGAGTTCGTTCTTCAGGCTGTGTTCCCAGCCAACGAGCTCGGTCACGCTGACCTGGTAACCACGGGCCTCGAGGTACAGACAGCGCAGCACATTGGTGATCTGGCTACCCATTTCCCGGGTATGCAAGGGGTGGCGCCACAGTTCCGCCAGCGGAGTCCGCGCCAGCGACAGTGCCTTGCCGTCACGCAGGCAGGCAGCCACCTCGGCCTGGCAACAGGGCACCAGCACCATGAACTTTGCATGCTTCTGAAGGCCGAAGGCAATAGCATCGTCAGTTGCCGTGTCGCAGGCGTGCAAGGCGGTCACCACGTCAATACGCTGCGGCAAATCTGGCGACGTGGTCGATTCGGTAACACTCAGGTTGAGGAACGTCATGCGCCCAAACTGAAGCTTTTGCGCCAGTTCACGGGATTTTTGCACCAAGTCGGCCCGGGTCTCGATGCCATAAACATGCCCTGCGGCCCGCTTGTTGAAATACAGATCGTAGATGATGAAGCCAAGGTAAGACTTGCCCGCGCCATGATCGGCCAGCGTGATCGCGGTATCTCCCGGCATTTCATCCAGCAGCTTTTCGATGAATTGGAACAGGTGGTAGACCTGCTTGAGCTTGCGCCGTGAATCCTGGTTGAGCTTGCCTTCCCGGGTGAGAATGTGCAGCTCCTTGAGCAACTCGACCGACTGGCCCGGCCTGATTTCCGGCGCAAGGTCAGCTGCGTCTTTTGCCTTGGCCTTCATGGCTTAGGCCCCACGTCCAATGCGGCCCAACCCGCGTGCCCAAGCGCTTGCAGTGTGTGCATATTGGCTTCGTAAATGGCCTGCGGTTGTGGAAACGCCTGCACCGCACGATCTATGCTGTCTTCGCGCAAAAGATGCAGCGTAGGGTAAGGCGACCGATTGGTGCAATTGGTGATGTCATCGGGTGCAGTGCCAGCGAATTGGTACGCGGGGTGAAAGCTCGCTATCTGGAACACACCTTCAAGTCCAAGCTTGATCAGCAGGTGATCGGCGTCATCCAGGAATGCGTTGAAGTCGAGGAACTCTTGGAAGCAGCGGGGCGCGATGAGCAGGGTAGTGTCACGCTGCACGGCATCGACCAACGCCAACGCCTTCAGTTCCGCTTCAAGCTCCAGCAGTAGCGTCGCTGCATCCGATGCTTCGCTGACCGCGAAATGAATTTGACCTTTCACAAGGACGGACTTTGCAAACGGGCAAAGGTTCAGGCCAATCACAGCCCGCTCCAGCCAGACCCTCACATCACGTTCGACAGACTGGCTTCGTTCATTCACTTGGGGTCCCGAGAATATGTCGAGTGGATGCCCGATTCTAAAGTCGCAGGTACCCGCCGCCTGCCAATTTGCCAAGCCAACATCGCGCCACAGACTGCACACAAACCTGTGATCAAGCCTGTCCACTGCCACCCCCCGGAAACGCTGGCCATCCAGCCGACCACAGGTGGCCCTACGAACTGGCCCAGCGAAGAGCATTGGTGCATCAAGCCGACGGTAGTGGACACGGTTCCGGCGTCCGGCGCGAGACGAACGGACAGCGAGAACAAAGTGGCAGGGATCAGCCCTCCCAACATCGAAAACACCAGTACCGCGACGTAGCGGCCCATCGTGCCGACCCCTGGCAAGGTGGCAAACGCCACCACCGCGCCGAGCCCCATCGCGGCAAAGCCCCAATAAAGCAGCACATGGGGAGCCACCCCTCGTTGCAACAGCCGCCCGGAGGCGACGTTGCCGATGATGTTGACCGCCGCCGCAGCAGCGGTAAGCGTCGCCGCCAATCCGGCCGGTAGTTGGGCCTCGGCATAGATATACGGCAGGAAGCCGATCACCGCAAGCCACTGGCCAGAGTACATGGCGAAGGAAAGCGCCACGAGCCAGGGACCAGGCGACGCCAGGGTTCGAACCAGTCGCGAAGCGAAACCGGCGTTGGCGAGGGTTTGAAACGGAGCGAGCGTCAGATCAGGCGGCACCATCCATACCAGCGCCAGGGCCATCACCACGGAAACAGCCGCCAACCCCCACCACCAGTGTTGCCAGCCGAATGCAGCAATCAAGGGCGGTCCGCACAAAAGGGCCGTGGCAGTGCCAAGCGGCATATAGGCCCCCCAGAGTCCGAGCGTGGCGCTGATCTGCGTCAGCGACACCAGGCGGCGGATCAGGCTGGGTGCCGGCATGGCCACCATCAGAAAGCCTGCCCCTTCAATAGCCCGCAGCAGCATCAGGCCGGTCGAACCCGTAGCCCAGCCACCCGCCGCGCTCGCCAAACCGAGCAAAAGTGAGCCCGCAACCATGGTGCGGCGCAACCCCAGGCTGTCTGCAGCGAGGCCGACGAGCAGCCCAAAACTCATCCCGGCCAGTTGGACGAGCGAAAGCAGGAAGCCGGCCTCGACAAGGGTGATGCCAAGGGCGTCGCGCAGCACCGGCAGTGCAGGCGACAGCTTGCCGACATGCAATGCAGCCGCAACGCCAGCCAGCACAACAACAAGCGCTGGTGATATCGGTTTCATGGGCTCGCAGGATCGAACAGCCGGTGGCCCGTGAGGCGCGCATGTTCTCGTGCAGCGAATCGGTCAGTCATGCCGGCGATGTAGTCTGCGACAGCGCGAGGCGTGTCCGCTCGGGCGGCAAAACCCGACTGCATTTCAGCAGGCGCAGCGCGGTATGCCGAAAACAGGTCGCGCACTACTTGCTGGGCCTGCAAGGTGGTCTGTGCGACCTGTACATGGCGATAGAGGTTATGCAACAGAAACTGCTTGAGCTCGGCAGACTGATTGCGCATGACGGGGCTGAACCCGACAAATGGTGCCTGTCGCCGGGCCTCGTCCGCGCTGTGGGGCGGTCTCGCTGCAAGTGCAGCCCCGGTCGCATCGATGACGTCGTAGACCTGGGCGCTGAGCATTCGACGGATGGCCTCGTACAGCAGGCGGCGCCCCTTTAGCGCAGGGTGATCGATCAAGGCCTGGCGCCGGAACTTGTCAAACAACTCCACGCCTTCGAGCTGCTCCAGCGTGATCAAGCCTGAGCGCACACCATCGTCAATGTCATGGGCGTTGTAGGCAACCTCGTCCGCCAGGTTGCATAGCTGCGCCTCCAGGCTGGGCTGAGTCCGGTCCAAAAAGCGCCGCCCGACGCCGCCTGCATCTGCCGCCTCCAGGCGCTGCGCGTTGGCCTGCGAACAGTGCTTGAGAATACCTTCACGCGTTTCGAACGTCAGATTGAGGCCATCAAACTGCGGGTACCGCTCTTCAAGAGAATCGACCACGCGCAGGCTCTGAAAGTTGTGTTCAAAACCACCGTGCTCGCGCATACACGCATTCAGCGCGTCCTGGCCCGCATGGCCAAACGGGGTATGCCCAAGGTCATGGGCGAGTGCGATGGCTTCAACCAGGTCTTCATTGAGCCGCAGCGCCCGGGCGATTGAACGCCCGAGCTGGGCCACCTCCAGCGAATGGGTCAACCGGGTACGAAACAAGTCGCCCTCATGGTTGAGGAACACCTGTGTCTTGTAGACCAGACGCCGAAACGCGGTGGAATGAACGATCCGGTCACGGTCGCGCTGAAACGCATTGCGGGTGGGTGCAGCGGGCTCGGCGTGCCGACGACCGCGCGATTGATCCGAATCGCAAGCGTACTCAGCGAGTGTCATGTAACACTGCGAAATACGGCTATAGCCCGCATCAAATATTCGTCACCCACTATAAATTTCATAGCAATTTCAGTCACAACACGCATTGATCACTTCGCGCACCAAGGCGTCGGGGGCACCGCGCACCACTGCCTTACCGGGGCCATCAATCAGCACAAACTTGATCTCGCCGGCTTCTGACTTCTTGTCCAGACGCATCAGTTCCAGGTATCGGTCTGCTCCCAGCCTGGGGCCAAGGACCGGCAGACCGGCGCGCCTGATCAGGCTGGTCAGGCGCTGCACAAATGCAGCGTCTACCAGACCGAGCCGGCAAGACAGAGTAGCGGCCATCACCATGCCGCATCCAACGCCCTCACCGTGCAGCCACTCGCCGTAGCCCATGCCCGCTTCTATCGCGTGACCAAAGGTATGCCCAAAGTTAAGGATGGCACGCAAGCCGGCTTCACGCTCGTCCTGCCCAACCACCCAGGCCTTGATTTCGCAGCTGCGCCGGATGGCGTGGGCAAGCGCCGCGGGCTGGCGTTGCAGCAAGGCGTCCAGGTTCTGTTCAATCCACACTAAAAAAGCGGTGTCTGCTATCGGCCCGTACTTGATCACCTCTGCCAGACCGGCGCCGAGTTCCCGCGCAGGCAACGTTTTCAGCGTATCGAGATCACAGACCACACGCAGCGGCTGGTAGAACGCGCCCACCATGTTCTTGCCCAGGGGGTGGTTGATGCCGGTCTTGCCACCAACGGAAGAATCAACTTGCGCCAACAGGGTAGTGGGCACCTGTACAAAGGACACACCTCGCATGTAACTGGCAGCTGCAAACCCGCTCATGTCTCCCACGACGCCGCCGCCCAGAGCGTAGATCACCGTCTTTCGGTCGCAGCCGTTGCCCAGCAAGGCGTCAAAGACCAGATTCAACGTCTGCCAGTTTTTGTGCGCTTCACCGTCCGGCAAAACCACCGTGTGGATCTGCATGTGTCGCAATTTCAAGGCCTGCTGCAGACGCTTGGCATAAAGCGGCGCAACCACACTGTTGCTGACAATCAGGGCACTGGAGGTACTGGGAAGGTCGCTCCAGGTTGACGTCGCATCAATCAATCCGGCACCAATGTGAATCTGATAGCTGCGATCTCCTAGATCGATGGCTACGCGCTGCGGATGCGATTCTTGAGTTTCAGCTTGCATACCCCCAAGTTTAGGGCCCTCGGCTACAGCCTCACGCGCCGCATGACCCGTTCACCGGTGAACCAGCCCCGCGAGTTCAAGTTGCATAACGATCATGTTGACCAGCGTTGAAATCGAGGGGCGACCAGTTTCGATCACGAAATGGGCCGTCTCCCGGTACAACGGGTCCCGCACCGCATGCAACTCTCGCAGCCGCTCCAGCGGGTCGGCCACCTGCAACAGCGGCCGCTGGGTGTCGTGGCGAAGCCGACGGTACACCTCCTCGGGCGACGAATGTAGGTAGACCACCTGGCAGCGACTGCGTAAATTTTCGCGGTTGGCAGGCCGCAAAACGGCACCACCGCCAGTGGACAGAACGCCGTGGCTGCCTTGCGTCAGCTCGTCCAGAACAATTGTTTCAAAGTCCCGAAACCGCTCTTCGCCTTCGCTCTCGAAAAACGTCTTGATGGAACACCCGAGGCGTTGTTCTATCTGGTGGTCCGAATCGAAGAAATTCTCGTCGAGACGGCGCGCCAGTTGCCGACCTACGGTGGATTTACCAGAGCCAGGCAGGCCAACAAGCGCGACCAGCATTTGCGGGCAACCAAAGTTTAACTAGAGCGTGAAGTCCCTTGACGATACCGTGCCCAACGGTGACGTCACGCGCACTGTGATTCGATCTCCGGAAGCCCCCGTGATGCACTTGGAGGTCGAGATAATAAATCTGGTCGTTCCCAAAGTATTGGGAATAGCCGAAATTGGCAGATTTGCCGTACACCCGCTATTGCTGGCCGAGGTGACGATCACAGAAATTGCGCTCCCCCCCGCGAGACTATTCCCATTGGTGTCAGCAAGCGTTACGTCCAAGCTACCCAAGGTAGCCGTACCTGCACCTGTGCTTGTGTACGTCCCCGTAATAGAGGCAGCACTGGTTGAAAAAATGACCATTGCCTGCGCCCGTACATCAACCGTACCCCACACACCATCACAGGTATTGAGTCGGCCATTGGTGCCTCCGGTGCAGGCGACAGCGCCTGCGCGCGGAACACTGAACTCACCAGAATCGTACACCCCACTATCGTTATCGTCTCTGTAGGCGTTTCCGAGATCGGTGAAGGCCTCGCCCGCGTCATATGTATTGTTGAAGTTCGAATCCACAAAATCCTCTTCGCCGGGCACATAGGCGAGCACTGCAACTCGCCCGTCCGTTGGACGAGTACCTTGAGAGCGAAGCGCCACCTTGCACGACGATGCCCCACCCGAGGTAACGCAACTTGCCGGAATCATCACGCCCGACTCGGCAACAAAGTTGACCTGCGTTCCATCCGGGACCGGGTTGCCTTGCCGGTCTGCAAGTGACATGGTTATATCGGTGGTCTGCCCATCCACGTTAAAGCCTTCAATCGCCAACTTGGTTGCGGCAATACTGGCTTTGGATTGAACTGCCCGGCCAGAGGCTACTGTCAATGCATTGGAGTTGGCGACAATGCCTGTGTTGGAGGTAAGGACCGCACGCACCTGGACCGATGTCGGCACGGTGCCGCCGAACACGGCAACCGAAATCAGGCCATTCGCATCACTGGTCAGTGTAATCGGGGAAAAATTGCCCACCGTGTTGAGCGACACACCCGTACCGCTATTGGTAATCATGGACAGTTGAACAGACTGATTTTGAAGCGCTGTGCCGGCAGAATCCACGACTTTGAAGCTCAACGCGGATTGCGTTGGACCTACCGACCCTGCCAGATAAATGAGCTGCGGTGTTGCGGAGACAAACTGAATGTTTGTCGCTTGCGGTGCCAAGACCGCAATCGTGCCTTGAATCCCAACTGCTCCTGGGGCCGACGCTGAAATGGAAACGTTGCTTCCGGCACAAGTCAAATTATTCGCGGAATAGGTACTTGATGCCTTGCCCGTGTTATCAGTGGTCACAGTGACTGGATTGACTGCACCACAACTTGCCTGGAAGCTAACCTGTATAGGCGTGTTCGTCGCGGGAGCCCCGTTAACGGTTGCAACAACAGAAATCGCCCGGTTTCCAAAAGCAGCAAGCGCACCACTTCCCACGTCCAAAGTGGTCAAGCCAACGTTGGAGGCGGACAGTTGGTAGTCAAAAGATGCCGCCAAAGCCGCCGCGCCAACCGTTGCAGCGGCGTTCAAGGTACCCGCCCCTGCCGCTGTAAGCGCCGCCGGGCTGACCTGAATCACCGCGACACCCGCGGCGTCGGTCAAAACCTGTCCGGACGCCGGGCTGAACAAGATGAGCGTCGAATTTCCTGTAAAAGTGACCAGTCGCCCTGCGACGGGCAGACCGGCAGAATCCTTGACTGTCGCCCTGGCGGTAGCACCAGTTCCGCTGACCGAGTTCGTAGCGGCGTTGGCTGCATTGCGCAACTCAAGCACGAGGGTTGGCGTCCCTGACGTAGTCGCGGAGCCCGAGCCTGAACTGCCCGTAGTGGTCCCAGAACTGCCCCCACCGCCTCCGCACGCTGCAACAACTGACGCCAGTGCCAACGCGATCAAAAACTTCAAATAGTGCATCTTGTTTGCCTTCTGCTATTAACTGACGTCCGCTCAACGCGCAGCGGATCGATCCGAGATCATCTTGGGTGTAATGAAAACCAGCATCTCTTGCTTGTTGGAAGACCGTTGCCGACTCTTGAACAAATTCCCTACACCAGGCAAGTCACCCAGTACTGGAACTTTGGATTCGTTTTCAGTCTCATTGAGTTCGAAAATGCCACCGATCACCACGGTTCCGCCATTTTCAACCAGAACCTGGGTCTTGATGTGCTTGGTATTGATCGCAATGCCAGCAGCCGTCGTCTCGCCTCGACTATCCTTATTGATATCAAGATCCAAAATGATATTGCCCTCGGGGGTAATCTGCGGGGTTACTTCAAGCTTCAGCGTAGCCCGCCGAAACGCAACCGCCGTCGCGCCACTTGACGTCGCTTGTTGATATGGGAACTCCGTACCCTGCTCGATCATGGCCTTGGTTTGATCTGCTGTCACGATGCGTGGACTTGACACCAGTTTGCCCTTGCCGTCTGCTTCCAAAGCCGAGAGTTCAAGATTCAGAAAGCGATTGGCTGCGGAACTGAACAAGGAAATCGCGAACGAAGCCGCGTTATAGCCCCCCTGGCCTACAGCAGGCAAGTTGACGAACGTTGTATTGGTGGTATCCAAACCTCCGGCACTTTCCCCTGTAGTCCCAGAGACTGCGTTATATGTTCCACCTAGCGCCAGCCGATTGGCACCCCCAATCGAGTACCCCGAGTCACCACCCCGCAAGCCACGAAGATCACTCCCACCCAACCTGACGCCCAGCGATTTTCCGAACGTGTCTGACGCTTCCACGATGCGGGCCTCGATCAAAACCTGCCGTACCGCGATATCAAGCTTGGCAATAAGCTGCTGCACCTGTTCAAGGCGCGCCCCGACATCGGTAACGAATACCTGATTCGTCCGCGGCTCCGCGATCACGCTGCCTCGTGAACTAAGTATCCGGGATGCTGTTGGACTCGCTGCACCGCCACCTGTCAATTGGGTCGCGATATCGGCGGCTTTGGTGTAGTTCAGCTGGAACGCCTGGGTACGAACCGGCTCAAGACTCTGGATCGCGGCCTTCGATTCAAGTTCGAGCTTTTCTTTGGCTGAAATCTCTTCCTTGGGCGCAATCCACAGCACATTACCGGATTTACGCATGCCAAGACCTTTGGCCTGAAGGATGATCTCTAGCGCCTGGTCCCACGGCACATCTTTGAGGCGAAGCGTCACCGCGCCTGACACGGAGTCAGACGTCACAATATTGAAGTTCGTGAAGTCGGCGATGACCTGCAAAAGAGAACGCACTTCGATGTTCTGGAAGTTCAAAGAGAGCTTTTCACCAGTGAACCCAGGGCCCTGAGTCAGCTTGGTGGGGTCAAGCTTTTGTTGCCTCACTTCAACGACAAACTGGTTGTCGCTCTGGTATGCGCTGTGCTCCCACAAGCCTTTGGGCTCGATCACAATCCGGACACGATCGCCCGCCTGAAACGTAGTCACCGATTGAACGGGTGTACCAAAATCTGAAACATCAAGGCGCCGGCGCAGGCCTTCAGGCAGTGACGACTTGAGGAACTCCACCACCAAATTCTGTCCTTGCTGCCGAATGTCCACGCCTACCTGGTTGTTGGCCAGATCAACCACAATCCGGCCTGAACTGTCTGCGCCACGACGAAAATCCAGATCCTTGATTGGCTGAGCATCTCGATTTCGGTTCTCGGCGAACGCCGCACCCCCGGGGACTGCCGCCGCAGCGCCGACCACCCCGTCCAGCAAGACAAGAAGGGACTTTCCTTCTATCTGGGCCTTGTAACTGGCGGGCGCCTTCAAATTGAGAACCAAACGGGTCCGCTCGCCGGCTTGAACGACATTCACAGAGCGGAGATTGCCTTGATTGATTTCCACTGCGGAGCGTCCGAGGCCGTTGGAAACACCGGGGAAGTCAAGCGCGATGCGCGCAGGTGCCTGAACGACAAAGCCGGCCGGCAGCGCCGCAAGCGGCTGGGCGAACTCGATCCGTACAACTTCACTGCCCCCCTGGATCGAACCAGACACCGATTGCACCGTATTCTGTGCGTGAACAGAAATACACAGAAGTCCGATGGGCACCGCAAGCGCAGCGTTTTGAACCCACCGCCATAGTATCCAGTTCTGCTTGTTCATTTTGTCGACCCCTCTTGCAGCTGCAATGTGGCTTTACGTTCGATCCATTCACCGCCCGTGTCCTGCACAATTTCACGCAGCACAATCTCGGCCTCACCAATTTTCACGATCCGGCCGTAGTTCTGTCCCAGATAGCTGCCAGAACGTACCTGGTACAAGAGGTTGTCCACCCGAAGCAGAGCGACTGGCTGGCCGGCTTTGATCAGACTGCCAACCATGGTCATACCGTCCAGCGGGTAAGCCTCCAGTGCTTCCTTGCGCCGCGCCAATTCTGGCGTAATCAGGCCTGTAGATGACGATGACTGAGCAGCTTCCCGCTTCAATGCTTGAGTCAATTTTTGGTTGCTAAATGGCTCTGTGAGCACTTCCTCGGTGTAGCTCTGTGGCGAGAATTTCTTCGGTTCGGGAATCGGCTCCACTTTGGCCTTGGTGGCAGCCCGCTGCCCTGACATCCAGCTCACCAGGTTTTCTTGTCCGGACGCGCCGCATCCAGCAAGTAACACGCTGAAGCAACAAATTACGGCAATACGATTCTTGTTCATTTCTTCGCGCCCGCCGGGCCTGTAGCCTTGCGTTGAGACGATACCTCGTCCTTGTCCAAGTACCTAAACGTCTTCGCCGTGGCATCCATTACCAGCCCGGAGTCTCGCCCGAGCGGCGTAATGGAAAGATTGTTCAACGTAACGATCCGCGATAGGTTGGCGATGTCGGAGGCAAAAGCGCCCATATCGTGATACCGACCTGTGACGCGCAATGTGATTGGAAGTTCAGCGTAGTACTCCTTAACGACCACTTGCCCTGGCCGAAACAAATCAAACTGTAGACTTCGACCCAGGCCTGCCTGATTAATGTCGGAGAGCAATGCATCCATCTCAGCCTTACTCGGCAGCTGCTTCTCCAGTTGCGTAACGTACTGCTGAACCTGCTCGCGCTGCTTCTTGAGTGCGTCCAGGTTGACCGCCTGCGCGAGTTTCTTCCTGAAGTCCTCACGCAATTGCGTTTCCTTCGACCGCTCCGCCTGCAACTCAGCATCAGAACCACTGAGCCAGACGAACCATAATCCAACAACGATTGCAGCCATCAGGGCGATACAGGCCGCATAACGTGGCAATGCCGGCCACGATGCCGGGTCATTGGGATTGAGACCCTTGAATTGGGAGAGCAGGCCTTCTTGCAAAGCCGCAAAGTCGATCTTTGGAAACGAAATAGTAGCCATGGCGTTAGGACTTTTCAGCACGTGGCGTTGATGCAGGACTGGTAGGTGGCGCGGCCCGCTTGGCCTCACCAGCGCGAAGCAGTCCGACCCGCATGTTGAAATTCGATACCCGCCTCTGTTCGCGCGGACCAAGCGTCGCTGTCCCGGCGGTGATCTCCACCAATTCGGGACGCGTCAACCATTCACTGTTGTTGGCCAGATTGCGCAATAGCTCCGACACCCGCTCGTTCGACTGGGCCACACCCTGAATCACAACTGACTGATTGACCTGTCTCAGACTGACAATGTACACACCGTCCGGTAGCTGGCGGGCAATTTCATTGAGCAGGTGCACTGGCAGGTTTCGATCTGCCTGCAAGTCCTCCACAGCCTGTTGCCGAGCCCGCAGTGCGGATATCTCACTTTGCAGATTGGCGATGTCCTTGATCTGACCCTCAAGCCGCTTGATCTCGTTTTGAAGCACCAGGTTAACGCCCTGCTGAGCCGAGATCTGCGTCTGATACCAGAGAAAAATGGCCCCTGCGATTACCCCGCCTATCAACGCCGAGACGCCGAGCGTCGCGTAGAACACTTCGCGCTTGCGCTTGCGCGCCGCTTCGCGGTGCGGGAGCAGGTTGATCAGGATCACGACAAAAACCTTCGCATGGCGAGCCCGCAGGACGTCAGGTAAGAAGGTGCCTCACGCCGCATCTTCTTTTCACGAACATTGGCACCGATCTGCATGCCGTCGAACGGGTCCGCAAGGCTACAGGCAAATGAGGTTTGCTGGGTCACAGCGTCGGTCAGACCGGGCAATGCGGCCGAGCCCCCGGCCAGCATGATGTAGTCAACCTTGTTGTGCGGCGTACTGGTGAAGAAAAACTGAAGCGCCCGGGCAACCTCTTGGGCCATGCTGTCCACGAAAGGTTTCAGCACGCCGGACTCGTAGTCTTCAGGCAGTTCGCCGCTGCGTTTTTTGGCTTCGGCTTCTTCAACAGAAAACCCGTACTGGCGCACGATGAGCTGAGTGAGCTGAGCGCCACCAAAAGCTTGGTCCCGGTCATACAGCACGTCATCGTTACTGATGACCTGCATGCTGGTTGTAAAAGCGCCGACCTCAAAGAGCGCCACCATGGTGTCGACGCCCTTGTTAGGCATTGCTTCGATCAGACGACCGGCGGCCAGGCGTGAGGAGTACGACTCAACATCAATGATCACCGGCTTCAGCCCGGCGGCTTCCGCCAAACCTTGGCGGTCCTGAACTTTTTCCTTGCGCGACGCGGCGATCAGCACCTCCACATCGCCCACCGAAGTGGCGCTGGGGCCGACCACGCAAAAATCCAGGCTCACTTCGTCCAGCGAGAAAGGGATGTACTGGTTGGCTTCGGTCTCAACCTGAACCTCCAACTCCTGCTCGGTCATGCCCCCAGGCAAAATGATTTTCTTGGTGATCACCGCCGACGGCGGTAGCGCCATGGCGACATTCTTGGTGCGGGTGCCGCTTTTTTTGACCACCTTGCGCACCGCCTCGGCGACTTCGTCGAACTTTTCAACATTGCCGTCAGTAATCCAGCCACGCTCCAGCGGCTCGATCGCGCAGCGCTCGAGCACCAAATTGCCGTCCTTGTCGCGACCCAGCTCAACCAGCTTGACGCTGGAAGAACTGATGTCCAAACCCAGAAGCGGCGCGGGTTGGCGGCTAAACAACGAACCCAATTCGATCAAAACAGACCCCTGAAATTCATGCTGAAACTGACGCAAAAAACTTAAGAATTCACTTCAATGCTAGCAGTAAGCTCCTTGTCCCGCAAAGGTTTTTTCCAATTTCACCTGTTCGGGCCGTTGCCAAAAACTGACGTTGCACACTGTCATACTGACAGGGACAAACCCGGGGGTTGGAGCGCCAGGCACTCAGGCCACACCCCGATTTTTATAATGGCTGCGGCACCTTACGCGGATTTGCATGTCTTCATCACCCCCCACCAGCGCACCCAGTGAGCCCGTCGCACTCGCCAATCGGCGCTCTTCCTGGAAAGTGTGGCTTGTGCGCATTGTCCTTTGGTCGGGCGGTTTGGTGGCCGCCGGCGTTTTGGCCTTGGTGCTCTTGGTGGCGATGGCCCTGGCAGTCGCTTTTCCGAATCTGCCCGACGTTTCTGACCTGTCGGACTACCGGCCCAAGCTCCCCTTGCGCGTGTATTCGTCCGACGCCGTCCTGCTGGGCGAATTTGGTGAGGAGCGCCGTAACCTCACCCCGATCAAAGATATCCCCAAGGTGATGAAAGATGCCGTACTGGCAATAGAAGACTCCCGCTTCTATTCACATGGTGGTGTCGACTACCTGGGGGTCATCCGTGCCGGCCTGGCCAACGTCGGTCGGCTCAAGAGCCAGGGGGCGTCCACCATCACCATGCAGGTGGCTCGCAACGTCTACCTGTCTTCCGAGAAGACCTACACCCGCAAGATCTACGAAATCCTGCTGACCTTCAAGCTTGAGCACCTGCTGAGCAAGGACCAAATCCTGGAGATCTACATGAACCAGATCTTCCTGGGCAACCGCGCCTACGGTTTTGCCGCCGCATCCGAGACGTATTTCGGCAAACCGCTCAAAGACATCAGCATTGCCGAGGCCGCCATGCTGGCCGGCTTGCCCAAAGCCCCGTCTGCCTACAACCCAATCAGCAACCCCAAGCGCGCCCGTTCGCGCCAGCTCCACATCATTGAGCGCATGGAAGAAAACGGCTTCATCACTGCTGTACAGATGGAGGCTGCCAAGAAGGAAGAGCTGCGCGTTCGATCCGGCCCGGACAACAGCCGGGTACACGCCGAGTATGTAGCCGAAACCGTGCGCCAACTGGTTTATGCCCAGTACGGCGACGAGACCTATACCCGTGGCCTGAACGTCTACACCACCCTCAAGTCAACCGACCAGGACGCCGCCTACAAGGCGCTGCGCAAGGGCATCATGGACTACGAACGGCGCCAAATTTACCGTGGCCCGGAGCGGTTTGTCGAGCTGCCCGTTGATCCTAAAGAGCTGGACGACGCGATTGACGATGCATTGAATGAGCACCCCGACAACGGCGACGTAATGTCGGCTGTCGTGCTCAGCGCTGACCCGAAGAAGATCACCGCGGTACGGCAGAACGCGGAGTCCGTAGAAATCACAGGTGAGGGCCTGCGCCCTGCTCAATCTGGCCTGTCGGACAAAGCCCCCCCAAAAACCAAAATTCGGCGCGGTGCTGTGATTCGCGTCGTCAAAACGCCCAAAGGGGCCTGGGAAATCACCCAGCTGCCCGAAGTCGAAGGCGCTTTCGTGGCGCTGGATCCGCGCGACGGGGCCATTCGCGCGTTGGTCGGCGGCTTTGACTTCAACAAAAACAAGTTCAATCACGTGACCCAGGCCTGGCGCCAGCCCGGCTCAAGCTTCAAGCCCTTCATCTATTCCGCAGCGCTTGAAAAAGGCTTCACGCCGTCCACTATCGTGAATGACGCACCGCTGTTCTTCGACGCTGGCGTCACGGGTGGCCAGCCCTGGGAACCCAAAAACTACGACGGCAAGTTTGAAGGGCCGATGCCGCTGCACACGGCTTTGGCAAAGTCCAAGAACATGGTGTCGATCCGGGTGCTGCAGGCAGTCGGCGCGCAAAACGCGCAGGACTGGATCACGCGCTTCGGTTTTGAGGCCGAGCGCCATCCCGCCTATCTGACGATGGCCCTGGGTGCCGGCGCGGTCACGCCCATGCAAATGGCTACCGCGTACTCGGTGTTTGCCAATGGTGGCTTTCGGGTCAACCCCTGGCTGATAACAAAAGTTACCGACCAGAAGGGCAAGACGCTGGTTGAAACAGCGCCGCCGGTGCTAACAGAAGCGGCGCGCGCGGTGGATGCACGCAACGCCTTCATCATGAGTCGCCTGTTGCAGGAGATCACGCGCGCGGGCACCGCTGCGCGCGCCCAGGCCACGCTCAAGCGGGTCGATCTGTACGGTAAAACCGGCACGACCAACGACTCCATTGACACCTGGTTTGCGGGTTACCAGCCCACGCTGGCGGCTGTTGTCTGGCTGGGCTACGACACCCCGCGCTCTTTGGGCGACCGCGAAACCGGCGGCGGCGTCAGCCTGCCGGTCTGGATCAGCTTTATGGAAACCGCGCTCAAGGGCGTGCCAGTGATGGAGCCAAGCGCGCCCGAAGGGGTGATTAATGTGGGCGGCGAGTGGTACTACGACGAATTCGCGCGCGGCGCAGGCGTCAGCAGCGTGGGCCTGGACGACAAGGGCGCGCCAAAAACAGACGGCCAGCCGTCCAAGCAGGCACTGCCCCCGGCTGACGAGAAAAAGAGCATCCTGGACCTGTTCAGGAACTGAAGTCCAGCGCCGCACCGGCCTGCTCGCTGGCGTAGCGGGAGAGGTTGCTCAGAAACTCGCCATTGCCCTTGGTGTCGGCCCAGTGGTTGCCGTCAAACTTGTAGTGAAAGCCCCCGGCACGCGCCGCCAGCCAGACTTCGTGCAAGGGCTTTTGCAGGTTCACGATGATCTGGCTGCCGTTACGAAAGGTCAGGGTAATCATCCCGCCCACGCGCTGGTTGTCGATGTCGGCATCGGTGTCGTCGTTGATTTTGTCGCAGCGCGACTCAATTCCGCTCAACAGGGCTTCGGCTCGGTCCATGAACTCGGGGTCGGTCATTACAATTTCACCATGTTGCGACTATTCCGGATTCTAGACAGCAGGCGCGCTGCAGCCCTTGCCCTTGCCCTTGGTGCGGTTGTGTTGGGTGCCTGCGGCCAAAAGGGTGCGCTGTACTTGCCCGCTGGGCCGACGGCGGCCAACCGCGCCAGCTTGCCTGAAACGCTGCGCGGAGCCAGCACCAGCGTCCCCGCCCCGGTGCCCGCTACCGCCGCCAGTGCGCCCACGCGATAAAACCTCTTCTTTGCAGTCATGACCCAACCTGCCTTGCCTGGCCAGCCACAGCTGGCCTATCGCAACAACCAGCTCCACCTTGAAGGCGTGGCCTTGAACCAGCTTGCCGCCGACCACGGCACGCCCCTGTTCGTCTATTCCAAAGCCGCCATGCTGGCGGCGCTGGCCGCCTATCAGCGCGGCTTTGCCGGGCGCAATGCGCAGATCTGCTACGCCATGAAGGCCAACTCATCGCTGGGTGTCTTGCAGGTCTTTGCCCAGGCCGGGTGCGGCTTTGACATCGTTTCGGGCGGCGAGCTGGACCGCGTAATGGCCGCTGGCGGTGACCCGGCAAAAGTCATCTTCTCTGGCGTCGGCAAAACCCGCGCCGAGATGCGCCATGCGCTGCAGACAGGCATCGGCTGCTTCAACGTAGAGAGCGAAGCAGAGCTTGAAGTGCTCAGCGAAGTCGCCACCCAAGCCGGCAAAGAGGCGGCGGTGAGCATCCGCGTCAACCCGAATGTAGACCCCAAAACCCACCCCTACATTTCCACCGGGCTCAAAGGCAACAAGTTTGGCGTGGCGCACGAGCGCACGCTGGCCACTTACCAGCGCGCCGCGGCCCTTCCCGGCCTGAAGGTTGTGGGCATCGACTGTCATATTGGTTCCCAGATCACCGAGGCAACGCCCTACCTCGACGCCCTGGACCGGGTACTGGATCTGGTGGAAGCGGTTGAAGCGGCTGGCATCCCGATCCACCACATCGACTTTGGCGGCGGCCTGGGCATCAACTACAACGCCCCGGACGACAAAGGTTTGCCACCCGAGGCCGATGCCCTGTGGACCAAACTCTTCGCGCGACTGGATGCGCGCGGGTTTGGCCAACGCCGGTTCATGATCGAACCGGGCCGTTCGCTGGTTGGCAACGCGGGGGTGTGCGTGACCGAGGTGCTTTACCTCAAGCCCGGCGAGCTGAAAAACTTCTGCATCATCGACGCCGCCATGAACGACTTGCCGCGCCCTGCGATGTACCAGGCCTTTCATGCCATCGTCCCGGTGCAAGCCCACACTGACGCGGCTACAAACCTTTACGACGTGGTGGGCCCGGTGTGCGAGAGTGGCGACTGGATCGGCCGTGCGCGCAACCTGGCCGTCAAGCCCGGTGAGCTGTTGGCGGTTTTGTCCGCCGGTGCCTACTGCATGGCCATGGCCAGCAACTACAACACGCGCGGGCGGGCGGCCGAAGTGCTGGTGGATGCCGACAAGGCCACGCTGATCCGGGCGCGCGAAACCAGCAGTGACCAGTTTCGACTCGAGCGATTGGTCAGCTGATCCGCTAATTTGCTATCTATTTTGTAGCGGCTCCCGCATGATTGGCGGGGGCTGCAGCCGTTTTTTCTTTAAATACTGAACGGCACGCCAGCCCAGCAACAGGGCCAGGATGAGCGCGTAAACAGCCACTTCGGCAAAGTCGTTCTTGCCAGCGCGCATCCAGAAGAAATGCAGCACGCCCAGCCCGGCAATTCCGTACACCAGCTTGTGCAATGTCTGCCAGCGCTTGGCACCCAATGCCTTGACGGCACGGTTCACTGAGGTGGTGGCCAGCGGTGTCAGCAAAACAAACGCCAGAAAGCCAACCAGGATGAAGGGCCGTTTGTAGATGTCTTTGGCGATCTCGCCCACGTCAAAACCCATGTCAAACCAGCTGTAGCTCAGCAGGTGCAGCACGACGTAGAAGTACACAAACAGGCCCAGCATGCGGCGAAAGCGTGCCAGCGCCGGTGTTGCGGCGATGATGCGCAGAGGAGTCACCGCCAACGTTAGACAGAGCATGCGCAACGTCCAGTCGCCGGTTGACCGGATCAGGTATTCCGCCGGGTTGGCGCCCAGATTGTTGGTCATTGCGCCGTACGCCAACCAGCCGAAAGGCAATAGCGCCAGCAGAAACAGCACCGGCTTGGCCGCCGGGCTCAGCAAAACCTTGGCCGCAGCCATGTCAGAACAACTTCTTGAGGTCCATGCCCGCGTAAAGCTGGCCCACCTGAGTCTCGTAGCCGTTGAACATCAGCGTCTTGCGCTTCTTGGCAAACAGGCCGTCTTCACCGATACGGCGCTCTGTTGCCTGGCTCCAGCGCGGGTGATCGACCGACGGGTTGACGTTGGAGAAAAATCCATACTCTTGCGGCGCGGCCTTGTTCCAGGCGGTCTTCGGTTCTTTATCGGTAAACCGGATGCGCACCAGACTCTTGCCGCTCTTGAAGCCATACTTCCAGGGCACCACCAGTCGCACTGGCGCGCCATTCTGGTTGGGCAAAACCTCGCCGTACATGCCAAAGGTCAGCAGCGTCAGCGGGTTCATGGCTTCGTCCATGCGAAGGCCCTCCACATAGGGCCAATCGAGCACACGCGAACCCACATAGGGCATGGTCTTTGGGTCGGCCAGGGTGATGAATTCCACATACTTGGCGCTGCCCAGGGGTTCGACCTTTTCAATCAGCTTGCTCATCGAATAGCCCACCCACGGAATGACCATGGACCAGCCCTCGACACAGCGCATGCGGTAAATGCGCTCTTCCTGCGCGCTCAGCTTGATCAAGTCTTCCAGCGAGTACTTGGCAGGCTTCTTGACCAGGCCATCAACTTCCACTGTCCAAGGCGTGGTCTTGAGCGTGCCAGCGTTGCGCGCCGGGTCTGCCTTGTCGGTGCCGAATTCGTAGAAATTGTTGTAGGTACTCGCGTCCTTGTAGTCGGTGAGCTTTTCCATGGTCATGGCGCCCGGCACTGCCGTCTTGCCGCCAGCCAGTGCTGCCAACTTGCCAGGCCGCGCCGTTTCGGCCAGCGCCTCGCGCGCCGCCCATGTTGCCAGGGCAGCACCCGCGACCCCGGTGGCCATCAGTTTCATCAGGTCGCGTCGGCCTTCATACACGGGGCGCGGCGTGAGTTCGCTCGTCACAGGGTGAATAAAGCCGTCGGCGTGCGTCTTGATCAGCATGGTGAATCCTCGTAATGCTGTTTGGTCACCGTTCCCGCGCAGTTCTTACAAGGTACCGTAACTGTGCAGGCCTGACAGAAACATGTTGACCCCCAAAAAGGCAAACGTCGTGACTGCCAGCCCGACCAACGCCCACCAGGCCGAGATCGCGCCACGCAAGCCTTTCATGAGGCGCATGTGCAGCCAGGCCGCGTAGTTCAGCCAGACAATCAGCGCCCAGGTTTCCTTGGGGTCCCAACTCCAGTAGCCGCCCCAGGCTTCGGCCGCCCAAAGCGCGCCGAGCACCGTGGCAATGGTGAAGAATGCAAAGCCGACCGCGATGGATTTGTACATCACATCATCCAGCACCTCAAACGAAGGCAGGCGCCCGGCAATGTGTTTGCGTGCGGCCAAAATTCCAGCCACGATCAATGCGGAAAGGCCGAAGTACACAGCCCAATAGCTGCTCGCACCATCCACCTTTTGACGGAACACCACTGGTTCAAAACAAAGCACCACACCCAGCAACCAAAGCGGTGCCAGCTTGTACCAGCGGGTCTCGGTGGCGTGCTGTTTGACCAGGTAGGCAAAGGCCACCATGGCAGCCAGCGCAAAAGTACCGTAACCCACAAAGTTGGCCGGCACATGAAGCTTCATCCACCAGCTTTTGAGGGCCGGCACCAGAGGCTGGATTTCATGGGCCTCACGGACCACCGTGTACCAGAGCAAAAAGCCAACCGCTGCACTCACCACCAGCATCACAAAGGCACCCAGCGCACGGGTTTTGTACTGGTCTTCGAAATACAGGTAAAACGCGGTTGTCATCCAGCAGAACATGATGAAAACCTCATAGAGGTTGCTCACCGGAATATGACCAATGTCGGGGCCAATCAGGTAGCTTTCATACCAGCGCACCATGGTGCCGATCAGCCCCATGCCCACAGCGACCCAGGCCATGCGTGAGCCGATCAGTTCCATTGCAGCGCTCTGGCCGCGCCCGAACATGCCGATCCAGTAGAACGCGGTGCTCATGAAGAACAGCATGCTCATCCACAAAATGGCCGACTGGCTGGACAGAAAGTATTTGAGCCAAAACACCTGCTCGGCCCTGGCCAGGCTGCCCTGGTAGGCAAAAATCGCCAGCAGCGAGAACAGCGCCACCGTCAGCATCAGCCCACGCAACGGACGCCAGAACCAGCCCAGCCAGATGGCCGCCGGAACCGTACCAACCAGGATGGCTTTTTCATACACATCCATGAATGAGGCATAGCGAGAGAACGCAAACACCCCGCCGGCAATCACCACAAGGGCAAACAGCCAGTCCAGTGGGTTGCGGCGCGAGAAAAACCCCTCGTGCAGGGTGATGGTGGCCGTGTTC
This sequence comes from Ramlibacter sp. 2FC, assembly GCA_943369755.1. Lineage (GTDB taxonomy): Bacteria > Pseudomonadota > Gammaproteobacteria > Burkholderiales > Burkholderiaceae_C > CALROG01. The sequence goes on from CALROG020000022.1 coordinate 31,624, forward strand.
ATGGGTTGATCCCGATCAGTTTGGTCTTGAGCATGTCGAATTCCTTGTCGGTGTCCATGGTCTGGCGGTTGCTGGACAGTGCCATCGTCGCGTGGCTACCGGTACCCGCCGGTGCCAGCCAGACCCAGACCCGGCGTTCCCGTATGTACAGCATCGCAAAAATGCCCAGAATCAGCAAGGTGCAACCCAGATAAACAATGTTGCGCCCGGGGGCACGTGCCACCTGGAACACGCTGGCTTGCACCTGGGTGAAATCCTTTAACTGGAAAGCCATGGGCGCCGGGTACAACGGGACGTCTGAAAGCGCCAACACGGCTTGCGTCATGAAGCCCTGCGTCGACTCGCTGGTGGCCAGGGGCTTGAGTCCGGCGCGCTCCCGGGTCATTTGCGCCAGCTCGAACAGGACACCGTTGAGGATGCGCACCAGCACCTCACCGGCGCGCGCGCGCTCGGCTTCCGGCACGTTCTGTTCAAGAAAGTCTGACACTGCTTGCAAACCACCGGAGGATTTGCCGTCTTTGCCTGGCTCGGTACCAGCAAACAGCGCCAGTGCGCGGGATGCCGAATTGGCAAGCTGCCCGGCCAGTTCGGGGCGCGCCGGGTCAGTCGCACGGCCGGCATAGCGGCGCACCGCCTGCTCGCGCACCGCGCCGTCCAGCAGTGCAGCGCGCAGTTGCAAAAAGCCGTCCAGGTTGCCTTGGTCATCCGCCGGCACACGCAAGTACCGAAAGGCCTCTGACGGGGTTTCGCGCATGCCCATCAGGAAAACCGGTGCGCCGTCACCCATGTCCACTGGCAGCATGTAGTTATGGAATTCCCGGGCCTGGCCTGCCGCGTCGCGCAGCTTGTAGGTGATGCTCGGTCCAACATTGCGCAGCTCTTTCTTGGTTGCGGTCTTGTTGGCTGCTCCCATGCGCGTGCCAATCGACTCGCGCAGGTCGACTTTGCGCACATCCAGGCCGCTGGCGGTGTTGCCCGAGAAGTTCTCGACGTTGATGACGCGCAGCGCGGTGTACTCCAGAGTCAGCTTGTCGGCCCCTTCGCCCTGCCCTTTGGTCAGCTCCGACGAGCTGCCAATCGTTCCCTGGATCTCAAAGGGCTTGCTCAAGCCATTCATTGGCACCGCCTTGAGCGTTATCGCCGAGCCGCCGTCGTCAAAGCTGGACTGGTAGATCTCAATACCCCGGTGACGGGCCGGATGATTGACCTCCACCCGCGCGGGAATCTTCTCGCCGGTTTCCTTGTCGTGAATCACGATCTCGCTGGCAAACAGCTTGGGCATGCCGGTGGAGTAATAGTCGACGATGAATTTCTTCAGCTCAATGGCAAATGGCAGTTCTTGCAGCAAGATGCCATCGGACTGGTTCAGGATGGCGGTTTCCGATTGCATGCCCTCGGCCACCAGCAGGTTGCCGCGAAAGGTCGGGTTTTGCTGCGACAAGCGGTGCTCTGGCTTGACGTCAGCAATCATGCCGCCCCCGGTGTATGGAGTCTTGCCATTGAACAGCATCTGTGCGCGCACAACCAGGTCGCCGTCCAGCAAGCCGCCAAGACACACCAGCACGATGGCGCTGTGCGCCGCAATGTAGCCAAACTTGTTGGCAGCGCCCGCCTTGGCCGCCACCATCCAGCCGTCGCCCCGCTCGGACGGGCGCTGCTGCAGCCGCACCTTCCAGCCGCCGCCGGCCAGCATCTGGCCAATGCGCCGCGCCGCCGCCTCGGGGGGCTCAACCACCGCTGCCTCGGCACGGTGGTGAAAAGCCTTGAGGCTTTGTTCGCGGATGTTTTCCTTGTAGACCTTGAGGTCGGCGAAGATCTTGGGCGTGTTGCGCGCAATGCACAGGGAGGTGCTGAGCACCAAAAACGCCAGGATCAGCAAAAACCACCAGGCGCTGTAAACCGCATTGAGCTTGACCGCGCCAAACACCTCGGCCCAGAAAGGCCCGAACTGGTTGACGTAATTGTTCAGAGGCTCGTGCTGCTTCAAGACGGTACCAATCACCGAGGCAATGCAGATGACGGTGAGCAGCGAGATCGAGAACCGCATTGACGACAGCAGCTCCACGGCCGAGCGCAGAGCCTGCGAACTGGTCCTGACCTGGAGTCCTTCAGTGGTAACTGTCATGGGTAGCGGCGCATAGAAAAAGGCGGGCCATCCTGGGATGTGCCCGCCCTTGTTTGGATTGTTTATTGGCGGTTAGTTCAACGCTAAAGCAGATTTCAGCGCAGGCCGGCAATGTAGTCAGACACGGCCTTGATTTCCCGGTCATTCATCTTGGCAGCCACCTGGTTCATCTGGACACTGTTTTTGCGTACGCCATCGCGAAAGGCAACCAGCTGGGCCACCGTGTAGTCTGCATGCTGGCCACCCAGGCGCGGGTATTGGGCTGGAACGCCGGCACCGGTGGGGCTGTGGCAGCCCGCACAAGCGGCAATCTGGCGGTCACCAATGCCGCCACGGTAAATCCGCTCGCCCAAGGCAACCAGTTCCTTGTCTTTGGCAAAACCGGGCTTGGTTTTTTTGGAAGCCAGCCAGTACGAGATGTTCTTCATGTCGTCGTCGCTCAGCGTGGCGGCAAAGCCTTGCATCACCGCGTTGGCGCGCTTGCCTGACTTGAACTCCTGCAACTGCTTGACCAGGTACTCCGGGTGTTGCTGGGCCAGCTTGGGGTTAACAGGTGCACCGGAATTGCCGTCGGCTCCGTGGCAGGCGGCGCACACGGCGGTGTACTTGGCCTCGCCCTGGACCAAGTCAGGCTTGGCGACCTTGGGTGCGGCTGGCGCGGGGGCCGCCGCCTGGGCAAAGGCGGAGTGAGCGGGTGCTGCCAGTGCGGCAGCCATCAACAAGGAGGCGAGCAACTTCATATCGGGTCTGTTTATTGGCGCAAAACTCCATGATTCTACAATGCGGACTCGGGTTTCCCCGCAATTCCAGGCTATTCCATGACCATCCCCGCCGGGCCGACCCCCGATTCAATGCCCGCCGCCCCGGCCATTGCCGCCACTGCCGTCACCGCCATGGGCTGGATGCACACCGCGAAATTCCTGACCACAGCACCTCGGCTTGAGTTCCTGCCGCCGCTGGACGTGCCTGAAATCGCCTTTGTCGGGCGCTCCAACGCAGGCAAGTCCACCTGTATTAACACCTTGACGCAGCAAAAGCGCCTGGCTTTTGCCTCCAAAACGCCGGGCCGCACCCAAAGCATCAACCTGTTCACGTTAGGCAAGCAGGGCGTGACAGACGCGGTGCTGGCCGACCTGCCGGGCTACGGCTACGCTGCCGTGCCCAAGCAGGACAAGCTGCGCTGGCAACAGGTGATGGCCAACTACCTTGTGACCCGTGAAAGCCTGCGTGGCGTGGTGCTGCTGTGCGACCCGCGCCACGGCTTGACCGAGCTGGACGACATCCTGCTTGAAGTGATCCGCCCGCGCGTCGAAGCCGGGCTGAAGTTTCTGGTGCTGCTGACCAAGGCCGACAAACTCAACCGCAGCGACGCTGCCAAGGCGCTGTCCATTGGGCGACTGCAAGCCGGCGGGGGTGAGGTGAAACTGTTCTCCGCGCTCAAGAAGCAGGGCGTGGAAGAAACAGCGCTGCTGCTGTGGAACTGGGCGCACCCGCCCGCCTGAGCCCTGCTTTCAGGCCATTTCGGCCTGCAGCCCGCATGGGTGTTGCGTGAGCCACTATCAAAATAGTAGCAAATGATCAGCACCTACCTGCAAACCCTGCCGCACGGAATCACCTTGAGCTGCCGCGCTGCGGGCCTGCCTGGCCAGCCCGTGCTGATGTTTTTGCACGGTTTCCCGGAAGCCGCTTTTGTCTGGGACGAGCTGCTTGCGCACTTTGCGGCCAAGGGTTATCGCTGCGTTGCGCCCAATTTGCGGGGCTTCGAAAAATCAAGTGCCCCCACTGATGTCAGCGCCTACCGCCCCAAGCACCTGGTGCAAGACATCGCAGCCCTGATCGCCATCGAGTCCCCTGACGCGCCACTGGCATGCCTGGTGGCGCATGACTGGGGCGGCGCCGTGGCCTGGAATCTGGTGAACCAATTGCCCCAGCTAAGCCAGCGGCTGGCGATCCTCAATTCCCCGCACCCCGGCACCTTCTTGCGCGAGCTCAAGTCCAGCCCAGAGCAGCAAGCCGCCAGCGCCTACATGAACTTTCTGATCCGCCCGGACGCTGAAACGCTGTTGGCGCAAGACGACTACGCCCGGATGTGGCCATTCTTCAGCAAAGGCCGCAGCGCGGCGCCGGCCTGGCTTACCGAAGACGTGAAAAATCAGTACCGGGCGGTTTGGGATGCCGGCATGACGGGCGGCTGCAACTACTACCGCGCCTCGCCGCTGCGCCCGCCGCGCCCCGAAGACCCGGGTGCCGCAGCCATAGAGCTGCCGCACGGCATGCTGACGATCAGCCTGCCAACGCTGGTGGTGTGGGGCATGGACGATGTGGCGCTGCCGCCAGCGCTGATTGACGGGCTTGACGCCTATATTGCGCAGCTCACGCTGCACCGCGTCGAGGGGGCAAGCCACTGGATCGTGCACGAGCAGCCGCACCTGGTGGCGCAACTGCTAGGCAACTTTCTGGGTGCGTCTCAGTAAACCTCGGGCTCACCCGGCGGGCGGGTCTTGAAGCGCTTGTGCACCCAGTAGTACTGGTCGGGCATGGCATCAATCCAGCCTTGCAGGCGCTGGTTCATCAGTGCCGTGTCGGCATGCAGGTCGTCGCCAGGAAAGCCGTCCCAGCCCGGCAGCACCTTCACCTCGTAGCCGGTTGGCGTCATGCACGACAGTACCGGCACCACGCGGGCGCGCCCAAGCTTTGCAAAACGCGACAGGCTGGGCACGGTAGCGGCATTCACGCCGTAAAACGGCACAAAAATCGACTCCTCGGGTCCGAAATTCATGTCTGGCAGCAGGTACAGCGGCTGGCCCGCGCGCAGGCCCGCCACGATCGGCTTGACCCCATCGGCGCGGCCGAACAGGCGGCCGTGGCCGTAACGGCTGCGCCCGGTGTGAATCCAGGCGTCCACCACTTTGTCGGCCTGGTCGGTGTAGATGGTGGTGAACTGGGCTGCGAGCTGCTGGGTCAGCGCCGTCCAGCCGGCATCCAGCCCGACAAAGTGCGGCGCAAAAATCACTGTGGGAGTGCTGCCTTGCAACTCACCCACGGCACCGGTCAACGCAAGCCGACTGCGCGTCACGCCGGGCGCTGCATGCCAGAGCCAGCTTCGGTCCAGCCAGGCCTGAGCAAAGCGCACAAACACCTGCGGCACCATGGCATGGCGCTGGGAAGACGACCACTGCGGGAAGCACAGCGCCAGGTTGGTCTGCACCACGCGGCGGCGCGACCATACCAACCCATACAAGGCCCAGCCCAGTGCCCAGCCCAGTGCCCGCACCCAGGGCAGCGGCAGGTGGCTCAACAGCCGCATGAAGGCCACGCCCATGCGGCTGATCATTGCCCGGCCTCCGGGCGCGGGGCCTTGTAGCGCGCATAGCCCCACAAATACTGCTGCGGGCATTCCAGAATAAGTTGCTGCATTGCGGCGTTGATTTGCGTCGCGGCGACGGTGGCGTCACTGTCCAGCGGCGCGCTCAACGCACGCAGGTGCACCACATAGCCCTTGCCCCGGCCCAGCCGTTCGCCCCAGGCCAGCAGTACCTGCGCGCCGGTTTGCCGGGCCAGCCGCGCCGAAAGCGTCATGGTGTAGGCGTCACGGCCAAAAAATGGCGCCCAGACGCCCAGGCCCAATGGGGGCACCTGGTCTGGCAGAAGGCCCACTGCCTGCCCCGCCCTCAGCGCCTTGAGCATTTGCCGGACGCCCGCCAGCGTGGTTGGCGCACTGGTCAGGCCGGGGCGCTTGCGCGCGTTGTCGATCAGCGCACGCAGCCAGGGCTTGCGCGCAGGCCGGTACAGCACAGCAATCGGCCCGAATTGCGCGCCATAGCGCGCGGCATAGCCTTGCGCGGTGATCTCAAAGCAGCCCAAATGCGGCGTGACAAACACAATGCCGCGGCCCTGCTGGTGGGCCGCATCAATCAGGTCTGCGCCGTCCCAGTCAATTGACACCGGTGCGCCAAACCACAGGCGCGGCAGCTCGGCCAGCAACTGGCCTGCGGCACCCACCGCAGCCGCTAGCTGCGGGCCGGCAAGCCCGGCCTGCAAGGCATTGGCACGAAAACGCGCACGGTAAACCGGCGAGCCCCAATAGGCCAGCCAGCCCAGCAGCCAGCCCACGCGGTGCAGCAACCACAGCGGCAAAACCGACAATGCACGAAACAGGGGCAACATGGGGCGGGTTAAAATGACGGGGTCGCCGAGTTATGAACTACTTGCAGGGCGACGTTAAACAAAGCTGCTAAAGCGTTCGCCGAAGCTTCATGCAAGGCAACGCACCTTGCAACCCACGGAGTTTATTCAAATGGCGAACGATTTCCTCTTTACATCCGAATCAGTTTCTGAAGGTCACCCCGACAAAGTCGCTGACCAGATCTCTGACGCAATTCTTGACGCGATCTTCAAACAGGACCCGCGCAGCCGTGTGGCCGCCGAAACCCTGACCAACACCGGGCTGGTGGTGCTGGCCGGTGAAATTACGACCAATGCCCATGTGGACTACATCGAGGTGGCGCGCAACACCATCAAGCGCATCGGCTACGACAACACCGAATACGGCATTGACTACAAGGGTTGCGCCGTCATGGTCTGCTACGACAAGCAGAGCAACGACATTGCCCAGGGCGTAGACCATGCGTCTGACGACCACCTGAACATCGGCGCCGGTGACCAGGGCCTGATGTTCGGCTACGCCTGCGACGAAACCCCTGAGCTGATGCCTGCGCCCATTTACTACGCCCACCGTCTGGTGGAGCGCCAGGCCCAGCTGCGCAAAGACGGCCGCCTGCCTTTTTTGCGCCCTGACGCCAAGAGCCAGGTGACCATGCGCTACCTGGACGGCAAGCCGCACAGCATCGACACAGTGGTGCTGTCCACCCAGCACGCGCCCGACCAGTCTGAGACGCCCACCAAGATGAAGGCGTCGTTCGTTGAGGCCATCATTGAAGAAATCATCAAGCCGGTGCTGCCCAAAGAGTGGCTGCAAAACACCCGCTACCTGATCAACCCGACCGGGCGATTCGTGATTGGCGGGCCGCAGGGTGACTGCGGCCTGACCGGGCGCAAGATTATTGTGGACACCTATGGCGGGGCCTGCCCGCACGGTGGCGGTGCCTTTAGCGGCAAAGACCCTTCCAAAGTGGACCGCTCTGCCGCCTATGCCGCGCGCTATGTGGCCAAAAATATCGTGGCCGCCGGGCTGGCCAAGCAATGCCAGATTCAGGTGGCGTATGCGATTGGTGTGGCCCGCCCAATGAACGTGACGGTGTACACCGAAGGCACCGGAGTGATTCCTGACGAACAAATCGCCGCGCTGGTGAACGAGCATTTCGACCTGCGCCCCAAGGGCATCATTTTGATGCTGGACCTGCTGCGCCCGATCTACGAGAAGACCGCCGCCTACGGCCACTTTGGCCGCGAAGAGCCGGAATTTACCTGGGAACGCACCGACAAGGCCGTCGCATTGCGCGCTGCTGCCGGACTGAAGTAACCGGTAAGGCGCGCGACCAGGCGCGCCTTACCTCACAGCGCGTCGATTGGGACCGGCGCGCCGCCAACATGCCGTGCATCCCGGCCGACGCTAAAGTTTCACCGGTTCTTGACGCAGCGTAGATGCTGCGCCAGGAGGCCTATTCCTTGATGGCGGTGACAGTATTGGTCGAACGGTTGTATCTGAGAGTGAGCTTGTTGATCTCGCACAAATCGAGGTCTTCCCAAATCACTTCGTCATCCTTGTCAAACACCACCTTGATGTCTTGTACGCAGTTGGCCTTGTCGCTGAATCTGAAGAGGCGCGACCGGTTGTTGGGCAGGTTGCCTTCACCCAGCCGGTCCCTGCCCCAGGCTTCTTTGTTGGCGGGTGAAATGTAGACCTCATTGATGGTGTAGCCGGTGCCGTTGACCAGCGTGAAGTCGGCGTCACCGGCCACAGCGCTTGCCACAGAGAGGGGCCCGATGGCAATGAAAAGCAGTGATAGCAGAAGTTTGCGCATTTCCCGTTCCTTTCAGTTGTGGGCACCATTATCCTGCGATGCTGTTGAAACAGTGCACATTTAAGATACTCGCAAGCGCCGTGGACCAACGCCTGCGTCCCATTGAAGGAGGCTGCGGTCCGCGTGCAGCGCGATCGTCGCCGTGTCGCCTGCAGCCACCGCCTTGACCCCTTCGAACAGCCTGCGCGGTTCCTTGCCGAAACCTTCACGCCAGGCCCACAGGGAGTCGTCCGTGCGGATTGCCACCGAGCGCCGCGAGCCAGTGGCGATGGCACGCGCACCGTCGAACACCGGTCCCCATCGATCAGCTTTATCGCCCGGACCGCGCGCACCCAGCGGACCGAAGAGGTTTCCGCCGGTGCCCATGACCCTGCCACCCGCGTTCAGATAGAGCGCGTGCCCAGTGTGCGCTTTCACCGCAACGGCGTCGGCTGCGGTGCTGACAAAATCGACCGTGGCGTTGTGCCGACCGTCGCCGTACTAGCTGCGGTGCGCCAGACCTTTGACCCACAGCGTGCCGTCGCGGCGGACGTAGTAGTCGACACCGTCGCCGATACGCGCGTCAACCACGTCGTTGGCAATACGTTGTGGCACCTTCAGCCTGCCGCCGCCGTGCCACAGCACCTGCGCTGCGTCGATGGCGAACCAGCCGGACTGACCGCTGGCAAACGCGCCAACGCCCGGCATCAAAAGGCTGATTGACTCGCGCACCGCGTCCCAGCTCAAGAGCTGGTCGTCGTTTTGCAAGGTAAAAAAAGGCCTCTTCGCTCACGCCAACTTGCTTGACACCGGTGGCCAGGCGCACGGGCTGCCCGCGGCCCGTCCAGCCGTAGGCCACGCCGTCCAGCAGACCCATGTGGCGGTCGTAGTTCGACGCCAATTGCGGGCCAGAGCTGTCGGCAATGGCGGGAGCGCAGGGTGCGACGAGCTGGGTTGCGCCGATCAGGGTGAAAAATTTTCGGCGTTGCATCGGGTTTCCGTAGATTCAGGGGCAGGCTGCCCTTGACGAACTTTCATGTACTGAACAAACTCAATCGCCCATCCTCAACCCGGCCGTCACTCCACCGTCACGCTCTTGGCCAGGTTGCGCGGCTTGTCCACATCGGTGCCACGTGCCAGGGCCGTGTGGTACGCCAGCAGTTGCAGCGGCACCACGTGCAGCAGGGGCGACAGCTCGCCGTAGTGTTCGGGCATGCGGATCACGTGCACACCTTCGTTGCTTTCAATTTTGGTGTCGGCATCGGCCAGCACATACAGCACACCACCACGGGCGCGCACCTCCTGCATGTTGCTCTTGAGCTTTTCCAGCAAGGCGTCATTGGGTGCCACGGTGACGACCGGCATCTCGCTGGTAACCAGCGCCAGCGGGCCGTGTTTGAGCTCCCCGGCGGCATAGGCCTCCGCGTGAATGTAGGTGATCTCTTTGAGTTTGAGCGCGCCTTCAAGGGCAATCGGGTAGTGCAGGCCGCGGCCAAGGAACAGCGCGTTCTCTTTGTCGGCAAAGTCTTCGGCCCAGCTCATCACCTGCGGCTCCAGTGCCAGCACCGCCTGCAGCGCGGCGGGCAGGTGGCGCATGGCCTTCAGGTGCCGGGCTTCCTCTTCATCGCTCAAGCAGCCCTTGACTTGGGCCAGCGCCAGCGTCAGCAAGAACAGCCCCGCCAGTTGGGTGGTGAAAGCCTTGGTGGAGGCCACGCCAATCTCGACCCCCGCACGGGTGATGTAGGCCAAAGAACATTCACGCACCATGGCAGAAGTGGCCACGTTGCATATGGTCAGCGTGTGCTTCATGCCCAGACCCTGCGCGTGGCGCAGCGCCGCCAGGGTGTCGGCAGTTTCGCCCGACTGGGTGATGGTGACCACCAGCGTCTTTGGGTTGGGCACCGATTCGCGGTAGCGGTATTCGCTGGCAATCTCCACCTGGGTGGGCACTTTGGCAATGCTTTCCAGCCAATATTTGGCGGTGCAACCGCTGTAGTAACTGGTGCCGCAGGCCAGGATCAGCACCGAGTCGATCTCCTTGAACACCTTGTACGCACCGTCGCCAAACAGCTCGGGCGTAATGCCCACCACGCCTTCCAGCGTGTCGGCGGTGGCGCGTGGCTGCTCAAAAATTTCTTTCTGCATGTAGTGCCGATACGGCCCCAGCTCGGCCGCGCCGCTGTGGGCCTGCACCGTCTTGACGGCGCGCGCAACCGGCTTGTGGGCCTTGTCCACAATCCAGTATTTGCCAAGCTGGATGTCCACCACATCGCCCTCTTCAAGGTAGACGATCTGGTCCGTCACGCCGGCCAGGGCCATGGCGTCGCTGGCGAGGAAGTTTTCGTTCTGACCAACGCCCAGAATCAGCGGCGAGCCCGCGCGCGCACCGATCACGCGGTGCGGCTCGTCTTTGCAGAACACCGCAATGGCATAGGCACCGTGCAGGTGGCCCACGGCGGCCTTGACGGCTTCAAACAAATCGCCGTCATACAGGCTGTCCACCAGGTGGGCAATGACTTCGGTGTCGGTCTGGCTGGTAAACACATAGCCCTTGGCCTGCAATGCGGCGCGCAGCTCGTCGTGGTTTTCAATAATGCCGTTGTGCACCAGCGAAACGCGGCCCGGCCGGCTGGCCGAATCTGGCCCCGGCCCGTGGCTGAAGTGTGGGTGAGCGTTGTGCACCGCCGGCGCGCCATGGGTAGCCCAGCGGGTGTGCGCAATGCCGGTGCCGCCCTCGATCTTTTCCGCCGTGACCTGCTCCATCAGCTCGGCCACGCGGGCGGTGCTGCGGGCGCGCTGCAGGCCGTTGCGGTACACCGCCACGCCGCAAGAGTCATAGCCGCGGTACTCCAGCCGTTGCAGGCCCTGGACGAGGATAGGAACGATGTTGCGCGTGGAAACCGCGCCGACGATGCCGCACATGGGGTGCCTCCTTGAATTGGGATCAGGCGCACTGTAGGCCTGATGCTGAAAAATTTCAGGCTCATTTTGTGAACTTTATGAAATTAAATTTCTTATATAGTTTGCATTGAACTAATATTCCGTAAAATTATTTTTTATGGAACAAATTGAACTCGATGTTACGGATGTTCGCCTGCTAGACGAGCTACAGCGTGACGCCAGCCTGAGCAACCAGGCACTCGCCGAGCGGGTGCATGTGTCGCCGCCCACCTGCCTGCGCCGCATCAAGCGGCTGAAAGACGCCGGGCTGATCGAGCGGCAGGTGGCCATCCTCAGCGACGACCGGCTCGCACCCCTGCTCGGCCACGGCCTGACAGCGATTGTTGAAATCACGCTAGACCACCAGGGCGCCGAACTGCAAGCCGCATTTGAAGCCCGGGTGGCGGCAGATACTGCCGTGCAGCAGTGTTACCGCGTGTCGCCGGGGCCAGACTTCGTGCTGATCGTCTTTGCGGCCGACATGCCGGGCTATCTGGCCCTGGCGCAACGCCTGTTTACAGCCGACGCCAATGTGCGCAACGTCAAGGCATTCTTCAGCGTCAAGCGCAGCAAGTTTGAGCCGTACCGACCGCTGCAACGCAGCGTTTAGGCCTCGTTCAGCAGCCGAATTGGTCTGCAGCCCTCGCCAGTAATGCGTGGCTCGCTATCAAAATCGTAGCGACCAAGAGAACTACTTCGCCACCTTCGCCGGCCGCGCCCAATTCGCAATACTCACCTGCTTGCCGCGCGCCACGCTCAATGCGCCGGGCGGCGTGTTTTTGGTGATGATGGAGCCGCCGCCTACGGTGCCGCCTGCGCCCAGTGTTACCGGGGCCACCAGCACACAGTTGCTGCCCACGTGTACATCGGCCTCGATCACGGTGCGGTGCTTGTTGGCGCCGTCGTAGTTGGCGGTGATGCTGCCGGCGCCGTAGTTCACGCGTTCGCCCACCGTGGCGTCGCCCAGGTAGGCCAGGTGGTTGGCTTTGGCGCCTTTGGCCAGGGTGGAGTTTTTCACCTCGACAAAATTGCCGATGTGTACCTCAGGCCCCAGCTTCGCGCCGGGGCGCAGCCGGGCAAACGGGCCGACCAGCGCGCCCTCGCCCACCTCCACGCCGGCCTTTTCGCCGTCGATGTGTGTAAACGGGTGAATCACTGCGCCGGCGGCAATGTGCGCATTGGCAATCACGCAGTGGGCACCAATGCGCACGCCCTCGCCCAACGTTACGCTGCCTTCAAAGATGCAGTTCACGTCAATCTCCACGTCTTGCGCGCACTGCAACTGGCCGCGCACGTCAAGGCGCGCCGGGTCGGCCAGGCGCACGCCCTGGTCCATCAGCCCGCGTGCCTGGCGCAGCTGAAAGGCGCGCTCCAGCTCGGCCAGTTGCACCGGGCTGTTCACGCCGTCCACCTGCACTTTGTCTGGCGTTTTGCTGGCCACCACCTCGGCACCGTCGGCCACGGCAAAGCTCACGATGTCGGTCAGGTAGTACTCGCCCTGGCTGTTGTCATTGGTCAGGCGCGCCAGCCACTGCTTGAGCTGCGCGGTGGGCAGCGCCATGACGCCGGTGTACACCTCTCGTATCTGGCGCTGCTGGGCGTCGGCGTCTTTGTGCTCCACGATGGCCTGCACCGCGTCGCCATTGCGCACAATGCGCCCATAGCCCGACGGGTCTGGCATGTCCACCGTCAGCAACGCCAGGCGCTTGCCCGCGCAGTCGGTGATCAGCCCGCGCAGGGTGGCGGCTTCGATCAGCGGCACGTCGCCGTTCAAGATGAGCGTGATACCGTCTTGCGGCAGCACCGGCACCGCCTGCTGCACCGCGTGGCCGGTGCCCAGTTGCGGCTCCTGGCGCACAAAGGTGGGTGGCGCGGTGCCCGTGCCCGCGGCTGAGCGCGCTAGCGCAGCCTCTACTTCAGCCGCCCCGTGGCCGGTAATCACCACCACATGGCGAGCTTTCAACCCAGCAGCGGTGTCAATTACATGCTGCACCAGTGCACGCCCGGCCAAACGGTGCAACACTTTGGGCAGCTTGCTCTTCATGCGGGTGCCTTTGCCCGCGGCCATGATCACCACATCCACTGCTGTCATACGGATCCCTTGTCGCCTATGTCCATCACTTCACGAATGCTGCGAATTATCGGTCTGCTGCTGCTGGCCGGGGTTCTGGCTGCTTGCAGCGCGGTCAAGCTGGGCTACAACAGTGCGCCCCAGGTGGTGTATTGGTGGCTGGACGGCTACCTGGACTTCACAGACCCGCAAGCCCCGCTGGTACGCGACGAGCTGGCCAAACTGCACCGCTGGCACCGCAGCGCCGAGCTGCCGCGCCTGGGCGCGCTGCTGCAACAGGCCGCCGAGTTGGCGCCGCGCGACATCACGGCCCCGCAGGCCTGTGCCGTGCTGGCCGAGCTGCGCAGCCGCATCAGCGCCGTGGCGCTGCAAGCCGAGCCCGCGCTGGCGGCCCTGGCCCCCAGCCTTACCGCGGCGCAGTTGCAACACCTGGCCCAGCGGTATGAGCGCAACGACGCCGACTTTCGCAAAAACTGGCTCGACGCCAGCCCCGCCGAGCGCCTGGAGCGGCGCTACAAGCAGTGGCTGGAGCGCGGAGAGTCGATCTACGGTGCGCTGGACGACACGCAAAAAGCGGTGTTGCGGGCCCAGGTGGCGCAGTCGGCCTACGAGCCGCAATTGCAGACCACCGAGCGCCAGCGCCGCCAGCGCGACGCGGTACAAACGCTGCGCCAGGCCAGTGCCCAGCCGCAGCAGGCCGCAGCACTGGTGCGCGGCTTGCTGCTGCGCACCCAGGACTCGCCCGACCCAGGCTGGCGCAGCCACCGCGACCAGTTGTTTCAAGACAGTTGCCGCACCTTTGCGCTGCTGCACGCCAGCACCACGCCCGCGCAGCGCGAGGCCGCCGCCCGCCGCCTGCGCGCCTACCAGCGCGACCTGCTGGAGCTGGCGGCCCAACCCTGAGCGCGTGGCCGCGCGCTACGCCACCCTACCAGCGGCTGCTATAACTTTCATAGTGGCTCCCACAACATACATGCGGGCTACAGCCTGATTTGGCATGAATCAGGCCTGTAGCGCGGCCCACATCTCCTGGTCGCGCTCGGCGGTCCAGATGCGGGGGTTCTTGATGCCCTTGGCTTCGTCATAGGCCCGGCTCACGTCAAACGGCAGGCAGTGCTCATAAATGAACACATGGCCAAACACCGGGTCCATGCTCTTGCGGGTGTGGGCCATGGCGGCCTTCAGGTCCATGCCCTGGGCGGCGGCTTCCTTGCCGGCCTTGAACAGGGTGGTAACCCAGCGCTGGGTGTAGTCCAGCGCCTTGTTCACGTTGGCGTTGCCCTTCATGGCTTCGCCACGGCCGGGCACGATGTACTCGGCCTTCAGGGCGCGCAGCGCCTCCAGCGTGGCGGGCCATTCGGCCAGTTGCGCGTCGCCGGTGTACACACCCGCTTCGTACTCCACCAGGTCGCCGCTGAACAGCACTTTTTCTTCTTCCACCCAGGCCACGGTGTCGCCGCGGGTGTGGCCCGGGCCGGGGTGCCAGATCTGCACCACCACGCCGCCCAGGTTGATGCTGAGCTTGCCCGGCACTTCGCCCTTGACCGGGTTGCCACCGCTGAGCACCATGGTCGGCCAGGTCAGGCCGGGCACGCTGTCGGCACCGCGAAACAGGCGCGGGAAGCGCTCCATCTCACTCTTCATGTCTTGTGCGCCGCGCTCCTGGATCAGCTCCAGCGTGCCCTGGCTGGCAATGATTTCGGTGGCCCCCTCGGCGGCGTAGGCATAGGCACCCAGCACCCGCACCGCGTGGTAGTGCGTCAGCAGCACGTATTTGATGGGCAGGCTGCTGACGCTGCGGATCTTGGCGATCAGGTCGCGCGCCATGGCCGGTGTGGCGGTGGCGTCACTCACCATGATGAAGCGCTCGCCAATGATCACGCCGGAATTCGGGTCGCCCTCGGCGGTGTAGGCCCAGCAGTGTTTGCTGAGTTGCTCAAAGGTAATTTTTTTGTCGGCCAGGTCGGCCTGGGATGCAAACGCCTTGCTCATCGGGGTGTCTCCAGTAAAGTGGTTGGATTTTACCTAAACGTAATCAATTACGAATAGTTAAATTCAACCAGCCCGTGGCCTGCAACGCCAGCGCGTCCAGCGTGGCCGTTGCGTCCAGGGTCAGCACAGCGGGCTCCCCGGCCGGGTTCTGCAAAGCCTCGAACTGGCTGGCCACCAGGCTGGGCGGGTAAAAGTGGCCGGGGCGCAGGCCCACCCGGCGCAATGACTCGGCCTCGGTAATTGCCAGATGCACAAAGCACAGCCCCGGCAGCGCGGCGCGCAGGGTGTCGCGGTAAGCCCGCTTCAGGGCCGAACAAGTCAGCACCGCGCCCGCAGGCTGCGCCGCCAGTTGCTGGCCCAGGGTGTGCAGCCAGTCGGCGCGGTCTTCGTCGGTCAACGCAATGCCTTGCTGCATTTTGTGAATGTTGCGCTTGGGGTGAAAGTCGTCACCTTCTATGAGCGGCAGGCCCAGCGCCTGCGCCAGGCGCTGGCCCACGGCCGACTTGCCGCAGCCAGCGACCCCCATGACGACCAGGTGCAAGCTCATGAGGCCAGACCGCGTTCCAGCATGCCGACCACCTCATCGGCAAAGGCGGCATAGCTCATGGCACCGCCGGGGCGCAGCCAGGTAAATGTCCAGTTGATCATGCCGAACAGCATCATGGTCACGGCGGTCTGATTGACCGCGTTCAGGCGCTGCGGATAGGCGCGGCGCAAGAAGCGGGTGACGGCTGAAACCACATCGCGCTGGCGGTTCAAGATCAGCTCACGCTGCTCGTCACCCAGAAACTGGGTGTCGTGCAGCAGCGCGGCGTGGCGCGTGGCCGAGGTTTCGTACTCTTGCAAAAAGCTGCGAATGAGTTCGTGCAGCGCGGCCCGGTCATCCAGATTGCGGCGCTGGGCGGTGGCCTCGGCCTGGCCAATGATGGCCAGCAGGCGCTGGGTGTAGCGGTCCAGCAGGTCAAACAATATGGCTTCCTTGCTCCCGTAATAGTGGTAGAGCCGGGCCTTGCTGGTGCTGCCTGCGCTGGCAATGTCGTTCATGCTCGCTGCCGGGTAGCTGCGCTGGGCGAAGCATTGGGCCGCGATGTCCAGGATTTCGTCGCGTTTGAGGTCGTGCTGCTGGGACTTGGGTCGGGCCATGGGCGAATTATCATGCGCCCACAATGGCCACACCGCACCCAGACTTTGCCGACTACTGCTGCGAACTGCTGGCCAGCGTGGGGCCGTGCGAACGCAAACGCATGTTTGGCGGCTACGGCATCAGCACAGGTGGCCTGACGATTGCCTGGGTGCTTGACCTGGGCGCTGGTGAAAAGCTTTGGCTCAAGGCCAGTGAAGAAACCCGTGGCCTGTATGAAGCCGCGGGTTGTGAGCGCTTCACCTACCTGGCCAAGGGCGTGCAAAGGTCAGTCAACTACTACAGCGCCCCCGAAGAGGCCCTGGAGTCAGTTCAACTGATGGCCCCGTGGGCCCGGCAGGCCCTGGGCTGTGCGCTGAAAGCCGCCGCCGGCAAAAGCAGGCCCAGCAGGCCTGCCGCCAAGCGGCCAACCGCGCCCAGGCCCAGCAAAACCGCCAGCCGCAAGTCGGCCAAAGGCTGAACAACCGCCAGTTGCGCCCGTGAGGCCGTGCGAATTGGCACCGGCACCAGCGCGGGCAACGGCTCCCAGTTGAAGTAGGCCGAAGCCCCGGCACCCATGCCGCAAGGCTCTATCACCGCGCGCTGGCCGGCCTGCACGGTGAGTTGGTCACCCGCTTCCAGAAACTGGTCGCCCTGGGCATTGAGCGCCCCGAAGTGCGGGCCGTCAAAAGTCAACCAGACCCGGCCATGCGCCACCTTGAAAACCGCGTCTTCGCGTGGTTGAAGGGTGATGGCACGCCCGGCACCCAGCTTCCAGGTGCCCGGCAGCGCGGTGGTGGGCAAGGATTGTTGCGTTTGGGTCAGATTTGGGTAGGCCATGACTTTCTCCAGTTAGGCAATTCGGGTGTTGAATGATCAGCGACAGGTGCTTGGCAGTCCAATGAATTCGGGCTACGCTATTGATTCCGAATTCGCATGAATGGCCACACCCCTCCTGACACCCCCTGACCGATGCAACACTCCCAAACCCATCTGCGCAGCCGCCCAATAGCGGCCGGCCACCTGCGGGCCTTCGACGCCGTCGCCCGGCACCTGAACTTTCGCGCCGCATCGGAAGAAATGGCGCTGACCCAGTCTGCGGTGAGCCGACAGATTCAGGCCCTGGAAGAAGAGGTGGGTGTGAGCCTGTTTTTGCGCCATACCCGCGCGGTGGAGCTCACCGCCGCCGGTGCGCAGTTGTTGATGGCCGTGACCCAGGCGTTGCCGCGCATTGACGGCGCGGTGCGCCAAATCCGCCAGAGCGCGGGGCGCAAGAGCGTGTCGCTCACCACCTTTGCCTCGTTCGCGTCGATGTGGCTGATCCCGCGGATGGAGGCCTTTCAGCGCGACAACCCCGACATCGACATCCGCATTGATGCGTCTGACCTGGCGGTAGACCTGGACATGGCCGACGTAGACCTGGCGCTGCGCTATGGCCCGGTGGCCAGCATGCCGCCCAGCGCCATCCGCATGTTTGGTGAACAGCTCACCCCGGTGGCCAGCCCCTGGCTGCTGAAAAGCCTGCCGCCGCTGACCAGGCCGGCCGACATTGCCAACTTCGCGCTGATTGAAGCCGGCGACGCCCACCGCACGCACCTGGACTGGCTGAGCTGGCGCCGCTGGCTGGACGAGCACAAGCTGGGCAAGCTCACCCCCAAGCGCTGGCTTTACTTCAACTACGCTTACCAGATGGTGCAAGCCGCGCTGACCGGCCAGGGCATTGTGCTGGCGCGGCTGCCCCTGGTGGCCGAGAGCCTGGCCAACGGCGACCTGGTCGAGGCCTTGCCCAAAAGCTCTGGCGTGGCCCGCATGGACTCGCCCATGGCCTATTGGCTGCTGGTCGGCCCGCGCAGTGCCCAGCGACCCGAAATCAAGGCGTTTTGTACCTGGCTGCTGGCCCAAAGCAAGGCCACGCGCGAAACCATCGGTGAAGTGCCCGACCCCGACACGGTAGACAACATCGACTGATGGCGCTGGCAGCCTGAAAGTGGCCGGCTAAAGGATCGCGCCGGCTTTCTCACCGCGCTCGTACACCACGTGCGCACGCCCCACGATCAGCGGGTCAAGCTTGCCAACCAGCTCCAGCGCCTTGCTTGTGTAGGGCAACTTGTGCAGCACATAGCGCATGGCGTTCAGGCGCGCGCGCTTCTTGCAGTCGCTCTTGATCACGGTCCATGGGGAATCAGCGGTGTCCGTGTCGAAGAACATGGCTTCTTTGGCACGGGTGTAGTCGTCCCATTTGTCCAGCGATGCCATGTCGATCGGGCTGAGCTTCCACTGCTTGAGCGGGTGCGCCTGGCGCTCCTTGAAGCGGCGGCGTTGCTCTTTGCGGCTCACGCTGAACCAGAACTTGATCAGGTGCACGCCGCTGCGCACCAGGTGCCGCTCGAACTCGGGGGTCTGGCGCATGAACTCGGCATATTCCTCGGGCGAACAGAACCCCATGACGCGCTCGACCCCGGCGCGGTTGTACCAGCTGCGGTCCATCAACACGATCTCGCCGCGGGTGGGCAAATGCTGGACATAGCGCTGGAAGTACCACTGTCCCAACTCGGTCGAAGTGGGCTTTTCAAGCGCCACAACGCGGGCACCGCGCGGGTTCAGGTGCTCCATGAAGCGTTTGATGGCGCCACCCTTGCCTGCGGCATCGCGCCCTTCAAACAGGATGATCACCCGCTGGCCGGTTTCCTTGACCCAGGCCTGCAGCTTCAGGAGTTCCACCTGCAAGCGGAATTTTTCGCGCTCGTACACGCTGCGCCGCAAGAGGTTACGGTACGGGTAAGCACCGTCGCGCCAGCCAGGTGCCAGGGCTTCGTCGGGGTTCTGAGGTGCACCACTGCCGTCGGCCACGAGCCCAGTGCCATCGGCAGCGTCCGCCTGTGGCCCGGTCAGGGCAGCGCGCAGCACCCGCCGGTCGTCTGCCGATGCACCGTCCAGCAAGGCCCGTAACGACTGAGCACGTGCGGCGGGCGTATCGGCCTTGGGCAGCAGCGACAGCACTGCCGACACCGCCTGGCTTTGTGCCGCTTCGGTAGCCTCGGCCACCACAAACTGCTCAAGCGCGCGGCTGCGGGTGGACGGCGCAGTGTCGACCCGGGCCACTCTGCGCACAACTGCAACACTCTGCGCGGGCGTTTTGGCCCGCAGGGAACTTGCGGTCTGGCGTTTTGCTGGTGGAGACTTGGTTTTCTGGGGCGCGGATGTGACGGCCATGGTTCGGGGCTCCTAGCGGGTGGCTCAAAAGTTCCACTGTGCACGCCCAAATCGCCCGGACCTTGACGGATGTCAAATGTCTGTCACGAAAACGTCATGTCGGACAGAAGCACTATCAAGTCGGCCAAACGACCCCGTTGTCATTCAAGATGGCGTCAAGCGGCACGTCATGCGGCTCGGGCTCAAAATCGTCCAGGTAGCCGTTGGTGAAGCCCAGCCCCACCGTGAAGGGCCTGGGTTGCAGCGTGGCCAGCGTGCGGTCATAAAAGCCACCCCCATAGCCCAGCCGGTAGCCCCCCGCGGCATAGCCCACACACGGCACAAACAGCAGCGTGGGCACAATGATTTCCGTGTCTTTGGGCTTGGGGATGCCGTAGGCGTCTTCTTCCATCGGGCAGCCGGGGTACCAGGCGTGAAAAGTCAGCGTTTTGTGCAGCTTGTCCACCACCGGCAGGCCAATGCGGCGCAACGCGGGCTGGTCGATCAGTTCACCGTCTTCCTTCCAGCGGTGCAAGGCCGGCAGCGGGTCAAACTCGCCCTTGATCGGCCAGTAGGCGCCAATCATGGCGTCGGGTCGGCCGACCAGCCAAATACGCATCACGCGCTGTAAAAGATCAGCGCGCTGTAGGCGGTCAGGCAGGTTCAACCGTTGTTCAATGAGGGCTTTTCTCAAAGCCCGCTTTTCTTCCGACTTATCCATAATCCCCAGATGCAGTTTCGAACCATTCTGACATTGATCGTTGCCACGCTCGCCTGTGCAGCGCAGGCCCAGACCCGCGCCGACGATCTGGTGCTGGAAATGAACCAGGCCTTCAAGCGCGGCGACACCCGCAAACTCAGCCAGATGCTGCCGCAGTTGCGCGGCCACGCGCTGGAGCCCTGGGCCGCCTACTGGGAGTTGCGCGCCCGGCTGGACAGCGCCAGCACCCAGGAAATTCAGGGCTTTTTCAGCCGCTACGCCGGCACCTACCAGGAAGACCGGCTGCGCAACGACTGGCTGCTGCTGCTGGGCCAGCGGCGCGACTGGACCACCTTTGAGGCGGAACACCCCAAATTCCGCATGAACGACGACCGCGAGGTGCGGTGCTATGCGCTGTTGGTGCAGTACCTCACCCAGGGCCCGGCCGCGCCGGTAACGCTGGGCGACGAAGTGCGCCGTCACTGGCTGGCCCAGCGCGAAGCCGACGACGGCTGCGCCCACGCGGCCAGCCGCATGATTGGCGACAAAGACGGCCCGCGCCGCCTCAGCGCCGCAGACGCCTGGCACAAGGCGCGCCTGGCCACCGAAGCCAACCGCCCCCGCGCAGCGGCCAAGGCGGTTGAAATCGTCGCCCCCGAGGCGCTGAACCTGCTGGGCGAACTCAACGCCAGCCCGGCCAAATTTCTGACCAGCCGCGTTAGCGCCGCCTCAAAGGTGCGCAAGGAAATGATCACGCTGGCGCTGATCAAGCTCGCCGCCGCTGATGCCGAAGGCGCGGCGCGCCAGCTTGAGAACAAATGGGGTCCGCAGCTCAGCCCGGAAGAGCGCAACTGGGTCTGGGGCGTGATCGGCAAGCAGGCCGCCGCCCGGCTGGGCAGCGACGCGCTGGAGCACTACGCCAAAGTCAGCCGCGACGCCGACCTGTCTGAAGACATGCTGGTGTGGAAAGTGCGGGCCGCCCTGCGCGCGGGCAACAAGCCGCGCTGGGCCGAGGTGCTGAGCGCCATCAACGCCATGAATGAAGACGCCCGGCGCGACCCGGCCTGGGTCTACTGGAAGGCCCGCGCACTGTTGGCGGGGGCCAATGCGGCGAACCACCGCGCCGAGGCCACCGCGCTGCTGGAAAGCATTGCGTCGCCGCGTGGCTTTTACGAGCAACTGGCCCTGGAAGAGCTGGGCCAGAAAATAGTGGCGCCGGCCCGCCCGGCACCCCTGACAACCGAAGAAAAAGAAGGCGCGCGCCTGAACGCCAGCCTGAACCGCGCGCTGTATGCCATTGCCATCGGCTTGCGGCCCGATGGCGTGCGTGAATGGAACTACGGCACCAACCTGGCCAAGCCCGGTGGCATGTCTGACCGCGAGCTGCTGGCGGCGGCCCAATTCGCCTGCGACCGCGAGGTCTGGGACCGCTGCATCAACACCAGCGACCGCACCCGAATTGAGGTCGATGTGGAGCAGCGCTTTCCCATGCCGTTTCGCGACGCGGTGGTCAAGCGCAGCCGCGAGATAGCCCTGGACCCGGCCTATGTGTATGGCCTGATCCGCCAGGAGAGCCGTTTCATCATGGACGCCCGCTCCCACGTGGGCGCTTCCGGGTTGATGCAGGTCATGCCCGCCACGGCGCGCTGGACGGCCCGCAAGATCGGCCTGACCAGCTTCACGCCCGACCAGATCAACGACCGCGACACCAACATCGCCATTGGCACCGGCTACCTCAAGCTGGTGCTGGACGACTTTGCCGGCTCGATGCCGCTGGCCGCCGCGGCCTACAACGCGGGGCCGAGCCGCTCCCGCAACTGGCGCGCCCCGGGCGGCACCGGTCCGGTGCTGGAAGGCGCGATGTGGGCTGAAAACGTGCCGTTCAACGAAACCCGCGACTACGTCAAGAAAGTGCTGTCCAACGCCACCATGTACGCCGCCATCCTGAGCGGCCAGCCCCAGTCGCTGAAAGCGCGGCTGGGCTCCGTGGGGCCGCGCGATGCAGCCCTGCCCGAAGTCAACAAAGACCTGCCATGAACCGCATCCTCGTATTAGGTGGCACCGGCTTTGTCGGGCGCCATCTCTGTGAAAAACTGGCGCGCCTGCAATGGCATGCCACGGTGCCGACGCGGCGGCTGCACAACGCGCAGGGCGTGCTCACGCTGCCGCTGGTGCAGCCGCTGCAAGCCGACTTGCACGACGAAGCTGCTTTGACCCGGCTGGTGGCCGGGCACGACGCGGTGGTGAACCTGGTGGCCATCCTGCACGGCAACCAGGCCAGCTTTGACCACGCCCATGTGCAACTGCCGCAAAAGCTGGCCCGCGCCTGCGCGGCCACTGGCGTACAGCGCCTGGTGCACGTGAGCGCACTGGGCGCGGCGCTGGATGCGCCGTCGATGTACCAGCGCAGCAAGGCCTGTGGCGAGCAGGCCCTGCACGCCGCAGGCCTGGCCCTGACCGTGCTGCGCCCCAGCGTGATTTATGGCGAAGGCGACCGCTTCCTCAATTTGTTTGCGCGGCTGCAAAGCCTGTTCCCGCTGATGCCGCTGGCCGGTGCCGGGGCACGCTTTCAGCCCGTGTGGGTAGAAGACGTGGCGCAAGCCATCGTGAACGCCCTGCAGCAGCCCGCCAGCGTGGGCCAGACCTATGAAGCCGTTGGCCCTGAAGTGCTGACGCTGCGTCAGCTCGTGCAACTGGCGGGCCGCCTGAGCGGCAACCCGCGCCCGATCATCGGCTTGCCGCTGGCGCTGGGGAAACTGCAGGCACTGCTGATGGAGCTGGCGCCCGGCGAGCCGCTGATGAGCCGCGACAACATCGACTCGATGACGCTGGACAACGTGGCCAGCGGCACGCTGCCAGGCCTTGGCGCACTGGGCATCGCACCGGCCGCCATTGGCACCGTGGCACCCGGCTACCTGGGCACCCGGGGCCTGCGCAGCGGGCTGTCGGTCATGCGCAAGACAGCCGGGCGGTTCTAGGGCATCCGCCCGGGAAGGGCACCCGCGCAAGAACGCCTGGGCATCAATGCCCGCATTTTTTTGCATCAATGGGGCTGCGCTGTCGGCTTAGCATGCAAACATTTCAACCGGAGGCAACACATGCTCACGCTGTACATCGGCAACAAAAACTATTCGTCGTGGTCCATGCGCCCATGGGTTTTGCTCAAGCAGGCGGGCATTGCGTTTGAGGAAGTCATGGTCCGGTTTGACTCGTTCGACGCGGACTCAAGCTTCAAGCAGGCGATTGCCAAGGTCAACCCGACCGGCCGCGTGCCAGTGCTGACCGACGACGGTTTTGCCGTATGGGACACCCTGGCGATTGCCGAATACCTGGCCGAAAAGTTTCCGGCCAAACAGCTCTGGCCCCAGGACGCCCAGGCCCGCGCCCGGGCCCGCAGCGTCTGCGCTGAAATGCATTCAGGCTTTGGCGCGCTGCGCAGTGCCTGCCCGATGAACATCGAGGCCGCGCTACCCCAAATTGGCGCGCTGGCCTGGCGCGACAAGCCGGCCGTGCGCGCCGACGTGCAACGCATCGTGGACCTGTGGAGCGCGCTGCTGGAACAGCACAAGGGCCCCATGCTGTTTGGCGAGTTCAGTATTGCCGACGCCTACTTTGCGCCGGTCTGCATGCGCCTGCGCACCTATGCTCTGCCGGTGCCGGGCCATATCACCGACTACATCCGCCGCGTCTGCGCGCTGCCAGGCGTCAAGGCCTGGATCGATGACGCACTGGCGGAGAAGGACTTTCTGGACTTCGAGGAACCCTACCGCACCACTCGCTGACTGGAGCCCGCCATGCCCACGGTACTGATCGAAACCCGCCTGCCGCGCCCGCCCGCCGATGAGGTGGCCATCATCGACGCAGTGCATGCCGCGCTGGTGGACGCGTTTCGCATCCCGGCCACCGACCGCGAGCTGCGGCTGATTCAGCATGCCCCGCACCGCATGACCTGCCCGCCCGATCGCGCCCAGCCCGAGCTGTTCACCATCATCACCATCGACGCGTTTGCGGGGCGTTCCATCGAGGCCAAGCGCGTGCTGTACCGTGCCATCGTCGCGCGGCTGACGCCGCTGGGTATTCCAGGCGACCATGTCCTTACCGTTCTGCGCGAGCACCCGCTTGAGAACTGGGGCCTGCGCGGGGGCCGGGCCGGTTGCGACGTGGAGCTGGGCTTCAACGTCCAGGTCTGACCCGCCAGAGCCTGGCCCTAAACTCGGGCCATGAAGATTTACCGGGTTGGTGGTGCGGTCCGCGATGCCTTGCTGGGCTTGCCTGTGCGCGACCAGGACTGGGTGGTGGTGGGCACCACGCCCGAGGCATTGACGCGGCAAGGATTTTTGCCGGTGGGCAAGGACTTTCCGGTGTTTTTGCACCCCCAGACCAAAGAAGAATATGCGCTGGCCCGCACTGAGCGCAAGACCGCCCGCGGCTACCGCGGCTTCACGGTGCACGCCGCACCCGACGTAACGCTGGACCAGGACCTGGCCCGACGCGACCTGACCATCAACGCCATGGCCCAGCCCGCAGGTGCAAGCGGCACTAGCGCGCTGATCGACCCGCACCACGGCCAGCGCGACCTGCAGGCCAGGGTGCTGCGCCATGTAGGCGACGCCTTTCGTGAAGACCCGGTGCGCATCCTGCGCCTGGCCCGCTTTGCAGCGCGCTTTGCCGACTTTTCAGTCGCCCCCGAGACCATGGCGCTGATGCGCCAGATGGTGGCCGACGGCGAGGCCAACGCGCTGGTGCCCGAGCGGGTCTGGCAAGAACTGGCGCGTGGCCTGATGGAGCCCAAGCCGTCGCGCATGTTCGAGGTGCTGCGCGAATGCGGCGCGCTACAGGTGCTGCTGCCCGAAGTGGCACGGCTTTGGGGCGTGCCGCAGCGCGCCGACTACCACCCGGAGATCGACACCGGCGTGCACCTGATGATGGTGCTGGACATGAGCGCGCGGCTGGCCGCGCCGCTGGCCGTGCGCTTTGCCTGCCTGGGCCACGACCTTGGCAAGGGCACCACCCCGGCCGACGTACTGCCGCGCCATATCGGCCACGAGGAACGCAGCGCCCGCCTGCTCAAAGGGGTGTGCGAGCGGCTGCGCGTGCCGGTGGACTGCCGCGAGCTGGGCGACGTGGTGGCGCGCGAGCACGGCAACATCCATCGCAGCGGTGAATTTGCCGCCGCCGCCCTGGTGCGGCTGCTGGAGCGCTGCGACGCGTTTCGCAAGCCGCAGCGCTTTGGCGAAGTGCTGTTGGCCTGCGAATGCGATGCCCGTGGCCGCCTGGGGCTGCAAGAGCAGGCCTACCCGCAGCGCCCGCGCTTGCTGGCGGCGCTTTCTGCCGCGCAAGCAGTTGCTACACATTTGATAGCAGCTCACGCAGAATCTACAGGGGCTAGCGGCCAAAAGATCGGTGAAGCGATCCACGCCGCGCGGGTGGCGGCGGTGGCGCAGGTTTTGTCCGACTGAGCTGGCAGGTTGTTCGGCCCACCCCCTTGTGTTTGTCCGGGCATTTGCGATGATGGCCCATGACCCAGCCGCGCAACTACTTCAACCGCCGCCTGGCCGATGGCGTGCGCAAGGTGGGGTTTCGCAAGTGGTACGAGCGGGAGCTGCTCTCAAGCCATGCCCACATGGTGCTGGCCCTGCTGGCGACGATTGCGCTGCTGGCCAGTTTTGAGGCGTTTCGCGGCGGGTCGGTCTCTGAAAAGCTGGCGGACGTGGTGTTTATCGTGGTCTGCGCCGCCATTACCCTGTGGGCGCTGCGGCGCTACCTGTACCTGTTGATGCATGCCGAGGTGGTGGCCAACCAGGCCAACTGCCCCACCTGCGCCGAATACGGGCGCTTTGACGTGGTCGGCGAAGACCGGCCCCAATTGCTGACCAGGGTGTGTTGCCGCAAATGCGCCGGTGTCTGGCAGATTGAAGAATAAGGGCCCGCAGGCTACCCGCCGCCTCAGACAAAGCGGGAGATCGCCCCCGCCACCAGGCTGAGCAGCACGGTGGAGGCCAGCGGAATGAACCACTCGCGGCCAAACAGCTTGAAGCGAAAGTCCCCGGGCAGCTTGCCCACCCCCAGCTTGCGCAGCATGGGCGTAAACCAGCTGATCAAAATCAGCGCCAGAAAGATGACGATCAGCCAGCGGAACATGGGGCCATCATAGGGTGTGGCTGCGCTCGCCGGTGCTAAAGCCCAGCGGCTCCCAGGTGCTGCCGCGCGACAGCAGCAGCACTTTGAACAGCTCGCCCATTTCATGCTCGTTCACCAGCTTGAGCGCATTGGCGCGCTGCGCCATGTTGGCGGTTTCCAGCAAACCCGGCAGCCCGCAGTTCAACAAAAACCGCGCCTGGGTGGTGTAGCCCAACGTGGGCAGGCCGGCTTCTTGCGCGGCCAGCGCGATGCCGGTGAAGTTGACATGCGCGGTGATGTCTTTCAGCCCCAGGGCGGCCAGCGGGTTGCCGTCCGCACGGTGGCCCTGGTGGCACATCAGCGTGCCCATGTGGCGCTGCGGGTGGTAGTACTCGGCCTCGGGAAAGCCGTAGTCAATGAACAGCGCCGCGCCCTGCGTCAGCCGGTCGGCCAGGGTACGCATGAAGGCCTCGGCCTGGGGGTGGATCTCGCTCAGGTAATCATGCGGGCCGTCAATTTCAACCGGCGGGCGCAGGGCGGTGGGCTGGTCGACCCAGCAAAGGCCTTCAGCGGGCTCAGGCAAAACGGAACCCAACCGTTCGGGCTGAGCTTGTCGAAGCCCCACACCCCGCTCATGCCACACCCCGCCCACGCGCGCCAGCAGTTTCACCGGCATGGCGTCCAGCACTTCGTTGCCCACCACCACGCCCTGCATGGCGTCGGGCAGTTCGCTGACCCAGCGCACGCGGTCACCGTAAGCGGCCAGCGCCTGCTGCTGGCGGGCCCGCAAGCTGCCAGACAAATCCACAATCGTGTAGCGCGCCAACCGCTCGCCCAAAGTGCCCAAAAGCTGAGTGGCCAGCGCGCCGGAACCGGCACCAAATTCCCACACCTCGCGGGTGCCGGTCGCGTCCAGCGCCTGGGCCACCTGCGCGGCAAGGGCCTGGCCAAACAGCGGCGAAAGCTCTGGCGCGGTCACGAAGTCGCTGCCCGACTGGGGCATCAGCCCGAACTTGCGCGACCCGTTGGCGTAATAACCCAGCCCCGGCGCATACAGCGCCAGCGCCATGAAGCGGTCAAACGGCAGCCAGCCGCCAGCCTGCGCAATAGCGCGCTGCACCAGCCGGGCCAGCGCACTCGTTAAACTGGTTGCATCTGTTGTCACCCGCAGGATTGTCCCCGAATGTCCCCCACCCACCCCCGCACCGTGCTGGTGACAGGTGCCGCCCGTCGGCTGGGCCGCGAGATTGCGCTGGCGCTGGCCGCAGGCGGCTGGCGGGTGGCCGTGCACTACCGCGGCTCACAGGAAGATGCTACAAAAACTGTAGCGGGTTGCGAAGCATTGACGCGGGGTGCAGCCGCATTTCAGGCTGATCTGGGGGATGAAGCTGCCGCCCGTGCGTTGCTGCCAAAGGTGGTAGCGCATATGGGCACGGTGGACGCCGTGGTCAACAATGCCTCGGTTTTTGAGCACGACACTGCGGGCAGCTTCAGCTTTGCCGCGCTGGACGCCCACCTGCGCACCAACACCGGTACCGCGGTGCTGCTGGCGCAGGCATTGCACGCCCACCTGGCCACGCGCGGTGCCAGCGGCGCGGTGGTGAACATGCTGGACCAGAAGTTGTGGAACCCCAACCCCGACTTCTTCAGCTACACCCTGTCCAAGGCCGCGCTGGAAGCGGCCAACACACTCATGGCCCAGGCATTTGCGCCCACACTGCGGGTGGTGGGCGTGGCCCCGGGGCTGACCCTGACCAGCCACATGCTGAGCAACGACAAGTTTGAGGCGCTGCACAAGTTGTCGCCACTGGGCCGCTCTTCCACCGCGGCGGACGTGGCCACCACGGTGAAGTTTGCGCTGGAGAACAGCTCCATCACCGGCACCACGCTGCTGGTGGACGGCGGCCAGCATTTAATGAAGTTTGAGCGCGATTTTTCGTTAATGTAAGACTTTGCGGGACAGACCAGGAATTGCGCAGCAAGTCTGCTCTGTCCCCAACTGGCTAGGAATCTATGCTGAACAAAGGGACCCAAACCCTCACCCTCACCGGCCTGCGCTTTGACGCCAACCTGGGCATTCTGGACTTTGAAAAAACCGCGCCCCAGCCGATCCAGGTGGACGCCGAGCTGAACCTGGGCACCCAAGACCTGCGCCCGCGCGACGACGAGATCCACCATGTGCTGGACTACCGCAAAGTGCGCCAGATCATCATCGACGAATGCACCGCCGAGCATGTGAACCTGCTGGAAAGCCTGATCGGCAAACTCGCCGCCCGCCTGATGCTGCTGCCCGGCGTGCTGGGCGTGCGCGTGAAGATCGCCAAACTGGAGATTTTTGACGACTGCGAAGTGGCGATACGGGTGGAGACGGGGCAGTGGTAGCGGCGACCAAGCGGCCGCCGTAAAACGCCTTACAAACCGTGCACCTTGCTGACCAGTCTGGAGAGCGCTGCGAAGCCGATCGGAGGAACGGTCAGCCAGGGCAGCGTGAACAAACGCTTTGCCAGCCCGCCCGTCATGCGTTCCATCTGCTTGCGCTCACCCGCGAGACGCGCGGACAGCAGGGGGTCATCAGTGCCGGCCGCCAGCACGCTCTTGTTGAGCACCCAGGCGAAGGGCTCAATTTTTGCGCGACGAAGATCGTCTTGCAAGGCGGCAGCCTGCGAAACAGGTGTCACCTCGGGCAGGGTGACCAGGATGATCCTCGTGTAATTCGCGTCCTGCAGCCTCATCAGCGGCGTGACGACATGAGCCGAAGTGCGCCCTTCGAACTCGCGAGTCATTTGCCGGTGGTAGGCGCCTGTGGCGTCCATCAGCAACATGGAGTGCCCCGTGGGCGCGGTGTCAAGCACCACGAACGCGCTTCGACCCTCGCTGACGATGCGCGAAAACGCGTGAAAGACCGCTACCTCCTCAGTGCAGGGCGATTGCAGGTCCTCCAGCAGCAGCGCTCGTTCAGCCGGGTCCAGCTCCGATGACCGGGCTGCCATGATCTTGTCGATGTAGCGTTGCGTTTCGACCTTAGGGTCGATCCGGCTCACCTTCAAGCCCGGCACATCGCCGCTCAAGGTGCCCGCCAGGTGAGCCGCCGGATCGGTGGTGCTCAGGTGTACCGATTTTCCGCGTTGAACCAGGCCCAACGCCAACGCAGCAGCGACCGTCGTCTTGCCGACGCCACCCTTGCCCATCACCATGATCAAACCGTGGCCAGCCTCGGCAAGCTCGTCTGCCAAAGCGGCCAGGCCCGGGAGTCGCGCCGCATTGCGCCCCGTCTCAACGAGCTGCGGGGGGGTGGGGTCTGCGCCAGCCGCCAGCAGCGCCCGCAGCGCAGGCAGGCCAACCGTGTCAAAGGCTCGAAGCGGCACAAGATCCTGTGGCAGTGCGCGCAGTGAATCGGGCATGTCGTCCAGCGCCTGCTTGCCCAAATCCTCGATGGCGCTTGCCACTGCATCGGTTCGCCGGCTCGCATGGAATACCCCATTGATCGCCAGTCGCTGGTTATCCAGACCGAGTTCGTGCAACTCTTCCGATGTGCGTGCAGCTTCGGCGATAGCGCCCTTGTCAGGGCGTGTTACCAGAATCACCGTGGTTTTCTTGGGGTCACTCAACGCGTCAAAAGCCGCCTTGAACCGCACCTCCTGCATCTTCAACCCGGAATGCGGTCCGAGGCACGAGGCTCCCCTGTCGTTACCCTCCAGAAACCCTGTCCAGGCCTTGGGCAAACTGAGCAGGCGCAATGTGTGTCCTGTCGGTGCGGTGTCAAAGACGATGTGGTCGTAGTGCCCCGGGCCTTCAGCCAACAGGGAGGAAAACTCATCAAAGGATGCGATTTCGGTGGTGCAGGCACCCGACAACTGCTCTCGCACGGTCGACCGCTCTTCTTCGCTGCTGTCAGCAGCCATCTGCGCCAAGACCCGCTGCCGATACGATTCGGCTGCCGTGTCGGGATCGATGTTAAGCACTGACAGGCCGGGCGCACCCGGCACGGGTACGGGCGTGTTGCGAAGCTCTATCCCCAACATTTCGTCCAGGTTCGACGCGGCATCAGTGCTGACGAGCAACACCTTCTTGCCCGTATCCGCCAGAGTCAGCGCCGCTGCCGTTG
>CALROG020000023.1:0-59661 GCA_943369755.1 Ramlibacter sp. 2FC
TGGCGCTTCATCTGATGGCTCAAACCACCCCCCTTTTTGGTCATCAGCTCACATAGCTGTGTCACTGCGTCCGTACCAAAAGCTTGCTTTTGTCCGCGCGCTGTGGCGCAGCTATGCACGCTACCAGAAAATCGATGCTGTATAAATACCCAGCTTTTGTGCTAGCAACACTGTTTTAGCAGTCGACAAAACGTGATATGGAAGTGAAACCTGTCTTATGAACAACGTGGTCATGCGTCATTTTCGCCTCCGTTCATACTAAATAAGTACTTGATTTATAACAGCATTTCCCCGCTCTCCCGCCAACTGCCAGCCCACGAAAACCGCCCCAAACCCTGCAAACCTGCTAATGAACACGGCGGACCGGTGACCAACAAGGCCAGTCTTTGGGCTTGAAAGCCTTGATTTTTCTGGGCTTTTTGTTAATACTGTATTTATGAACAGTACTAACAGTTTCGTCAAACCCGGCAGCAGTGGCCCCCGCCCACCCTTGCAGTCTCGGCGGCTGCTCGACCAGATGCGTGAGCGCTTGCGCTACATGCATTACAGCTTGCGAACCGAGCAAACCTACCTGTACTGGGTGCGCTGGTTCATCCGGTTTCATGGCCTTCGGCATCCGCAGCAGATGGGTCGCCCTGAGGTGGAGGCCTTCCTGACCATGCTGGCCAATGACCGCAAAGTGGCGCCCTCCACCCACCGCCAGGCGTTAAGCGCACTGCTGTACCTCTACAAAGAGGTGCTCGATTGCGAGCTGCCCTGGATGAACGAGATCGGCCGGCCTGTGCCCACGCGGCGTGTTCCGTCTGTGCTGACGCGCGATGAGGTGCAGAACGTGCTGGCGCTGATGCAGGGCGTCACAGGCTTGTTGGCCCGGCTGCTGTATGGCACTGGAATGCGGCACATGGAGGGGCTGAGCCTGCGCGTCAAGGACGTGGACTTTGATCGCCACGTCATCATCGTGCACGACGGCAAGGGAGGCAAAGACCGGGTGGTCATGCTGCCGCGCTCACTGGAACAGCCTTTGCGCGACCAGATGGCGGCTGCCCGTGCGTTGTGGGCTGCGGATCGTGCTGCCAACAGGCCGGGCGTTTACCTGCCGCATGCGCTGGATGCCAAGTACCCGCGCGCCGGCCTGTCGTGGGCATGGCATTGGGTGTTTGCTTCACCAACGCTGGCTACTGACCCCCGTTCAGGCATTGAGCGGCGCCATCACCTGTATGAACAACGCTTGCAACGTGCCTTGAAGCACGCGGTGGTGGTCGCCGAGATCCACAAGCCCGTCTCCGTCCACACCCTGCGCCACAGCTTTGCCACGCACCTGCTGCAGGCGGGCACAGACATCCGCACGGTGCAAGAGCTGTTGGGCCACAGCGATGTGTCCACCACCATGATTTACACCCACGTGCTGAAGGTGGCAGCGGGCGGCACCGCCAGCCCGCTGGACGCGCTGGAGGGTGTGCCGCAGTTTAGCCAGCACACCGTGCGCGAGCCTCAACCGCTATACATTTGATAATGGCTCCCGCAGCACCTATGCGGGCTAGAGGCCATTTTTGCTTGTAAACAGGCCCTGGGCCGGCATGGGTGGTGCCTGGCCAAGCCCGGGCCTGGCGCGCGGCTCACGGCGTGTTTGCTGGCCCTGGGCTGCGGGCTTTAGTTGCGGGCAGGCGGCTGGCCCACACATTCAGTGCCAGCCCTGCCATCACCAGCGCAGCGGCGCCCAGCTTCCAGGCGGGCAAGGGCTCGCCCAATACCAGTGCCGACGAGCCCATGCCAAACACCGGCACCAGCAGCGCGGCGGGCGTTACCGTTGCGGCGGGGTAACGCGCCAGCAGCCAGTTCCAGGCGGCAAAGCCAAACAGCATATTGCCCACCGCCTGCCACAGCACCGCAGACCAGCCCAGCCAGGTGGCGTGGGCAAGTGCCTGCGCAATGGCGGCTGTGCCCTCGAAGCTGAAGGTCATCAGCAGCAGCGGCGGCACGGCAAACGGGCTGCTCCACACCATGAAGCTCAGCGCATTCACCCTGCCCGCGCCACGCACCACCAGGTTCGCGGCGGCCCAGGCCGCGGCAGCCAGCAACAGCAGCAGCAAGCCAAACGGCGTGGCCGAGGTGGCCGGCTCATGCAGGCTGTGCCAGCCGATCAGCGCCACACCTGCGGCCGCCAGCACCACCGCCACGCCCTGCGCCAGGCGAACCCGTTCGCCGGCAATCAGCATGGCCAGGCCGATGGTAAAAAACACCTGGCTTTGCATCACCAGCGAGGCCAGCCCCGGCGTCACGTCGGCCCGCATGGCCCAGAACAGCAGCCCGAACTGGCCCGCGCCCAGCAGCACACCAAAGGCCGCCAGCCGCCCCCAAGACACCGCCGGGCGCGGCATGAAAAAGATCCAGGGCAGGGCCGACAGCGCAAAGCGCAATGCCGCCAGCAGGAACGGCGGGAACTCGGCCAGCCCCCACTTGATCACGACGAAATTGGTGCCCCAGACAAAAACAACGGCCAGGGCAAGGAGCAAGTGCGGTACGGGCATGGGGCGTTGATGGTCGCACGAATGGGCTAAAGTGGTCCGATGCAAGGAGTGTTTATGCGCAAGCTCGGTTGGATGATGGCGTTTACGTTGGTGGCCTGTAGCCCGGCGGGTGGCGAACAGGTGGGTTCGGTAGACACAGCCTTTCAGTGGCTGGGGCCAGACCACAAGATTGTGGTGGAGGCCTACGACGACCCCAAGGTCGCAGGCGTTACCTGCTATGTGTCGCGCGCCAAGACCGGCGGCATCAAGGGCGGGCTGGGCCTGGCTGAAGACAAGAGCGAAGCGTCAATTGCCTGCCGCCAAACCGGTGTAATAACTTTCCCCACCGGCAAGCCGCTGGACAAGCAGGAAGAGATGTTCAACGAACGCATTTCGCTGGTGTTCAAGAAGCTGCGGGTGGTACGCATGGTGGACACCAAGCGCAACACGCTGGTGTACCTGACGTATGCCGACCGCGTGATTGAAGGCTCGCCACAGAACAGCGTCACCGCCGTGCCGCTGCCGCCCGGCACCGTGGTGCCGTTAAAGTAAGCCATTTCAGGGCTAAAAGTGCCCACAGCCCGCGCCAATGCTGCGCCACCCACTATCAATTTTGTAGCTTCAGCGGGTCGCGGTCGGTTCCGTCGCCGATCAGCGGCCCCTGCTTGAAGATGCCGCTCACGCGCAGCGCGGGGGTGCCGTCGGCAAGCACCAGCCCCTGGGCAAACACCATGTTGCGGGTGCTGCGCAGGATGTCGGCACGGCCCTCAACCCAGGCCCCCAGCGGCGCGCCGGCCAGGTAGTCAATCTGCAAACTGATGGTCGGCAGGAAGCGGCGCTCACCGCCGGTCTGGTACATGGTGGCCATTGGCAGCAGCATGTCGGCAAAGCTCGCCAGCATGCCGCCGTGGCAGATCTTCAGCGGGTTGGTGTGGCGTTCTTCCACCCTGAAGCCCATCACCAGGCAACCCGCGTCCAGCCGCGCGTACAACGGGCCGTTGACATTCATGTACGGGCCGCCCATGCGGGCGGGGCGAAAGCCCTCGGGGATGGGTGCAGCAGTGGTTTCAGTCACGTGCGGATGGTAGCGCGCACAGGCGCGGCGGCCTGTCCGGCACGCTACAGCGGCTGCGCGGCCTTTGCCGTAAATTGCAGGCGTCACAACCCGGTGCCCCGTCATGTCCACCAAGCCCACCCCTCCCGCCGCACCCGCCCCGCCTGCCCCGCCCTTTCAGGCCATTGCCGAGCTCGTGCGCCAACACGCCATGGCAAGGCCCGCGCAGAAGGCCCTGGTTCAAGGCGGCCGCAGCGTCACCTGGGGCCAGCTGGACGCCATGGTGGACCGCGTGGCCGCTTCGCTGCAACGCGACGGCGTCAAGCCGCAGCAGGCAATTGCCATCTGCGCCGCCAACTCGCTGGAATACGTGGCAGTGTTTCTGGGTGCCCTGCGCGCTGGCGTGGTGGTGGCACCGCTCGCCGTGCAGTCTCAACCGGCGCAGCTTGCCGCAATGGTGGCGGACTGTGATGCCCGCCTTTTCTTTGTGGACGCGGCTGTGCCCGCATTCGACACCCCGGCGCGCCGGGTTGCCATGGACGGCCTGGCCAAGCCATCGTTGCAACAGTGGCTGCTGCCTGCGGGCGCGCGGCCCAGGGCGGTAAAAATTCAGCCCGCCTGGGCTTTCAACATCATTTATTCGTCCGGCACCACCGGCACGCCCAAGGGCATTGTTCAGTCGCACGACATGCGCTGGGCCCATGTGGCGCGCGCCGAGAACTACGGCTACGGGCCTGACAGCGTGACGCTGCTGGCCACCTCGCTGTGCTCCAACACCACGCTGGTGTGCTTTTTCCCGACGCTTGCCAAAGGCGGCACCGTGGTGCTGCCGCCACCGAAGTTTGAGGCGCGCAGCTGGCTGGCGCTGGCCGAGCAGGTGCGCGCCAGCCACGCCATGCTGGTGCCGGTGCAGTACCAGCGCATCCTGGCGCTGCCCGAGTTTGACGACTTCAATCTGTCGTCGTTCGTCATGAAGTTTTGCACCAGCGCGCCCTTTCACGCGGCGCTGAAGGCTGACGTGCTGCAACGCTGGCCCGGCGGGCTGGTGGAGTTTTATGGCATGACCGAGGGCGGTGGCTCGTGCATCCTGGAGGCGCATCTGTTCCCCGACAAGCTGCACACCGTGGGCCGCCCGCCCGAAGGCCATGAATTCGTGGTGCTGGACGAAGACGGCCACTTGCTGCCGCCCGGCTCGGTCGGCGAGGTGGTGGGCCGCTCACCCGCGTCAATGATGACGGCGTACCACAACCAGCCTGCCAAAACCCGCGAGGCCGAGTGGCATGACGCGCAAGGCCGGCGCCACATCCGCACCGGCGACGTGGGCCGCTTTGACGAGCAAGGTTTTCTGACGTTGATGGACAGGCGCAAAGACATGGTCATCAGCGGCGGCTTCAACATCTACCCCAGCGACCTGGAGGCCGTGCTGCGCCAGCACCCGGCAGTGGCCGACGCGGCGGTGGTTGGGGTGCCGTCTGACGAATGGGGCGAGTCGCCCGTGGCGTATGTGGTGCCCAAAGCAGGCGCAACCCACCTGCCCGAGGCCATTCGCCAATGGGCCAACGGCCAACTTGGCAAAACCCAGCGCCTGGCCGGTCTGCGCTTTACTGACGAACTGCCACGCAGTGAGATCGGCAAGGTGCTTAAACGCGAACTGCGCGAGCGTTGGGCCCGCGTTTAGGGCCCGCGTTTAGGGCTTGCGGCGGCGCGCCGGCCCGGCGCGGTAAGCCGTGGCCGGCTCGTGAACCGCGTCAGCGCGAAACGGATTGACGACGGCCAGCGCGCCAAACTGCATGCCGTGCTGCAGGTCTTCGCTGTACAGCGTGGTGCAGCCTGCATCGATCGCGGCCTGCACGATCAGCGCGTCCCACAAAGAAGTTTGGTAGCGCTGCTGCAACGCAAAGGCGCGCAACACCAGCGCGGCGGTGGTGCTCACCACGTCATGCTCGGCCCACACTTCACACAAGGCCTGCGCTGCGGCGGGCGGCATAAACCGTCTGCGCAACATGGTGTTGTAGAACTCCTGCAAGACCTGGGTGCTGATGGTGAATTCACCCCGAACCATGGCTGATTCGATCAGGCCTTTTGCCAGTTGCTGACGATGCGGGTCTTGCGGGTCTTGCCGGTAGACCAGCACATTGGTGTCAAAAAACTGCATCAGGCGTTGGCCCCGGGGGAGCGCTCGGCCATCATCTGCTGGTACATCTCGTCGCGGCTGTTCCAGGGGGCGGCAAGCGCCGCCGCACGCGGCATGGCGTCAATGCTGGCTTGCAGCGCGCGGTAGCGCTGCAGGCGCTGCGCGCCCGACGCGCCTGCATACGCCTCCAGGGCCTTGCGGCAAATTTCATTGACGCTGGTGCCCTCTTTCACCGCCCGCACACGGGCGGCCTGCAGCAGTTTGTCGTCAATTGACAGGGTGAGGTTGGACACGGCGGCGGCCTTCATGTTGAGGTAACACATAATCAGTGTAACACAGGTTATGTGTTGTACTGGTTTTGCGCAAACTCAGGCCCGCGGCTCCTTGGGCACCACGTCGGTCACGTCGCCCAGCGCACGCCGCCCGGTTGGGGGCGCGCCGGCCGGTTCACCGGGTGCAGCACCGCCCCCGCGGTACATGCGGTTAAAGCCGCCGCGCGGGTCAATCCGCATCACAAACGGTGTCACGGGCTTGCCGGTCAGGCGCGCCCACACCATGCGCAAGCCCCACAGCGCCACAACCACCAGCAGGGCCAGCGCCAGGCTGGCCGCAAAGACCAGCCCTGCCACCAGCAACAGCAGCCGCAAAATGAAACGAAAGACAGTTTTCATCCGCCCGATGCTACAGCCGGTCGCCGCCGGGCCGCCCCAAGGCGACTGCGGCCCCCTCGGGGGGCAGCGCAGTACACGAAGTGACAAGCGTGGGGGTCATGCAACGTCCCCAAACTGGAAGACGCCAGGCGCGTGCAGCGGGTCCACACTCACCGGGATCACGCTCTTGGGCGGGTAGCGGCCTTCAAGAATGAGCTTGCTCAGCGGGTTTTCGATGCGCTGCTGGATCGCGCGCTTCAGGGGCCGTGCGCCAAACACCGGGTCAAAGCCCACCTTGGCCAGCTCGGCCAGCGCGGCGTCTGTGACTTGCAGCGTCAGGTCCATCTTTGCCAGGCGGGCCTGCAAGATGCGCAGCTGGATCGCGGCGATTTTCTCGATGTGCTTCGCGTCCAGCCCGTGGAACACCACGGTTTCGTCAATCCGGTTCAGGAACTCAGGGCGAAAGTGGTTCTTCAGTTCGTCCCACACGGCGTCCTTGATGTCGTCGGCAGGTTTGCCCACCATGGCCTGGATCATGTGCGAGCCAATGTTGCTGGTCATCACGATCACGGTGTTCTTGAAGTCCACCGTGCGGCCCTGGCCGTCGGTCAGGCGGCCGTCGTCCAGCACCTGCAGCAGCACATTGAACACGTCGGGGTGGGCTTTCTCCACCTCGTCCAGCAGCAGCACGCTGTAGGGCTTGCGGCGCACGGCTTCAGTCAGGTAGCCGCCCTCTTCGTAGCCCACATAGCCCGGCGGCGCACCGATCAGGCGGGCCACCGAATGCTTTTCCATGAACTCGCTCATGTCCATGCGGATCAGGTGGTCCTCGCTGTCGAA
Source organism: Ramlibacter sp. 2FC (assembly GCA_943369755.1). Classification (GTDB taxonomy): domain Bacteria; phylum Pseudomonadota; class Gammaproteobacteria; order Burkholderiales; family Burkholderiaceae_C; genus CALROG01. Next base: position 7,186 of record CALROG020000023.1, read on the forward strand.
CAAAAAGCCCGCCAGCGCCTTGCACAGCTCGGTTTTGCCCACGCCAGTGGGGCCAAGAAACAAGAACGAGCCGGTAGGCCGGTTGGGGTCAGACAGGCCCGAGCGCGAGCGCCGGATGGCGTTGGCCACCGCCGCAATGGCTTCGTCCTGCCCCACCACGCGCTGGTGCAGCTTTTCTTCCATCACCAGCAACTTGTCGCGTTCGCCCTGCATCAGCTTGGCCACCGGGATGCCGGTAGCACGGGCCACGACCTCGGCAATTTCTTCCGCGCCCACCTGGGTGCGCAGCAGTTGCGGGCGGCCGCCGTCTTTGGCTTCCTTGGCTTTGCTGGTCTCTTTGGCCTGGGCATCCTTGAGCTGCTTGTCCAGCCCCGGCAGCTTGCCGTATTGCAGCTCGGCCACCTTGTTGAAGTCGCCCTTGCGGGTGAACTCCTCGATCTGGTGGCGCAGCGCATCAATTTGCTCCTTGATTTGCGCGCTGCCCTGGGCCTGGGCTTTCTCGGCGCGCCAGATCTCGTCGTAGTCGGCAATTTCTTTCTGAAGCTTTTCGATCTCTTCTTCAATCAGCGCAAAGCGCTTCTGTGAAGACTCGTCCTTCTCGCGGCGCACGGCTTCGCGCTCGATCTGCAGCTGGATCAGGCGCCGGTCCAGCTTGTCCATCACTTCGGGCTTGGAGTCGATCTCGATCTTGATCTTGCTGGCAGCCTCGTCGATCAGGTCAATCGCCTTGTCGGGCAGGAAGCGGTCGGTAATGTAGCGGTGGCTCAACTCGGCCGCAGCCACGATGGCCGGGTCGGTGATCTCCACGCCGTGGTGCACTTCATACTTTTCCTGCAAGCCGCGCAGGATGGCGATGGTGGCCTCCACCGTGGGTTCACCCACCAGGATCTTCTGGAACCGGCGCTCCAGCGCCGCGTCTTTTTCAATGTACTTGCGGTATTCGTCCAGCGTGGTGGCACCCACACAGTGCAGCTCGCCACGCGCCAGCGCCGGCTTGAGCATGTTGCCCGCGTCCATCGCGCCCTCGGCCTTGCCCGCGCCCACCATGGTGTGCAGCTCGTCAATGAACACGATGGTCTGGCCTTCGTCCTGGGCCAGTTCCTTCAGCACGGTTTTCAGGCGCTCTTCAAACTCGCCCCGGAATTTGGCACCGGCCAGCAAGGCGGCCATGTCCAGGCTCAGCACCCGTTTGCCCTTGAGCGATTCGGGCACTTCGCCGGCCACGATGCGCTGGGCCAGGCCTTCGACAATGGCGGTTTTGCCCACGCCGGGTTCACCGATCAATACCGGGTTGTTCTTGGTGCGCCGCTGCAGCACCTGGATGGCCCGGCGGATTTCGTCGTCGCGCCCGATCACCGGGTCCAGCTTGCCCATACGGGCGCGCTCGGTCAGGTCCATGCAGTATTTTTTGAGCGCTTCGCGCTGGCCTTCGGCGTCAGCGGTGTTGACGCCCTGGCCACCCCGCACCGCTTCAATCGCGGCCTCCAGGCTCTTGCGGGTCAGGCCGTTGGCCCGCACCATATTGCCAAGCTCGCCCTTGTGGTCTGACAGCGCCAGCAGGAACAATTCACCCGCAACGAACTGGTCGCCGCGCTTGATGGCTTCCTTCTCGGTGGCCTGCAGCAGCTTGCCCAGCTCGGGGCCGCCTTGCACTTGCTCCTGGCCTTGTACCTGGGGCAGTTTTTTGATGGCAACGTCGGCTGCCGCCTGCAGGCCGGCAATGTTGACACCGGCGCGCTCCAGCAAGGCCCGGGGCCCGTCGTCCTGGCGCAGCATGGCGGCCAGCAGGTGCACCGGCTCGATGTAGGCATGGTCGTTACCCAGGGCGAGACTTTGGGCGTCGCTCAGGGCTTCGTGGAACTTGGTGGTGAGTTTGTCGAGTCGCATGTTGTGCACCTTGGGGTTGTCCATAGCGTTTCAAGGGCACTTTGTCAGCGTCTGCTGTGTGGCTTGATGACTAAAATCAACCAGATGAATGTTCACCAGCTCTCGGCCACCTATCTCGCCGAGCAGGACCGTATCCTTGTACGCATCAACACCACCGATGCGCAGGAGCTGCGCCTGTGGCTGACGCGGCGTCTGTTGCTGGGCCTGCGCCCGCTACTGGATCGCCTGCTCACCGACCAGCTGATGCTGCCGGAGGCCAGTGTCACCTCAGGCGCGGCGGCTGACGAGAGCATGAAAAAAATGCTGGCCGACTTCCGCAAGGCCGAGCTGATGAACGACGCCGACTTTGACACCCCCTACCAGGCGCAACAAGCCAGTCTGCCGCTGGGGGAAGAGCCGCTGCTGGTCACCGACGTGAACCTCACGCCACAGCCAAGCAGCCGCATGGGGCTGGAGTTTTTTGAACGGCTGCCCGGCACCCCGGAGCCACGCAGCTTCAAGCTGGAACTGGAGCCCCGGTTGATGCAGGGCTTTTTGCATTTGCTGGGCCAGGCGCTGGGCCAGGCGGCCTGGCAATCCGGTGAAGCGCCCGCGGCGACCGAGGCCGAAGCGCTGGCCCCCGACGCGCCGGGCAGTGGTCGCCCGCGCTACCTCAACTGAGGGCCGCCCGCCAAGCTGCCCAGCGCCTTAGCCCGCGCGCACGGCGTCAAGCGAAAAGCCCGCAATCTGCTTGTAGTTGTCGGAAATCAGGCGCAGCTCCTCCTGGCTGATCAGGTCGTCAATGTGCGTGAATGGCTTGCCGCCTGAAAGCTCGTCGACCTTGATGTTGATGAAGTCCGGCGGCACCGAGCGGTTGGTCTGCACAATGCGCGCCGTTACCGGCTGGCGCTGCGCCTCGTAGGCCATCAGTGCCGTGCGCGGATCGGCTCCCGGCGCCAGGCCGGCCAGCGCGTCGGCCAGGGTACGCCCGTCAATCAGCGCCTGGGCCGAGCCGTTGCTGCCGCGCGGGTACATCGGGTGCGCCGCGTCGCCCAGTAGCGTGACACGGCCAAAGGTCCAATGCGGCACCGGGTCTTTGTCCACCATCGGGTATTCAAGAATCTGCTCGGCGTTCTCGATCAGCGCGGGCACGTCCAGCCAGTCAAAGCGCCAGTCGCGAAAGATGTCAATGAAGTCACTGAGCTTGCCGCCCTGGTTCCAGTCGTTCATGGCGGCGTCGGTGCGCTTGATCTCGGCCACCCAGTTGATGAGCTGGTTGCCTTGCGGGTCAAGCTGGTCCACGATCGGGTAGATCACCATCTTGCCGGTGTCAATCGAGCCGATCCGCAGATAACTCTTGCCGCTCAGAATGGGTTTGTGCCGCGTCACCCCGCGCCAGGTGTTGATGCCCGCAAAAGCCACCTTCTCGTGTGGGTAGAACTGCCGGCGCAGCGCCGAGTTGACGCCGTCACAGGCAACCACCACATCGGCCCGCACCTCAGGCAACACCTGACCGCTGGACATGCGGGTGAACTGCAGCGTGGCACCTGCCTCGCCCTGCGTCACGCCGACACAGCGGTGGTCAGTATGGATGGCTTGCGGCCCCAGCCGCGCCAGCGCCGCCTGGTACATCACACGGTGCAGCTTGCCGCGGTGAATGCCCAGCTCGGGCAGGCTGTAGCCGGCATGGCGGCCACGTGGCTCGCGGTAGATGAACTGACCAAAGCGGTTGAAGAACACGCTTTCAAGGTTTTCAATCGCCTGCGCTTCCAGTGCCTCTTGCAACCCCAACGCCGCCAGCTCGCGCATGGCGTGCGGCAGCAGTGTGATGCCGACGCCGATCTCGCGCACCTCGGGCACGCTCTCGTAGACATTGCAGGCCAGGCCACGCGCATGCAAGGCAAGGGCCAGGCCCAGGCCGCCGATACCGCCGCCAACGATGGCAATGGTGATGGTCATTCTGCGGTGATGTTCTGTGTTTTGATCAGTTGCGCCCAGCGGGCTGCGTCCTGCTCAACCAGCTTTCGGAAGTCTTCGGGGGTGCTGCTGGCCGGGTCCATGCCCTGGGTTTCAAAGGCGCTGCGCACCTCAGGCAGCGCAAGAATTTCTTTCAGCTCGCGGTTCAGGCGCGCCACGAAATCAGGCGCGCTGCCAGGCGGCGCAAAGACGCCGTACCACATGTCTACATTCAAATTGCCGACCTTTTCCTCGGCCAGCGTGGGCACTTGGGGCAGCAGGGCATGGCGCTTGTCACTGCCCAGCCCCAGGGCCACCAGGCGGCCACCGCGCACATGCGGCAATGCCACATGAATAGGCAGGAACATGGCGTCAACCTGGCCGCCCAACAGGTCGGTCAGCGCCGGGCCAGTACCGCGGTAGGGAATGTGGGTGACAAAAATTCCGGCGGTGGACTTGAACAGCTCCATCGACAAATGATGCGGTGTGCCGACCCCCGGCGAAGCGTAATTGACCCGCCCCGGCCGGGCTTTGGCGGCGGCCACCAGGTCGGCGGCGGTCTTGTAGCCGGTGGCCGGCGGCGCTACCAGCAACAACTGGCCCCAACTCGTGAGCGACACCGGAACCAGGTCTTTGACCGGGTCAAACGCAAGCTTGGGGTACAGGCTGCGGTTCATGACCAGGGTGTTCACGCTGACCAGCAGCGTCTGGCCATTGGGCGCGGCGCGCACCACGGCTTCGGTGCCAATATTGCCCGAGGCACCGGCCCGGTTGTCCACTACCACGGGGCGACCCAGGCGCTCTGCCAGCTTGGGGCCAACGGTACGGGCGATCAGGTCGATGCCGGTGCCGGGCGTGAACGGCACGATCAGGCGCAGCGGTGCCTGGCTGGCAGGCTGTTGCGCCATGGCGCTGGCGCAGGCGGCGGCCAGGAGCAGCGGTGCCACCAAAGAACGGATTTGCAGACCGAACATCAGATACTCCTTGACTATGTTTGCATGCTAACTAGTATCAAGACTATTGTGCAAGGCACAATCAATGCATTCCCTGAGTCGACGCTTCTGAACGCCCGTGCCCCCCATTGACGCCCCCGCCCCCGCACTTGCGCGCCTGTACGCCCGACCAGGTTTTTTGCTGCGCCGCGCGCACCAGATATCTGCCGCGGTGTTTGAAGACGAATGCCGCGCCACCGGCCTGACGCCCGCGCAGTTTGGCGTGCTGACGGTGCTGCGCGCGACGCCCGGGCTGGACCAGTCAAGCCTGGCCCGCGCCCTGGGGTTTGACAAGGTAACGGTGCTAAGGGTGTTGCGCGGCCTGGAGGGCCGTGGCCTGGTGCAGCGCACCCCGGCGCCTGGCAGTAAACGCAACCTGGCGGTGGCACTGGCACCGGCCGGAGAGGCGATGCTTGAACAGGCCCAGAAACCAGCCGAAAAAGCCTACAAACGTCTGCTGGCCCCGCTGTCGCCAGAGCAGCAAACTCAATTGGTGGACTTGCTGCAAGCACTCACCAACGGGCTGGAGCACGAGGCCCGCGCGGCGTTTGTGCCGCCCGAGCCGGCCTGAGCGAAACCAGCGCGCAGTGGGCTCGCTCAGAGGCCCTGCTGCTCAGGCGTTCGGCGCTTTGACGCCCCAACGCGCCAGCGCGGCGTCGTCGCTGACCCGCGCATCCACCCATTGGGCAGCGCCCGGGGTCTGCTCTTTCTTCCAGAACGGAGCCTGCGTCTTGAGATAGTCCATCAGGAACTCGCAGGCCTTGAAGCTTTCACCCCGGTGCGCCGATGTAACGGCCACCATCACGATCTGGTCGGCAGGCTGCAGCAAGCCGACACGGTGAACCACCCTTGCCGCGTAAATATTGAAGCGCCGGTGGGCTTCGTCAATCATCGCTTCGATGGCCTTTTCGGTCATGCCCGGGTAGTGCTCCAGCGCCATGCTCAGCACCGGCGGCGCGTTGCCGCCTTCATCTGCGCCGCGTACCGTGCCCACAAAGCTGCACACCGCACCCACCCGCGCGTCGGCCCCGCGCAAGGCGGCAAGCTCGTCCGTGAGGCTGAAGTCCTGCGTCTGGATCGAAACCCGTGCCGTCATGCTCAACCCCCTGTGACCGGCGGGAAGAAGGCCACTTCGCAGCCCTGCGCAAGCGCTGCCGCGTCGTCGCACATCACCTGGTTGAGCGCAGCGCGCACCGCCTTGCCGCGCGCCAGGGCCAGGGCTGCCGGCTCGCCGCGCAAAACCAGGCTGTCGCGCAGCGCACCGACGGTGGCCGCCTCGGTCTCGACCACTTCGCTGCCCTGCCCCATGGCCTCGCGGATTGAGGCGAAATACTTCACGGTGACTTTCATGCCAGCAACTCCGCCAGCGAAATGAATTGCACCATGTCGCCCGGCGCAATCGAGGTGCCCGGCGGCGTGTCCACCAGGCCGTCACCCCAGACCATGGACGTCAGTACCCCTGAACTCTGATTGGCAAACAGGTCCAGCCCGCCCGCCGGGTTGCGCCGCGCACGAAGGAATTCACGGCGTTTGTCGGCTCTGGGCCAGGTGAAATCTGCGCGAACCGCTACCGACTTTGTCGCAAGCCCGGTCCCGCCCTGGAGCTTGAGGATGAACGGGCGCACCAGAAGCAAGAAGGTGACGAAGCTCGAAACCGGGTTGCCGGGCAAGCCAATGAAGTGGGTGCCAGGCCCCGGTCTTGCGTCAGTCGCGTGGACCCGGCCGTAAGCAAACGGCTTGCCTGGCTTGATGGCCAGTTGCCAAAGGTCCAGCGTGCCCAGCGCCTGCACTGCGGGCTTGACATGGTCTTCCTCGCCCACCGACACGCCGCCACTGGTAACGATCAAGTCATGGGCCTGGGCCGCGCCACGCAACGCCGCAACCGTGGCGTCAAGCCGGTCGGGCACCACGCCCAGGTCGGTGACCTCACAGCCCAGGCGCAACAACAACGAACGCAGAAAGAAACGGTTTGAGTTGTAGATGGCACCGGGCTTCATCTGCACGGGCGGCACGCTGCCAGGCAGCACCAGCTCGTCACCGGTGGAAAAAAGCGCCACCCGGGGGCGGGGGGCCACCGGTACTTGTGCCAGGCCAATGCTGGCCGCCATGCCCAGCGCGGCACTGTCCAGCCGCCGGCCACGCGCCAGCACCACCGCGCCACGCGCCACGTCTTCGCCGCTGCGCCGGATATGTTGGCCCGGTGGCGGCGCTGCCTTGAAGCGCACCGCCCCCTCGCCCGCCGGCTCGGTGTCTTCCTGCATAACCACGGCGTCGGCACCGGGCGGCACCGGCGCACCGGTAAAGATGCGCGCTACTGTGCCTGCGGCCAGCGCACTGCCCTGGCTGCCGGCGGCAATGCGCTGGCTCACCGGCAGTGCTGCGCCGGGCGTAATGTCGGCGCAGCGCACGGCGTAGCCGTCCATGGCGCTGTTGTCGTGTGGCGGCACCTGCAGCGAAGACACCAGGTCTTGGGCCAACACGCGGCCGTCGGCGTCAAAGGTACTGACCTGTTCAACCCGGCCCAGCGGTGTGGCCCGCGACAGCAGGTCAGCCAGCACCTCGTCCAGCGGGCGCAAGGCGGCCCGTGGCGCGGCAGAAGGAACGGGTGGGCTCATGATTTGCTACTGTTTTGATAGTGGGTCACGAAGCACTGATGCGGGCTACAGGCCGATTTAGCTTGAATTCAGGCGCAATGGCGGGCCACATAGGCCTGCACCGCAGCCACATCGGCGGGCAACACCGTCACCCGTTTGGGCAGGGCTTCTATGCCGACAAACTTCGCCGGGCGGTCCGGCTCCAGGCCCAGCGCCTCGACCAGGGTGGCGGCGAACTTGATGGGCAGCGCAGTCTCCAGCACGATCATCGGCACGCCTTCTTGCAGCTGTTCGCGCGCCACCTTCACGCCGTCAGCGGTGTGGGTGTCGATCATCACGCGGTGCTTCTCCCAGGTGGCCCGGATGGTGGCCAGGCGGTCGGCGTGGGTGCTTTTGCCGCTGACAAAACCGTACCGGCTGCCGGCGCTCGCAAAGGCAGGGTCGGCGCTCAAGTCGAACTGGCCCTGGGTCGAAAGCTGTGCGCCAAATAGCTGCTTGACCCTGGCGCCGTCGCGGCCCAACAGGTCAAACACAAAGCGCTCGAAGTTGCTGGCCTTGGAGATATCCATCGACGGGCTGGACGTCTCATGGGTATCGGCGCTGCCGCGCACCCGGTACACCCCGGTGCGAAAGAATTCGTCGAGCACATCGTTTTCATTGGTGGCGACCACCAGCCTGGCAATTGGCAGGCCCATCATGCGGGCCACATGGCCAGCACAGACGTTGCCAAAATTGCCACTGGGCACGGTAAAACTGACCTGCTGGGTGCTGGAGGTGGTGGCCTGCAGATAGCCCGCAAAGTAATACACCACCTGCGCCATCAGGCGCGCCCAGTTGATCGAGTTGACGGTGCCAATTTTGTACTGTCGCTTGAACGCCAGGTCGTTGGACACCGCCTTGACGATGTCCTGGCAGTCGTCAAACACACCTTCAATCGCCAGGTTGTGGATGTTGGCGTCTTGCAGGCTGAACATTTGGGCCTGCTGGAACGGGCTCATGCGGCCCTGGGGTGAGGTCATGAACACCCGCACACCCTTTTTGCCGCGCATGGCGTATTCAGCCGCGCTGCCGGTGTCGCCGCTGGTGGCGCCCAGGATGTTGAGCTCTTCACCGCGCCGCGCCAGTTCGTACTCGAACAGGTTGCCCAGCAATTGCATGGCCATGTCCTTGAAGGCCAGCGTCGGCCCGTTGGACAGGGCTTGCAGGTAGAGGCCCCCTTCGAGCTGCTTCAGGGGCACGATCTGCGGCGTGCCGAACACTTCTTCGGTGTAGGTCTTGTGACACAGGGCCTTGAGGTCTGCTGGCGCAATGTCGTCGATATACAGCGACAAAATTTCAAAAGCCAGGTCGGCGTACTTCAGGCCGCGCCAGCGCTCCAGCGTGGCAGCGTCAACCTGCGGGTAATGCTCGGGCAAGTACAGGCCGCCGTCGGGAGCCAGGCCTTCCAGCAAAATCTCGCAGAACTGCTTGCGGTCAGCGTGACCGCGCGTGCTGATGTACCTCACGCGAGCTCTTCCTTGCGGATGCGGGTGATTGCCTGCAGCACCGTGGGCAGCGCCTGCATCTGGGCGATGGCCTTGTTCATCGTGCCTTCCTGGGTGTCGTGGGTCAGGATGATCAGGTCGGTGAAGGTGGCACCTTCGCCGCCCACCTCGTCGGCCTCACGCTGCAGCATTGCGTCGATGCTGATGTCGGCAGCGGCCAGGATGCCGGTGACTTTGGCCAGCACGCCGGCCTGGTCGGCCACGCGCAGGCGCAGGTAGTAGCTGGTCACCACCTCGCTCATGGCCAGCACCGGGGCGTCGCTCATGGCATCAGGCTGAAACGCCAGGTGGGGCACGCGCTGGGCGGCGTCTGCAGTGTGCAGCCGGGTGATGTCCACCAGATCGGCAATCACCGCGCTGGCAGTGGGCTCGCTGCCCGCGCCTTTGCCGTAGTACAGCGTGGTGCCTACCGCGTCGCCCTGCACCATCACGGCGTTCATGGCACCTTCCACATTGGCAATCAGCCGCTTGGCCGGCACCAGGCAGGGGTGCACCCGCAACTCAATGCCCTGGGCCACGCGTTTGGTGATGCCCAGCAGCTTGATGCGGTAGCCCAGTTGCTCGGCGTAGCGGATATCAGCCGCGCCAAGCTGGGTAATGCCTTCCACATAGGCCTTGTCAAACTGCACCGCAATGCCAAAGGCAATCGCCGACATCAGGGTGGCTTTGTGGGCGGCGTCCACGCCTTCGATGTCAAAGGTCGGGTCAGCCTCGGCGTAGCCCAGGCGTTGCGCTTCCTTGAGCACCACATCAAAGTCCAGCCCCTTTTCGCGCATTTCGGACAGGATGAAGTTGGTGGTGCCATTGATGATCCCGGCAATCCACTGAATGCGGTTGGCAGTCAGGCCCTCGCGCAGCGCCTTGATGATCGGGATGCCACCGGCCACTGCCGCTTCAAACGCCACCATCACGCCTTTGCGATGGGCCGCGGCAAAAATCTCGGTGCCGTGCACCGCCAGCAGCGCCTTGTTGGCCGTCACCACATGCTTGCCGGCCTCGATGGCTTCCATGACCAGTTGCCTGGCGATGCCGTAACCTCCGATCAGCTCGATGACGATGTCAATCTCCGGGTTGGCAATCACGGCGCGGGCGTCGGCCACCACCTTCACACGCTCGCCCACTACGCTTTGCGCGCGGGCGGTGTCAAGGTCGGCGACCATCGTGATCTCAATGCCGCGCCCGGCACGGCCCCTGATTTCTTGCTGATTGCGCTGCAGCACGCTGAACACACCGCTGCCCACCGTACCAATGCCTAACAGGCCGACTTGTATCGCTTTCATCTTGCTTCTTTGGTAAAAATTACTGTAGCCCGCGCCAGTAATGCGTCAGGCGCTACGTTTTCTATAGCTATCCAGAAATTTTGCGATGCGGCCAATGGCCTCACGCAGGTCGTCTTCGTGGGGCAGGAAGACGATCCGGAAGTGGTCGGTGTCGGGCCAGTTAAAGCCCGTGCCCTGCACCAGCATGACCTTGGTTTCTTGCAGCAGCTCCATGAAAAACTGCTGGTCGTCCTTGATCGGATAAACCTTTGGGTCCAGCCGCGGGAACATGTACAGCGCCGCCTGCGGCTTGACGCAGCTCACCCCGGGGATGGCGGTGATCAGCTCGTAGGCAATGTCGCGCTGGCGGCGCAGGCGCCCACCCTCGCCCACCAGGTCGTTGATGCTCTGGTAGCCACCCAGCGCGGTTTGAATCGCCCATTGACCCGGCACGTTGGCGCACAGACGCATGTTGGAGAGCATGTTCAGGCCCTCGATGTAGTCCTTCGCCGGCTTCTTGTCGCCCGACACCACCAGCCAGCCGGCCCGGTAGCCGCAGGAACGATAACTCTTTGAAAGCGAGTTGAAGGTCAGGGTCAGCACGTCCTGCGACAAGCTGGCAATGGCGGTGTGCCGGGCGCCGTCGTACAACACCTTGTCGTACACCTCGTCGGCAAAAATCACCAGGCCGTGCTGGCGCGCGATGTCCACAATCGCTTTGAGCAACTCGTCGGAATACAGCGCGCCCGTGGGGTTGTTGGGGTTGATCACGACAATGCCCTTGGTACTGGGCGTGATCTTGCGGCGGATGTCGTCCAGGTCAGGCATCCAGCCGTTGGCCTCGCTGCACATATAGTGCACCGGTGTGCCTCCCGACAGGCTCACCGCAGCCGTCCACAACGGATAGTCGGGCGCGGGCAGCAGCAGTTCATCGCCGTCATTGAGCAACGCATTGGTGGCCATCACGATCAGCTCGCTGGCCCCATTGCCCAGATAGATGTCGTCAAGCATCACGCCCTTGACGCCCTGCTTCTGGGTTTCGTGCATCACCGCCTTGCGGGCCGCGAAGATACCCTTGCTGTCCGAATAGCCCGCAGAGTTGGGCAGGTTGCGGATCATGTCCTGCTGGATTTCCTCGGGCGCATCAAAGCCGAACACCGCCAGATTGCCAATGTTGAGCTTGATGATCTTGTGGCCGTCTTCTTCCATCTGGCGGGCCGCATCCATGATGGGGCCACGGATGTCGTAGCAGACGTTGGCCAGCTTGGCTGACTTCTGGACAGTTCTCAAAGTCCCTCCGAGGGCGTTTTTACTGGGCGAAACCTATAATTTGACCACAGTTCCGCATGCTTTTAGTGCAGCGCAACATCACAACCAGAATCCGCGCACCATGAAGCTGCAACCCGACAAATCAGACGTCCAGACCATCAACGGCTATGGCCCGGGTTGGGTCGCGGTCAATGGTGAAAAAATCACCCACAGCGTCATCGTCGGCTCCAAAGGCCAGCGCATTGAATGGCCTTGCGCGCACTTTGACCAACTCGGCGCTGCCCATTTCGAGCAGCTCGCCGCGCTGGACACCGAACTGGTGATCTTCGGCAGTGGCACCCGTATCCGGTTTCCGCAGGCGGCCTGGCTCAGGCCGCTGATCGAGCGGCGCATCGGGCTTGAAACCATGGATTCAGCGGCGGCTTGCCGCACCTACAACATCCTGGCCGGTGAAGGCCGCAGCGTGGTAGTGGCCTTGCTGGTAGAGCCTGCGGCCTGAGCGACAGAGGTGCCCGGGAATGCCCTGTGCGGTTTCAGGGTAAAATCGACGGTTGCAGCGGGAAGCTTCGTCCCCAAGTAGCAACGAGCAAAACCTGTCACACGAGATACAAATTCTATGGCGATCGTTGTCAACAAACCCATCCCCGAATTTGAAGCAAACGCCACTGGCGGCATCAAAGTTTCCAACACCTCCCACAACGGCCACGTCGTGGTGCTGTATTTCTACCCGAAAGACAACACGCCCGGTTGCACTACCGAAGCCATGCAGTTTCGCGACAAGTACAAGGATTTTGTCAAGGCGGGTGCCACCGTGTTTGGCGTTTCGCGCGACAACATGAAGTCACACGACGAGTTCAAGGCCAAGCTTGAGTTGCCATTTGAGCTGATTGCCGACACCGAAGAAAAAATGTGCCACATGTTTGGTGTGGTCAAAAACAAGATCATGTACGGCAAGAAGGTCAAGGGCATCGAGCGCAGCACCTTCCTGATCGGTGCCGACGGAACACTCAAGAACGAATGGCGTGGCCTCAAGGTGCCCGGCCATGTCGAAGACGTGCTCAAAGCCGTCAAAGCCCTGAAAAAGGCTGCTTGACGGTTTTCTGGCAACGCGCAGCGGCGGCGGTTGAAGCGTCATCCGACTTGTGCATAATGAACTCATGCCGTTGATCCCGACGCCAGACGTCATCACCGCCAAACCCGAAAAAGCCGCCCGGCTCGCCAGGCGGCTTTTTCGCTTTTTGATCCTCTTCTTTGCGAGTGCCCTCACCCATGCCACTGCCCCCCGCCCCTACCAAGCGCGCCGCCATGCTCCCTCCCGAGGCTTACGACGCCCCGGCCCGGTCTTCCCACAAGGCATCGCGAAAATCGGAGGCACACCCCAGCGACAGCCCATTGGCTGAAAAGCCCCAGGCCCTGGATTTTGACCCTCGCCCTGCCGGCGGCGACGCCCATCCTGCGGCGTTTCGTGAAGAACGACCAGAAACTGAAGCAGCACTAACGCCTGCAACCCTTGCGGCTGGCAGCCGCAAACGCAGCCAGTCCGCCCCACAACCGACGGCCAAACCCAGAAAGGCCAAGCCCACTGGCCCGGCCAAACTGTTCGTGCTGGACACCAACGTGCTTTTGCACGACCCGATGTGCCTGTTCCGCTTCGAGGAACACGACATCTTCCTGCCCATGATCGTGCTCGAAGAGCTCGACGGGCACAAAAAAGGCATGACGGAAGTCGCGCGCAATGGTCGCCAGACCAGCCGCACACTGGACGCGCTGGCGGGAGCCCAGGGTGCCGACATCACGGCCGGCCTGAAGCTGGACACCACCGGGCACCGGGAGGCCGGCGGCCGCCTGTTCTTCCAGACCCAGGCGCTTGATGGCACCTTGCCCGCCAGCTTGCCGCAGGGCAAGGCGGACAACCAGATCCTTGGTGTGGTGGAAGCGCTGCGGCGCATCCATGCGCCGCGCGAAGTGGTGCTGGTCTCCAAAGACATCAACATGCGGGTCAAAGCCCGGGCGTTGGGCCTGGCCACTGACGACTACCAGAATGACAAGACGCTGGAAGACGGCGACTTGCTGTACTCCGGTGCCATGGCCCTGCCGGGCGACTTTTGGGCCAAGCATGGCAAGACGGTGGAAAGCTGGCAAAGTGGCCACCACACCTTCTACCGGATCACTGGCCCGGTGGTGCCCAGCCTGTTGATCAATCAGTTTGTATATTTTGAGTCCCCCGGCGAACCCAGCCTGTACGCGCGTGTGACTGAAATCCGGGCCAAGACCGCCGTACTGAAAACACTCAAGGACTACGGCCACCTGAAGAACGCCGTGTGGGGCGTGACCACCCGCAACCGCGAGCAGAGCTTTGCGATGAACCTGCTGATGGACCCCGAGGTGGACTTCGTGACCCTCACCGGCACGGCTGGTACCGGCAAGACACTGATGGCACTGGCCTCGGGCCTGACACAGGTTCTGGACGACCGGCGCTACACCGAAATCATCATGACCCGGGCCACAGTGAGCGTGGGCGAAGACATCGGCTTCCTGCCCGGCACTGAAGAAGAAAAGATGGGCCCCTGGATGGGCGCGCTGGATGACAACCTTGAAGTGTTGGCCAAAACCGAGACCAACGCCGGTGAATGGGGACGCGCCGCCACCAACGAACTGATCCGCAGCCGGATCAAGATCAAGAGCATGAACTTCATGCGCGGGCGGACCTTCCTGAACAAATACGTGATCATTGACGAGGCGCAGAACCTTACGCCCAAACAGATGAAAACACTGATCACCCGGGCCGGCCCGGGCACCAAGATCATCTGCATGGGCAACCTGGCGCAGATTGACACGCCCTACCTGACCGAAGGCTCGTCCGGCCTGACCTACGCGGTAGACAAGTTCAAGGGCTGGCCGCACAGCGGCCACATCACCCTGGCACGCGGCGAGCGTTCACGGTTGGCAGACTTTGCCAGCGAGGTGCTCTAAAAATCTGAAGAACCGGCGGCCAGACTTTCGAACCGGGTCAGTTCTTTCATGAAGGCCAGCTTGACGGTCCCGGTGGGGCCGTTTCGCTGTTTGCTGATGATGATTTCCGCAACACCGGGCTCCTTCGACTCCTTGTTGTAGTAGTCGTCGCGGTAAATGAACATGATCACGTCGGCGTCTTGCTCAATGGCCCCGGACTCACGCAAGTCGCTCATCATCGGGCGCTTGTCGGTGCGGCTTTCCACGCCGCGCGACAACTGCGACAGCGCAATCACCGGGCAGCCGAGCTCTTTGGCCAGCATCTTCAGGCCGCGCGATATTTCACCCACTGCCGTGGCGCGGTTCTCGTCGCTCATGCTGCTGGAGACGCTCATGAGCTGCAGGTAGTCCACCACAATCAGGCCGAGCTTGCCGCCGCACTGGCGCGCCAGCCGACGTGCATTGGCGCGCAGCTCGCTGACCGTCAGGCCAGGCGTTTCGTCAATGTGCAGTGAGATGTTGCGCAACTTTTCAATCGCCTCGGTCAAACGCGGCCATTCGGAGTCGGTCAATTTGCCAGTGCGCAGATGCATCTGGTCAATGCGCCCAATGGAGCCGACGATACGCACGGCCAGCTGAGAGGCCCCCATTTCCATCGAGAACACCGCCACCGGCAGGCCCTCATTCAGTGCCACGTGTTCGGCGATGTTGATGGCCAAGGCTGTCTTGCCCATGGACGGGCGTGCTGCCAGCACGATCATGTCGCCGGCCTGAAAGCCCGAGGTCATGCGGTCAAGGTCATAAAAACCAGTCGGCACCCCGGTAATGTCATTCGGGTTGTCGGTCATTTCCTGCACCCGGTCCAGCAGCTGGACGACCAGGGAATCCATGCCCTGGAAGCCCTGCTTCATGCGCGAGCCTTCTTCGCCGATGTTGAATATCTTCTGCTCGGCCTCGTCCAGGATGCGGTCAACCGCCTTGCCCTGGGTGTTGAACGCGGCGGTTGATATTTCGTCCGCCGCACTGACCAGCTTGCGCAAGATCGAGCGCTCCCGCACGATCTCGGCGTAGCGGCGGATGTTGCTGGCGCTGGGCACATACTGCGCCAGCGAATTCAGGTAGGCCAGCCCGCCAATCTCGTCGGCCTTGCCCAGACCCTGCAACCGTTCATACACCGTGATCACGTCGGCGGGTTTGGTGGCATTGATCAGCCCGCCAACCGCAGCGTAGATCAGGCGGTGCTCATAGCGATAAAAATCGCTGTCGGTCAACAAGTCGCCAACCCGGTCCCAGGCACCGTTGTCCAGCAAAAGGCCGCCCAACACGCTGGACTCGGCCTCAATCGAGTGCGGCGGAATTCGCAGCTGCGCCACCTGCCGGTCGCGGGAAAAATCTTCATCAACCGGGGACAGAACAGCAGACATCAGCTTCCTTCAACAGCGCCAAATGGTACGCCCGCGCGGCCACGGCGTCACGGGATAAGTCTGTGGACAACGCGTGGATTCCCGGTGAATTGCGGCCGAAAACCTGTGCACGGAAAAGAAAAAGCCGCCCACGGGCGGCCTCATCGGAAACGACAGAAACCTTATGCAGTTTCGCCGTACACGGTCACGGTGATGTCAACCACCACGTCGGTGTGCAATTGCACGCTGACCGTGTTGTCACCAACCAGCTTGATCGGGCCATTGGGCATGCGTACCTGGGCCTTGGCGACCTTGTAGCCCTGCTTGCCCAGCTCTTCAGCGATGTCGGCGTTGGTGACCGAGCCGAACAGGCGGCCGTCAACACCGGCTTTCTGGGTCAGCTTGATGGTCGTGCCGGCCAGCTTCTCGCCTTGGGCATTTGATTCCGCCAGCTTGGCCGCGGCAGCTTTTTCAAGATCGGCGCGCTTGGCTTCGAACTCAGCCTTGTTGGCTTCGGTCGCGCGGCGGGCACGGCCCTGGGGAATCAGGAAATTGCGGGCGTAACCGTCTTTAACCTTGACGATTTCGCCAAGGGAACCGAGGTTGATAACTTTGTCGAGCAGGATGACTTGCATGTTGTGTGCCCCTTAAACGCGGTGCTGGTCACTGTACGGGACCAGAGCCAGGAAGCGCGCGCGCTTGATGGCAGTGTTGAGCTGGCGCTGATAGATCGCGCGGGTGCCGGTCAGGCGCGCCGGGATGATCTTGCCGTTTTCAGCGATGAAGTCGCGCAGCGTATCAACGTCTTTGTAGTCGATTTCTTCGACGTGGGCGACGGTGAAGCGGCAGAAGCGCTTGCGTTTGAACAGCAGCGACTGGGTGTTGCGCTTGGGGCGCTTGTCTTTGTTGAATTTCTTGAACGTGGCCATGTTGTTTCCTGATCAGTTGGGGACAGCGCAAAAGGTCTGTCCGGCAAAGAAATGAATGAAATTAATCTTGCAAAAATTCCTGGATGTGAAAGACGACGTACTTGCCATTGCGTGGCGTTGCCAGAAAGCCGCTGAACCTGCCTGCGCTGCCGATGGGCCGCTTGCCCAATATCTCGGCGGTTGCGCCAAAAGCCACTGCCTTGATGGCTGCCTTGACCTGCCTGTCCTGCCCCGCTTGCATCACTTGTGACTCATGTTCGAGCCGCAGATCAAGGGCGGGCAATCCGGCCGGTGTGTAGCGCAGGGCGTTGGCCTCGGCGATACAGGCACTCAAGACAAGCTGGTTCACTGCTTGCCGGCGTTCACGCGTTAGCTGTTGGCGTACTCCGCCTGCTGGGCCTTGCGGGCCTCTTCACGCTCAACCGTCTTCATCATCGAAGACGGGCCGGCATCGGCCTTCTTCTTGACAACGGTGAGGTGGCGCAACACGGCGTCGTTGAACTTGAAGGCGTGCTCCAGTTCAGCCATCACGGTCTGGTTGGCTTCGATGTTCACGCACAGGTAGTGGGCTTTGGCAAGCTTGTTGATCTGGTAGGCCAGTTGACGGCGGCCCCAGTCTTCTACACGGTGCACGTTGCCGCCGCCGGCGGTGATCATGCCCTTGTAGCGCTCCAGCATGGCTGGAACCTGTTCGCTCTGATCCGGGTGGATCAGCAAAATGATTTCGTAGTGACGCATGGATACTCCTTGTGGATTGGCCACCGGAACAAGCCGGAAGCCGGGTTACAGTCGCCCGCTGCGTCTAATTAGCGGTGCGACAAGGCAAAGCCGATCATTATAGCCAATAAAAAAGCCGCCCTGAGCCAAGAGGCCTGGGGCGGCTTGCGGGCGGCGCAGCTCCGGTTTACGGAGACAGCACCGCCGTGTACGCGAGTACTCAGTGAATCAGGCTCTTGGCCGCGCCCTTCAGGCTCGGGTAGCGCACATGCTCCACCAAGTCCTGAACTCTCGCGTTAGGTGCGGGAGTCACCAGACTGACCAGAATGATCACGGCAAAGCCCAGCGGCACGCCAAACACGCCGGCCGAGATCGGCAGGATGCCGAACCACAGGTCTACCGGAGACGTCACGCCGAACACGCTTCGCAGCCAAACATGGTTCATCACCATGTAATAGATGGTAATGCCCAGACCCGCAACCATGCCAAGCGAGGCGGCGATGCCGGACGCGCGCTTCCAGAAAATGCCAAGCACCAGGGCCGGGAAGAACGCCGCCGCGGCAAACGAGAACGCCGCTGAAACCAGGAACAGGATGTCCGCCGGTTTTTGCGCCGCCACATACGCCGCAGCAAGTGCTACGACCAGCAGCAGCGTTTTGGACAGCGTGACCCGGCGTGCCGTAGAAGCATTCGGGTCAATCATCTTGTAGTACAGGTCGTGGCTCAGTGCGTTGGCAATCGTCAGCAGCAGGCCGTCTGCGGTAGACAGCGCAGCGGCCAGGCCACCGGCGGCCACCAGGCCCGACACCACATACGGCAGGCCGCCGATTTCCGGCGTGGCCAGCACCACGATATCACCACCAATGGTGATTTCACCCAGCTGCAAAATCCCGTCCTTGTTCAAGTCCACCACACTCAATAGAGCGGGGTCGACACGGGCCCAACTGCTGATCCAGGCCGGCAGCTTGTCAAACGGCGTACCCACCAGCACGTTGAACACCTCGTACTTGACCAGCACGGCCAGGGCCGGTGCCGTGAAGTACAGCAAGAAGATGAAGAACAGCGACCAGGTCACCGAATCACGCGCCTGCTTCACACTGGGCGTGGTGTAGTAGCGCATCAGGATGTGCGGTAGCGCGGCGGTTCCCACCATCAGGCAGAAGATCAGGGCCAGGAAGTTGCGACGTGAGGTGTCGTACGCGACCTGGGCCTTGGCATCACCGTTGGGGTCACCGGCAAACTGGGTTGCATGCCGCGGCATGCCACCGAGCGGCTTGTCGCGGGCTTCAGCTGCCGCCTTGGCGCGGCTCCAGGCGGCCTTGGCTGCGGCTTCATCCTTTGGCAGGGCGGCCAGCGCCTTCTCAGCCGCTGCCAACTCTGAAGCGGGTGCATTTGCCGCTTTCAGATCTGCCACTTTCTTTGCGCCAGCTTCCTTGTCGGCGGCCAAGGCTGCCTTCGGGTCCTTGAGCTTTTCACCAAGAGCCACTGCGCGGTCTGCATAGACCTTGCGTACTTCGAGCTCCTTCGGATCCTTGATCAGGGCTTCTTCGCGCGCCGTTACCTTTTGCAGCTGGTAACCGTAGATGGCTTGCGGAACCGGCACGCTGGTCTGCTTCACCGACAGCCAAACCACCGGAATCATGTAAGCAATGATCAGGATGATGTACTGAGCCACCTGGGTCCAGGTTACTGCGCGCATACCGCCCAGGAACGAACACACCAAAATGCCACCCAGACCCATGAAAATGCCAAGCTCAAAAGCCACACCGGTCAGGCGCGTCGTGATCAGGCCCACGCCGTAAATCTGTGCCACCACATAGGTAAACGAGCACAGAATGGCGGCCAAAATGCCGATGAAACGCGGCAGGTTGCCGCCATAACGCTCGCCCAGAAAGTCGGGGATTGTGAACTGACCGAACTTGCGCAGGTAGGGCGCAAGAAACAGCGCCACCAGGCAGTAGCCGCCAGTCCAGCCCATGATGAAGGCCAGGCCGCTGTAGCCGGTCAGGTACAGCGTACCGGCCATGCCGATGAACGACGCAGCAGACATCCAGTCAGCGCCGGTGGCCATGCCGTTGTAGACGGCCGGTACGCGTCGCCCTGCAACGTAGTACTCCGCTGCATCGGTCGTGCGACTCATGATGCCGATGCCGGCATACAGACCAATCGTCGCCAGCAGGAAGATGAAGCCGATCCATTCGCGGGTCAGGCCCATCTGTTCTGCGATGGCCAGCACGATCACAAAGGCCAAAAAGCCGCCGGTGTAAAAACCGTAGACCTTGTTGAGTTGCTGCTTGAAAGCAGCGTTGGAGGCGGCCGTATTGGCCCCTCCTGCATCACCAAACATTCCAGCCATGGTTTACTCCTCTTCCGCCACGCCGAACTCTTGGTCCAGCTTGTTCATGTAATGGGCGTAGTACCAGATGATCAGAACATAGATGATCAGGCTGCCCTGGGCTCCCATCCAGAAGCTGAAAGGCCAGCCAAAGAATGTGAAGTTGAGGTCGCGGGCCATGTAGCCCACCACGTAAGTCACCACAAACCATACTGCGAGCAATATGGCTGTGATCCTGAGGTTTTTCCGCCAGTAGGTGCGGTGGCCTTCCGTTAACTGCATGTCACTGTCTCCTTATATGCCCCTGAGAGGGCGTTTCTCCGTCTACCAAGCGGCCCGTCGCCAGCCTCGCTGGCAACTTGCAACCAAGCCGCAACCGTGGGAAATGCCCCGTCAGCTAGCAGGCGAAACGAAAATTCCCGTTTCGCGTTCCAGTTGAGCGGCCACTTTTGGCTCGAACCGCTTGAGGTGCGTAATGATCTTGCGCGCCTCCTCCGGTTCATGCCGGTCCACATGAACCCGCGCCAACTGATACCAGCCGTACGGGCTCATGGGTTGCAATTTGGTGTTTTGCTTGAGTGCAGCCACGGCCTCATCGTGGCGGCGCAGGCGGATCAGCACCAGGCCCAGGCCGTACCAGGCGCGGTCTATTTTCGGGTCGAGCTCAATGGCCCGGCGAAAGGCAAGCTCTGCCTCTTCATAGCGTTCCAACTCTTCCAGAACAAAGCCGAAGTTGAACTGATGGGCCGCCACCGTCGGAAAAGACCCAACCAGCGTCTGGAAGATCTGCATTGCGGCGACCCGGTTGCCGGCCTGCATCAACAAATGGGCCTTGCTGGCCAGTGCGTAGGCGTCGCCCGGGAACTCGGCGATCATTTGATCAAACACCTCATGAGCCCGCGCCCCGCCGCCAAAAACCAGCAGGCCCATGGCCAGCCACTTCAGGCCCAGGTAGCGAATGCGCGCCATCACTGACATTGTTGTACTCCTAGCTGCACACACAAACTGATCTTGGTGATCGTCGCTGCAACCCAGACGAATGCCAAAAGGAAAAACGCCACCAGTGGCACATGACGATCAATCACCACCTTGGGTGATATGAACCGGGCCACTTTCACAAACGGGCGAGCCATCATTTGCAACAACTGGTAAAAAAAGTTTTGATCTCGCTTGGCTCCGGCCAGCAAACCCAATATCCACTGCCCCAGAAGGGACAGCAATGCTATTTCAGCTACCAACTTGAAGATGCTGACGAGCAATATCATGGGTCTCCGTCGGGTTGTCAGGCTGAGCGCATCATTTGCAGGCGCGCTTACTCATCACTTACAAAGGTGTCAGCTTGCAGGGCCGGAATGCTAGGGACTTACCCGGGCGAGGGTGCCACGTCACCTCTGGTTACCAAGCGAATGCCGCCTTGTGGATCAACAGTTGCAAACACGTGAAAAACACACTCGACTTGCCTGTTTTTCATGCTTACACTGAGCTTACAAACTTCAAAGTGCGACCATGAACAAAACTGCGGTCTACCGCAAATCGGCGAAGGGAACCGAGGCGATTGCGATGCGCCAGCACGGGCTGGGGCCCAAGCAGCGCTCGTTGCTGATCATGATCAATGGCAAGCGCAGCTTCGAGGAACTGGCCGGGCTGTCTGTGGCACTGGGTAACCCCGAATTGTTGCTGGCAGAGCTGGAGGCCGGTGGCTTCATTGAGCCCATGCCCGTCGGCGCTGAGCCAGAGATCACCGCCCCGACGCCGCTGGGGCCCCCGATCACCTTGCCAGATGCCAAGCGGTTTGCGGTGCGGGCGCTAACCGACATCATGGGCCCGACCGCCGAAGACCTGTGCCTGGGTATCGAGCGGGCCCGCAACGCCGCAGAGTTTTCCGCCGCCACAGCCCGTGCCGAGGCCATGCTGCGCGAGGCTATCGGGACTGCGGCAGCACTGAAGTTTGTGACAGAGGTGGCGGCACACCAGCCACCCGCCTGAAGGCCTCAGTCGCTGCCCCGCGTAACCAGGCTCACCACCACCGCAACCGCAGTGCCCAAGGCCACGCCAAATACGCCAGCAGAGATCGGCAGGATGCCGAACCACAGGTCAGAACCCGGGGCCATTCCGGTCAGATTCCGGATCACGGATGAATTCACGAGCATGTAGTACACCGTAATGCCAAGGCCTGCCAGCATTCCAGCCACTGCCCCGGCCCGTGTGGTGCCGCGCCAGAAAATGCCCAGCACCATCACCGGCACAAATGCCGACGCCGCCAATGAGAACGACGCCGCCACCAGCGGCAAGATATCTGCGGGCTTCATTGCCGCCACAAAGGCCGCCAGCATGGCAATCGCAAGCAGCGCAAACTTGGAAAGAATCACCCGTTGCTCTGGCGTTACATGGCGGTTGACGTCATGGCAGTAAACATCGCGCACGATGGAGTTGCTTATGGTCAGCAGCAACCCGTCTGCCGTTGACAGTGCGGCGGCCAGCCCGCCTGCGGCCACCAACCCCGACACCACATAGGGCAGCCCGCCAATTTCAGGGGTGACCAGCATCACGATGTCGGCCCCGATCCGGATTTCGCCAAACTGCAGGATTCGGTCACCATTGACGTCGCTCACAGATATCAGCCCCGGATCCACCTTGGCCCACTGGCTGATCCAGGATGGCAGTGTGTCAAAGCTGCTGCCCACCAGGCCTTGCATCACCTCAAATTTGACGAGCACCGCCAGCGCCGGGACACTCATGTACAGCAGCGCGATGAAAAACAACGACCAGGCCACGGATGCGCGCGACTCGCGCACCGTCGGGGTGGTGTAGAAGCGGGTCAGCAGGTGCGGCAGGCCCGCAGTGCCAACCATCAGGCAAAAAATAAGCGCCAGGTGGTTCAGCCTTGAGGTATTGAAGGTCTGCTGCTCAGCCGCGCTGCCATCCGGGTCCCCCGCAAAAGCCTGCGCATGGGGCGGCAGGCCGCCCAAGGGTTTAGCCCTTTCGTGGCTTTCTGCCATGGCGCGGGTCCACAGCTCCCGGCCACCCTCGGCATCTCGGGGCAAGGCGGCCAGTTCACGGCTGGCGGCAACGATCTGCGCAGAGTCGGCATCGCGCGCCTTGAGCTGGCGCACCCGCTCCTGGGCCGCTGCGCGCTCCCGGCGCAGCGAAGCCTCGACGTCGGTCAATCGGGCCCGGTATTCCTGCTCGCGCTGTGCAAACACCGCGCGAACCTCCTTCTCCGCGGGTGAGTCGACCAGCATCTTCTCAAGCTCGGAAATCTTCTGGATCTGCTTGCCATAGACCAGCGGCGCCAGCGGGTTACCCAATTGTTTATAGGCAAGCCACGAGACCGGGATCAAAAACGCCAGCAGCAAGATGACGTACTGCGCCACCTGGGTCCAGGTGATGGCGCGCATGCCTCCCAGGAACGAGCACAACAGCACGCCCCCCAGCCCCAGCAAGATGCCGATCTCAAACTGCACCCCGGTCATGCGTGAGGCAATCAGCCCGACGCCGTAAATTTGGGCCACAACGTAGGTGAAGGAGCAGAGCACGGCGGAAAGTGCCGCGATCAAGCGTGGCCAGCGGCCGCCAAAACGCCGGTCAAAGTAGTCGGGCACGGTGTACAGGCCCATCTTGCGCAAATAAGGCGCTACCAACAGCGCCACCAGGCAAAAGCCGCCGGTCCAGCCCATCACATAGGCAAGCCCCCCGGGCTGGGTTTCCGTGCCCGAAAAACCCTGCAAGTAGAGCCCGCCAGAGAGGCTGATAAACGACGCCGCGCTCATCCAGTCGGCGGCGGTGGCCATTCCGTTGTACACCGGTGGAATACGTCGGCCCGCGACATAGTATTCGTCGGCGTCGGTGGTGCGGCCATAAATGCCGATGACCGCATAAATCATGACTGTGGAGAACAGAAAGATCGGGCCCAGCCACACCCGTGACATGCCCAGTCGCTCGGCCCAGGCCATCAGCAGCAAGAAAGCAATCAGGCCCACCACGTACATCGCGAAGATGCGATGCAGCCGACGTTTGTAGTCGGCATAGACGGGGCTGTCGGTCATCCCTGAATCATCGCACCGCCCCGCTTGCCTGTGCCTAGGTATTTGCTACAGGCGGCACCGCTCCCGCGCGTCAGCCCTGTGCAAGCTGCTTCCAGGTGGCTATCACGCTGTCGGGGTTGAGCGAGATTGACGAGATGCCCTCATCCGCCAGCCATTGCGCAAAGTCCGGATGGTCGCTGGGCCCCTGGCCACAGATGCCGACGTATTTGCCCTGCGCCAAACAGGCCTTGATAGCCTGGTGAATCAGCGCCTGCACGGCCGGGTCGCGCTCGTCAAAGTCCACCGCCAGCAGCTCCAGGCCCGAGTCGCGGTCCAGCCCCAGGGTGAGCTGGGTCAGGTCGTTCGAGCCAATCGAGAAGCCGTCAAAGAATTCGAGAAAGCGGTCTGCCAGGATGGCATTGCTGGGCACTTCGCACATCATGATCACTTTCAGATCGGCCTCGCCGCGCTTCAGTCCGTGCTGGCCCAGCAGCTTCGTCACGCGTTCGGCTTGCGCCAGTGTGCGCACAAAGGGCACCATCACCTGCACATTGGTCAGGCCCATGTCGTTTCGCACCCGCCGCAAGGCCTCACACTCCATCGCGAAGGCTTCGCCAAAATCAGCGCTGATGTAGCGTGCTGCGCCGCGAAAACCCAGCATCGGGTTTTCTTCCTCGGGCTCATAACGGCTACCGCCAATGAGTTTGCGGTATTCGTTGCTCTTGAAGTCGGAGAGCCGCACGATCACCGGCTTGGGCCAGAAAGCCGCCGCGATGGTAGCCACGCCCTCGGCCACCTTGTCGACATAGAAGGCCCGTGGCGAGGCGTGGCCCCGCGCCACCGACTCCACCGCCTTCTTCAGGTCAGCATCTACGTTCGGGTAGTCCAGGATGGCCTTGGGATGCACGCCAATGTTGTTGTTGATGATGAACTCCAGCCGCGCCAGGCCCACGCCCTCATTGGGCAACTGGCAGAAGTCAAACGCCAGTTGGGGGTTGCCCACGTTCATCATGATCTTGGTCTTGATGGGCGGCATGGCACCCCGCTGCACCTCGGTGACTTCGGTCTCCAGCAGGCCGTCGTAGATGAAGCCGGTGTCGCCCTCGGCGCAGCTCACCGTGACCAGCGTGCCGTCTTTCAGGTGCTCGGTGGCGTCGCCACAGCCCACCACCGCCGGGATGCCAAGCTCGCGCGCAATGATGGCGGCGTGGCAGGTGCGCCCGCCCCGGTTGGTCACAATGGCGCTGGCCCGCTTCATCACCGGCTCCCAGTTCGGGTCGGTCATGTCGGTGACCAGAATGTCGCCGGGCTGGACCTTGTCCATCTCGCTGATGTTGTAGACCAGGCGCACCGGGCCGGTGCCGATCTTCTGGCCGATGGCGCGGCCCTCGGCCAGCACGGTGCCGGTGCCCTTGAGCTTGTAGCGCAGCTCGGCCTTGTCGCCCTGCTGGCTCTTCACCGTCTCGGGCCGGGCCTGCAAGATATAGAGCAAGCCGTCGGTGCCGTCCTTGCCCCACTCGATGTCCATCGGGCGGCCATAGTGCTGCTCGATCACCAGCGCGTAGCTCGCCAGTTGTTCCACATCGGCGTCGCTCAGGGAGTAGCGGTTGCGCTGCTCCAGCGGCACGTCGACGGTCTTGACCAGCTTGCCGGTCTGGGCCTTTTCATCGTCACTGGTAAACACCATCTGGATCAGCTTGCTGCCCAGGTTGCGCCGGATCACCGCGCGCTTGCCCGCCTTGAGCGTGGGCTTGTGCACATAAAACTCGTCGGGGTTCACCGCGCCCTGCACCACGGTTTCGCCCAGGCCATAGCTGCTGGTGATGAAGACCACCTGGTCAAAGCCAGATTCGGTGTCGATCGTGAACATCACACCCGCGGCACCCAGGTCGCTGCGCACCATGCGCTGCACTCCGGCGCTGAGCGCCACATCCGCATGGGCAAAGCCCTTGTGCACGCGGTAGCTGATGGCGCGGTCGTTGTACAGGCTGGCGAACACCTCTTTCATTTTGTGCAACACATCATCAATTCCGTGCACATTCAGAAAGGTCTCTTGCTGGCCTGCGAACGAGGCGTCTGGCAGGTCTTCGGCTGTGGCCGACGAGCGCACTGCAAAGGTGGCGGCAGCGTTGCCCGCGCTCAACCTGGC
Source organism: Ramlibacter sp. 2FC (assembly GCA_943369755.1). Taxonomy (GTDB): domain Bacteria; phylum Pseudomonadota; class Gammaproteobacteria; order Burkholderiales; family Burkholderiaceae_C; genus CALROG01. The sequence continues at coordinate 33,176 of CALROG020000023.1, forward strand.
AAAGGCCTCGGTGATGGCTTTTTGCAGGTCCGCCGGGAACGGTTGGGCTTCAACCAGGGCGCGGATTTCAGCCCCTGCGGTGGCCAGTGCGCGCACGTCCTCGGTGTCCAGGGCAGACAGTCTTGCATTGATTTTGTCGGCCAGTCCGTCGTAGGCCAGAAACTGGCGGAAGGCGTGGGCCGTGGTGGCAAAACCGGTGGGCACCCGCACGCCCTGTGGCAACTGGGAAATCATCTCGCCGAGGCTGGCGTTTTTGCCACCCACCACCTCGACGTCGGTCATCCTCAGGTTTTCAAAGGGCACCACCAGCAGGTTGTCTAGTCGATTCTCCAGGGGGGTCGGTGAAAGTGCAGACATGGGAAAGCTCCAGAAGTTAAAACTTGCGCTGCGCCGCCCGGTTCAAGGGGCGCTTTTCCATGGCACGGCGTCCTGCTTTGCGCTTGTATTTGTAGGCGAAGGCGGTGCATGGAAGGGAATTTGGATAATTGACCGGATTGTAGGCCTGGACCCCCGCCGCGGGGCTTGCAGGAATCTGAAAGCATTACAAGGGCGCCCATGCACACCCGCACCGTATTTTTCATCTCTGACGGCACCGGCATCACAGCCGAAACCTTTGGCAATGCCATCCTGGCCCAGTTCGAGATGACGCCGCGCCATGTGCGCCTGCCGTTTATTGACAGCGTAGACAAGGCCCACCAGGCGGTGCGCCAGGTCAACCACACCGCCGAGGTGGAGGGCAAGAAGCCCATTGTCTTCACCACGCTGGTCAACATGGACGTGCTCAAGGTCATTCAGGACGGCTGCCAGGGCATGCTGCTGGACATGTTTGGCACCTTTGTGCACCCGCTGGAAACCGAGCTGGGCATCAAGTCGCACCACCGGGTGGGCCGCTTCAGCGACGTGAGCAAGAGCCAGGCCTATCACGACCGGATTGAGGCCATCAACTTCAGCCTGGCCCATGACGACGGCCAGAGTAACCGCGACTTGGCCGGGGCCGACGTGATCCTGGTCGGGGTAAGCCGCAGCGGCAAAACCCCGACCTCGCTGTACCTGGCCATGCAGTACGGTCTGAAGGCCGCCAATTACCCGCTGATCCCCGAAGACTTTGAACGCCGCCAGTTGCCCCCGGCGCTTGAACCGCATCGCAAGAAGATATTCGGGCTGAGCATCCAGCCCGAGCGGCTCAGCGAGATTCGCAACGAGCGTCGGCCCAATTCAAAATACGCGGCCCTGGACAACTGCCGCATGGAAGTCAGCGAAGCTGAGGCCATGATGCGCCGCGCGGGCATTCGCTGGCTCAGCACCACCACCAAGAGCATTGAAGAGATTGCCACCACCATCCTGCAAGAGATTCGGCCCGAACGGCTGGTGTACTGAGTTGCCATGTTTTCTAGCATGAACCGCAACGCCCTCATCGCCACCAGTGTCGTGCTGCTGCACGTGGGTGCGCTGTGGGCGCTGCAAACCGGGCTGCTGCGCCGCACAGTGGAGCTTCTGGTACCGGCCGAAGTCATCACCGAATTCATCACCCCGGCCCAACCCAGGGTTGAGCCCCCGCCACCCGCGCCCCGCCCGAATGAACCGGTGAAGCAACCCGTGGCAAAGCGTAGCGAGCCCGCCCTGCCCCCTGCGCCCCAGCCGGTGGCTATCGCCGACCCCACCCCCGCACCCAACGCCCCCACCGGTGTGGTGGCACCCCAGCTGCCAGCGCCCCCCATTACTGCGCCAGTCGCTGCCGCACCCGTGGCACCGCCCCCAGCGCCGGTGCGGGTGGAGCTGCCGTCCAGCGACGCCGACTACCTGCAAAACCCCAAGCCCGCCTACCCGGCCATCAGCAAACGCCTGGGTGAGCAAGGCAAAGTGGTGGTGCGGGTGCTGATTGGTGCCGACGGCGCAGCGCAAAAGGCCGAGATTCGACAGTCCAGCGGCTATGAGCGGCTGGACCAGGCCGCGCTGGCCACCGTGCAGCGCTGGCGCTACACACCCGGCAAGCGCAATGGCGTTGCGGAAGCCATGTGGTTCAACATACCCATCAATTTTGTTCTGGAGTAAAGCTTTCATGGAATCCCAATTCGGCCTTTCCAACGTCTGGGCGCAGGGCGACATCGTCACGCGCGGGGTGTTTTTGTTGTTGTTGGGGATGTCGCTGGCGTCGTGGATTGTGATCATCGTCAAGCTGCTGGACCTGCGCAAATTCAGCAGCCAGTCGAAGTCCACCGAGAGCTTCTGGCACGCCGCTGACTATGCCGACGGCATCCACAAGCTCGGCGCCGACCCGGCCAACCCGTTCCGTGCACTGGCCATCGAAGGCCGCGACGCGGCGGCCCACATCCTGCACAAAGACGGCAGCGCCAGGCCGCAATTGCACGACGGCCTGGACGCCAGCGACTGGATCACGCGTTGCCTGCGCAACAGCATCGACGAGTCCACCGCGCGGCTTCAATCGGGCCTGGCCGTGCTGGCGTCGGTGGGCTCCACCGCGCCGTTCGTTGGCCTGTTCGGCACCGTCTGGGGCATCTACCACGCGCTGATGGCGATTGGCATCGCCGGGCAGGCCACCATCGACAAGGTGGCCGGCCCCATCGGCGAGGCGCTGATCATGACGGCGCTGGGCCTGGCGGTGGCCATTCCTGCGGTGCTGGGCTACAACGCGCTGGTGCGCGGCAACAAAAGCGTGCTGGGCCGACTCAACCGCTTTGCCCACGACCTGCATGCCTACCTGGTCACCGGCGCACGGGTGTCGGCGGGCGGCACGGCGGGCAAGGTTGTGCCCATGAAACAAGCCTGAGGAGCACACCATGGCCTTCGGAACCCAGGACGACACCGACGACGTGATGAACGAAATCAACATGACACCGCTGGTGGACGTGATGCTGGTGCTGCTGATCATCTTCATCATCACCGTGCCGGTCATGAAGCACGCGGTCAACATCGACCTGCCGCGCGCCACCAACCAGCCGCAGGACGCCAAGCCTGAGACCATCCGCCTGAGCGTGGACGCCGAAGGCAACTACTACTGGAACGAAAACAAGCTGGCCGAGGCGGCACTGGCTGCAATGCTCAAGGCGGCTGCGGCGAAAAGCCCGCAGCCCGAGCTGCACATTCGCGGCGACAAGGCGGTGCGCTACGAGCGGGTGGCGCAAGCGATGGCCGCGGCCCAGCAAGCGGGCATCAAGAAGATCGGCTTCATCACGGAACCGAAGTAGCGCCCCAGGCTTGCCGCTGGAGGGGCCGAAATATCAACAAAACTGGCTGTAGCCCGCATGCAGGCTGCGTGAGCCACTATAAAATTCATAGCGAATTGACAAACTGCACCAAGGCCTCGCGGTCCCGCCGGGGCATCTTGAGCACCTGGTCGCGCGCACCCTGCGCCTCGCCGCCGTGCCACAAAATCGCCTCCAGCACGCCGCGCGCCCGGCCGTCATGCAGCAGGCTTTGATGGCCATTGACCTGTGGCAGCAAACCAATGCCCCACAGTGGCGGCGTGCGCCACTGGCGGGCGCTGGCCTGCGCGTCGGGCCGGCCATCGGCCAGGCCTGGGCCCATGTCGTGCAGCAGCAAGTCGGTGTAGGGCGCGATCGTCTGGCGCGACAGCGCCGGGAACCAGCCCTTGCCGGTGGTGTAGGGCTGCGCCCGGTGGCACACCGCGCACTGGGCTTGTGCAAACAGCACCTGGCCCCGTCGCACGGTGGCTGACTCGGTGTTGCGCCGCGCGGGCACGCCCAGACCAAACTGGTAGTTGAGGGCTTTCAGAAAGGTTTCGCTGTCCAGCTCAGGCGGGGCCTGCGGCGTGCCGCCGTCAAAGTGCCGTGAGGTAACGCCCAGGTCGTTGAAAAAAGCCGAGGCGATCTGGTGGTGAAGTGAACCGCTGCTGGCCTTCCAGCCAAAGCGGCCCAGCACCTCACGGCCATCAAAAGGCTCAAACACCTGATTGGCCTGGCCCTTGATCGGCCCGCTCAGCGCGGCCTGACTGCGCACATTGGCCAGGATGTCGGCTTCGTCAATCGCGTCCAGCAGCCCCAGCCCCACCAGTTGCGGTGCCAGCCGCGCGCTGAGCTGGGTTCCGGCTGGCAACGGGCCGTAGCCCAAGGCCTGCAGCTTCAGCACCGGCTGGCGTAACGCAAAGCGCTGGCCGTCGGCGAAACGCCCGGGCACGGCGCGGTAGTCCACCTGCAACTGGCCGCGCGGCATGACCCCAGGCACCGCCTGCGGCGTCAACTGACCGGCGTAGGCGTCGGGTAAGCCCGGCGGCACGCTCAGGCGCAGCACCAGCGCCACGCCGTCGGGCTTGCCGCGCCCGTCATGCACATGGCAGCCGGCGCAGGAGCGCGCCGCAAAATGCGGCCCCAGGCCGCTGCGGGCAACGCCCGGTGTTGCGCTCGCAACCCAGTCGTTATGAAACACCCGGCTGCCTTCGGCAAAAGCCCGGTGCCCGTCTTTGTCCAGATTGGCCGCAGGCTGCGCAAACGCTTGTTGGCCATAGGCCACAGCAGGCGCCTGCCCGGTTGTGGCACCGCCCGGCGCAGCGCCCGCGCTGGCGGCGGCCACCAGCAGCAGGCCCAGGCCAGCCGCCCAGTGCGTGTTACCCTGCGCCCCAACCCGGTTTTGGTCGTGTGAATCCATGAGTCAGCACCATCCAGATTTTTCAGCCCGCCGTCAAGCACCCACCTCGATTCACCCAAGATGACGACAGCTTTGGTTGCGGCCTGTGTACTGTTGTTTGCTGCCAGCCTGTGGTCTGCATGGGTGCTGGCGGGGCGGCGCAGCGCGCTCGGGTTTGCCGGCCTGGCGCTGGCGCTGGGTTGGTTTGCCGAAGAAATGGGCTCGTCGCGCGGCTGGTTCTTTGGCCGCTACAGCTACACCGACGTGCTGGGCCCCGCCATCGGCAACGTGCCGTTGGTCATTGCGCTGATGTGGTTTGCCCTGTGCTGGCTGGGCTACACCCTCGCCTGCCTGATCCTGTGGCGCCAACCGGTGCTGGCTTGGCCGGCAGGCTGGGGGCCCCGCGTGCTGACGGCCTGGCTGGCAGCCATGATCATCACCGCCTTTGATCTGGGTGCCGACCCCTACTTCGTCTATGTATTGAAGGCCTGGATCATGGCCAAGACCGACGGCGGCTGGTTTGGCGAAACGCTGCAAGGTTTTGTGGGCTGGATGGCGGTTTCGTTCACCATCGTCATGCTGTTCCAGGCCAGGCTGCAACCACCCGCGACGCCGGGCAGTACAAAGCTGGCCCGGCTGGCTGCCTTGCTGCCGCTGGGTATTTACGGCAGCGGCCTGGTGTTTCAGATGCTGTTGGGTCAGCCGATTGAAACCCGCGCCGTGGCGTTTTTTGCCATGGGCATTCCGCTGTTCATTGCAGCAGTGGCCTGGTGGCAATGGAGCCAACCCACCAACGGGGGAACCCCATGACCCTGAGCACAGCAACACTACAAGCGATGACGCGCGCCGCCGACCCGTTGGCGGACAACGCAGTCGGGACAATCGTCGGCCCCTGGGGCGATGCTACGGCTGCCCCCGGCCCCGGCATGGCGCGGCTGGCCCTGGCGACCAAACTCATGGCGCAGTGGCGCAGCAACGCAGTGCTGTCCGACTGGCGGCCCGATGACCCAAACACAGACCCGGCCGTGGTCGCCGTGCTGCGTGACTACCTGCGCCAAGGCAGCCGCCTGCCGGTGTGGGCAGACGCCGCCAAGGTGGCCCGTGCCGAGGCGGTGTTCATGCAAGAGGGGCCACTGTCGTGCACGCTTTTGTTTTGCGCCAGCCTGCCCGAATGCTATGTACCGCCGCAACTGGCCGAGGTGCTGCATGTGGCCGGGCAACTGGAGGCGCACACCGTCTACCGCATCCGCCAGACCGCCGCCATGGTGTTCCCGGTAATGCTCAAAGGCGGCCTGACCGACGCTGCGGGCTGTGGCGTGGCCCAGGTGCTGAAGGTGCGCTTGATCCACGCCACCATCCGGCACCTGATATTGCACGGCGCGCCCGAGCAGGCCCAGGGCATCATTGCCGCCAGCCTGACTGCCGGGCCGCAGCAGGGCGGGCACGCCGAGTTGCATCAAGCACTGATGGCGCACGGCTGGGACGTGGCTCAGCGCGGCCTGCCTTGCAATCAGCTGGAACTGGCCTACACCTTGCTCACATTTCACTATGTGTTTTTGCGGGGCATGCGCACCATGGGCCTGGGCCTGCCGGTGGCCGACGAAGAGGCCTTTCTTCACGCCTGGAACGTGGTGGGCCATGTGCTGGGCGTGCGCGACGAGCTGATGGCCAGCCAGTACGACGCGGCCAGCGAGCTGTTTGCCCGGATGCGGGCGGCAGGCTGTGCCCAGGCCGCTGTGCCCGATGTGCGCCCCGGCTTGGGGCAGGCCCTGGTGCAGGCCATGGCCCAGACCATCCGCGTGCCGGTAATCCGTGGCATTCCTGTGCCCATGACGCAGTGGCTGATCGGCCCGCAGTCGTCCAAAGACATTGGCATCAGCCATGCCGCCCGCTGGCCCGTGCGCCTGGCGTTCACGTTGGGGCGCGTGCTGACGCAAATGGTTGACCGCGCGGTGCGGCTGGTGCTGCCCCAGTTCTCGATTTCCCGCATGCTCACACGGGTGGTTGGCTACCACATGCTCAGCGGCTTCCTGCTGGACCAGACCCGTCCGCTGGGCCTGCCAGAACAGGTGCTTAACCCGATGCAGGATGCCGTGGCCGACTGGCACCACGAGCCGCGTGCGCCGCTCTGGCTGAACCGCCTTGAAGACGCTTTGACGACGCAAGGGCGCTGGCTGCCAAGCCGCCGCAGCAGCGACAATGTGCGGACTCAAGGGGGTGTGACATGAGCGGCAAATCTGGCAGCACAGGATTCACCACAACCGGCTGGCGCTGCGCGCTGGCCCTGGCCGCGGGGCTGTGGCTGGCCCTGCTCGGCACGCCCGCGCTGGCACAGCGCTCGGGGGAGTTTGTCACCACGCAAACCAGTTTCTGGATTGACAGCAAGGGCAACGCATCGCTGGAACAGGTGCTGCGCCTGCCCAGCACCCAGTTGGCCCGGCTGGACACCCCGCGGGCCTTCGAGCTTGGCCGTGGCGCGCTGTGGCTGCGCTACGAGCGCCCCACACTCGACCCGTCGCGACGCTGGTTTCTGGTGCTGGAGGGCGCGGCCTTTACCAACCGCGCGACGTTCTACCAACAAGTACCCGGCGGCACCTGGGCGGCCCAACAGGCAGGCGACCATATTCCGGTGGCCACCTGGTCCCACCCCGACCGCATGCCGGTGTTCGCGCTCGACCCGGCCGCGGCACCCACCGTGTGGCTGCGGCTGGAAAACTACCCGGCACCGCTGAGCCCCAGCCTGCAACTGCTGGACGCGCAGCACCTGCAAGGCAACCGGGATCTTTCATTGCTGATGCTGGGGGGATACCTCGGCTTTGGTCTGCTGGTGCTGTTTCTGGGCTGGGTCCATGTGCGGCTGTATCGCGACCGGGTGTTCATCGCCTACGTCAGCTACGTGGCCTGCATGCTGGGGTTCCAGATCGCCTTTACCGGGCTGGGCGGGTTGTTCTTCTGGCCAGGCCACTGGCAGTGGAATGACACCGCACCGGCCCTGTTCATGCTCTGGCTCACAGCCTCGGGCATCTGGTTTGTGCGTGAAGTCAGCGCCGTGCAACGCCACCACCGCGGCCTGTACCGCTTCATGACCGCCTGGTCACTGTTTGGCTTTGCCTTTCCGGCGCTGTATTTCATGTTTCTCAGCCCGGCGGCGTTCAAACTGCTCAACATTTATGGCCTGCTGTCGGTGCTGCTGAGCATGGCGGTGTGCATCTGGGCCTGGCGCAAGGGCGAAGTCCATGCCGGCTGGACCGCACTGGGCTTTTTGCCGCTGCACCTGGCCTACCCGTTTCCGGCGCTGCGCAGTGCCGGTGTGCTGCCCGATAGCTGGGCCACGCAATACGCCGTGCTGATCGGCTCGGCCATCGAAATCCCGTTGCTTTTGTATATCCTGCACCGGCGCGCCAAGGACTTTGGCGAGAACAGCGCCCGCATGCGCGTGATCGACAGCACAGACCCCTTGACCGGCCTGACCGTGTTGCCGGTGCTGTTGCTGCGCCTGGCCGACACCTTGCGGCGGGCCCGGCGCAACCGCCACGAATGCGCGCTGGTGCTGGTTGATCTTTCCAACCACGGCGAGATCGTGGCCGACGGCGGCCGCGAGATGGGCGACCGCGCGCTGGTGGTTGCGGCGTCCCAGTTGTCCAACCTGGTGCGCGATGTAGACACCGTGTGCCGTGTCGCCAACACACGGTTTGCCATCCTGCTGGAGTCGCCCTACCGCCCGGCCATGTTGAAGCTGTTTGCGCAGCACATCATCGCCAAAGGCCTGGCTGGGGCACCGGTGCTGCCCCAGCACCTGGCGCCGCGCTTCAGGGTGGTCACGATAGCCTTGCCCGACTGGACCGGCATCATCCCAACCGCCGAGGAAATGGATGTGGCGCTGTTGCTGGAACGCCTGCACCAGGGGCTGGAGCACCTGGATTCCAAGAAAAACGTTTTGCACCTGCCACTGCCCGTGCCGCTGACCGGGCCTGCGCCCAGCCCGACCGCGCCGGCCTGAGCCGGCCAGGCCGCTACAGGCCGATGGCCGCGATGCCGGCGCGCGCGATCTGCGCGTCTTCCGCCGACTTGACTCCGCTGACACCCACTGCCCCCAGCACCTGGCCGTCCTTGACGATAGGTACGCCGCCTTCCAGCAGGCCCTTGAGCTCGGGTGCGCTCAGAAACGAGACCCGCCCGGCGTTGATCATGTCCTCGTAGACCTTGCTTTCGCGCCGCCCGATGGCGGCGGTATTGGCCTTGGCGGGCGCAATGTGGGCCGATATCGGCGCCGCCCCGTCCAGACGCTGCAGCCACAGCAGGTGGCCACCATCGTCTACCACGGCGATGCTCACGGCCCAGTTGTTCTTGAGCGCCTCCGCCTCGGCAGCAGCGGCAATCGCCTTGACGTCGGCGGATTCGAGAAAAGATTTGGTTTTCATGCGACGGGAACTTGTAAAAACAGCAGAGGCTAGAAGCATAACGGCAGTACGGCTATTGCCCCGCAAGCCACTTGAATCGCCCTAGAATGCGCCCACCTGCCCCAATGCAGACTTTTGCGATCGACCATCCTGAAAGGAGTCAATGACCATGAATGAGCAAGTCCAGACCATCGACATCGGCTATGCCGCTTCGGCGCAGCAGCGCAACCGCGTGCTGCGCAACACTTACTGGCTGTTGGCCTTGAGCCTTGTGCCCACCGTGCTGGGTGCCTGGCTCGGCGTGGCCACCGGCATCACCCGCGGCCTGACCGGCGGCGTCGGGCTGATCGTGTTTTTTGCCGGCGCTTTTGGCTTCCTGTTCGCCATAGAGAAAACCAAAAACTCGGCCGCCGGGGTGCCGGTACTGCTGGCCTTCACCTTCTTCATGGGCCTGATGCTGTCGCGCATGATCGCCATGGTGCTGGGCTTCAAGAACGGCTCCGAGCTGGTGATGACGGCCTTTGCCGGCACCGCAGGCGTGTTCTTCGTCATGGCCAGTCTGGCCAGCGTGATCAAGCGCGACATTTCGGGCATGGGCAAGTGGCTGTTTGTCGGTGCTCTGGCCATCATGATCGGCGGCATCATCAACGTGTTTGTGGGCTCGTCCACCGGCATGCTGGTAATCAGCGTCATGGCCATCGGCATCTTCAGCGCCTACATGCTGTATGACCTGAAGCAGATCATTGACGGCGGCGAGACCAACTACATCAGTGCCACGCTGGCGCTGTACCTGGACATCTTCAACGTGTTCCAGAGCCTGTTGGCAGTGCTGGGGTTGACCAGCGGCAGCAACGACTGACGCCTGCGCCAACCAAGCAACAAAGGGGCCGAAAGGCCCCTTTTTTTGTTTGAGCGGGCCTGGTGGCGCAATCAGTTGACCCGTTCAGTCAACCCGGTCAAACACCGCAATGCTTTCCACATGCGCGGTATGCGGGAACATGTTGACCACCCCGGCCGCCGCACAGCGGTACCCGGCCTGGTGCACCAGCAGCCCGGCGTCGCGGGCCAGGGTGGCGGGGTTGCAGCTGACATAGACAATGCGTTGGGGCCGCGCCCACCCCTGGGCGGCGGCGGGCAACGCCAGCGCCTCTGGCGCGCCGATCTGGGCCTGATGAATATCAGACAGCGCCTTGACCAGCGCAAAAGCGCCCTCGCGCGGCGGGTCCACCAGCCATTTGTCGGCCACGCCGTCTTGCAGCAACACCTCGGGCGTCATCTCAAAGAGGTTTCTTGCTACAAAAATTGTAGTGGCTAGCGCAGCACCGGTGCGGGCTACAGCCTTATTTAGCATTAAATTGTCGCGCGAACGGGCCACCAGCGCCTCGCTGCCCTCAATGCCCAGCACCTCGCGCGCACGGGTGGCCAGCGGCAGCGTGAAGTTGCCCAGGCCACAAAACCAGTCAATCACCCGCTCGGTGTTGTGAACGTCAAGCAAGCGCAACGCCCGCGCCACCAGCACCCGGTTGATCTGTGGGTTGACCTGGGTGAAATCGGTCGGCCTGAACGGCATGGTGATGCCGAACTCAGGCAGCGCGTAAGACAATTCCGCTGCTCGCCCCGAACCGGCTGCGTTGGACCCGGTCGAAGGGTCATCCAGCAGCTTGACGGTATCTGGCCCCTTGGACTGCAGCCACCACTGCACGCCGGGGTGCGCCGCCGCAAACCCGCGCAACCTGGCCAGGTCGCCAACGCTCAGGGGTTCCAGGTGCCGCAGCACCAGGGCCGTCACCTCGTCACCGCAGGCCAGCTCGATCTGGGGGCAGGTTTCAATCGCATCCATCGAGCCGATCAGCGCGCGCAACGGCAACAGCATGGCGCTGACATGCGGGGGCAGCACATGGCACACGCTCATGTCAGCCACATAGCGGCTTTTGCGCTCATGAAAGCCGATCAGCACCACACCCTTCTTGTGCACATGGCGTACTGACAGCCGGGCCCGGTAGCGGTAGCCCCAGGTCGGCCCCTCGATCGGGCGCAGGATGTTGTCGGCCTTGACCTTGCCCAAATGCCAGAGGTTGTCTTCCAGCACCCGCTGCTTGACGGCCACCTGCGCGACCGGATGCAGATGCTGCATCTTGCAGCCGCCACAGGCCCCGGCATGCAGGCCGAAATGCGGGCAGTCCGGCTGCACCCGCTGCGACGACTCGCGGTGAATCGCCGTCAGCGTGGCCTGCTCCCAGTTGTTCTTCTTGCGGTACACGCTGGCACTGACCTGCTCAAACGGCAATGCACCTTCAATGAACACCACCTTGCCGTCGGGGCGTCGGGCCACGCCCTGAGCCTCAATGTCCAGTGCGTCAATTTCCAGCCAGCCCTCGGGCAACGGCTTTTTTTCAAACTCGTCATTCATGCCTGAATTGTCTCAGGCCGCCTGCGAGCCTCAGGGCTTGAGGACGTCGCGCAAGAACCCGGCCGTCGCCTGCTGGGCCAAGGGCAGGTGAAACAGGGTGTGCGGCGCGCCAGGAATCAGGACGATGGAAGACAGCTTGTTGTCTTTGAGCGCGTCGCCGCAATGCCCCTTTGCAGCCGGGTTGCCAAGCCATCCGTTGGCAGGGGAGAAGAACGGATCGGTGGTGCTGATGATGTTCAGCACCGGGCGGTCTGCTGGCAACGCCGAGCGATGACTTTCCACGAAGTAATTGTTTTCGCAGCTCCACGCAAACAGCATGCGCCCGGAAAATTCGCTTCCGGTATAGCGCGCTACCGCCGGGGCCCCTTCACTGGAGCCGGCCAGCACCAGGCGGGAGGTGTCGGCCCAGGGCTGAGACGGCAAGGCCTGCAATGCCAGCCTGATCTCCGACAGGCGCAGCGCGTGAATTTTTTCGTAGACATCCTTGCCCACCGGCGACTTGTACGTCAGCCGGTCAGCCAAACCGAACGAATCGGGCGCAATGCTGGCAACCCCCTGAGTGGCCAGCCATAGCTGCCAATCGGCAATCGCCTTCAGTGCAAGGCCCGAGGAGCCATGCAGGAATACCACCACCGGTGCCTTGGCCTTGACGGTTTGGGGTGCGTCGCGAAGTGGCCCCGCATAGACCGCCCCGCCGGTCACGCTGGCAGGCAACACCAGGGCCGCGCCCTGGATCACGGCGCGCGCCGAGGCCTCGGTATGCGTCACCGCGCTGCCTTTGAGCTCACCGGGCGGCGCAAGCTGGGCCCACACAGCAGGTGTGGCCAGCAGCAAGGCCCACAAAAGACGGGGGGCACGAAAAGGGTTCATGGTGTTCATCGGTCGCTCCTGAAGTTGTGCGGACTCTAGGCGCAGCACCGCAGAACGTCCAATGCATAAATTCAAATGATTCATAATTTATTGCTATGAATCTGAGTCAACGCCAGCTAAAGATCTTTTCCACCACTGCGGCCCTGGGCAACATCTCGCGGGCCAGTGAGGCGCTGCACATCAGCCAACCCGCTTTGACCCGGGCGCTGCAGGAATTTGAGGCACAACTTGGCGTTGCGCTTTTCACCCGCACCACGCGCAAGCTGAGTCTGACCAGCGAGGGTGAACGGTTTTTGCCGGTTGCCAGAAACCTGCTGGGCGACATGGCACACGCTGTGCAGGTACTGCATCAACAGGCCGCGGGCCTGCACGGCACGGTAACGCTGGCGGTTGGTACCGCCTTCGGCACAACTGTTTTGCCAGTCATTCTGCGCGGCTTTGCCAAAACCCATCCGGGCGTGCGGGTGCGGCTGATGGACGACAACAGCGCGGGCATTACCGCCCGGGTTGCGCGCGCCGAGGTTGACCTGGGCCTAGGCTCACCAGTCGGCGACACCGGCGCGCTGCGTTGCCACAAGCTGCTGGAGGCACCGATCGGCCTGTTGGGCGACGCGACAGTGTTCCCACTGCTGCTGGCAAAAACCGCGTCTGCTCTGGCTGGCTTGCCGCTGCTCAAGGAACCGGCCGACACCAGCATCGCCCACCTGCTGCGGGCCCATGGCTCCGAGCTGGTGGCCCAGATGGACAGCGGCATTGAAGTCTCCAGCCTTTCGCTGCAGCTCGCGCTGGCGGCATCTGGCGTGGGCGTGGCGGTGCTGTCGGCGCTGGGGGCGTCACATCCGCAGGCCAGGGGCCTTCGCTTTGTGCCGCTGCGCCCAAGGGTGGCCCGCGAGGTGTTCATGATCACCCGGCGCGACCAGGCTCCCGGTGCCTCGGTCCGCGCGCTCATGACCGCCATTGAAGCCGCCGTGGCGCAACCGATTGCAGGCCTGCATGCCGCCGTCAAGCTGGCACGCCCCTGAGCTGTTCAGCCCCAGGCCGCCAGGTATTCCTGCCAATGCGCCTCTGCGGGTGCGAGGTTGCCCAGCGTCTCTTTCACGGCGCTGATCTCCAGGTCGTACTCCTTCTCGGTCAGCCCGCCGCGCATCTTCTGGAAACGGCAGTACAGCAGGTAGGTGTTCATCACATCGGTCTCGCAGTAGCGGCGGATTTCATCCAGCTTGCCATCCAGATAGGCGCTGTACACCTGCGAGCCGTCCATGCCCAGCTTGCCGGGGAAGCCGCAGAGCTTGGCCATTGCGTCCAGCGGCGCATTGTTTTTGGGCTGGTACAGGGCCAGCAGGTCCATCAGGTCCAGGTGACGCAGGTGGTAGCGGCTGATGTAGTTGTTCCACTTGAACTCGCGGTCATCGTCGCCCAGGTCCCAGTACTTGTCGGCCACCACACCGTGCTTCAGCCCGCGGTAGTGCAGCACCGGCAAATCAAAACCACCGCCGTTCCAGCTCACCAGCTGGGGCACGTGCTTTTCAATGCTGTTGAAGAAGGTTTGCACCACCTTGCCTTCGCTGGCACCGTCCTTGTCCACGAACGAATGCACGCGCAGGCCCTCGGCGTTGCGGAACACGCAAGAGATAACCAGAATGCGCTGCAGATGCAGCGGCATGAAGTCGCTTTGCCCCTTGTCTTTGCGCTCCTGCGCCCAGGCGGCGTAGACCTGGGCGTCAGTGAAGTCCGGCGGGTCCTGGCGCAGCGCACGCAGACCAACGATGTCGGGGATCGATTCGATGTCAAAAACAAGTACCGGCCAGGTCATGCTACCCCCACGCCCGGCCATACCGGGCTGCCCCCCGAGGGGGCCTTCGCTTGCTTGAAGCGGTTCTGCACTGCGCTCATGCCAACATGCTACAGCAGCGCGTCTTTGTGGATGCCGTTGCGCGCCATGTTGCGCTTGAGTTTGCTCAAGGCCTCATTCTGGATTTGCCGCACCCGCTCACGCGTGAGGCCGAGCCGTTCGCTCAACACCTCCAGCGTCTCGGGCTCCCGGTCGTGCAGGCCGAACCGGCCTTCGAGTACTTCTTTTTCCCGCAGCGACAGCGCGTCGATCCAGCCGTCCAGCAACCGCTCGACCTCATGGTTTTGGGTGATGCCGGTTGGGTCCAGTGCAAACTCGTCGGCCAAGCTGTCGCCAAGGGTGTGTGCGTCGTCAGAACGGTCCTTGGCGACGTCCAGGGAAACCGGGGTCTCGGCCATCGCCAGCAACTCAGCCACATCGTGAACGTCGCGGCCCAGCAGCGCCGCCACATCCTCCACCCGCACGCCCTCACCCTCAAACCCGTTGCGCTGCGCCGCAAAAGCCGGGTCATTCTCCAGCGTACGGCGGGCCCGCAGAACCTGTTGCAGCTCACGCACCACATGCACCGGCAAGCGGATCACGCGGCCCTGGTTCATGACGGCGCGCTCCACCGACTGGCGTATCCACCAGGTCGCGTAGGTAGAAAAACGAAAGCCGCGCTCGGGCTCAAACTTGTCAATGGCATGCATCAAACCAAGATTGCCCTCTTCGATCAGGTCGGCCAGCGGCACGCCACGGCCCATGTAGCCCTTGGCAATGCTCACCACCAGGCGCAGGTTGTGCTCGATCATCGACTGGCGGGCCGCGAAGTCGCCCGCCCGCGCCAGGGTGGCGGCCTCAAATTCCTGTTCCACCGTGAAGAGCGTAGTGCGGCGCACCTCGCGCAGGTAAATCGTCAGGGTATCGCTGGGCTCGCCGAAGGTCTCGCCCTGCTTGCCTTTCGGGTCCGGTGCGGTCGCCGCGTCAGGTTCAGCCGCAGCCGAATCTGCGTCGTGCCCCGCTTCGCCACCGCTTTCAAGCGCGCCCGGAACTGCTGGTTTGCTGGATCCGTTGCGCTTCTTCATGGCCGCTACCTGGCAGGCAGATATTTCGCCGGGTCCACTGGCTTGCCCTGGCGACGGATTTCAAAGTGCAGCTTGACGCGGTCGGCGTCGGTGTTGCCCATTTCTGCAATTTTCTGGCCCTTGCGGACCGACTGGTCTTCTTTGACCAGCAGCGCCTGGTTGTGGGCGTAGGCCGACAGATAAGTGTTGTTGTGTTTGAGGATGATCAGGTTGCCGTAGCCACGAAGGCCTGAACCGGCATACACCACCCGGCCGTCAGCAGAGGCCAGCACAGGCTCGCCGGCCTTGCCGCCGATGTCGATGCCCTTGTTCTTGGCCTCGTCATAGCCCGCCAGCACGCTGCCTGTGGCGGTAGGCCAGGCCCAGGCCAGCTCATCCTCGCCACCCGCTGCAGCCGGGACAGAAGCCGCGGCTGCGGGGGCAGGCGCGACAGGCCGCGCAGCACTGGCCGCTGGCTGGGCCGCAACCGCAGAGCCAGTGGTAGCCGACCCCGAAAGCACCGGCCTGACGACCACGCCCGACTCTGGGGCACCAGCCACTGCTGCGGGCGGCACCACCCGCAGCACCTGACCAATTTCAATCACGTTGGGGTTCTCAAGATTGTTCCAGCGCACCAGGTCACGCCAGTTCTGGCCGTTGTCCAGCGCGATGCGAATCAGCGTGTCACCCGCCTTGATGGTGTAGTAGCCCGGCTTGCCCGCGTTGTCGGCACCGGGCAAGGGCTTCGCCGCAGCTACCGGATCGGCAGCCATGGGAGCTTGACGGGTCGAACCCGCGTTGCGGTCTTCCACCGGCGCGGGGGCGCGCGAACCCGAGGCACAGCCCGCCAGCACCGCGCCCGCAGCGCATGCCAGCACCAGCAGCTTCCAACCTCGATTGCGCAACTCGGCCATATTGTTTTTTCCCTTCAAGCGATGCCTGATTTTAGGGGGACAAAGTGAACCGCCTCAAGCACTGTCTGTTTCAATTTTTCAGGCGTTCTTTCGATCACCACCAGGGCTTGTTGCCCCGCGGCTGTGACCATCGGGGCCACTATGCGCCCGCCCACGGCGAGCTGGTCAATCCAGGCTTGTGGCACGGCCTCGCCCCCGGCTGCGGCAATGATGCCCGCGTACGGCGCGCCCTTGGCGTAGCCGGCCATGCCGTCGCCAAACAGCAGGTGCACATTGGCCAGCCGGAATGAGCGCAGATTGTCGCGGGCCCGGTCATGCAGGCCGCGCAGCCGCTCGATGCTGTACACCTCGGTGGCCAGCAGGCCCAGCACTGCCGCCTGGTAGCCGCAGCCTGTGCCGATCTCCAGCACCCGGCCCAGTTTGCCGCCCGCGCCTTTGTGCCCCCCCAGAAGCAGCTCGCACATGCGCGCCACCACGTTGGGTTTTGAGATGGTCTGGCCCAACCCGATCGGCAAGCTGGTGTCTTCATAGGCCTGGTTGGCCAGCGCCGTGTCGACAAAGCGGTGGCGCTGCACCGTGCCCATCGCGGCCAGCACCTGCGCGTCTGTGACGCCCTGGGCCGCGAGTTTGTGCACCATGCGCGCGCGCACCGCGCTGGAGTCAAGTCCAACCCCGTGGGCAGGCGCTGAAAAACTGTCATTTTTGGCTGTAGCCCGCATGGATGCTGCGGGAGCCACTATCTTTTTTGTAGCAACCGGGGTTCGAGACCGGGTGTCCAGCTGGGCCGGAAAGCTGGGGCGGCGTGTCATCCGGCCACCGCCGCCAACGGGTGGGCAAGCCGCGCCGCCGTCTGGCCCCAGTAGCGCAAGCTGTCGTGGTCAGTCAGGTCTACCTTGAGCGGCGTAAGCGACACATGGCCCTGCGCTGTGGCGTGAAAGTCGGTGCCCTCGGCGTCGTCTTTCGCCGCACCCGCACCACCAATCCAGTACATGGTGTCGCCGCGCGGGCTGGTTTGCGAGATCACTTTTTCGGCCGCGTGGCGACGCCCGAGCCGACAGACCTTTGCCGGCTTGAGTTGTTCAGTCGGCAGACAGGGAATGTTCACGTTCAGCAGCCAGGGAGCGGCCGTGACCAACTGCTGGCGCACCAGGCCTTGCACCATTTCGCGGGCCACCCGTGCCGCTGCGTCCAGATGTTGCCAGCCCTTTTCAGTTTGCGAGAAAGCAATCGCCGGAATGCCGAACAGGTAGCCTTCCATCGCTGCGCCCACGGTGCCCGAATAAATGGTGTCGTCACCCATGTTGGCACCGTTGTTGATGCCGCTGACCACCAGGTCGGGCCGGTAGCCCAGCAAGCCGGTCAGCGCAATGTGCACGCAGTCCGCCGGAGTACCGTTGACATAGCGAAAGCCGTTTGATGCCGTATGCACGTACAGCGGCGAATGCAGGGTCAGCGCGTTTGACTTGGCGCTGTTGTTGTGCTCGGGCGCGACGACCTCGACATCGCCCAGATCTTTTAGCGCTTCATACAGCGCGACAATGCCGCTGGCCTGGTAGCCATCGTCGTTCGAAATCAGAATTTTCATGGGTTGTGCCTTGCAAAGATTGTAGGCGTCACGGCAGAGACAACAGCCCTTGTTGCCGGCTCCTATCATGCCGGTTGACTTCAACGGAGACTCCCATGCACGCATGGCTTTGCGAAAACCCCACCGGCGTTGACGCCCTTACCTGGCAAGAACTGCCCACACCCCAACCCGGTGCGGGCCAGGTGCTGATCGAGATCAAGGCCGCCAGCCTGAACTTCCCCGACCTGCTGATCGTGCAGAACAAGTACCAGATGAAGCCGCCCCTGCCCTTTGTGCCCGGCTCCGAGTACGCCGGCGTAGTGCAAGCTGTTGGCGAGGGCGTCACACACCTCAAACCGGGCCAGAGCGTGGCCTGCCTGTCCGGCACCGGCGGGTTTGGCACCCACACACTGGCGCCGGCAGCACTGTGCATGCCTTTGCCGCCTGGCTTTCCCCATGTCGATGCAGCGGCGTTCATCATGATCTACGCCACCTCTTATCACGCGCTGGTAGACCGTGCCCAGCTCAAGGCCGGTGAAACCGTATTGGTGCTGGGCGCGGCTGGTGGTGTGGGTACAGCCGCAATCCAGATCGCCAAGGCCATGGGTGCGCGGGTGATTGCCGCAGCCTCCACCGACGAAAAGTGCGCGCTGTGCAAATCCATCGGTGCCGACCTGACGATCAACTACAGCAAGGAAAACCTGCGCGAGGCCATCAAGGCAGCGACGGATGGCAAAGGCCCGGACGTGATCTACGACCCCGTGGGCGGCGACTTTGCCGAGCCCGCCTTCCGCTCAATTGCCTGGCGTGGCCGCTACCTGGTGGTGGGCTTTGCCGCCGGCCCGATTCCGGCCCTGCCTTTCAACCTGGCGCTGCTCAAGGGCGCGTCCATCGTTGGCGTGTTCTGGGGCGACTTCGCCAAGCGCGAACCCAAGGCCAACGCGGCCATGATGGCGGAGTTGGCCAGCTGGTACGCGCGGGGCGTGGTCAAACCCGTGATCGACCAAACCATGCCGATGGCGCAGCTCAAGGCCGCCTATGCCCACATGGGCTCACGCGGCGTCATGGGCAAGCTGGTGATGGTGAACTGACGCACCTGTAGCGCACGTAAAAAAGCCCGCGCGAGCGGGCTTTTGAATTCTGGGGTGGCTGATGGGGCTCGAACCCACGACAACAGGAATCACAATCCTGGACTCTACCAACTGAGCTACAGCCACCGTCGCGAAAGATTATAGCCCGGCCATCATTGGGTTTGCGTCGCTTTGGCCTCTTCACCACTGGCAGGGGTTGGGCGTGCAACCTTGATTTGCGTCTTGAACCGCTCCTTGAGCGCGTTGTAGTAAGCCAGGCTTTCGGCAGCAGCCCACCATTGGGTGTATTGGCCCCGTTCCTGCTTGATTGTGGCGTCGCTGCCCACCGTACGCGGCAGCACCTTGTTGACGCGCACCACCGCGTAGCCCTGCGGCCCCAGGTCTACACCCACCAGCGCAGGCAGTGCTGTTGCATCGGCGCGCAAGGCTGCTTCAATCACCGGGCCCGGCAGGTCCTGCGGGTTGTTGCGCGAGGCCACCAGGGCCAATGGCAGCACGGCCGTTGCCGGTGCGGCCTTCCAGGCAGCGAGCTTGTCTGCACCTTCCTTCTTGGCCAGGGCGGCACCGCGTTGCGCCAGCAGGCGCTGCAGCGCCTGCTGGCGAACCTCGGCAAGGGGCAAAGTGCGGGCCGGCGTGTACTGCGTCACGCGGCCAGCCACGAGTTGGTTGGCGGCAATTTCCACTGCCGGGGTATTGCGCTTCTTTTCGATCGCGTCGGGGGCAAACAGGGCATTCAGAAACTTGGCGTTGGCCAGCAAGCCACGCGTTTCAGGGCCGGGTTTGCGAAAAACGTTGGCCGCGGTTCGCATTTCCAGCCCCAGGCGCTCCGCCGTGGGTTTGAGGCTTTCAGCCTGCTCGTACACACCGTTGGTAAAGGCCTCGGCCATCTCGGCAAACTTGCGCTGGGCCTGCTGTTTCTTGAGATCGGTCTCCAGGTCGGCGCGCATTTCGCCAAAGCTGCGGGCCTTGGGTGCCTTGATATCCGTGAGTTTGATGATGTGAAAGCCGAACTCGGACTCCACCACGTCGCTGATGTCGCCCTTCTTCATGGCGAAGGCAGCGTCTTCAAACGGCTTGACCATGGCCCCGCGCGAGAAGAAGTCAAGGTCGCCACCGCCAGCGGCCGAGCCCGGGTCTTGCGAGTTCTTCTTTGCCAGATCGGCAAAACCATCGGGCGCTTTGCGTGCTGCGGCCAGCAGTTCCTGCGCCTTCAGCCTGGCCTTTTCACGGTCTGCAGCGGAGGCGCTGGCCGGGGCGTTGATCAGAATATGGCTGGCGCGACGCTCTTCCTTGCCCGACAGACGGGCGGCATTTTGCTCGTAATAGGTCTTGAGGTCTGCCTCATTGATGGTGATGCCCTTGAGGAGGCCCTCCAGGTCCAGCACCAGGTACTCAATGCTGGCCTGCTCCGGTGCCTGAAACAGCGCCGGGTTGTCCTTGTAGAAGGCCTCAATTTCGGCGTCGCTCAGGTTGAGCTTGGCCGCGTACTCGCTGGTCGCAAAGCGGGCCACCTGGACGTCCCGGCTTTCAAAGAAAGCATTGAGCGACACATCGGCCTGGCTCGCGGGCGAAAACCCGGTGCCCGCCACGCCCACCATGACCTGACGGCGCGAAAGATCGCTGCGTACCTCGTTCTCGAACATCTCGGGCGTCAGGCCCTGGGCGCCCACTAGCTGACGGTAGCGGTCCATGTCCAGCTTGCCGTCCGGACCGCGCAGCGAGGCGATGGTTTCGTTGGTCTGAAGGTCTTGTGCCAGGCGCTGATCGCTGGTCACCAGATTGAAACGTGCGGCCGCCGCAGCCAACACCCGGTCGCGCACCATGCGCTCCAGGGTGCCGTAGCGCGCCTCCGGCGTATCAAGCAGCTTGGCGTCCAGCGACGGCATGGAGTTGCGCACCCGGTCAACTTCGTTCTTGTGCGCAAGGTCCCAATCGGACTGCAATATGTCGCGGCCGTCCACACGCGCGACCACCTCGCCCTTGTCTTTCATTTGGCTATAGCCGTCCAGCCCAAACAGGACAAAGGACGGGATGATGAGCAGGAACATCACGCCCATCATGAGCTTGGTGTGCTTGCGGACAAAGTCAAACATCTTGAACTCTCAGACAACTAAAAACGAGAAAGGCGAACCTCTGTTCGCCTTCTGATGGGTGGTGGGTGCTGACGGGTTCGAACCGCCGACCTACGCCTTGTAAGGGCGCCGCTCTACCAGCTGAGCTAAGCACCCCACCGGAAACATGTGTCAGTTCAAAGCATCCTTCAATGCTTTGCCCGGACGGAACTTTGGCACCTTGGCAGCCTTGATTTTAATCGCAGCGCCGGTGCGGGGGTTGCGGCCACTGCGCGCAGCGCGTTTGCCGACGGCAAAAGTGCCAAACCCGACCAGCGACACCGAGCCGCCTTTTTTCAACGTGGTCTTGACCGCACCGATAGTCGATTCCAGGGCGCGCGTGGCGGCAGCCTTGGAGATATCGGCATGCTTTGCGATGTGCTCAATCAGTTCGGTTTTGTTCACAAGGGGCCCCTCTTGGAGAAAAAGAGTTGATCTGGATGTCTCTTAAAAATTTTTGTCTCCCCACACCTGCGAGCAACCGGATTCGGTACAGGTGGCAAGTGTGTTGGAGACGTCGTGCGCAGACCGTGCTGCTGAATTGCATTAGAGCGACGGTACAACACCGTGTCAACACAGCATGCAGCTTTACAACAGCGCGGTGGCGGATTCTAGACGTTTTTCAGGTGGCAAAAGAACCAGTCAACCCGCAACGCATGACGCAGTGCGCAAATTCTCACAGTCTTGCGACACACCGCACCTCGGCACCCGGTCACAACGCCGCGGCAATCGCCTTGCCAACATCCGTGGTACTTGCGTTACCCCCAATATCGGCGGTGCGTGGTGCACCGCTTTGGGGTGCCAGCACTTTCTCGATGGTGGCCAGTACCGCGTCATGGGCTTGCTTGTAGCCCAAAAATTCAAGCATCATCGCGCCGCACCAGATTTGACCAATCGGGTTGGCAATGTTCTTGCCGGCAATATCCGGGGCCGACCCGTGCACCGGTTCAAACAACGACGGAAACTTGCGCTGGGGGTTGAGGTTGGCGCTGGGCGCAATGCCGATGGTGCCGGTACAGGCCGGGCCCAGGTCACTGAGGATGTCGCCAAACAGGTTGCTGGCCACCACCACGTCAAAGAAGTCCGGGCGCTGCACAAAGTGCGCAGTGAGGATGTCGATGTGAAACTTGTCTGTGGTCACGCCCGGGTAGGCTTTGGCCATCTCGGCAACCCGTTCATCCCAATACGGCATGGTGATCGAAATGCCGTTGGACTTGGTGGCGCTGGTGAGATGGCGCTTCGGGCGCGACTGGGCCAGGTCGTAGGCAAACTTGAGAACACGGTCCACGCCAATGCGCGACATCACGGTTTCCTGGATGACGATCTCGCGCGCGGTGCCTTCGTACATGCGCCCGCCAATACTGGAGTACTCGCCCTCGGTGTTCTCGCGCACGATGTACATATCGATCTCGCCGGGCTGGCGCGGGCTGCCATCACGCCGCACCACAGGCGCGATGATGCCGGGCATCAGCCGCGCCGGGCGCAGGTTGACGTACTGGTCGAACTCGCGGCGAAACAGCAGCAAAGACCCCCACAGCGACACATGGTCGGCAATCTTCTCGGGCCACCCTACAGCACCGAAGTAAATTGCGTCGTGTCCGCCAATCTGGTCTTTCCAGTTGTCGGGCAGCATCTTGCCGTGCTTCTCGCAGTAGTCCCAGCTTGAAAAATCGAAGTGGTCAAACTGCAGGTCAATGCCGAACCGGCTGGCCGCCGCTTCCATGACGCGGATGCCTTCGGGCATGACCTCCTTACCGATCCCGTCGCCGGCGATGACTGCAATGCGTTTCGTACTCATGGTGCTCTTTTCCTTCGGTTCAGTGTCTGAAAAAATCAAGTGCCTGGCCAAGCAGCGCGTCGGGCGCCTCTTCGGCAATGTAGTGGCCGCACGGTAAGGCCTCACCGGTCACCTGGGGCGCGCGCTCACGCCACAGCGCCATCACGTCAAAGCATTGGCCGACGGTGCCATGCTGGCCCCACAGCACCCGCAAAGCCTGGCGCAATGTGCGCCCCGCAACGACGTCTGCCCGGTCGTGCTCAAGGTCGATGCCGGCGCTGGCACGGTAGTCTTCGCAAATGGCGCGCGCCGTCCCTGGGATGGCGACACAACGTTCGTACTGCGCCAGCGCAACGGGCGCAAAAGCCGCCAGGCCGGCGTGCCGTTTGCCCATCACGCTGTGGATGTAGCGCACCGGGTCAGACTCGATCAGGGCTTCGGGCAACGGCGGTGGCTGGATCAGGAAGAACCAGTGCCAGTAGGCCTGCGCGAAGGCCTGCGAGGTGTTCTCATACATCGCCAATGTGGGGGCGACGTCCAGCAGCATCAGCCGCTCGACCGCGTCCGGGCTGTCGATGGCCAGCCGGTGCGCCACCCGGGCCCCGCGGTCGTGCGCCAGTAGCTGGAATCGGCGGTAGCCCAGGCTTGCCATCATGGCCTGCGCATCGGCGGCCATTTCCCGCTTGCTGTAGGGCCGATGCGCGGCGTCCGACTGCGGGCGGTCCGAGTCGCCATAGCCGCGCAGGTCCATCAGCACCACGGTATGCCGTTGCGCCAGCGCCGGCGCCACCCGGTGCCACATGAAGTGGGTTTGCGGATGACCATGCAGCAACAACAAAGGCTCGCCCCGGCCGGCCACACGGCCATGCAGGCGCACCCCGTCGCGCAACACGTCAATGGGGCGAAACGAATCAAGCATGGACAGCATTTTGCGTTGCCATATCAATGGCATCAAGCAATAATATTGAAATTTATTATTTCTAATATGGAAATAAATGGACCGCAATGACTTGAGCCTGGTGCTTGCCATACGCGACTTCGCCAGCCTGTCTGCTGCGGCAGGCAGCCTTGGAATTGCGCCGCCAGCGGCTACCAAACGCCTCGCGGCACTGGAAGCCAGACTCGGTGCCCGCCTGTTCCTGCGGACAACCCGACGGGTAAGCCCCACCCCGGAAGGCGAGGCGGTTTGCGACCGCGCCATCGCGCTGCTTCAGGGCTTTGATGCGCTGGAAGCCGAGCTGCGTGAACGCCAGACCGAACCCACCGGAGTGATTCGCCTGGCCGCAACCTTCGGCTTTGGCCGCCTGTGGCTGGCACCTGCGCTGGCCGCATTTCAGGAGCGGCACCCGCGCCTGAGTGTGGAGTTGCAACTCACCGAGCACTTGCCCGACCTGGCCCAGCAAGGCTATGACGGCGCTGTCTGGCTATGGTCGGTGCAGGGCCGACAAGCCGCTCAGTGGGTGGCGCGGCGGCTGGCGCGCAACCAACGGGTGCTGGTAGCGGCACCGGCCTACCAGAAGCGTTACGGCCTGCCGCTCGACTTGCAGGCGCTGCAACAACACGCCTGTCTGACGGTGCGCGAAAACGGCACCACGCCAGGCCAGCGCTTCGACACCTGGCAGTTGCACAAGGAACGGGACAAGCCGCCGGTGCGTGTGGTTGTGCGTGGCCCGCTGTCCAGCAACTCGGGCGAAACCGTGCGCGACTGGTGCCTGGCCGGGCGCGGCATCATGTTGCGCAGCCTCTGGGACATCGCGCCGCAGCTGGCGTCGGGCCAACTGGTGCGGGTGCTGCCGGCCTGGAGCATGGCCGACGCCGACATTCACTGGCTCGCGCCCTACCGGCCACAGGTGCCGCGGCGAATCCGGTTGCTGATTGACTTTTTGGCGACGCAGTTTCGCGACGCGCCCTGGAAGACTACTTTGCCGAGCGCACCACCAGGCTCACCCCAAACGCGGTGAGGGCGGTCCCTGCGAGCGTTACCGCGGTGACCGGCTCACTGAACAGCACCCAGGCGATCAGCGCCGTTGCAGGCGGCACAAGATACATCAGGCTGGTAACCGATGCAGCCGCGCCGCGCTGGATCAGCAAGTACAACAAGGAACTGCCGCCCAGCGTGAGGCCCAGCACCGACCATGCCATGGCCCCGGCAAGCTCAGCGTCCCAGCGCATCGACTCTGACTCCAGCAAGGCCAGCGGCAGCGTGACTGCCAGCGCGGCGAGCAGTTGAACCGCATTGGCACTGCGCACGTCGCAGGGTTGGACAAACCGCTTCTGGTAGAGCGTGCCAACGGTAATGGCAAGCAGCGCAAGCACGGCCAGCGCCACATTGAACGCGGTGGCGCTATCACCCGGGCTGCCCTGGGCAAACTTGCGCGAGACCACCAACATCAGCCCGACGAAGCCCAGTGACAAGCCTGTCCACTGGCGGGTCGTAACCCGCGAACCATTGGCGGACAACCACACCGCGGTCAACACCGGCTGCAAGCCCACAATCAGTGACGACAGGCCCGCGCCCATACCGGCCTTGACTGCGGCCCAGACGCCGCCCAGATACAGCGCATGCATCAGCACGCCGGTAACGGCCAAATGCCCCCATTGCGTGCGCGACTGCGGCCAGCGAACGCCGCTAGCGTAGATCCAGCCCAGAAAACAGAGAAACGACAGCCCATAGCGAACCGCCAGGAACTTCATCGGTGGTGCATGCGGCATGCCGTAGCGCGCGACGATGAATCCCGTGCTCCAGATCAGGACAAACACCACCGGCATGGCCCGAATCAGTGCCGCCCCGCGCTCCCCGTCTGTCATTTGGTGCGGGCCCGGATTTCCGGCAATGCCTTTTGAAGGTAATAGACCATCGACCAGACCGTCAGCACGGCGGCAATCCAGATCAGCCAGATGCCCCACAGGTGCGTGTCGATCAACCCGAACAAAACCCCGTCGTACAGCAGGAATGGAATGGCAACCATCTGTACCGTGGTCTTGATTTTGCCCAGCATGTGCACAGCCACACTGCGCGAAGCACCCAGCTGCGCCATCCATTCGCGCAGCGCCGATATGGCGATCTCCCGGCCGATGATGATCAGCGCCACAAAAACGTCAGCGCGGTTCAGGTGCACCAGCACCAGCAAAGAGGCACAGACCAGAAATTTGTCTGCCACCGGATCAAGGAAGGCACCGAAGGCAGAGGTCTGGTTGAGCTTTCGGGCCAGGTAGCCGTCCAGCCAGTCGGTCAGCGCAAACACCACAAACAGCACAGTGGCAATCAGGTTACTGACACTACGGTCAGGCCAGAGATAGAACACGCCCACGATCAACGGGATCGCAACGATGCGCGTCCAGGTCAACAGCGTCGGGATAGTGAAGAACATGCGCTGATTCTGGCACGGCGTGGCTGCGCCGTGTCTATTGTGTTTCGGCGAGGGAACGGAGCTGAAACTTCAGGTCGTCGTTATAAAGAAATGTTTCGCTGTACTGCCAGGGCTGTGGCAGGTGCCCTACCGGCTCAAACGGCGCGGCCCGCTGAATCGCCTTGATCGCCATTTGCAGCGTCTGGGGCGAGAACTTGGGTGTGCGCAAGGTCACGATGTTGCGCACAGACCCGTCACGGTTGAGCTGCACCTGCACCACGGGGATTGAGCGCAGGTGGTCGCCGGTTGGCCCGCTAAAGGTCTCGCCGCCACTGGTTTGCATGACCTTGCGGGCGGCACGCTGCTTGTATTCGTCCCAGGTGCGCGCGGGCGCCCGGTGCACCGGCGCGGGTGGGCGTGCCACCGGCTGCGGCAGCGGTGCCGCAGCAGCCGCCGCCGCGGCCGGTGCAACGGGCGCAGGCATGGGGCTGGCGGGTGCATC